>DASRRV010000247.1:0-63366 GCA_035695545.1 Candidatus Sulfotelmatobacter sp. | reverse complement strand
CCACTGCCACTTGCACCCATGATGGCAACGAAGTCTCCCGCATGAATATTCACGCTGACGCCACGAAGCGCGTGGACTTCCGTTTCCCCGAGTTGATAATTCTTTCTGATGTCATGAACTTCGACGAGCGGTGTGCTGACGACTGCAGCAACCGCATTCGTCGTCGTAGCTGGATTCGCTATTACCATGGTGATCCTAGCGCCGCTGAGGAGTGAGACCCGGCCCAGCAGACTCCTGCTTTACCGTAGTTGCGCCCGTCACCAACTCGTCTCCGGGCTGGAGATCACCGGCGGTCAACGCTGTATAGGTGTGATCCGTCAGACCTATACGAACCTGCAGAGGCCGCAACGACTTGTCTGGCTGAAGCTTCCAAACGACTGCCAGGCCAGAGTTGCCCACGCTGCTGGGTTTGGGAGCTGCGTGTTCTCTGCCGGTGGCACCGGTTTGTCCGACGGCTGGTTCAGCAGGCGTGGATGGAGTAATAGAAACTCCATACTTGCTGTAAAGTTCCTGCACCTTTTCTGCCGGAAGGTCCGGTTTGTAGCGGAGCGCAGCGTTTGGGATTTTTACAGCGTCAGTAACCGACGCCACCGGAATCGAAACATAAGCGGTCATGCCGGGAAAGAGCTTTAGATCGGGATTGTCGAAGTTCACGATCGTATCGTAGGTGACGACATTCTGAATGCTGGTCGCATTCATCCGAACCTGGAACACGACCCCGTGAAACATTTCTTTGGGGAATGCGTCGACCTGAAAGTCCGCCTTCTGTCCGGGCCGGATCTGTCCCACGTCTCCCTCATCGGTCTTGGCATAAACCTGCATTTTAGTCAGATCGAGAGCGATCATGAAGAGCGTTGGGGCCTGCAAGGAAGCAGCGACCGTTTGTCCAATATCGATGTTCCTGGCTACAACCGTTCCGTTGATCGGAGCCCGAATGATGGTGTAGTCCAGGTTCGTTTGAGCAACCTTCAGAGCGGCTGTCTTCTGAGCAACTTGCGCTTCCGCCTGTTGAATGGCGGCGCGATCCGAGCCCGCCTGTGCGGTTATCGCATCGTAAGTTGCCTTCGCTTGATCCAGTTGCTGCTGGCTGTTGACGCCCTGTCGTTGCAGGCCCACCGCCCTGTCGTAATCGAGCTTGTTCTGTTGCAGAGTAGCCTGATCTTTTGCGAGGTTTGCTTTCGCTGCTGCGAGCAGCGCTTGCGCGTTCTGGAGATCGGCTTCTGCCTGGAGAACTGCCCCTTGGAACAGTTTGGGATCGATCTCCGCGATGACTTGGCCTTTCGTGACTTTTGAATTGAAATCGACGTAAAGCTTGGAGATCATCCCGGAAACTTGCGAACCTACTTGAACTGATGTGACCGGGTTGATGGTTCCGGTCGCTTCGATGACTTGGCGGATATCCCCCTTCTCTACTTTCGCCGTAAAGTAGTCGGGATCCGTCTTTTTGGTCAGTCGAAATGCGGTAAAAACGCCGCCGACCACCAAAAGAGCGAGCACCCAAATCCAACCGCGTTTGATCAGTCCCAAAGTGCTCCTCGGAATTCGCTGGCCAGAAATTGCCGAAGGACAAGGCGGCAGCGATAATTTTCTCTTCGCAGTTAAATGATACTAGCGGCGGAACCTGAAAGTCCGCTGAATGCCGGTGTGCGTCGCTCACGTTTCCCGTCGCCAGAGCAATCGCCTCCGTGCTTAGTCACGCAGCGCGTGCTCGCGTTGGCTCGCAGGGTTCAAGACGAGATCGCCGACCTGAAGTGTGGTTGGGCGCGGTGTGGAACCGCGGCGCGCGACCGAACGCAAGCGAGCCAGGAAAACTTCGAAGGCAAATGGTTTGGTCAGATAGTCATCAGCGCCGACATCGAGACCCTTTACGATATCCGGCACAGCATCGCGCGCTGTGAGCATCAGGATCGGAGTCCGGTTGTCACTCCTTCGCAGTCGGCGAGCCACTTCGAAACCGTCAATCACAGGTAACATCAGATCAAGCACTACGACGTCGAACTCTGTGGTGGACGCCAACTCGAGTCCGCTACGGCCGTCGAAGGCGAGGCTGACACGATGGTTATCCGCCTCAAGGCCCTTTTTGAGGACGGCTGCCATTTTCTTCTCATCTTCTACAATCAGGATTCGCATAAGAGGTTCGCGCTCATCATGCGCACAGCCGTGAGCGTAAGTCTCTCCTCTATTTCCCTGTTATAGCGTCATACACGACCATTCGGGCCACAGGCTTTCCGTTCTCCTCTTGCTCTGGCGTATAGACGCGGTGAGTTTCCGGGTCCACAGCAAGGCTGTGAACGGCGTGTTGAACCTTAAAGTCCTCGAGCTTTCGATAGTGCTGAGGGTCATCTTGGTGAAAAACGGAAACGGCTCCGCTGTAGCAAGCGGCGTAAATGCGGCCCAGACCCGGATCAAACTTGATCACATCCGGACCGCCCGCCATTTCGAGATACGCAATGGGTTCGTGCTTATCAAGATCGAACACGGTCATTAGATTGTTTTCTTCGCAGGACAGAAAAGCACGATGATGTTCCGGATCGAGCGTCATTCCGTGGTTGCCTTTGCAACGTCCGACCGGATAGCGGCCGATCACCTCGTCCGTAGTGGGATCGATCACGGCAAAGATGTTCTCGTCCTGCAGATTCACGTATACCTTGCGAGCCACCGGATCATACTGGGGCATGCCGGTCTCGCTATTGAAGTGCAGGGTCTTCACGATCTCGTCTTTGGTCACGTCCACAATGGCCTCTGCTTTGCCACGTTCGTCAGAGACGTACAGCTTGTGGAACGGCGCTGCATAAGCGCTTCCGTCGGGTTTGCGTTCGGTTCGTAGCTTCTTCACGACTTTCATTTGGCGCATGTCTACGACACCAATCGTGTTATCGCCCGCGTTCGACGTATAGAATTTCTTCAACTCAGAGACATACTCAACACCTTCTGCGCCCGGGGTGTCCGCAACGGTGGCGACGACTTTGTTCGTGCGCAAATCGATGACGTACGTCTGTCCCGCTGCGAGGTGCGCCGAGATCAAATAGTGATCGTCAGGATCAAGAGTGAGGTAGTCAAAGCGTTTTCCGGGAGGCCCCGGCAGCTCAAACTCCGCAACTTTCTTGAGGATTGGACCAGGGTCCTGAGCTTCCAATCCTGGACCAAAGGCCAACAGAGTTGAGATTAATGAAAGCAGAAGAGTTGTTCGCACGGTCAAGCCTCCTCTTCTCGTGCCGACGACGGTCGGTAAGTAAGCCTCCAATCGTAACCGATGAAAATGAACGTTACCTGAACGGTATCTTTCCACCAGTCTGCAACCTTTGAATGCTTCCGCTCAATCGAAAACGATCGAACAACGAAATCAGCGTAGAAAGCGAATCGCAACGTTCAGGAGGTGAAACGTGAAAAGACCGGTTGGCGCACTCGTTTCGGTCGTAGTCTGCTTGGTCCTGGCGCACTTTCAGTGGCGACGGGAGGATTCGCACAAACCAAAGCAAGGGAGCAGAAGACGACAGTCACGGGATGCCATGCAGAGGGGCGACGAAGCCAATGAATTCGCAATAACGGGAGAAGATGGGAAAACCTATCAATTACGGAATTCTGCAATCGATCTCTCGAAGCACGTTGGTCACACGGTGACCATCACAGGTGCAGCGATTGCCGATTTTGAACTGTCTTACACCGGCTGCGGGTTCTGAGCAGGGGTTGCGGTCATGGGTAACTCGACGCGGAAAACGGCGCCGGTGCCGAGGTGGCTCTGTACTCCAATCGAGCCGCGGTGTTGGGTGACGATCCACTGTGCTATGGCGAGACCCAGGCCCGCGCCTCCCTGGGCGCGGCTTCGAGCTTCGTCCACACGGTAGAAGCGCTCGAAAATTTTAGGCTGGTCTTTCTCGGCGATTCCCATTCCTGAGTCTTGCACTGTAATCACCGTGCTCTCTCCCTTTTGTTCGAGTGACAAATGCACCGAGCCTGGAGACTGAGTGTACTTGAACGCGTTGTCGAGCAAGATATCCACCAATCGCCGCAGCGCCGCTTCGTCTCCCAAGACACACAAATCTTTGTGGTTGATGCTGGTCGAATCAGTGTTGGTCGAATCAATGCTGGTCGAATCGAGGTTGGCCGAGAATTGCAGATTGCGGATTGTGGCAACCTGCTCCCAGCCTTGAACGACGCTGCGCAGCGTCGCTCGCAAATCTACAGGCTGCATGTGAAGCGTCTCGCGGCCGGAGTCGGCACGGGCGAGGGCGAGCAACTGTTCGATCAGGGCGGTGGTGCGTTCGGCCTCGAGCAGAATATGGCGGAGGGATTCTTTGTACTCGGTTTCCCCTCGCGAACGGCGGAGCGCTAGTTCGGCCTCGGTGCGGATCAGCGATATCGGTGTTCGAAGTTCGTGCGAGGCATCGGCGGTGAACTGGGTGACGCGCGAGAATGAGCGCTCGATGCGGTCGAGCATTTCATTCAAGGTATCGGACAGACGCTGTAATTCGTCACCGGTCTCCAGCCTCTGCAACCGGCTGTTGAGATTCGCCCCGCCGACCTCGCGCGCGGTTCGGACCAGTTCATCTACTGGAGCCAGCGCCCTTCGGCTCAACCAATACCCTCCGCCCGCGGCGAGCAACAACACCACGGGAGCGAACATCAGCAGATACGTACGGAACAACGATAGGGTCTCGACCACATCGTTGCTGGGAACGCCCATTTCAACCGTGTAGATGTGGCCATTCACGCTCACCTTCTCGAGGAGGAAGCGGAACGGTTTACCTTCGATCCTGCGGTTCCTGAACGTGGCTCGGCCGACACGATCGGAGGCAGGGAGCATCAACGAGTGCGCCTGAAGAAAAGTGGAACGGTAGATGAGATCGCCATTCTCGGAAGAGACCTCAAGATAATTTCCCTGGTGCTCTATCGTGTAGGTTTCGTTTACCTCCTCCCTGAGCTTCGCAAGGGCAGGATCCTTGCCTTGGGTCTGCAAGAAGCTTTGCAAGTCGTCGACTTGATCTTCGAGTCCGTCGTCGACTAGGTCGTAAAGATGATGCCGCACGATAAACCACATGCCGGCGCCGAAGACGATTTGGGCAAGAGCAAAAATCGCCAGGTACCAGAGCGTCAGGCGCACGCCGATGGAAAGCTTTTTCATGCGTGGCCGTCCTGTCGTGAAGCATCATGGCGGATCATGTATCCCACGCCGCGTACGGTGTGAATCAACTTTCGCCTGCCCGGCGAATCAATCTTATTGCGCAGCAGGTGCATGAAGGCGTCGAGCGTGTTCTCTTCGATCTCGCGGTCAAATCCCCAGACGGATTCGATGAGCGCCCGCCGGGAAACGACCTTGCCCACGCGATACATGAGGCGCTCGAGCAGATTGTATTCCGTGCGGGTCAGCGATACCCGTTCGTCACCACGCTGTACTTCCCGGCTCGCGGGATCCAGAACCAGGTCCCCTACTTTTAAGTTCGTTTCCTGCGCTACCAGTGCGCGGCGCTTCACCGCGCGTAACCGGGCCACCAGTTCGTCAAATGAGAACGGCTTGGTCATGTAGTCGTCGGCGCCGAGATCGAGGCCTTTGACGATGTCGGGCACGGAATCGCGGGCCGTCAACATCAGGATGGGCGTACGGACTTTCTCGGCACGAAGGCGCTTGGCGAGATCGTATCCACTGAGCTTGGGCATCATCACATCGAGAATGATGACGTCGAACTCGTAAGACTTCGCCAGAGCCAGGCCCTCGGCGCCGTCTGACGCGCATGTCGCAGTGTGCCCCTCCTCCGTCAAGCCTTTGCGGAGAAGGTCGGCCATACGCGCATCGTCTTCCACGATCAGCAGCTTCATCGCATCACTTAGAGGATGGCAAAGCACTCGCCAGCTGCCATAGTTTAGGCGGAAATCAGCAGTTCAATCTGAAGAAATATTAACGTGATGTTCATTCCCACGTCACACGGCGACTCTAGGATCTGCAGTCATCCTCGTTCCCAGCATTGAACGTAACCGGAGAGAGCCATCTCTGGCGGCAGAGCCATACGGTCTCCGCAAGAAACCTCTCCCCATGCAGCAGTTCTTGTGCCACAAGGAGCTGACGTCATGAATTCTAGCCGCAGCTGTTCCCCCCACTCTTTTTTGTTGAAACTAACGATCACGCTCAGCGTACTGACATTCCTCGCAGGAACGACTTCGCTGTTCGCGCAGGTGGATCGCGCCGTGCTCGAAGGCACCGTGACCGATCCAATGGGAAGAGTTGTGGTGGGGGCTGGAGTGAAGGTCGCCGCTGTCGACACCGGCCTGACCGAGGAGCAGCAGAGCAATTCGAAGGGCTACTACCGCTTCCCGGGATTAGCCGCTGGCGGCTATACGGTAACGGTCACAGGTCCTGCTTTCAAGACCAAGGTGGTGGAGGACGTCGTTCTGCTCGTGGGCCAAACGCGCACTCTGGACGTGGCACTCAGCCTGGGAGCGATCAACGAGCACATCGAAGTCAAAGCATCGAACGCGCCCGCAGACCGCAGTTCGGCAGAGGCTTCCACCGTCATCGACAACGACCGGATCGCTAGCCTCCCCGTCAATGGCCGCGACTGGTCAAGCCTTACCCTGCTTGCGCCTTTCGCACAGGATGATGGCGGGGGGAACCAGCGCACCATTCGTTTCGCCGGTCGCGCCATTGACGACAACAACTTCAACTTCGATGGCGTGGACGCAGGTGGCATTCAAGAGCAAGCGCAGAAATCCCAAGTGCGCCTTCAAATCTCCGAGGACGCCATTGCAGAGTACCGCGTTACGAGCGCCTTGTATGACGCTGAGTATGGCACACAAGCCGGCGGCCAGATCGATGTGGTCACCAAGTCTGGCACAAACGACTGGCACGGCACGCTATATGGCTACATCAGGAATTCCGTTTTCGATGCCCGCAACTTCAATGACTTTGACCTTAATGGCAACGCCGCCATTCCACCTTTTCGACTCGGCCAGTACGGTTTTACTCTTGGCGGGCCTATCAAGAAGGACAAGACCTTCTTTTTCCTTAGCTACGAAGGACTCCGGCAGTTGCAGGATACGACGCAACAGGCATCCGTGCCGTCGGCCGCTCTTGTGCAAGACATACTGGTCAATGGAAGGGGCGGCCTGGGTCCTTCTCCACAGATGTGTTCCATCCTACAGGCCTTTGCGTGGCGAGCTTCCACTGGGACTTTGGGAACCTGCACGCCGACAAGGGTCTTTCCGGACGGCGCCTTCGCCCCACTGGATTCCGACACGGATCAGTTCACTCATTCCACTCCAACCACCATTCACGAAGATACGGCGCTCATTCGCATCGACCACAAGTTCAACGACAAGACAACGCTCTACGGACGTGCCCAGCGCGACATCATGCACTACGACGCGCCCATCAGTCCTCTTTTCGACAAGCAGCAAATCTACAATCATCCCGCCAACTACTTTATTGCCCTTCAGCACGCCTTCGCCGCTAACCTATTCAATGAGGCGAAGGTCTATGTCAATCGCTCGCCCTTTCACAATCCACAGGTGAGCGTGCTGCCTTACGCGGTGAATACGGACAGCTTCACGGGAATTAACAACAATTCGGAAGACGTAGAGGTGGGGACCACTTTCGGTTTCATTGACAATCTCACCTGGACCCGCGGGCGTCACACTTTCAAAACGGGCATGGAACTTCGCCGCATACGGCTGAATCAGGGTCAAACCTCAAACAACAACCTCACTTTCTCCGACAACGACAGCCTGATCTCAGCCACACTCGTAGGAATCGATTACATCGCTCCTTGGTGCTGCCACAAATATCGCCGAACGTTTTACCTGCCCTATTTTCAGGATGAGTGGAAAGTGACGCCCGCGTTTACCGCAACCTTGGGAATTCGCTGGGAATACTACGGTGTGGCTCACGTGCCGGATAACCGCACAACTGTGTACGACCAGAATTTATTTCACGGGGCATGCCTCGGCTCGGGCTCGTTCAACGTGCCGTTTATCACCCCTATCAACACGCCGCCGTGTCCGAAAAACCCTCAGCTGTACTATCCGGACTACACGAACTTTGACCCGCGCGTGAGCTTCGCCTGGGCGCCTTCGATGCTGCATGGGAAAACAGTGATTCGTGCCGGGTTCGGCATTTATCACGGCGCCGCGCAAAACGATGACCTCAATGCCGGGCTAGAGAGCGACACCACCCGCCAAACAGCTAGCGGTTCTTTCCCCCTCGACCCAGCGTACCAGCAGCAGGACCCAGATCTCTCCGGTTTCCCCAATCCGCCGAATCACCCTCGCGCTCTACAGCGGCAAGGCCGCAAGGATCTGTACTCCGAGACCTGGGGATTGACCATCGAGCATGAGTTGCCTGCGGGTTTTCTGTTTTCGACTGCCTACCTAGGGAGCCACGGTGTACGGCTGTTTTCGCGAGGCGCTGTAAACTTGTGCTCATCGCCAGTCCTCGTCTTTACTGATTCTGCCGGTAATACCAATTGCACACGGCCGCTGGATCAGTATTTCCCTGGAGCAAATCCAAATGATCCAACTCAAACCTTAGATCCGTATGGCTCTGTCGACTTTAAGCACGATGTGGGTCAGAGTACCTATCATGCGCTGCAGGTTTCGCTCGACCATCGGCTCACCGGCGGTCTTTCCTTCGAGACCCGTTACACCTTCTCTCATTCCATCAACGACGGCGCGGTGGGTGGCGGCGAATCCAACGGACCAGAGAATGTTAATTGCCGGATATGCGACAAAGGCCCCAGCGTTTTCGATGTCCGCCACAACTTTACGACCAACGCGGTCTATGAACTGCCCTTTGGACCGGGCAAGGCTTATCTTAATGGCGCAGGTGCCTTGGGAAAACTCGTCGGAGGCTGGGAACTTAGCGGCATCGGTACTTTCCATACGGGCCACCCCCTTACGGTCTCTATGAACCTGCCCGGGGCGGACACGTTCCTTCTTCCCGATGGAAATGATCAGACAAACCAGCGACCTGACATCGTTCCCGGCGTGCCGCTCTATGTGCCCGGCGGCGGAAAACTACCCCAAGGATCCAGTGTTAGAACACCTTCGATTAACCTGCTCGCGTTCCAGGCTCCGCCCGTGGACAGCAACGGAAATTTCACCCGGTTTGGTAACGCCCCCAACGGTATCGGTCGGGCGCTAAACATCTGGCAAGTGGACTTTGTGCTCACGAAGGAAACCAAATTGTCCGAGCGGGTTGCGATGGAGTTCGCGGTACAGGCCTTTAACATTTTCAACCACACACAGTTAGGCGATCCAGGGGCCCTGTCGCTCGACTACTCACCGGGGAACGCTCCTGTGGCGGGAGGCCCGGTAACTAACCTAGTGGACTCGGGAGGAAACTTTGGCATCATCACGTCGAACGTGAACGGCAACGGCACGAACACGGGCACAGGCTTGCCGCGGCAGCTTCAGTTCATGCTTCGGTTCAAATTTTGATCTACGCCACCTGGTGGCTTCAGACAAATTTCAGGGACTTGGTCTATGGTTAGAGCCGAGGAGAAATCCATGCTCAATCGCGTCTTGATGCCGGTGTTTGTTTTGCTTCTCGGCTGTGCGCTGTTTGCGGCTCCGGCCCCGTCCGGCGGATACTCCGTCGTCAAGAAGATCTCGATTTCCGGTCAGGGAGGTTGGGATTATCTGACTGTCGACGAGGCCGCCCGCCGTTTGTATGTGTCGCACGGCACGCAGGTTGAGGTGATGGATATCGACTCGCTGGCTGCGGTTGGCAATATACAGAAGACTCTCGGAGTACACGGAATTGCAATCGCTCCGGAGCTTGGGCGCGGATTCGTGAGCAACGGCCAGGCTTCGACCGTGACGATTTTCGATTTGAAAACGCTGAAGCCGCTCGGCGATGTGCCGACGGGGCAGAAACCCGACGCGATTATTTTCGATCCTGCAACGTCTCGCGTTTTTGCATTCAACGGGGGCAGTAACAGCGCGACGGCCATTGACGCGGCTACGGGCAAAGTCGCGGGCACGGTGAATCTGGAAGGTGGACCCGAGTTCGCCGCTGCCGACGGCGAGGGCTACGTTTTCGACAACCTCGAAGACGAAAGCCAGGTAGTTAAAATCAATTCGCGCGAACTCAAAGTCGAGCAGCGCTGGCCGACTGCGCCCTGCGCTTCTCCCAGCAGCATGGCGATCGACCGGGCCAACCGGCGGCTGTTCCTCGGTTGCCGCAGCAAAGTTATGGCCGTAATGAACGGCGACACGGGCCAGATCATCACGACTCTGCCGATTGGAGATCACGTCGATGCGACGGCCTTCGATCCGGAGACAAAGCTGATTTTCAACTCCAACGGCGAGGGCACCATCAGCGTGATTCACGAGGACAGTCCTGACAAGTACTCGCCGGTGGAGACGGTGAAGACCGTGCCCCGGGCCAAGACCATGGCGCTCGATCCAAAGACGCACCGTCTGTTCCTATCCACGGCAGAAAACGGGCAGTTCGAAGTGTTGGTCGTGGGAAAATAAGAGTCTGACTCTGAAGTGGAACCCTCCCTTATGAGTTTGCAACGCACTCCTTTCACGCATGCGCTAGCTGTTTTGTTCGCGGGAGTCACGCTACTGGCGCTGACTTGCTGCACTCGTAGTTCGAATGCACAAACTTCCACGATTGATTTGCAGGCTGATGTGAAGGCTCCGTTCCACTTCGTCGCCTATGGGGACACGCGGTTTCATGACCCCAAAGACACCGAGGCTGCGAATCCTCCGGTACGCATCGCGCTGGTTCGGGCGATTGCGGAGGCGAACCCGGCGTTTGTTTGTTTCACGGGAGACATCGTTTACAACGGCAACGACGCCGATGACTGGAACGTATGGGACAGTGAAACCAGCATCTGGCGCGAAAAGAAAATCCCGGTCTATCCGGCGTTGGGGAACCACGATCTCCACGGGAAGGAAGAAGTCGCGCTGGGCAACTACTTCAAACGCTTTCCCGATTTGAAGAACAGCCGCTACTACTCGGTGCGCGCCGCAAATACGCTCATGTTCGTTCTTGACAGCTCTCTGGAGGAGGCTGCGGGCCCGCAATATCAATGGCTGTCCGACAAACTCGATCACGTGGCCGCGGACGTGGATTTCGTTTTCGTCATGGATCACCACCCACCCTACACCAGTTCGTCCGACGACAAGAAATTTGGCGGGGGGCACTCGGCACGAGCGCACGAGCAGGCGTTGGCAAAATTTCTTGAGGACCGCCAGGCCCGCGCACACTTCCGCATTGTGGTGTTCTCAGGACACGTACACAACTACGAGCGCCATGAACATGGCGGCGTGACTTACTTTGTAACGGGCGGAGGAGCCGCTCATGCCTATCCGATCGAGCGTGCTGCGGATGACCTTTTCCAGAGCAAGGAAATCAACTATCACTATCTTCTCGTCGAGGTGGATCGCCGGCAAGTGAAAGTGACTATGAACCGCGTGGATTTGACCAGCGGTAAGGAAGTCTGGACGCAGCCTGACTCAGTGACGATAAAAGCCTTGACGCCAGCCGCCGCGCAGGCGGGCGGGCGCTAGCCCTGAGAATTCTGGCAGGTTCCCTGGCACCGATTCCTGCCCCACTCCACTCCGAGCGCATGCAGTATCAGCGAGTCGAGAAGCGTCAGCTTCTCGGGGTCGAGCACGGCTCCGTAAGCGTATTGGACGATCGGATCGCAGGTGATGCACCACCGCTCGTGGCGGACGATGCCCCCACAATATTCACAAGCAGATTGAGCGTTGTACCGGTTGCTGTGATAGCAACTGGCTGCGGGATTGGCGAACACTGTGGCACCCTCCGTCATGAACTGGACCAAATTCCCGGTGGCCAACTGGACAGCTGGGTGGAACGTCATCTGGTTGCAGTTTATTGGCGCGGAGAGGGAGCTTCCATTTTAGGTGTCACGATTGTGTGTGATTAGGATCACAGACATCCGCTGGTGGTTCGCCACGCGTTTGGGCAATTTCGCCGTTATCGTTTATCCTCAAAGGTTGTCCGACGCTCGCTGAGCGCAACCTCTAACCTGTCCTAATTCAGCGAAATACTGGCGAAGAGCTAAGAGCATTTTATGAAAACCGGCATTATTGGCCTGCCCCAGGTAGGCAAAACATCGTTGTTCCGCATTCTCACCAAGGCCCATCTTTCCGCGACGGCCAACAACCCTCGTGAGGCGCACATTGGCGTGGCCAAGGTTCCCGACGACCGTCTCGACCGGCTAGCCGCGCTTTATAACCCTAAGAAACTGACGCACACCTCAGTCGAATACGTCGATGTCGGAGCTATCGGCCAGGATGCGTTGAAGGAAACCGCCTATGTCGGCCACCTGCGCCAGGTCGACGCCCTGGCTCACGTCGTCCGCGTTTTCGAAGATCCGGCGGTTCCGCTGGTGGCGGAGATCGATCCGCTGCGCGACATCAAGAACGTCGAATTCGACCTGATGGTCAGCGACCTCGGCCAGATCGAAAAACGCCTGGAGCGGCTGGAAAAAGATCTCAAGAAGATGAAGACGCCCGAGCTCGAAAAGGAATTCGAGTTGCTGAAGCGCGCGAACGCTCACCTCGGATCAGAAAAGCCGCTGCGCGAGATGGAGATGACACCTGAGCACAAGAAGCGCCTTCGCGGCTTCATGTTCCTGAGCGAGAAACCGATTTTTTACGTGCTCAACATCGGCGAGTCGACAGAATTGGGGAAGGAGCTCGAAGAGGCCGTCAGCAAGTATAAGCTCACCGAGATTGCCGCGCGCCCAAACGCCGCAGCCACGGCCATCTGCGGGAAAGTTGAGGCGGAACTCGCCGAGATGACTGACGCAGATGCAGCAGAATTTCTCTCGAGCTACGGGCTGAAAGAAAGCGGGCTGGTGCGGCTCATACGGACAACTTACAAACTGCTGGGGTTGATCTCGTTTTTCACCGCAGGCGAGGACGAGTGTCGTGCCTGGCAGATTCCCGCCAACACGCGCGCACAGGAGGGCGCGGGAGCCATCCACTCCGATCTGGAGAAGCACTTCATCCGGGCTGAGACTATCCGGTGGGACCAGCTACTCGAAGCCGGTTCGGAAGCGGCCGCCCGCGCCAAAGGCACGCTGCGTCTGGAAGGCAAAGACTACATCGTGCAGGACGGCGATGTGATGCACATCCGGCATAGTGGCTAGTACCCAGTACCCAGTTGCCAGTACCCGGAAAAACGTCGGCTGGCTGGAGCCGTCACCATGGCTCAGCATTTCAAAGACCTGATTGTTTGGCCACTCCAGCGGCTCATTGGCTGACTCGAGACCCAGCTACTGATCCCCAAACGGTTGGAATACACTGGACACGATCAAGCTCAGGCACTCCTCAGGCAAGTCGTCGAAGTTGGCAAGCTCTTAAACGGCCTGATTAACTCTCTGAAGAAATAGTTCTGGGTACTGGGCACTGGCAACTGGGTACTGCTCACCAAATGAATCCCATCATCACGAGTCTGCTTCTGGGCCTTACGGCCGCCGCCGCCAACGTCTTCGGCGGGGCGATCATCGTGCAGAGGCACTGGGAGCGGCGCTATCTCCGCTACTTTGTCGCGCTCGGCGCGGGATTCATGCTGGCGACAGCTCTGATTGAGATGGTTCCGGAAAGTCTCGAGTTACGCGGCAGGTCGGCAGCATTCCTGGTGTTGTTGGGATACTTGATCATTCACTTCTTCGAACACACGGTCACCCCGCACTTTCACTTCGGTGAAGAAACGCATCGCGATGAATTCGTGCACTCCCATACCAGCTATTCCGTGCTGCTGGGACTCATCATTCACACGTTTTTCGACGGCATCGCGATCGCTTCGGGATTCCTGGTCTCGAATTGGCTGGGCTGGCTGATCTTTTTCGCAGTCTTCCTGCACAAGATCCCGGAAGGTTTCACCGTGAGTTCCGTGATGTTGGCCAGCGGACGCAGCCGCGGTACGGCGTGGGGCGCGTCGGTTGTCTTGGGAGGATCCACTCTGGCTGGCGTTTTGACGATGGCGCTTTTTCGCCATCATGTGGGAGCCGGGCTGCCGCTTGCAGCTGGAGTAACGATCTACGTCGCGGCGTCAGACCTTGTTCCGGAGGTGAACAAAGAGCCTGCCATGAAAATGGCCCTGTTAGTATTCGTGGGCGCAGGAGTCTTCTTCCTACTCGATCACCTGTTCCATTGACTTCAGTTGATACCCAGTACCCAGTTGCCAGTACCCAGTAAAACCTAGCTTGGGTACTGGATACTTGGCAACTAGGTACTCTTCTCAGTCCACCGTATGCTTTGCCGTGTATCCATCGCGCGCCACGACCTCGAACTTCACATCCTTGCCCTTCTGATCTTTGATCTTCAGCGGACCGCCATCGGCCGCCACCACCTGTACCTTTAACTTGCGGTAGGTGCCGTCGAGTTTGGTGTTGGTGGGGCTGTACGCGAGCGAGTAGGCGTGCCGGATGTCGTCGCCAATATCCCGGAAGATCTCGGGGAACTCGGCCTGGAAACGCGGGAAGTACGCGCGCCCTCCGGTCATGGCGGCGAAGTTTCTCATCTCGTTGTCGGCCTGCAAATAGTCCATCCGCGAGATCGGAATGCCCATTCCGTGAGACATTCCTGTGCACCCATGAGTCTCGCAGTACTCACGCAGCGCCCATCCGATACTGATGGGAAAGACCGTCACGTCCTTGGTGTCTTTGATCTTTTTCGTGATCTTGTCCAGCGTGAGTTTGCTGAACGTATCGACCCCGGTTGTCACCAGAATGACGTATTTCTTTCCTTCCACGCGGTCCAGGCGATCCAGCGTGTCGTAGAGGGCGTCGAAGAGATTGGTTTCGATAAATCCCGGAATCCGCAATTGGTTTAGCGCGCCGTACACGGCTTTCTTGTCCTGCGTGAAATCCACCAGGATGTGCGGCTGCATGTCGTAATAGGCAACCGCGACCCAATCGTCTTTTCTGAGGGTGTTCGCAAACGAGTACGACGCCTGGAGAGCGTCTCGCATGAACCAATAATTCGTCGAAGCAAACTCCACCAGCAGAACGGCGGTGACCGGCGCCTCCGACACGCTGAACTTGTTGACCGATTGCGGAACGCCATCTTCCATAACCCGGAAGTTTTCTTTCCTCAAGTTGGGGATGAACTGCCCATCCTTGGTGGTGACCAGCACGTCTACGTTGACCAGCGGCACGTTCACTTTGAGGGAGTAGTCGGGAAGGTCCTCCAGTTTTTTCGGCGCTACTGGCGGAGGTGGAGGAGGTGCATCTTCAGCCTTCTTCTTTGGGATAGCGTAGGGCCCCACGCTATCTCCAGGGCCACCGGCCTCGGCGGGGACATCCTGTTTCGGCTTGCCGTTATCTGGTGTCTGGGTAGGCGCAGTAGTCTGTTGCTGGCCTTGCGCCCAGACCGGCGAAGAAGCAAAAACCAGGCCCAAACAAATGACTCCAGGCACGAACCACCGGGTCAGATTCAATCGATTCCTTTGTAAAGTCTTGTGTTTGAGATGATTAAACATTGTGAACCCCGAAAAGTCTCTGTGCTAGTATAGACGCAAGGATTCGCAATTGGGATGTTTTGCCCGGTCCCGATCTTCCTCCTCCTGGCAACGAGTCGCAGTTGGTCAGAGTCTAATCAGTAGAGTGGGGCCGTTGGCGGCCTCTGTCGGGGCAATACATGAGAAAAGCAGTTCTAGCACTTCTGGTCTTTGGTCTATCCCTATCCGCACAGTTTCTCTCCGCCCAGGGTTCGCAGCAAATCATTCCCGTGGACCAGATCCATCCCGGGATGCGGGGCGTCGCCTACACCGTGTTTGAAGGCGTTAAGCCGGAGTCCATGGACGTCGAAGTCCTGGGCGTCCTGCACAACGTGAACGGACCGAAGGGCGACATTATTCTCATCCGTCTCCACGGGACGAAGGTGGAATACACCGGAGTCGTGGCCGGGATGAGCGGAAGCCCCGTTTATCTCGATGGGAAATTGGCCGGCGCGCTCGCCTTTCGCATCGGAGAATTCTCGAAGGAGCCGATCGCTGGGGTGACCCCGATCGCTTCCATGCTCGAGATCAACGCTCTCGACAAGTCTCCAGCCGAAGAAGCCGCGGCAACCAAGCCCTCAGTGATCAGCACTGCCGGAAAGACCGCATCGCCCGGAGAGGCCACTGCTCTGCCGAATTCGAATTCGTCAGTTTCAACTCAGGATTTTGCCAACTACCTGAAGCCCATCGAGACGCCACTGGTCTTCAACGGATTCTCGGAAGATACGGTGCGGCGCTTTGCCGGACAATTTGCGTCGGCGGGAGTCGTCCCCGTGATGGGCGCAGGGTCGGTCAGCGAAGATAAGCAACCTGAGCCGCTCGAGCCCGGATCGGCCGTGAGCGCGATTTTGGTCCGCGGCGATATGGATATCGCAGCAACCTGCACCGTCACCTACATTGATCCTCAGCGCCTGTTGGCCTGCGGACATCCCTTGCTGCAGTTCGGCTCAGTCGATCTCCCCATGAACAAGGCGCAGGTACTGGCCACGCTGCCCTCGCCGCTGAACGCTTTCAAGATCGTCAACACCACCGAAGAAGTCGGGGTCTTTGTTCAGGATCGTCATACCGGCATTATGGGCGTCTTCAACAAACAGCCGGAGATGATCCCGGTCACGCTGACCATCCAAGGCGGAAACGGCGCGCCAAAAAAAGAATTCCATTACGAAGTGCTGAACAATCCGCGCCTGAGCCCGGTGGCGATCATGGCAACCGTGTTCAACGCTTTGCATGGCGTGAATGAGTACGGCGAGGAAATCACGTACCGGCTTAACGGCAGCATTAACGTGAAGGGCTTTCCTGAAGTTGGACTCAAGAATATGTTCGTTCCCACCGAGAACGGGCAACCGGCGGCTATGTCCGCGGCGCTTTCTCTCGGCGAGCGCTTCGGACGCATTTACGACAATCCCTACAATGCGCCTGCGGTGAAGAGCGTGAAGCTCGACTTCGATTTGGTGCGCGAACGCCGATGGGCACGGCTGGAAAGCGCCCGCACCGACGTGACCGAAGCCCGTCCGGGTGACCAGATCATCGTAGAAACCGTGCTGGCTCCGTACCGCGGCGAGCGCAGTGTGCGCCAGATCGCAGTGAAGATTCCCACGTCGGCAAGCAAAGGAACGTTGCGAATCCTGGTCAGTGACGGCGAAACTTTGGACCGCGTGAGCCGTGTGAACCCAGCCTTCGGACGCAAGCTCGACTTGGCTTCGACGATCGCGCTGCTCAATAAAGAGCACGCCAACAACCGCGTCTACGTTTCGCTGCTCGAAGCCGATCCGGAAGCTCGCGTCGCCGACAAGGTCATGCCCACTCTTCCGCTCTCGGTCATGAATGTCATGGATGGCATGCGCGGCAACCAGGAGATGATCGTCAGCGGAGAATCCAGCGTAGACGAAACCGCAACGCCCCCGCTGGACTACGTGGTGAGTGGCGCACAATTGTTGACGGTAACGGTAAAGTAAGAACTAGCGATCAAGGCTACGGGGCCTATTTCTTACGTTCTTAGCGAGAAGTCGGCTCTCGACTATTCTTCTTCGTGCTCGCCCATCTGCATGGTCAAGTAGCGCTCGTAGCCCAGTTCCTTGATCAAGTGCATCTGCGCTTCAAGAAAGTCAACGTGACTTTCTTCATCCTTCAGTAGTTGCACGAGCAAGTCGCGGGAACCGTTATCCCCTTCTTTGGTGGCGATGGCAACGGCGTCGTTGTACGCCTTCACCGCCCCCACCTCGAGCGCGAGATCACTCTCAATCATGGCTTTCACTGTGCCGCCGACCGTCAGTTCCAGGGGTTGCATGGACGGGCTGCCGTCCAGAAACAGAATCCTCTCGATCAGCACCTCGGCGTGTTTCATCTCGCCGATGGATTGTTTCTTGATGAATTCAGAGAGCTTGTTGTATCCCCAGTTCTCGCACATCTCCGCGTGCAGAAAATACTGGTTGATTGCGGTGAGCTCTTCGCGTAGTGCCTTGTTCAATTCAGCGATGACTTTTGGACTACCTTTCATAGCGACCCGAGTATCGCAAAAGGGACATTGAAGAGCAACGAGAAAGGAACACAAGAAGCCACGATTCCGGAAAACGGAACAATGACTACGATCTCAAGTAGTACTCACCCCAGCGCGGCGTCAATGGTCTTGAGCAAGTCAGCTCGCGTGAAAGGCTTTTCCAGTAGTCGAATGCTGCCGTCCACTCCCTGGTTCGAAACCAGCTCTCCGGTGTAGCCCGACATATAGACGACCTTCATGGCCGGATGAGAGTCGATGAGCCTCAGAACCAGATCAGGCCCGGTCATTCCCTTCATCACTACATCTGTGAGGACCAGGTCAATCGATGCATGCGCTCCTACCATCGCGTCCAGTGCGGCCCGGCCGTCCTCCGCTTCCAGCACCGTGTAGCCGTGCTCCTCCAGCATCTTCCGGGTCAGACGGCGCATGATGGCGTCGTCTTCAACCAGTAGTATCGTCACGCCATCCCGTCTCGAAGGGAGCGCTTCCGCGTGCGACTCGTTCGAAATCCCCAGCTTGTGCTCTGCGCTGGGCAGATAGATCTTGAATGTCGTCCCGCGTCCGGGTTCGCTGTAGACCCAGATATGCCCGCCACACTGTTTAACGATGCCGTACACCGTGGCCAGGCCGAGCCCGGTTCCCTTCCCTATTTCTTTCGTGGTAAAAAACGGTTCGAAGATACGGGATCGGGTCGCCTCATCCATCCCATTTCCGTTATCGCTCACTGCCAGCATGGCGTAACGACCCGCAACCATCGTGTGCTCCCGGGCAAACGATTCATCAAAGGCGAGCACCGAGGTCGCGATTAACAGCTTTCCGCCGTGGGGCATAGCGTCGCGTGCGTTTACTGCGAGGTTGACTACGATCTGATCTAACTGGCCGGGATCAGCCTCAACAATCGCGGATGTCGATCTGGGTAGAAGCACAATCTCAACATCATCTCCCATGAGGGGGCGCAGAAGCTTATTCACTTCCTTGAGCCGTTCATTCAGGTCCAGAAATTGCGTTTGCACCGGCTGCTTCCGGCTGAAGGCCAGCAATTGCCGGGTAAGTGATGCTCCACGCTTCGCGGCCTCCTGGATGTTCTCGATGTACTCCACGCCATCGGACGGCACACGGCCACGCAGCAATTCCGAACAGGCGGTAACAATTCCCAGCAGGTTATTAAAATCATGCGCCACCCCACCCGCCAGCCGGCCCACGGCCTCCATTTTCTGGGACTGGCGGAGCTGGTCTTCAATTTTCTTCTGCGCCGTGATATTCCGTGCGATGGTCGATGCTCCGACCACGTTGCCTTCCGCATCGTGAATGGGAGAGACGGAAAGCGAGACATGCAACCTACTCCCGTCTTTTGTAAGGCGAACTGTCTCAAAAAACTCCACACGCTCACCATCGCGGATCTTACGCAGGATGGAGGGAATCTCATCGGACCGGTCCGTGGGGGCGAGCGTCGAGATCGGCCGTCCGATCATCTCCTGTGGCGTGTAGCCATAGATCTGCTCAGCGCCCTTGTTCCAGTGGGTCACAATACCGTCGAGGTTCTTGCCGATAATCGCATCCTGCGAGGAATCGACGATAAGGGCGAGGCGGTTTTGAGAGTCACGCAGTTCACGTGTTTTCCTGCGGTCAAGTTCCTCGTTGGCGCGGCGCAGTTCCGCCTCGATGCGCTTGCGGTCGCTGATGTCCCGGATGACGCTTAGAACCATCACTTCACCGCTGGTTGCGACCGGACTGAGGCTGATTTCTACAGGGAACTCCGAGCCGTCGCGCCGCCTTCCATAAAGATCCAAGCCCGATCCCATGCGGCGAATCTTGGGTTGCTGATGAAAATGCGCGCGATGCAGATCGTGTTGCGGACGCTGGCGGTCCGGTACCAGGATCTCAATCTTCTGACCAATCAACTCGTCGCGCGTGTAGCCGAACAGCGATTCCGTCTGGGAGTTGACTTGAATGACGACGCCCTGCTGGTTCACCGCAGCAACCGCATCGGGAATCGCTTCCAAAATGCTGGGCGACAACAGGGCCGCAGCCACAGACTTCTGCGGCGTTTCTCTATTCAGGTTGGGTACAACTGGTTGGCTCATACTTTGTCCCGGTTTCAGGGACAGCTGGTTAATATACGTCAAAACTTCAGTCGGAGTCTGCTGGGGGAAAAAACGAAATTACAAAATCAGGAACGGCTAATCAAGGCAGGTAGAACTGGGCAATTGCGACCTTTTCCATGTGGCGGAAACCATCGGTGGCCAGAGCCGCGAGCACCATCAGCGTACCGTTGTAGCCTACGTGCACCAGAAAACTCGCGGACACGGACTTGGTCACGGCCCGTACGATCGTAAGAACTACGCCAACCAGCGTGATGACCAGCACAGCTGCCCACGACTTGTATTGCAAGTAGTGAATCAGTCCAAAAGGAATCGCAGTTAATAGCACCGCGGGCGCTATGCCGGTCTGGCGGGCGAGCACGGGGTATAGAAAACCGCGAAAGAAAAGTTCCTCCATCAGCGGACCGACGGTTACCGCGAAAATTGCGATCAGGTAGGCGTCCCTGGGATGTGCGAAGAACTGATCGAACGGCGTCGACTTCGGCATAGGCAAATAACGGCTTAGCATATCGACAGACACGGTGAGCACACCGAGACCGAGGAGTATCAGGGTTGAGCTCGCGCGCCAGTTCCATCGTATCGACTGCCAGAAGGGCGCGTGATACTTGCCTTCTACCAGCATGAACATGTAAATCGCGACGGCAATGTAGGAGAGAAACTCGCCGATTAGAGCGAGCACAGGTTTTTGCGCCACGTCGGTGAACTTAGAGTTTGGGAAGACGAGCAGGGACGCAGCCAGCACGGTGAATACTTCCACGACGATCAGGGTTACGATCGTCAGAATGGCGATCAGCAGGACGTCCCACCCGCTCCACACAGGATCGCGAGGCGGGAGAGTTACGGGATCGGGAGCCAGGATCGCTGGAGGAAACGCCTCAGGCCCGACCGGCGCGTGCGAATCGGGGCTCACCAACCGCTGCGAATCAAGGTGTGGCTCAACCTGCGAATTGTCGGTGGATGAAATCGGATCCCTTCCCTTCAGCGATAGCGAACCTGTCGCGCCGGCATCTGGCCGAGACGGCGGCCCGACAATCCAGCTACCCAGGTACTCTTTTCCCGTTCCCAAAATATCCTGCCAGCGCCTGCCCCGTATATGACTTCTTGACGCGCGCTACCTGCTCCGGCGTACCCTGCGCAACGAGGCGTCCCCCGTCTTCGCCCCCCTCGGGGCCCAGATCGATGAGCCAATCTGCGTTGCGGATCACGTCCAGATTGTGTTCTATGATGATGATCGAGTTTCCCAGGTCGGTCAATCGGTGCAGCACGTCAAGCAATTTTTTTACGTCATCGAAGTGAAGCCCGGTGGTTGGTTCGTCGAGCAGATAGAGCGTCTTGCCCGTCTGCCGCTTGCTCAACTCGCGCGCAAGCTTGATGCGCTGAGCCTCGCCGCCGGAAAGTGTTACTGCCGACTGACCCAAGTGAATGTAACCTAGTCCCACGTCAACCAGCGTCTGCAGCTTCTGCTTTACCTGGGGGATATTTTCAAGAATCGGCAACGAATCGGAAACCGGCATCTCGAGCTGGTCGGCGATCGAGTAACCGTTGTACTTCACCGCCAAAGTCTCATGGTTGTAGCGCCGTCCGCCGCACACTTCGCACAGCACATAGACATCGGGCAGGAAATTCATTTCGATGCGCCGCTGCCCCTCGCCTTGGCACGCCTCGCAGCGTCCGCCGCAGACGTTGAAGGAGAATCGCCCCGCCTTGTAGCCGCGTTCACGCGATTCGGGCAACATGGCGTAAAAGTCGCGGATCTGCGTGAACACTCCGGTATAGGTCGCAGGATTGGAGCGCGGAGTGCGTCCGATGGGCGACTGGTCGATGCGGATAACCTTGTCGATGTTCTCAGCGCCCGAGATCGCTTTATGGTCACCGGCCTTCTCGCGCGAGCGGTAAAGCTGCCGTGCCAGCGCCCGATACAGAATGTCATTCACCAGTGTCGACTTCCCAGAACCGGAGACTCCGGTCACAACGGTCATCACGCCTAACGGAAAAGTTACGTCTAGGTTCTTGAGATTGTTTGCTTTCGCGCCCAGTATCGCGAGCGTAGCGCCGTTCGCGTGCCGCCGCTCAGGCCGCATCTGAATCGACACTTTGCCTGAGATGTATGCTCCGGTCAGCGAATTCGGTTCGTGCATGATTTCCGTCGGGGTACCATGCGCCACCAGGCTCCCGCCATGACGCCCGGCGCCGGGCCCGAGGTCAACCACGTAGTCAGCCCGGCGGATCGTTTCTTCGTCGTGCTCCACCACCAGCACGGTGTTCCCCAGATCACGCAGATTCTCCAGCGCATTCAACAAGCGCCCATTGTCGCGATGGTGTAGCCCGATCGACGGTTCGTCCAGCACATACAGCACGCCGCGCAGCTTTGACCCAATCTGTGTAGCCAGCCGGATGCGCTGCCCCTCGCCGCCCGACAGCGTCGCCGCCGAACGATCGAGCGAGATGTATCCCAAGCCCACAGCGTTCAGAAACTGCAACCGCTCATTCACCTCATGCATGACGCGCCCGGCAATCGTCGCCTCGCGTCCCGCAAGCTTGATGCCCTGCGCCACAACCAGGGACCGCTCTACGGGCATCGCGGTAAAGTCAGCGATCGACATTCCATTTACCTTGACCGCCAGGCTTTCCGGCCGCAGCCGCTTCCCGTGACATGCCGGACACTGCGTCGCCGACATATGATCCATCAGCCAGTCGCGATAGCCCTCCGACGTCGACTCCTCCAGATTCTGTTTCAGATATCCGAAGATGCCGTGGAAACCAGTTCTCCCGCCGCGGCCCGGCTCGCCATTCAGCAGGAAGTCCTGCGTCTTCTCGGGGAACTTCTCGAACGGAGTGTTCAGATCAATGCCATACGCCGCCGACGAAATTTGCAGCATGTGAATGAGATTCTGCGACGCCGATCCCGGCCCCAATCCGCCATCGAGCAGCGGCTTCGACCAGTCGCTGATCACCTTCGCCGGATCGAAATCGTATTTGCTGCCCAGCCCGTGGCACTCTGGACACGCCCCATACATGCTGTTAAACGAGAACGACCGAGGCTCCAGTTGTGGCACGTTGATGCCGCAATCGGGGCAAGCCAACTTCTCGGAATAGAGTTGCTCTTCGCCGCCGACCACTGCGACCTGCACCAGCCCGCCAGCCAGTTTCATCGCCAGGCCGACAGACATTTCGAGACGATGCTCGATTCCCGGCTTCACCAGCAGTCGGTCGATCACAACTTCGATGGTGTGATTCTTCCGCTTGTCGAGATTGATCAAGACATCGTCGTCCAAGCTGACGAGTTCTCCGTCAATCCGCGCCCGGGTGTAGCCATGCTTGACGAGCGTCTCCATCTCTTTCTTGAACTCGCCCTTGCGCCCGCGGACGATGGGCGCCATCACCATGACCCGATCTTCCGGGGTGAGCGCCATCACCCTCTGGACAATCTGGTCTGCCGACTGACGGCTGATGGCCCGTCCGCACTTGGGGCAGTGCGGCACACCGATAGAAGCGAACAGGAGGCGAAGATAGTCGTAGATTTCGGTGATGGTGCCGACGGTCGAGCGCGGGCTGCGACTGGTGGTCTTCTGCTCGATGGATATCGATGGGCTAAGTCCATCAATTGCATCAACATCCGGGCGTTCCATCTGGTCCAGAAACTGCCGAGCGTAGGCTGACAAAGTCTCGACATACCGCCGCTGCCCCTCGGCATAAATCGTGTCAAAGGCGAGCGAAGACTTCCCTGAACCGCTAAGCCCGGTAACGACGGTGAGGGTGTTACGCGGAATCTCGACGTCGATGTTCTTGAGATTGTGCTGCCGGGCGCCACGGACGGAAATCTTGGTAATCGCCATCATTGGCCCGGGGGGATGTCCCTTCCGTAACGTCGACAGGTAACCAGAATTGTTCGAAAGTAGGAATGCACAGCTCTACTCCGTATCTTAGTCGTCAACAGCGCCGAGCGTCAACGCGGTTAGATTGAGAAAGCCTGAGAGTTCGCGCTCAGGCGTCTACGGATGGAAGAGCCGCGGCAAAGATTCTGAACTTTTAAGGTTGGTTGAACGTGAACTCGCTCTTGATGCCACTCATTCTTTTCTCGACCGTAATCGCCTGCGTCAGTTTCGGCATTTTCGCCGCCTATGCCGCCGTCCTATGCATTCTGCAAACGTTCGGCCGCAGTTCTCAGCCAGAACCTGCCCGGGCACGTTTGGTGTTAGTTCCCACGCAGAACCACGCCAGCGGCGACTAATCGCTAGAGCCGGAACATGCGTTGCAACTCAGAGAGTTGTAGTTCCGCGCTCGACCGGATGCCAATGCATTCGTCTGTCGCATTCATCGGCTCCGGTTCCTCTGCATAGGGCAAGCTGCGGAACGCTCTCTGCGCTTGCGCCACCTCCTCGGGATCGAATCCCCAGACTGCTTTAAAGCTCATGTTCTCCTCCGCAATTCTTCTACTCAATTCGATTGGCTCTATTTCGCTTGGCAGACGCTTTCGAACCCGAGTTTGCGCCTGATGAGAGGCAGACCCGGGAATGCAGTCTGCCTCACCAGCGGCGATGTAGTAGTACTTGCAGCGTTCTTACGGGTGGCAACTGGCAGGATGTGTGCTCGTGTTCGGGTTGGTGCACAGCGGCCCCAGGTTGGTGGTGGCATTCGGGGTCGTAATAAAAGCCACAGGACCCGCCACATGTTCGCCGTTGAACGGCGTCGGCTTTGTCACGTCAAACACGCAGCCGTCAACGTTCGCATCATGCGGATTGTTGAACCAGAATCCCAGGTGGAACGTGTTGATGGGTTTCGGGTTGCTCTGGTCAGGATCGAAACCGAAGATCTGATCGAGCAGGATGGTCTGAATCGTGGCGGTAAAGCTCCCTTCGCTGTTCGCCTGAAGATCAGATTGATACCATGCCATGCCGAAGTTGGTGAAGTTCGGATCGACCGTGCCGTCGGACACCAGATTGCTGCGCTCGACCGTAAACATGTCGAACGCCAAACCCGGCTTGAAGTTGGCTCCCTTGATGGTCAGAGTGTCATTCAGCTTCCCGCGTGTGATCAGCACTCTGGCAGTAGGAGTGGGTCCACCGGCTACTCCCAGACAGCTCAAGAACTTCGGGTTGGGATGCATAAGAAAGCTCTTCTTGCTCACTTCTGGTGCAAAATCTTCCTCGTTTGAAACTTGCGCGGCCATGGATTGAGTAAGAACCGCCACGCCGGCAACGACAAACGCCGTCAAGATAGCGATCTTCATTGAAACGGTTTTCTTTGTTGCAGAACTGCTCATTACTGTGTTTCTCCTTCTAAGTGTCGATTTTGAGCTCCCATGGGTTCGTACGATTCACTCTCCGAGAGTGGGCTACGGGACGACTGTCAACCCCACGGGAGGAGCTTGCCGTGCTAAGGCGATTGCACTTACAATCTCGCCAGAGTTCAGCAGGGGACCGACCCCGCAGCCAAGCCAACCCTAAGCGAAATACTCCGCAGCGTCCTTAAAGGGCCATTAAGAATAGGCAGGAGTTTCACAAGATTTTTCCAAAGACGGCTATGGCATTGGGAAACAAGGTGTTATACGAATTCGAAGGCTTCCGGCTCAACCCCTCGGACCACTCATTGCGATTCGGCGGCAGGACCGTATCCCTGACTCCCAAGTCGTTTGAAATCCTTCTTGCCCTAATTGAGCGCAATGGCCACCTCGTGACCAAAGAGGAGCTGATGCGGAGAATCTGGCCCGATAGCTTCGTCGAGGAAGCGAACCTGACAGTAAACGTATCGGCATTGCGGAAGGCTCTGGGGGACACGGCGGATCATCAGCAATACATTGAGACCGTGCCCAAACTGGGCTACCGCTTCATTGCGCCAGTCACGGAGCTTAGGAATGGGGATTCCGCCATCCCAAGCGCAACGACCCATCCGTCGACTGAGCAGCAGCCAGCGCAGGCCGCTCCCACAATAACGTCCGCCCCCATTGCGCATGTGCCGGCAAGTTCGCGGGGCGCGACTTGGTTTCGGCGGGGAGCGCTCGCCCTCGTAACGTCCATTCTCGTCGTCGGCGCCCTACGCTATTGGTCCGACCGGAGGCCTCCCAGCGCGAGAGTCGCTCCGGTATCTCGCCGTCTGGCGATCCTGCCATTTCAGAATGTGCAGCAGGATGCGAGTACTGATTTTTTAGGTTACTCACTCGCAGATGCCGTCATCACAAAACTCGGGTACGTGCAAACCCTCAGGGTAAGGCCCTCTTATGCAATCGAAAAATATAGAGATCGGGTGGTGGAGATTCCCAAGGTGGCCGCCGACCTTGATGTGGACACTCTGCTGACAGGCAATTTCATACGGGATGGCAACGACTTGAGAATCACGTGTCAATTGATTGACGTGGGGACCCGGAACATTCTCTGGAAAGGATCGTTTGACATTCAGAACCAGAAGCTCCTCACCGTGCAGGATCAGGTGACGGAGCAGATCATTCACGGTTTGGAATTGAATCTCTCTTCTTCGGAGGCCGCACGGCTTAAGCTCGATGAACCGGCGGATCCTCTCGCCTACGAGTACTACCTGCGCGGTGTGGATCTCTATGCGAGGAGCGATTTTCCGTTGGCGATTCGGATGCTCGAAAAGTCTTCGGAGATCGACCCTCATTATGCCCTAACCTGGGCCTATCTGGGCAGATCGTACAATGCAAGCGCTTCGTTTCAGCTCGAAGGGCGCGAGTACTACCGCAAGGCCCAAGCCGCATTTGACCGAGCCCTCGCACTGCAACCGGATCAAATCGAGACCCGGGTTTACATCGCCAACTTTTTCACCGATACCGGCAAGGTGGAGCAGGCCGTGCCTCTGTTAAGAGAGTCTCTGAAAGCCAATCCGCATCACGCTGAGCTTCATTGGGAATTAGGTTATGCCTACCGTTTCGCCGGAATGTTGAAGGAATCGATTGCGGAATGCGAACAGGCCCGCGGTCTCGATCCAGGTGTGAAAATTAACAGCTCGGCGCTGAATGCTTATCTTTACCTCGGCGAATATGACAAGTTTCTTGAGGATCTCCCGAGGCTCAGCGAATTGCCTTTCCATCTTTTTTATCGCGGGTTCGCCGAATACCACCAAAAGCGATTTGACCAGGCCGTCGCGGATTTTGACCGCTCCTTTGCACTGAGTCCGGCATTGTTGCAAGCGCAGGTGGGCAAAGCCCTCAGCGACTCGATCGGGCAAAAACAAGCGGAAGGCCTCGAGATCATTCACACGGCCGAGAACAAGATTCAAGCGCGCGGGGTTGGCGATTCCGAGGCGATTTATAAACTAGCGCAGGCCTATGCCGTACTGGGTGACCGGACATCGGCTCTGCGCGTTCTGAAGCACAGTATTGATAACGGTTTTTTCCCTTATCCCTACTTCATGACAGATCCCCTACTTGATACTCTGCGCGGCGAGCCGCAGTTTGCGGCCATTATGCAGACGGCGCGCGAGCGCCACGAGGCATTCCGCAAAGCCTTTTTCTAATTGGAACTCCGCGCGAAAACGCACCGCGCCTCGGCTTGGTTCCGAGGCAGAACCACGCCAGTGGCGATTAACGACCGGATCACAGAGAAGTGCCGATTCTCCGCTCTTAGGCCCGGCAATCCGCCAACTTGCCGAAGTTGCCGAGCCCCTCGCCTTCTCCAATCAGGTTCCGATCAGAATCGCACGCCGACGATGTCCGGATTGCCCATGACCTGCGTCTGGAATGAGCTGAAGAAACCTGGACTCGCACCGTTAGAGTCGCTACTCACTCCGTCATAGTCACCCAGACTCACAGGATCCACCAATCCGTCGTTCGAATGGGCTGGAGTCCACGACTTAGGTGTGTTTCTTGTGCCGGCGAAGGTGGTGCCTTGGTCGTGTGACACCGAACAGTAGTGGTCCACACCGTTATTTTCTGGATCCCGCCGGCGGTCGAAGTAGCAAATTGCGAGCGTCCCTTCATGATCCACGGCCGCCGAAGGCAAGAACTGATCACGACCTGCGGAGTGGAGCGGAGCCGGACTCACCACTCTGGTGGATGTCCAGGTCGCGCCTTTGTCCGTCGACCGGCTGAACACGACGTCGCCAAATCCATAGGTCTGCGTCGGAGCAAGAAAATCGGGAATCTGGTTGTGGCTGGCATCAGTCCAGGTAAGGTAGAGAGTTCCACGGGAAAAGCCCTTCGACCTGTCAACGGACAGCGACGGGAACGAGTTGCCCAGTAAAAGGCTCTGCAATCTGCCGTTGCCGCCCAAACCAGCAAATACGGCCTTGCCAACCGAAACCGGCTTCGAAAATGTCAGGCCTCCATCGAGAGAATTGCGAAAGAACAGTTCCTCGTCGATGCGCGTCTCTGAAACCCAGGCCACGAAAACTTCACCAGCGTTTCCAACCATAACCTGCGAACCTTCCAGAGCTTGTCCGAACTGTGGACGACACACTTGATCCACAACCGCGGGCTGGCTCCAGTCGAGGCCGCCGTTGTTTGATGCGACCAACTCAATCGCAACTCGAGAACCGCCGTCGCATCCGTTTGCTTTCCGCGAGGAGAAATCAAAATCTGTGTAGCTGACATAGAGCTGGTCAGGGTTGTTCGGGTCGACGGCCATCCACTCCTTATCGACGAAGTGCTCATTAGCATCTTTCTTCACGGCCGGAAAAGGCACGCTCCACGCGTCACCACTATTGCGCGATCGATTGACGCCAACTCCAGTGAGTGGCCGAGGCGCACCTGTTGTGGGATCTATGGCTCCAGGAAACTCGAACAACGACGCGTAGTAGAAATTCTTCGCCGCACACGCGAGCACGGGTTCTCCGTTGAGGAAATTACCGGGATTGGCTCCGGCATCGAGGAAGAGAGAAGCACGAAAGCTCGCACCCCCGTCATGAGACACTGCCACGCCGCTGAAGCTATTGCTCCTTCCCAGCGCTGCCGTCAGAAGCAGAGCCTGGGAATCGTTGTAACCGACGACGACATTCTGTCCGCACCAGGCATTGCTGCTGCCATTCTGTGTGAAACCCGCCAGACGTGAGAGCAAAAAGTCGAAGTCGGCGTCGTTGACCGGGGCAGGACTGGAAACCGTGGAGAGCGTGCGAGCGTCGCCGCGTGCCAGCGCCTGCCGAATTGCCTGCTGGGCCGAAGTTGAAGCGTTGATCCGCTTTAGGGCTCCGCTCTTCGTGAGATACAGATAGTTGTTCGCGGCGGTTGAGAGATGAAGGCGTTGATCGGGCGGTATCTTCTGGCTGAGAGCGATCGCTGCGCTTGCTTCCACCGCAGGCCGGGAACCTTCCTGAGCGCTGGCAGAATTGCTTCCGACAGCCAGCAGCATGAGCAACGCAACGATCGCCACAGAAGCGCAAAATCCCAATTTCATTGTCTTTTTCACGTTAGAACCTCACTCCGTAGGCGCTGGGGTTGCCATAGCTCTGAAACTGGAATCCGGCGAAGAAGCCTCCCTTACTACCCGTCCAGTCGGGGCTGACCTGGTCATAGTCCTGCATGTAGCTATTGTTCAGAACGAGGTCGGTGGAATGCGCCGGGTTCCAACTCTTACTGGTGAGCCGCAAGTCCTGGAAGCTGGCCCCGCCGTCTTGCGTGATTGAACAGTAATGATCGATCGCATCGTTTTGTCGATCATTCCGGCGGTCGGAGTAGCACACCGCCAATTTCCCTGCCGAATCGACCGCAACTCCCGGCATGAACCGGTCCACATTGGCACTACTCGGTACCGGGCTGACCTCGGAGGGAGTCGACCAGTGGCTGCCATGGTCGGTGGATTTCACCAGTAGAATGTCCGCGAAGTTGTAAACACCCGTGCCGGAGAACACATCAATCTGCGAACGATTGCGCCCATCGGTCCAGGCTAGGTAGAGCGTTTCTCGCGTGGCGCCTTTCGACCGATCGACCGCGAGCGAGGGATACTCATTGCTGAGGAACATTCCCTGCAGCATGCTGTCGGAACCTGCTGGAATGACTGCGGTGACGTCGACCTGCTTGTCAAAGCTGACGCCGTGGTCAGCGGATTTTCGCAGCTGAATCAACTCGCGACCCTTCACGTTGTCGTAGAAAAGATAGGCAACGTACACCAGACCGGAAGGACTAACGGCAACTTGCGATCCATTCACGGCATTGCTGGAATTGCCGCAGACTTTCCTGATGGTCACAGGTTTAGTCCAAGTTTGGCCGCCATCGACGGAGCGCACGAGGTTGATGAGCATCTGACTCTGGCCGGCACAGTACCCTGCTTGCGCCGTCTCGAAACCGAGATCGGTGTAGCTAATATAGAGGCGCTGAGGGTTCGAGGGGTCGACCGCCAACGACTCTCGCTCCAGAATGTGCTCGGAGTTCTTCAAAACTGCCGCAGTCGGCGCCGACCAGGTTCGCCCGCCATCGGTCGAAGTGTTGATGGCAATGGCCTGCTTGAAAACGAGAGAGCTGGCGCTTGGTATGGCGGTCGCAAATATGGAAGCGTAATAAAAGCGCCCAGCGTTCGCGCAGGCAACCGACGGATTCCCAACAAGAAAGTTGTACGACGCAGCACCGGGATCCAAATACCCAAGGTCCGTAAAGGACTTTCCCCCGTCCCCGGAGTGGGCAATTCCGCTGAAGCTCAAACCGCCGCTGGCGTTATTCAGCGTCATCAAAACGGCGGAGCTGTCGTTGTATCCCGTCACAATGTTTGGACCACACCAGGCGGTCGAGGTGTCGTTTTGACTGAAGCCTCCTCCGCGGCTGAGGGTGTAGTCGAAAGCCGGAGATGAGATCGGAATCATCCCGGTCGAAGCGTTCGTCACGCCCGACAATGAGCCCTGCGCATTTCGCTGCTGCAGCATGGGAGGAGTCCGCAAATTCAAGACGCCCCGGTTCGTCTCGATAATCTGATGTGCCAATGCAAATCGATTTCGTGTCGCGTTTGAGAGGGAGCGGCGTTGTGCCTCGGTGAGCCTCTTCTCAATCCTCAAGCTGTTCAACAACGAGGCTTTAAGCATCGGATCGATTTCCTGCGCTACCACCGCAATGGAGCAGAGTGCAGAACATAACAGGACACAAACACACCTCGACCTCGGAAGAAAATGCATGATTGACCTTCTCCTCAACGCAAAAGAAGTGAGTTGCTATACGGCGGCTACATCTGCAAGGGAAGAACAGCCTAACCCATGACTGAATATTTTTGCAAGGTAACACGACAGATTTTCGGAAGAGTCGCGAAGCGGAATTCACATCTGAGATCGTGCCAACATCATTAGCGGTTCCGCGCGCAGCGCGAACTCGAATCCTTGCCTATTGTTCACTCCACCGTACCAATCACCTTCATCTTGCTCTCCACATGTGTGTGTTCGAAGGCGGTGTTTTCCAGCGCGATTGAAACTTGCCGGTTGATGAAAAACACCGCGCGAATCCGGAATTCGGTCCCGAAAGTGGCAGGAAACCAGACTCCATCCTTTTGACGCTCATAAACCACGTTGAAGCCGACACCGGGAACGTCTGTTCCCAGCAGCATCCTGATGGCGAAGGGAATACGGCGCGACAGCTTGGTAAACACCCTTACCGGCTGAAACTCGGCGGCATCAATGCAGGCCTCACCAGCCCAAGCAATATCGCCCTTATCTTTGGGCCGGAACGCTAAGTGGTAGACGCGGCGCCCTTCCTGCATCTCTTCCCCCAGCAGTTTGAATTCGTAGTCCTTCTGCTCGTCGCTAGTCAACGGAAACAGACTCTTTCCCAGGCCGTCTTTGGTCTTGTCGCTCAACAGATCGTCGCGGAGTCCTTGAATCAAGCTGCCGTCGAGGGTGTCGGACCCAGGTACGGGCTCGCCCTGAAACACATCGTACTTTCCCTTCTGCCAGTAGCGGCCGGTGTGAAGCTTCAGTTCTTTCTGAGTGCCCTCCGGCGTCGGGACCACTTCGTAGTCGGTGGTCTCTTCGCGCAGCAGCCTGCCTTTGGGTTTGTGCGTGATGATGTGAATGTGCTGCCGGTAAACGTATTGCTTGCGCAGGTCTTCGGTGCGGTCCTGGTTGGCCGCCACCCGAGCCATGATGGCGTCGGCCGTCAGTGGCTCCGTGGGCTGTGCTGGTTGCGCCTCTTGCCCGTAGGCGAACGCCGCAATACTCACCAGACACAGAAGGCGCAGTGTACCCACGGGCAAGGCCTCCTTACGCTTCGACAAAGAGTTGGGTAAAGACTGAGCTCCAGCTCAGACCTTAACGCTACATACGCAAAATAGTGCCTCGAAGGATGCAAAAAAACGCGGCCGGAATCCGACGAAACCTCCTGGGCGAACCCCTTACGTCGCGCGCCGAAGGCAGGAGGCATAAACCACGAAGGACACGAAGGTCCAGGAAGGGCTCGCATCCCTGCTTTTCCTTCGTGCGCCTTCGTGTCCTTTGTGGTTTATGCCTCTCGCCTGCACCCCTGCGCGTCGGTGTCAGTAGATCACTTTGAGCGAGAACTGAATCTGCCGCGACGTCCCTGCCGTCTTGCTGATGATGCCGAACCCACTTCCCTGCACAATATTCGAGGGCAGACCGAAATTAACGATGTTGAACACATTGAACAGCTCGGCACGAAACTCCACCGTCCCGAACTCCGCATTTCCGCGATGTCCGAACGGAGTGTCCTTGACCAGGGCGATGTCGAAGTCGTGAAAACCCGGTCCGCGGAATGTATTGCGACCCAAGGTGCCAAACCGTCCAGACTGCGGCCCGGTCCCGCCCGGTATATGAATCGGAATATTGAAGAAAGCGGTGCCGTTTTCCGTTCCTCGTCCAAAGTAGTCGTCGCGCACCGCGCGGCTAGTGGACAGATGCGGTGTCGCGATCTGATCCGGACGATCCCCTCCGCCCAGTCCGGCGCCGGTCTGTTGTTCGCCAGAAAACACCGTGAACGGCGACCCGGTCGTCAGCGTCGTAATATTCAACAACTGCCAGCCTTTTGTGAACGTTGTCCCCAAAGGACGGAGCCATGCCACGTGGTCGAGCGGAAGTAACTGAATCACGCTTGCCGCGAACACATGCGTCACATCGAAGGTCGAAGGCCCTTTTTCCGCAGACGGATCCCACGGATCCTGCGGCGCCGTCTGCAGAATGGTGCCGGATGTCCCCAGCAAACCGCCGAGCACCGCACTGGTGTCATCCAACGACTTCGAATAGGTATAGCTCGCTTGCAGGCCCAGGCCATACCGGGGAGAATTCTTGGTGAGGCTCGTCTGTAAGGCGTGATAGTCGGAGTGTGAGCCGCTGGTCATGATGATCTCCGGCCCGAACCCACCTGTGGCGTGACAGGGCGAATCGAATTGCGTGAACGGTGCGAAACCTTGACAGGCTGCGCCGTAGCCGTTCGGGTTGTACACCCGGGCAAGATGAATTCCAGTGGTCGCGACATAGGAGGCGTTGAACTTGAAGTCGCCGAAATCATGATCGACGCCAGCGCTCCAACTGCCAATGTCGCCATTCCCAAAGTTCTTCGCGATGCCACTGATGTTGAGTAACTGCACATTTCCCGGCGCCAGCGCGTTCAGATCCGTCTGAAACCGTGCGTAGTCGAATACTGTGTTGGCCGGAACGTCTTGCGAGCGCCCCGTCGCGAAGATCGGCTGTCCCTGGATGTTGTAGGCTGTCGGCAGGTTCAAGGGAACGACGGTACTCTGAAAACGAATCGGCTCATTGGGCTGCGCATAAATCGATGGAGCGAACACGAAAGGAATCGCAGCCGTCAGGAAATTGTCCTGCCATAGATTTGGGATTGAGGTGACAATTGCCCCGCCCGCGTGCAGCACGGTGTGACTGCCCAGACTGTAATCGAGGCCCAGACGCGGACCCCAGCCATTCCAGTCCTGATCGTAGGGCGGCTGTGGATTGATCAGCACATCCTGGTGCGCCGTGTGATCTCCGTATCCCACGGTTTTGCCGTCAGGTCCAAGAAAAATAGGGAGGGAGGTGCGTTTCGTCGCCTCATGGATGCGGCTGTTCACCTCGTAGCGCAGTCCGTAGCTCACGGTCAGATGAGAGGTCGCCTTCCATGCGTCCTGAAAGTAGAAATTGTAGGCTTCGCGTCGAACGCCAGCCTCGTTGTACTTGTCGCCCACCGGCGTAACGCTGGCCGCTCCCATGATGTTGTAGGAATAGGGCGTGGCGGTCAGCAATTGAGTCAAAGAATCCGGGAGCGTGCCGCCGGGTTGAATGTCGTTCGTCCCGCTCGCCGAGGTAATGGTAACCGGCGAGTACGCCAGGCCTCCGCCGAATTCGTAAATTCCGTTCGGATTCGTCCCGAAAATTGTGGAATCGCGATTGACCCGTATCTCCGTTCCCCACTTGAAGCCGTGCGAGCCATGCACCCAACTGAAGTCTTGCTTGAACTGGTAGAGATTGCTGTACGAACCGAAGATCGATCCGCTGGGCTGGTTGTAGGGCTGGAACAGCCCGTCGGCAAAAGCAATTCCCGGCTGCGTGTGATTCGATGCCGGAAAGAATGGCGTGCTGCGAATGTAGCCGAGCGAGGTCACCGACGTCATGTGCGGAGAAATCGTACGCGTGGACGCGATCCCAAGATTGCGTTGATGATCATAAAAGTGTATTCCGAAACTCGGGTCGATCACTGTCTGATCGGGATTGGTCAGCGGCCCAGTCACCTGATTCAGGCTGAAGCGAGTCAACAGAGAAACTTTGTCAGATATCTGGTGGTCTACGCGCACCGAAAATTGATCCGTTACCGTAACGACCTTGGACGATGCCGCGTAGGTGCGATCTCCAAACGGGCCGGTCGGCTGGTTCGGGAGCGGATAGTGGTCGAGCACGGGCTGTATGGCCGCGGACACGGGAACAAATAACGTGTCACCCGGAGAAGTGGCCGTCTTGGGATAAGTAGTAGTGTCGATTCCCATGCGCTCGTCCACCGTCGGCACAGGAATAACCTGCGTAGTACCGAGCACCTGGCGAAATCCCTGGTACTCGCCAAAATAGAACGTCCGGTTGCGGCCGTCATAAATTCCCGGCAGCACAACCGGGCCGCCGTTGGTAAATCCAAATTCGTTGCGTTGGAACGGAGGAATACGCCGTTTGCCTTCAGGGTCTTTGTAGTCGAAATAGTTGCGCGCATCGAGCGAAGCGTTGCGCAAGAACTCAAACACGCTGCCGTGGATCTGGTTGACCCCCGACTTGGTTACCACATTCGTGTAATTCGCCGCTCCGTGACCGATCTCGGCTGGCAACACTCCGGAACTCGACTGCACTTCCTGAATCGCGTCCACATTGAAGTTCGAAAAGGTCGCGCCGCCCATCTCAGGATCCGTTGTGTCCACTCCATCGATGGAGAAAACGGTGGCGGTTCCCCTCTGACCATTCACGGCAAACTGCTGTGTGAAATTAGCCGCGCCGTTGGAATCGGTCATGGTGCCTGCCGCCAGCAACAGTAGTTTGCTGAAGTCACGCGCATTCAGAGGTAGACTCGAAACCTCAGTGCTGGAAAGACGTTCGCCGCCACCGGCTTGCGCGGAAACCTCCGCGCCGGAGGGTAGGATGCGGAGCTCATATCCAAGTGGGGGAAGTTGCAGCCACATCGAGAGAGGAGCCGCTCCTGCAACCACGACCGGAACCGAAGCTTTCCACTCTTTGTCGACGGCTTTCAAAGAGAGGTCATAGCCGCCGGCAGCTAACTCTGTAAAGGCAAACTTGCCATCCGCCGAGGTCGTTGCCGTGTAGTCGTGGCCACTCGCGGACGAGTGCAGCTTGATGACGGCGTCAGCGACGGGCTTTCCGGCGTTGTCGTTCAACACGCCGTTCCAGGATGCTCCGGTTAGCGCACCGGAACTTGACCCAGCAAGCAAGAGGACACTGAGAATAAGAATGCGGTTTCCCAACAAAATAGACATCGTCGGAAATTATAAGGGCGCACCCGGCTGCGCCGCTGTGATCCTGGACATATTTGAGCATCGTTGGTACCGTATCGATATGGGTCAAACACGCGCAAAGACGCGTCAATAACGACGAAAAAACAGGTTCCCCGATTGGTCGTGGTAGCATTTCCTTGAAGGCAGATCGTCCCTTTCCCGCGGCCCACGTGCAACGCACTCACCCCATCTCGCTGCGCCTTATCTCAGCGATACTGTTGGGACCGTTTTTGTGTTCCGTGCCCGTTCCCGTCTTCGCTGCCACTGAACCCCCTTGGCTGGAAATCAACTCCGCGCATTTCACCGTAATCACTGACGCGGGCGACAAGAAAGGCCGAGAAATCGCTCTGCGCTTCGAGCAGATGCGCGCGGTTTTCGCCAATCTGCTGACAAAAGACCGCCTCAACCAACCGGTTCCGCTCACCATCCTCGCCTTCAAGAACGACGAGTCTTATTACAAGGCTGCTCCCTTACACGACGGCAAGCCCATCGATGTCCCGGGCTTCTTTCTCTCCGGCGAGGACCAGGACTTCATCGTTCTGAACCTGTCGGAAGAAGAATCCTGGCGCGCCGTTTCACGCGACTTCGCGCACATGTTTCTGAACTACAACTACCCCCCGGCCCAGGGATGGTTCGACGATGGCTTGGCCGAATATTTCAGTTCGATCCGCGTCGATACCAAGCAAGTCGAAATCGGCGGAGATCCTGAGTTGCGCCCCTCCACTACCCAAGATCCAGCGAACCAGCGCGGCTCGAACGCTCAGTCGCTCACCCAAATCTTGAGTGCCCAGTCGTGGCTCTCTCTACCCGACCTTTTCATGATGAAGCACGATGCGTCGGCCAACACCGAGGGCACGCACCACACGCTTTACGACGCCGAGTCCTGGATCGTGATGCACTACCTGCTCCACGAGAAGAAGCTGCCGGAAACCGGCGCCTACTTCGGCATGGTCCTGAATCAGCATGTTCCGGTCGAAGATGCGATTCAGAAGGCCTACGGCCTGACCTCCGCCCAGCTGGAGCGGTCTGTGAAAGACTACTTCCACTCTCAGACCGCTCTCCTCACCCCGACGGATGCCAGCCACGAGAAGAGCGCGAGCACCGAGCAATCCTACCGCTCCCCGGCTCCCGTGGGCCCCGACGATTCGGCGATGACCACCAAGCCGCTGCCCGAGGCCGACGCCGGCGCACTTTACGCGGAAGTGCAGATCCGCATTCCCGAGCGCCGCGAAATTGGTCTGAAAGCGTTGCAGACACTAGCGACGGCGCCCACTCTGGCTGACAAGAAATCCGAGATCAAAGCCGACCGCGCCGAGAAGCGCTCCAATGGCAACGACGACGATGCGCAGCTCCCCACAACTGCGATCGGCAATGCGCTCGCGCATCGCATCCTCGCATGGGACCACATTGAGCACGGAGAATTCGATGACGCGATTCTCGAACTCGGCAGCGCCGCCGCGCTCAACCAGCGCGACATGTGGATTCGCTACTACCTTTCAGCGCTGAAGTACCGCATGGCGCAGGCCAAGCACACCGACATTCAGGGCTTGCCCAACATGATGCTCGACCTCAAGGCCGTGCTCGAGTGGTATCCCGAACTCGCCGGCGCCTACGATCTGCTTGCCCTAGCCCGCAATGAGGGTGGAAGTACTCCCGCCGCCATGCAGGCCGAGCGCGCCGCCATGACATTGAGTCCGCGTGATGAGCTCTACGTTTATCACCTGGCGCAGATTTACATCGCCAGCAAAAAGTGGGAAGCCGCCGACGCGTTACTCGAGAGGTTGAAAGTCAGTAGCAATCCTCAAATGGCTGCGGTCGCCAACGAGCGTTTGACGCAGATGGGAACCGAACGCAAGTACGGCATTACGTCTGGCACCGCGACGCAAGCCAAACTCGCGCCCCAGAAATCACCCTTCGATGTGCTGGAAGAAGACGCAGCCAAGCGAGCCGAAGTGGACAAGACGTCGCAGACCACCGGGGCGGCGGACAAGCGTACCCCCAGATTCCTCAAGGGCCGGCTGGTCGATGTGGACTGCTCGCAATCTCCCGCCGCTGTCCTGACGGTTACGTCGGAAAGAGGCGTGTTGAAGCTTCGAGCCAACGACTACAAGTCGCTGCTCCTGATCGGCGCCGACGATTTTTCCTGCGAGTGGCGAGACCGCCAGGTCACCGTCAACTACAAACCCGGTGGAAAAATGGACGGCGACCTGGTCTCGTTGGAAGTGCGTTGATAGAACTGGCCTGACGAAAATTCCCGTCAAACCCGGTCCGCTCTAATCATTGTCCGGAGGCTCTGACGCCGTGGTGTCGTTGATGAAGAAATTGGCGTCCAGCGCAGCCGGTACGGTCGCGAATGCACGCGGCCGGTGCCGGAAATCAAAGAAGTTTCCGAGATCGTTGCTAGCGCGCGCATCGGCAAATCCCAAAGCTCCTTCTGGAATGTTGAAGACTCCTTCAATGAACCGCAGAGCACTTCCGAAGTCGAGCGTTTTGTTGCTGACGAAAGCCCTCGGCGTATACGCCGAAACCACCAGCAAGGGGACACGAAATCCGTATTGATAGTCCCCGATCGGCGAATTCAGAAGTGGCGGAGCCTCGTGATCGAACCAGCCGCCCCAATCGTCCCAAGTGATCAGAATGGCTGTGTCGGACCAATACCCTCTTCCTCCCTCGCAGGTTGTCGCCTTGCCCACGGCATTCACGATCGATGCGACCCAAGATGGTCCTCCGAAGGTGTTGACGCTTCCGGCATGATCCGAGTTCTTTCCGATGGGGGTCACCCAGGTCACGTTCGGCAATTTGCAACCGGAGATGTCAGTGAGCACATGCGCGGGAATGAGGTCGACATTGTTATTCCATTCGCTGCCTGTGCACACGGTGTAACCTGAGTCGGGATCACAGATCGCTCGAATCGAATTCGGCGCCGTCCAAATCGACCCGCCCGGATTGGTGCCGTTCGGGTTGCCCTGTTTCTGCGCGTAATACTTCCACGTCAATCCAGCGTGGTCGAGCAGCGTCGCCATCGTGTTCCGTGTGTAGCAAAACGTGCCGGGGGTTGTGTTCGTTTGTTTCGTCTCCGTACCGTTGGCCTGAATCAATTGATTAAATTCGCCCACGGGAGCGAGACAGCCCGTGTCGCTGAACGCCGTGTAGTTCGATCCCTTTGGTTGCGTCGGATTCTCGGCGATAAACAGGCCGAGGTAATCGTCTACAAAAGACGGGGCCGAGGTTCCTCCGAAAAGGAATTGATGTGCGGGATAGCTGGGTCCCTGGTTGGTCTGAAACATGAAGTTCGCCCAGCCGTAGTCTGCCGCGAGCGTGAAGTACGGATCCAGGATATGGGCAGCGTTCTCCACATAATGGAACGCCGGATTGGGCGGGCACGTGCCGCCGCAAGCAACCTTATCGGCGCCGTCCATTTTTCCGCCGTCGTACATGGTCGTGAATGCTGAATGGCTGTGCGCCAGATCCCATGCGATGGCAAGCGGCGTGGGCTGCAGCACAATCGTTTGCCCCTTCGAGTTCTGCCCGCTGGTGGCAATGTTGTAGTGCGAAGGATTAATGCCCGGCCAGGTCAGTAGCCCCTGAAAGAGATTGTCCGGTGTCCGGTTTTCCTGGATGACAACGATAACGTGCTTGATCGGGTTGGGAAATGGAATCTGCGCGTACCCGACGGCGGCTGTCCCGAGGGCAACGAAAAAGGCGAGGGCCTTGGCAGTGAACTTCAACGGATTCTCCTTCTTTGGCTTCAAAAACGGATGGTGATCTTACAACGGTTTCAACCCGATCTGAGCTGAAAGTTGCGGGTTTTCCGAGAATCAGTTGGTCGATGTGCAAGATCCTGCACACTAAGCCTCATATAGATGATTCCTTGCTCAGAATTTGGTCATTTGCCTAGGTTTGTTGCGGCTTAGAGCAGGCGCGAGGCTCCAAAATACTTGAGGTTACACCCGAATAATCATGACCTCGGTCGCCTTGATGAGAGCGGCGGCGGTTTGCCCGGGCTTGAGATTCATTTCGCGGGCGGAACTCGCGGTGATGATCGAAGTGATTTGCTGATCGCCGATCGAAATCACTACCTCGGCCATGAGCCCGCTGATGCGGACGCTGTCCACGCGTCCCACCAGTTGATTCCGTCCGCTTACCCGCCGGACCTGGAAAGTTCGTTCGGGCGCAGTCCGGCCCCTGGTTCGGAATAACAGGCGATCAATCTCACTCTGCGGAATGCGGTGATGTCCGCCCGCCGTCTGGACACTGTGAATTTTCCGCTTGTAAATCCACTGTTTGATCGTCGGAACGCTCACGCGAAGCTCCAGAGCGGCTTCGCGCAGTCTCAGCAAATCCTCACGTTTGTCTTTTGGACCTCGTGATTTCGCTCCGGCGGCCATTCGCAGCGAAATCCTACCGTGAAGAATCTTCCTTCGTCAACGAGTTGAATCCGGCCATCCACGCCAACCACGTCGGGGGCGGATTCTAAATGCGATCAAACCACTCAATCACTTAAAACTGCACATCATTCGACAGAATAAATGATGTTGATATACACTTTTTCAATTCTTTGCTAAGCGCTTCTCTTGGATGGGGACTGTAATGCATAAGTTTTCATTGGGTCGGCGTTGCCTGCGGGCCACCGCACTTTGGTTGACTGATCTTGGGGACGCAAGTGCCCGGTTAGGAATTGGCTGGCGGTCAATGCGGGCCTTGCTAGTGATTTGCGTGGGTGCGTCCAGCGCATGGGCCCAGGTATCGGCATCGCTGTCGGGAACCGTGACGGATCCATCCGGCGCGGCCATCTCAGCGGCCACCGTGACCGCGACAAATGTGGATACGGCACTCTCACGCCAGGCGCAAACTGACCAGACGGGCGGGTATCGCTTGTGGGCTTTACCCGTCGGGCAGTATGAACTTCGCGTGCAGAAAGACGGCCTCGCACAAGGAATTCGCACGGGAATTCGTCTGGTTGTCGGCCAAGACGCAAGAGTCGACCTAAGTCTCCGGATCGGCCAAGTCAGTGAACAAGTCAAGGTCACAGGCGACGTCCCCGTCGTGAATTTGACGACGCAGGACATCTCAGGGCTCGTCGGAGAACGACAAGTGAAGGATCTGCCGCTAAACGGGCGGAGCTATGACCTGCTCGTCACTCTGAATCCAGGTGTCCTCAACTTCACATCGGAAAAAACGGGTGGCACCGGAGTTTCGAATTCCACGAGCGGGAACAACTTCGCCGTCTCCGGCAATCGTCCACAGCAGAACTTGTTCCTGTTGAATGGAGTCGAGTTCACGGGGGCCGCCGAGAACAATATGCAACCCGGCGGCGCCAGCCAGGAGTTGTTAGGCGTGGATGCCGTCCGCGAATTTAATGTCCTGCGCGATTCCTACGGCGCGGAATATGGCAAACGGCCCGGCGGCCAGGTAATCATCGCGACCCAGTCGGGAACTAATCGACTCCACGGCAGCGTGTACGAGTTCCTAAGAAATAGCGCCCTTGATGCTCCCAACTACTTCGACCAGGGCTCGGCGCCACCTTTTCAACGCAACCAGTTTGGCGCGGCCCTTGGCGGACCCATTCGAAAAGACAGAACATTTCTATTCGGTAACTACGAAGGCCTGCGTCAACACCTTCATCAGACTTCCGCCGCCTTCGTTCCTGACGCGGCCTCGCGCGCGGCTGCTGTCCCCAGCGTTCAGCCATTGCTGAATCTTTGGCCCATCGCCCCGGCGGGCGCTCCCGATTTTAGCGGAATTGCCCAGGTCTTCAGCAGCCCACTGCAAACGATTCGCGAAGACTTCGGCACAGTTCGACTGGACCAGACGTTCTCCTCGCGAGATTCTCTGGCGGGCGTGTACACCATCGACGACGGCGCCGATATGACGGCCACCACGTTGAATCCTTACAGCTCGGACGTCCTCAATTTGCGCGAACAAGTTCTCAGCGTCGAAGAGACCCATGCGTTCTCCGCATCTACCGTTAACGTAGCGCGCGTGGGCTTCTCTCGCGCGGGATATTTCTTCACCGGCGAACCGACTCCCGGAACGCCGGCAGCCAGCGTTCCTGGTTTCCTCCTTGGACATCAGGTCGGGGCGGTCGTAGTCGGCGGCAGCGCCGCCTCCAATCCGCAGGCTCAAATTGGATTGGCCGGAAGCAACAACGGCAGCAATCTGACGATCGCGCGAAACCTTTACACCCTGGAGGACCGCGTCATGCTCAACCGGGGCAGGCACCAGTTCACCGCAGGCGCGTGGTTCCAGCCCTTCCAGTCGAACGAGACCATCGCACTAAGCCAGTATGGACAGGCTACCTTCACCAGCCTCACGACATTCCTGGCAGGAACCACCTCTAGCTTTCTGTATGATCCATCGCCGACCCAAATGAACTGGAGATCTCTTCTGGGCGCCTGGTACGCCGAGGACACGATCCGCTTGCGCCCTTCTTTGAACTTGACCCTGGGATTCCGCGGAGAGTTCACGACCGGCTGGAATGAAGCGCACGGCCGTGCCGCCAACTATACCTTCGACAACGGAGTGATCTCGTCGGATCCGCGTGTAGGGAATTCTCTGTTCACGGTTAACCATTCGAAATTTCTGCCGCAACCACGCATCGGCTTGGCCTGGAGTCCCCAGGCCAGCAAAACCGTGATTCGCGCCGGTTTCGGAATGTACAACGAACTGCAGGACTCCCTCGGTTACCGCACGGACCAAAATGCGCCGTTCAATCCCACCTACAGCATCTCGGCGCTCGCGGTTTCGTCGCTTCCCATCGATCCCTCCGCTCCGGTTCCGAGTGCAGCGAAATTGGTACCCGGAGGAACCCAGCCAGACTTACAATCTCCCACTCTGATCTCGTGGTCGCTTCGCGTGCAACAGGAACTCTCTCCCAACACATCGCTCACGATCGGCTATGTGGGATCGCATGGCTACCACGAAATCATCGGCATCGATGCCAACCAGCCGTTTCCAACCATCTGCCCGTCATCCCCCTGCCCGGCGACTTATCCCAGCACTTTCCCGGGTGCACTGGCCAATGCCCCGGTACCGGCCGGAGCCTTTTACATTCCCGCAAATACGCCCAAGGCGAATCCAGCCATCGCCAATACATGGACCTGGTTCTCGCGCGGAGACAGCAACTACAACGCTCTGCAACTGGATGTGAATCGTCGCTTCAGCCATGGCCTTTCATTGCGCGGTGTCTACACCTGGTCGAAGGCGCTGGATGACGGCGATTCGCTCAACGCCACTACCGCGGGGAACGCGCCTGGGCTCGTGTCCAATCCCTTCGACCTGCGCGCCGACTACGGTCTCGCGACCTACGACGTAAGGCATGTGGCGGTGATCAATGCCGTTTACATGCTTCCCTTCGGCAAGGGACAAGCATTGGCCAACTCCCTCGAGGGCTGGCGCGACAGATTGGTCAGCGGTTGGTCGGTGAACAGCATACTCACGCTGCAGGGCGGCTTTCCGTTCACTCCCCAACTCAGTTACAACCCATCCAATAATGGAGACACGCGCAATCCGGTCCGCCCGTTTGCGAATCCAGCTTTCACCGGACCCGTCATCCTCGGCAAACCCGGCCAGTGGTTTGACCCGAACGCGTTCCTCGCGCCACCGCCGAACAGTGGCTTCTATGGCAATCTCGGCAGAGACACTCTGATTGGTCCTGGTTTGGCGACCTGGGATTTTTCCACCATCAAAGAAACCTCCATTCACGAGGGTGTGGCGGTGCAATTCCGGGCTGAGATTTTCAACCTGCTCAACCGAGCCAATTTCAATACTCCGAATCTCATCACGTTCACACCCTCGGGAGTCTCCGGAACCGCCGGTGCGATCAGCAGCACGTCGACCACATCCCGGCAAATTCAATTTGGATTGAAGTTAATTTGGTAGGAAAGTTTCACATGCATCGCTGGACCAGCACTCGGACTCGAGTTCCATCAAGCATCGGACTCTGTCCAATAAAAAACCCTCCCGCTGGGACCGGGAGGGTTTTCAAGAGTTCGCAGTTTATGCGCGGACGACGTTGGCCGCCTGAAAGCCTTTGGGGCCCTTCAGCAGGTCAAACTCCACGGTCTCACCTTCATTGAGCGTGCGGTAGCCGTTCTCCTGAATCGCGGAGAAGTGCACGAACACGTCTTCCCCCGTGGAGAGCTGGATAAATCCATAGCCCTTCGCCCCGTTGAACCACTTGACTGTCCCTTTCTCTCTCACGGAAAAAACTCCTTTCACCAATCGCTCAGAATTGTTCTCCGAATTCCCGGATCGCGCTTCGATCGACCGAAACCCCCCTCAGAGAAGCCGGTAGAACTTGTGGTTGCGTCTAAGATGTGCGGATGAAGTACTTCCAAAAAGGAAAAGACTCCTCAGTCCCCCACCACGGTTCGCATTCCGTAGCGTGAACTTTCGGAGCCCGACAATTTGGCGCGTTTCCACCACACCCAACAAACGTCAACCTGTTACTTGCTGGTCTCACCACCGGACCACTCCCCGGTATTGAGCAACAGATAATAAGCACTATTAAAACGATTCGCAAGGAGAATTAGAAAGAATTCGTAATATGACCAACGGTCATTTTCGATAACTTTAACAACGATTAAAAAATAGCTCGGTAACCACCTCTGGAACTATGGTTTGCCCAGCCCCCCGGCCCAATTAGGGCCCTCTGGTAGGATGAACCTACGCCGTGGCGAACCCTCCAATTTCGTCTGTTTCCAGCGGCAAAACCCTCGCGCAGCGGCCCGAAGCGCCCCGCAGTTCGGGCCGTTCGTCAGGTCGTTCTCCACGCCGCTCTTCGGGCTTGGTCCTTTCCACCATCAAGTACCTGATGCGCACCGACGTGCACACTTTCGCCTTCTCGGTTGCGGCGAATGCAATTCTGTCGTTCTTTCCTTTCGTCGTTCTGCTGATGACTCTCATCCGCCGCGTCTTTCATTCGCGGGTGATGTACGAAGTAGTGGTCCAACTCCTGCGTGACTACCTGCCCGCCGGTCAGGACTTCGTCATACGCAACCTCAACGCCATGGTCGACGCGCGACAACGCGTGCAATTCGTGTCGCTGATCATCCTGCTCGTAACATCGTCGGGAGTTTTCCTGCCCCTCGAAGTTGCCCTCAACCGCATTTGGCGTTTTGAGAATAATCGCTCGTACCTGGGCAATCAGGTGATCTCGCTCAGCCTGGCCCTTGCCTGCGGCATTCTCGCTTTGCTATCGATCGCCCTCACGGCGGGCCCAGTCCAATTCATGGAGTTCGTTTTGCGCGGATACGGCGCCAGTTTTGTCCGCCTGGTTGGATTCCTCTTGATGAAGATTTTCGCGATTGTGGCCAGCATCGCCATCTTTTTTCTCATCTACTGGCTGCTGCCCAACGGCAAGGTTCCGGCACGCGCGGTGCTGCCCGCGGCCATCATCATGGGCTTGCTCTCCGAGGCTCTGAAATACGCTTACATCCTCGCCCTTCCATGGTTGAATTTTCAGGAAGTGTATGGCCCCTTCGCACTATCCGTCAGCATGATGTTCTGGGCATTCCTATCGGGCCTGCTGCTTCTGGCTGGCGCCAACCTCTCCGCGGAAGAACACCTGCAACACGGGTTGTGATTGCTGACAAATTGCCTGCGGCCTTCAGATGAAATTCAGTTTCATGCTGGAATCTTAGCGAAGCATTTCCCCTTGATAACTGAAATCAGTAACCGCAGCGAGGTGGTCATGAGATGGATTACGCGCAAGAACATAAAGGTAGAGCGGGTTGCCTGCCCTTGGTTGATCAAGCGGTTCGTCGATCCCCAGGCGGAATTTCGGTTCGTCGAAGAAAGAGAACTGGAGGAGCAAGCCAGCGCGCAGGATGCAACTCCCTTCGATGCCCCAAAGATTTCTTCCGTGAAGCTCAACCACCGCGGGCCACGGTGTAGCTTCGAAGCGATCCTCGAAGACTTCCATCTCTCCGATCCCGCGCTGCACAAACTGGGGCTGATCGTTCGCGCTGCCGATGTCGCTGGGCAGGAGGACATCGCAGCCGAGGGTCTCGGCTTGCGCGCGATCGCTCATGGTTTCGCCGCCATGGGCCTTTCGGACGAAGAGCGGTTGGCCCGCCAGTTTCCAATGTACGACGCGCTCTACGTGTACGCGCAGCATCTGAGCCGGTGACTCCGTCGTTCAGCCGCGACCGCGTCCTCATCAATTCCACTGGATTCCTACGCTCTCTTGGTGTGGGATTCCTGGGAGTTGTTCTCGGAATCTTCCTGTTTCGCACTGGACATTCGTCCTTCGATATTGGGTTGGTTGTCGCTGCGGGGTTGACTGGCTCGGCCGTGGCGACTCTTCTCATCAGCATAGCCGCCGACCGCCTGGGCCGCCGCCGCTGTCTCATCATCCTGTCTCTGCTGAGCGCCACCGCCGGAGTGGCGCTGGCTCTATTCCCCGGCATCGCAGTACTGGTCATGGCCGCCTTCTTCGGGATGTTGAACGGCACCGGAACAGACCGTTCCCCTGCATTTGCCCTGGACCAAGCCATTGTTCCCGGGCTGGCGACCGATGCGCGGCGGACCTGGAACCTCGCCTTATACAACGCCCTGCTCGATGGCGGAGGATCACTCGGAGCCCTAGCCAGTTCGTTGCCTGCAGCCCTGCACAATCGCTTCAATTTGTCTCTGCTCCATTCTTACAACTTGCTGTTCTTCGGATACTCCGGGCTGTGCATGACGGGGGCCGCTCTATACTGGTTCCTCTCGCCTGCCATCGAGATCTTCGGTCCATCGCCAGTTGGAAGAACCGGATTCACACTGGCGCCCGCTGCGAAGAGCCTCATCGTGCGGCTTACTGCGCTATTCTCGCTCGATGCTTTCGGCGGCGGATTCCTCACCGATGCTCTGGTTGCCTACTGGTTCTTCCGTCGCTTCGGCATCGCCGAACGCGATCTCGGGCTACTCTTCTTTGCTGTACATGTCCTGAATGCCTGTTCGCACGTCGGTGCGGCATGGCTCGCGAAGCGCATCGGGCTCGTCAACACGATGGTTCTCACACATCTTCCTTCCAGCCTGTTCCTGATGGCTGTGCCCTTTGCTCCCTCGCTGCGGTGGGCTCTTTTGCTCTTCCTCTGCCGGGAAGCTCTGGTGGAAATGGATGTGCCGACCCGACAGTCCTATGTAGCAGCACTGGTCGCACCCACAGAACGCACGTTCGCTGCCGGAGTTACGAATCTGGCGCGCAACGTTTTCTGGGCCGTGGGCTCGGGTGTGGCAGGCTTCCTCATGCAGGCACTGAGTTTTTCAGCGCCCTTACTCGTCGGAGGAGGCGCCAAAGTCCTCTACGACGTGTTCCTTTACCGCTCATTCCGTCGGTTGAAACCTCCGGAGGAGCGTAATGACCCGACAGGTTGATTCGAGAGAACCGATTCGAGGATTGGTAAGGCAAGTTTGCTAGCGCACAAGCCTGCTTTGAGAATCTCGTTCTACTGCACGGTGGAATGGATCAACTCGAGTACGGGAACCACCCGAGATGCTGGAAATCGATCAGTCGTGAACGGGCACGCTGGAAAACGGAATCCCGCGCTTGCGGTTGATTCGGCAAATGATGTTCTCCAACCTTTCGGGAAGTAGATTCACTCCCTTCGGCGGCATGATGTCGTTCTTCTCCAGATACTCCTCGGCACCCGCATCCATCAACTTCTCCCGGTTTCTCTCGGATAGGCTGCTGACCACCACCACCGGGATGTCGGCTGTCCTGGCGTCCATCTTCAGATGCTCCAACACGTCTGGCCCGCTCATCTTGGGCAGGATCATATGCAGCAGAATAAGGTCAGGCTTCATCTCCTGCGCAAAGCGCAGAGCCGATTCACCGTCGACGGCGCAAATCACTTCATACCCTGTTTTGAGAAGCGCGCGCTCGTTTTCACGCCGATCGGCTTGCTGTCCTCCACTACGAGAATCTTCACGATTTCGCATCCCCCTGCCATCCCTATCGGCAGCGCGGGCGCGAGACATTAGACGTGACCATCCTATGTAAATGAAAAAGGCCGTCCGTGATCCGGAGGGCCCCCGCAGATTCACTGTTCCTATTTCTTCTGCTCGCCAATCGAGACCAACTCGACTTCAAAGATCAGTGTTGACGCCGGCGGAATGCCTGGTCGGCCACCGTCGCCGTATGCCAGATCCCCCGGGATAAACAGCTGCCACTTGGATCCGACCGGCATAAGCTGGAGGGCTTCGGTCCAACCCTTAATGACGCCATTCAACGGAAATGAAATTGGCTGGCCGGGCTTGGAGCTGTCAAATTCTCTCCCGCTAATAAAAGTCCCGCGATAGTTGCAGGTGACCGTGTCTGTTGCGGCTGGCTTTGGCCCCGAGCCAGCCTTCAGTATCTTGTACTGTAGGCCGCTGGGTAGCGCCACCACGCCGTCTTTACCTTTGTTGGCCGCCAGAAACGCGTCCCCTTCCTTGCGATTCATCGCGCCTTCCTCCTTGGCCTTGGCGTCCAACTTCTGCCGGACTTCGGTCTGTAACTGGCTCATGGCGGTACGGGCTTCGTCTTCGGTCATCGCGGTTTTGGCTCCGGACTGAGAGTCTTTCAGTCCACGCGCCACCAGCGCAGGATCCAGCATCATACCCTGCCGGTGCAACCCCATGCCCAGGTTCATTCCCATGGCGTAGCTTTCCTTATCCTTCTGGGTCTTGAGCGTCACCGGAGCGGCCGTTGCGGGTGCCTTCTTGACCGCAGTGCCGGTTTGCGTTTTGGCTGGAGCTTGCTTAGGAGCCGCTTGGCCCGATGGGGGTTGAGTGGTTGGAGTTGCCGGAGTCTGTTGCGCCGCCGCAAGGCCCAGCAACATCATCCCCGTCATCAATTGTGTTCCGATCGTAAGCGATTTTCGCATAGGTTCACATTGTCCCATTGCGCGGGAGCGATGAGCAAACCGCAATCATCTCGGCGGACCTTCCGTGTTAATGGGATCCCGATCGGAACCGTCTGCAAAAGAGTCTCGATCATGCTGTTCTGAAATCGTAAAAAAAATCAGCAGCTTCCCACGCAGCATCGATCAGGCGTATCCTCACATCAATCAGTTTTCGTAGGATTCCAGCTTTGTCAGTATTAGTAAAATTCCCCGTTGTGTCTGTACTCGCCCTCGTCGGGCTGGTTCCTTCCTACCCGGTTTGCCCTAGTCAGCGGCCTCGCCCTTCGCTTCGCAATGCATTTCGCTTTACACACAAGGACGGTGCGTCATGATCGACATCCAATCGGACTTCGGCCACTTATATAGAAGTGCCATGGCAGAGCGTGATCCGGAGCAGAAAAGCGCGTTGCTTCGCCGAGTACAGGAGTTACTCGACTGCTGGGCTCAAGGAATGGAACTTGCCGGTTCGGGCTCCCAGTCAACGCATGTCTCGCTGCCGCCCGAGAGCGTGACTCGGGATGCGCGGATTCACGGCAGAGGTGCTCATGAGAGATCCCTATCAAGTGCTGCATGAGAAGCAAATGGAGGTCCTGCGGCTTCGCAAAGAGACCGCGGCGCTCCGGCTCGTATTGTCGATGCTTGACGACGAGAACAAGGAAGAGGCCGACATGAATAACACTGCCAGCCCAATTTCGATGGTTCCAAATAGAGTCGACTAGGGTTCCACGAGGGCGCGCCTGGATTTTGGCCCTCAGAAATTGCATGGAGGTGCAGACCATGCGCATTGAAAGAGATACATACATCGCCGTAATCGAGGCAGTCAGAGTCACGAACCGTCATGAGCGCGTCCGCTTTCATTACACAATCACGCGGCGGTCCCCTAGCCCCGTGCTGCTGGTGTCAGGGTCGGCGGCGACCGAGGGCGAAGCTAGCACCTTATTAAAGCAATATCTCGAGAAGTTTGCTGCAATGCAGTCCAAACTGGAGACCGACCGGCAAGCATCTGCCGCCGCTGCCCGCTGAAACACTGGCCTATCTACGTTATTCGATTGGAATTTATTTTCCAGGTGAGAAGTAGTTCTTCCCGGGAGCAGCGCCCCGATACGTCGTGGTGCAGCTTGCATCAGAAATCGGTGTGATCCCGATTCGGACCGGTCCATTTTTTACCCTGCGAGCTCGGACCCGCGCTCTGACTGGAGCGGTACACGAACTTGAATTTTCGCTCCGCCCATCGGCTTCGAATCGATCGCAATCGTGCCATTCATTAATCGTACGCGTTCGCGCATGCTGGTCAGACCGAGACCTGGGCCCTGCAACGCTTCGTTGAGGCTGAAGCCCCTGCCCGAATCACTAATCACTAAATGAACTTCAGAGTAGCGTTCCCGCACTTGCACTTCAAACCGTCTCACCCCGCTGTGCTTGATGGCATTGTGCAGGGCCTCCTGCAAAACTCGAAAAAGAGACCGTCCCAGATCGAGTGGTAGAACACTGGACACGTCACTGTTAAAGTCAATCTCGATCTTGTGCCTCGCGCCAATCTCCCTACACCAGCTTCTCATGCCTGCAATGACGCTTAGATAATCTAGTTTGGACGAATGCAGTTCGTGCGACAGGGCTTGTACATCATTCGAAACCTCAGCCACCAGTTGTCTGAGGTCTGGCAGACGACTTGGAGCCTCGGAAGGATTTTCTTGCAGTTGTTCGAGTTCAACTCCCAACATCGCAAGTCGCTGGTTGATGTCGTCGTGAAGCTCTCTCCCGATCCTGGCGCGTTCTTGCTCCTGCGCTTCGATCAATTTCCGCGTCATTTCCGAAACTGCCTCTTCTGCACGCTTTCGTTCGCTGATATCCATATTGACGCCGAGCATTCGCGAAGGCTCCCCAGACTCGTTCATAAATACTTGCCCCCGTCCAGCTATCCAATGAATACTTCCATCAGGCCAGACCACCCGCCACTCTCCCTCTGCGGGTTGTCCGGTTCTCACCATCTCCCGAGTTAACTCCTTAACTCTTTCCCGATCATTGGGATGAATCATCTCTTCAAAAGCCCCCAGTGTCCCGTCAAAGCCACCAGGCGGCAAGCCGTACAATGCTTCCGTTTCCGGCGGCCAAATATCCACCCCAGTTCGAAGGTTCAAATCAAACGTTCCAACGTGAGCAGCCCATTGTGCCAAGCGCAGCCGTTCCTCGCTGATACGTAGCGCCTCTTCTGCCTCTTTGGTGTCGGTTACGTCCGCTACCATACCGATCACCCGCAGCATTTTGCCTTCGGCGTCGAAGAAACCACGCCCGTTGCTCTTTAGCCAAACCAAAGTGCCGTCGGAAGCCTGCGCCCGATAGGTAACCTCAGAAGTCGGGTTTTGCGGAGTCAGTCCAGCAATGGCGGCAAGAAATCTTGGGCGGTCGTCCGGATGGATTTTGTCCACGAACTGATTTTGGCAGCGGCGTAGGGGCGCTGTGAGACCGAGGATTTTGACATGTTCCGATGATCGCACCACCAAGTCTGACTTGACATCCCAGTCATAGGCATACATCCGTCCGACCTGAGTTGCCAGCCTTAGCCGCTGTTCGCTCTCGCGCAGTGCCTCCTCCGCCAGTTTGCGTTCGGTGATATCCCCATTAACGCCGATCATGCGCGAAGGTTCCCCAGACTCGTTCATGAATACTTGCCAGTGTCCAGCTATCCAACGAATGCTTCCATCGGGCCAGACCACCCGCCATTCTCCCCACGTGGATTGTCCCGTTTTCAATGCCCCTTCAAACAGCTCGATAACTCGTGCCCGATCATCCGGGTGAACCAGATTTACGAAAAATGCAGTTGTTGTTCCATCGAAGGTACCCGGCGACAACCCGTAGATGAGATCCAATTCTGCTGAGCAAGTAACAATACCTGTCCGCACGTCGCGCTCGAATGTTCCTATGCGAGCAGCTTGCTGTGCCAATCGCAGCCGCTCCTCGCTGGCGCGTAGCGCGTCTTCTATTTCCTTTCGCACAGTGATGTCACGGATCGCGCTCGTAACAAGGACACCGTCGGGCGTCTCCATTGGACTCAGACTTATCTCGACGGGGAACTCCATTCCATCTTTACGCAAGCCGAACAGTTGAAGGCCAGCTCCCATAGGGCGAACTCTCGGCTCGGAGAAAAAAGTGATTCGATGTGCCTGATGTCGTTCGCGGAATCGCTCTGGGATTAGGGCTTCGACATGGCGCCCGACCAACTCTTCGCGGGAATATCCGAATAGCTTCTCGGTTTGGCCGTTGACGAGTACTATCCTGCCCGTCTGATTCACTACTACCATCGCGTCCGGAGCGGCTTCCAGCAGATCTTCGGCGCGTCTTTGCTCCAGCCGCTTCCGCTCGGTCATGTCGTGGACGATGCCAATGAGGTGCGTCGCACGACCACTCGCGTCGTTCACCGGCGTTACCGCTACCTCAGCATACCGCTGGCCCGCGGGGTACAATGACGTTTCTTCCCAGCGCACTAGTTGGCCGGATCGAATCGCCTCCCGATAATGGTTCAACACCAGGTCGCGCGATGGCGGGGGAATTACGTCGCGAACGGCGCAGCCGACAACCTGCTCTCGACTCAATCCGGTAGCGGTGAGGAAGTCCCGACTGACCGACAAAAATCGGAACTCAACATCCGGTTCGACGGCTATGTAAAACACGATCCCCGGAACATTCTCGTAGACGGCTGATAGCTCTTTTTCGCGGGCGGCGAGCAGCGCACCTGGGTTGTCCACAATCATGGTTGACCAATGAGCATGCAAAACTACGTCGGTCGAATTGCCGAACGTAATAATAGTCCGGATGAGGATTCTGTCCTAGCCCCACTTGCCTGTGATATCGCCTTTTCTGCAGAACGGCTTCTCATCTGAGTTTCTGTCTTCACCAGGCACTACGATGAGGAGTTGATCCCAGTCCAAACACGATTTCAATGTTGCGGGCGTCGACGAAAGATGTTGCGTCCCGTTTCACGCACCGAAGCGATTCAACCGAGAGTCCTGGGCCTTGTAGACCACGCCCATCCCGCTACAACCAGCCTTGCCAGAAATGCAAGGAATGGGCCGAGGAGAACAACGACGCCGCAAGAACAAACTGAATCAGCCCCATGCGTTGGATGGCTCGCGCCGTCAGGCTCTTCGGCTTTGACTCTGCGGGTTCCATCCTGTTCAGAAACTCCGACCGGCTCGGACGGATGTTCGAGCCTGGCTCTCACTCCGACTCCACCGTGCCCTCTGTGGTCAGAACCCCGCTGGCCGTTCATCCACCACGCCGAATGCCCGCTCCAGAGCTAGCGCCGCGTTCACCATGGGACCTTCTTCGAACAGTCGACCAATCAGAGTGACGCCGTGCGGCACGCGGCGCGGCGGATTAAACGTCGGCAGAGGATGCTCCGGGTCTGAAGCCCAGTCGCTGCGCGCTTTCGCCACTTCAACAAATCCAGCCCGCAGCACCAGCGCAGGATGCCCGGTGAAATTCGTAATGGTCAGCATTTCGTCGCGCACCGACGGTACGAGCAGCAGGTCCACTTGCGAAAAGACGCGCGCCATTTCCTCAGCGACCTTTCGACGCAGGCGGTCGGCCTGCACGAAATCAACGGCCGACAAGAACCGTGCCTGCCGGAAAATGTTCGGCCAAGCATCGGGCACCTGCGCCTTCAACTCCCGCAGTCCCCCACTCAAAGTCAGCTCCTCGAATGCCGCTGCCCCCTCCGCGAACAGAATCAGGTTCAACGAGTCGTACGGCCAGTCGGGAATGGACACCTCCACCGGAACCATTCCGAGTTTCGGCAGCATGTCGACGGCGGCGCGGTCGACGGCCGTCGCCGGATTCTCATTCATCCACTTCGGGAAATAACCGACGCGCAGACCCTTCACGCTCGCATTAGCGTCGAAGTCGAGCCGGCTGGACACACTGGCCACATCGCCGACGTCAGAGCCAGTGATGGCCTGCAGCACGAGCATGGCATCCTCGACGCTGCGCGTCATCGGACCAAGTTTGTCGAGCGACCAGCAGAGAGTCATCGCCCCGGTGCGCGCCACGCGACCATAAGTAGGACGCAGCCCCGTAATCCCGCATCGCATTGCCGGGCTGATAATGCTCCCGCCAGTCTCGCTGCCAAGGGCGAAGCCAACCAGGCCAGCAGCCGTCGCCGCGCCTGGCCCGGCGCTCGATCCCGATGAAGCTTCTTCCAGCAGCCACGGATTCATCGTCTGCCCGCCAAACCAAATGTCGTTCAGCGCGAGCGCTCCCAAACTCAGTTTCGCAACCAGCACCGCTCCTGCCTCACGCAGTCGTTTCACCACGACAGCATCTTCGGCGGGCACGCGATTGCGGAATGGCTCGGCGCCATACGTTGTCGGAATTCCCGCCGTGTCGAGCAGATCCTTTCCGCCCCATGGAATGCCGTGCAATGGCCCGCGATACTTCCCCGCCGCGATTTCAGCGTCACCCTGCTTCGCTTGTTTCAGGGCCAGATCGCGCGTAAGCGTGATGACGCAATGGAGCTTGGGATCGAATTGCTCCAACCGCTTCAGATAAATATTCGTGAGCCGCTCCGAGGTAAGCTTGCGCGTCTCAATCCAGCGCGAGAGCCGGGTGACCGTCGCGAACGCAATATCTTCGTCGCGCGCCGGCAGCGCGCCCGGATCGGCCTTGCTGCGCACAAAGCGCTCGCGCTCTGGACCCACCTTCATCCCCGGCAACACCGGATCCCACCGCGTCGCAGGCGCGACCGTCGTCTCAATCGCTACCTTCCGCGGCCCGGTACGCCGCTCGTAGACCGCTGCCATCGTCTTGCGCCAACTGCCCGCCGCCACTTCGCGTTCAGTGTTATTCATCTCAAACTGCACCAACTTCTCCGCCTCGGCGAAAGTAGTCGCCGAAACTTCCGGACCCACAGCTGGACCCGCTCCAAACGCCGGAGGTGCTCCGGGTGGCACATCTGCCGGATTTTGCGCAGGATTCTGCCCTTGGCCGCGCAGCCCCGCCGCCGCTCCCAACACTCCAAAAGATGTCATTGCCATGAATTGTCTGCGCGATTTCGCCATGAATCCTCCGAACGGGCATTGTAGCGGCTGCGCTTGTGTACCTCGGAGTCTCTCCAGAAATATGTGTATTGCGGAACACAAAACATTCCGCGCAGTCCCAACCATCGAACAGCCGAACAAGACTACCGAAGATGACGGCTGACCAGTGGCTTGTAGCGTCTACTCTCTGCGCACTACACTTCTCTTCGCACTAAGCTTCCAACCGCGCTCGGAATCCTCAATTGTCCCTGAACTCACAAGCCGGAACCTTCCCCCTGACGCGCCACTCGATCGTCCTAGCCGCGCAGAGCGGCGATCCAGTCACGCGCTCGCGCGCCATCGAAGCTATCACCGCCGCCTACTGGCGACCGGTCTACAAATACGTCCGCATGAAATGGGACGTTACTCCCGAAGACGCCGCCGACTTCACGCAGGAGTTCTTCACCCGCCTGCTCGAAAAGGAATTCCTCGATTCCTACGACAGCGCCAAGGGACGCCTGCGCACTTTTCTACGCACCTGCGCGGACCGGCTCTTCATGAAGCAAATGCGGGATTCCACTCGCCTCAAACGTGGAGCTGAATACACCCACCTCGCTCTCGACTTCGAAGAAGCTGAAAACGAACTCGCTGCCGTCGCCGTTTCGGAGTCCCCGGAGGACCGCTTCGACAAAGAATGGGCCCGCAGTCTCTTTGCTCTTGGGTTGCAGAGGCTGCGGGCGAGTTGCGAGTCCGGGGGCAAGATGATCCACTTCGAACTCTTCGAGCGCTACGACCTTCTCGACGACGAGGCCGGGCCCTCGTACGCACAACTCGCCACCGACTTTGGGCTCGCGACCACTGGTGTCACCAACTACCTGGCCTTCGCCCGCCGCGAATTCCGGCGTTGCGTTCTCGACCAACTCCGCGAGATGACCGCCACCGATGAAGAATTCCGCCGCGAAGCTCAATCCCTGCTCGGAGTGGACCCCCCATGACCCCGCTCTCCGACAGCGTAGTGGCTCGACTGCGTGCCGACATGCAGACGCCGGATCTTCACGGAACTCGCTATGCGATCGTCCGCTACCTCGCCCGTGGCGGCATGGGCAGCGTGTGGCTTGCCGAGGATACTGTGCTGCAGCGCCGCGTAGCGCTCAAAGTGCTCGATCTAGTCGCGCCCGCTGACGATCTGCCCGCGCGCCTTCTACAGGAAGCTCGTATCCTCGCCACCCTGGAGCATCCCGGCATCGTCCCGGTCCACGACGCCGGCACACTAGCTGACGGACGCGCGTTCTACTGCATGAAGTACGTCGAAGGGCAAACTCTGGCAGAACACACGACTGGCCTGCGTCTCTCCGATCGCCTGCGCCTGCTGGAGCGCATCGCCGAGCCTCTGGATTTTGCCCACGCCCGCGGCTTCGTTCATCGCGACCTGAAGCCGGAAAACATCATGATCGGCGCCTTCGGCGAAGTGCTTGTGATGGACTGGGGCCTCGCGAAACTGGCCCTCACGAAAGCAGGATTAGAAGGTCTGCAGTCTGCGCCAAACAAAATTACGAGCGCGCCAACACCCACGCCCAACCCGTCGCACGCCACTGCACAAGGCAGCCTCCTCGGAACCCCAGGCTACATCTCGCCGGAACAGGCATCCGGCGCCGCCAGCTTGGACTACCGCACCGACATCTTCTCGCTGGGAGCGATCTTGCAGTTCATGCTGAACGAACCGGCTCCAGGAGACTCATCCGCAGCTTCCGCTCGCATCCCTTCTCCTTTGCGCGCAATCTGCCAGAAAGCCATGGCCGTCGATCCTGTCGCCCGCTACCAATCCGCAGGAGCGTTAGCCGCCGACGTCGCCAGCTATCTGAATGGATCGCCGGTCAGCGCCTACCATGAGAACCTGCTCGAGCACGCCGCCCGCCTCTACGCCCGGCATCGCACCGCCGTAGTTCTGGTAGCGGCCTATCTCCTCATGCGTGTTCTTTTTATTTTGTTCGCGCGCCGTTAAAGGAACCGGACCAAACGGGTAATACCTACAGTAGAAAGGGAGGTTCAACATGAACAAGATTCTGATCGGCGTGCTTGTTGGGAGCAATTCTTGGCGCATTCGACGGCATGACCGCGTGGTTCACTCCGGCGGTGCGCGCGCAGCTTGCCGGCATCGTTGTCGGATCAACCGTCAAGGGCATCATCGCCGGCGTCCTCATCGGATGGTTCGCCCGTCCATTCGCTGGCGTTGGGCATTGTCTTCGGTCTCGCCGTGGGCCTGCTGCTGGCCTTCATCATCGCGCAGATGCAGCACGGATATTATCTCCAGATCATGCTGCCCGGCGGTATGGTCGGACTCATCGTCGGCTACGCCACCCAGCGTTACGGGCGTGGGTCGCAACTTCAACGGACTTGAGCCTCACTCCGCGGCCTATCCTTGCGGCCGGAGTGGCCCATCCTAACCGCGTTCTTTGCGGCTAGGGTGGGAATCCACGAGATGGGGAGATTGGAGAATGACCGAACAATGACCGAAACTTCCGAGCAGTACAAAGCCCGTTTTGCCACCTATGTCGCCGGGAAAGATCCGTTGGCCATGCAGCGTGAGGCCCCGCAAACGCTAGCCGTGCTAATCGAGAACGTTCCAGAGTCCAAGCTCAAACAGTGTCCAGCCCCAGGCAAATGGTCGGTCACCGAGATTCTTGCGCACCTCGCCGAGGACGAACTGAGCAGCACGTGGCGCTACCGCCAAATGCTGGAGCACGATGGCCTTCAACTGCAGGGCTTCGATCAAGACCTCTGGGCGAACCATGGAGACTACGCCTCATGGCAGCCAGCCGACGCCCTAGCGATGTTCCGCCTATTGCGCGAAGCCAACCTGCGCATGTTCGCGCGCCTCACACCCGAACAATGGCAACGTCACGGCGTCCACCGGGAACGCGGCAAAATAACGGTCCAGGAACTCTGCCGCCACATGGCTGCTCACGACATCAACCACATCGAACAAGTCCGCCGAATCCTGAGTCAGTAATATGGGTCAATAACAAGGGCCAATAGAGTGCGCGCCGCACAAGGACTCAAGCGAACATCGTCGCCATTGGCACCGAACTGTGTTGCCGGCCGATGACCACGATCCCCGACTCGGTCACATGCCATCCGCGCGCGCGGTCGGCCTCGAGATCGTAGCCAACTTTGGTGTCCGCCGGAATCCGTACGTTCTTATCCAGAATGGCGCGCTTCACCTTGGCGTGCCGCCCGATATCGCAGTTGTCCATGATGACGCAACCTTCAACGAGTGCTCCCGTGTGGACGCGCACTCCGCGCCCCAGAACCGATTTCCGCACAACGCCCCCGGAAAGAATGCATCCTCCGGATACGATGCTGTCGAGCGCTTCGCCGCGCCGGTTAGCTTCATCGAAGACGAACTTCGCCGGCGGATCGGGGTAACCGGTGCTTCGCACCGGCCACTCGCGATTGTAGAGATTGAGCGCGGGCTTCACATGGTTCAAGTCCATGTTGGCTTCGTAGAATGCCTCGATCGTCCCGACATCGCGCCAATAAGGAGCGACATCTTCGGCCTCGCCAGGAATCCGGTTGTCCTCGAAGTTGTAGGCATAGATAGGCGCGTTGCCCGCGAGCTTGGGCAGAATGTCCATGCCGAAATCGTGATGGCTGCCGGGCGCCTTCGCGTCCGCGTTGAGCAACTCCAGAAGAGTACGCGTCGAGAAAACATAGTTGCCCATCGAGGCATACACCCGGGTCGGGTCGCCGGGCATGGTAGGCGCGTCGGCCTTCTTCTCATGAAACGCCATGATGCGCCCATCCTCGTTGACCTCAACCACTCCGAATTCCACTGCATGCAGTCGAGGCGCGGGGATGGCCGCAACCGTCACATCCGCGCCCTTCGCCATGTGGAAGTCGATCATGCTGGCGACGTTCATGCGGTAGATGTGGTCGCCCCCGAAGATCGCCACGAAGTGCGGATCGGACTGCTCGACGAGATTAATGTTCTGAAAAATCGCGTCAGCCGTTCCCTGGTACCACGATTCGGTCTCCGAACGCATCTGCGCCGGCACGTTGATGATGAAGTGGCTCTTCAGCAGACCACCGTATTGCCATCCCTCGCTCAAGTGCTGCAGCAGCGATTGGCTGCGGAACTGTGTGAGCACGTAGATCGAGTTGATCCCGGAATTGACGAAATTGCTGAGGACGAAATCGATGATCCGGTATTTGCCTCCGAACGGAACCGCAGGCTTGGCGCGCTCCCGCGTCAGCGGAAACAGCCGGCTTCCTTTGCCGCCCGCGAGTACGATGCCCAACACCCGAAGGCGTGAGCTCGGTTGCACCACAGTGGCGGATTCTCGTTTCGGGATCACGTTCTCAGGCATCCGGCCCTCCCATCACTGTCACTCCTGCGAGATGGTATCAAAAGGTCTTCGGCAGGCTCTTAACTTTGAGATATCCGATGTGAAATTGCAATCCTTGCCTTCATGTATAGACTGCCTTGAATTTGCCGTAGCGCGCGGAAGCTTCGTTCGCTGCTAAACCATGTGATCAGGATCATAGCCGACACTCCCCGCGATGGCTAACATGACTCGCACGAGAGTTCTCCGATGTCTTCCGACCCCGGGACTCGTCTCCAAATCGCTATCGACAACCTTTGGTTTGCGACTATCTCTCCAGTACGGCGGGTCCTGGTCGGTATCGCAGTCGCAGGATTCGTGTTCTTGTCGGGCGGAGTGCTCGATTGGTTTGTGACCCGGCAATATCTTCCTCGAATTTCATTGATGCTGGCTGGGGCCGCGATTGCCATTGCCGTCGGCTTGTTGGTCTTCCAGATTCTCACTGATATTCAGGAACGCTACCAGGCCATGTTCGCTCGACTGCAGCGCATTGTGGAGTTTAACCATCACATCCGCAACGCCCTTCAGGTCATCGCCTACACCAATGTAAAAGACCGGAGCGAGCGAGCAATCCAACAAGTCAACGCCGAGGTCCTTCGAATTGAGTCCGTTCTGCGTGAAGTTTCCGCGGCCCTCGGCGACCATCCGGACCACCCAGTCGTTCCAGCGCCTCCCGACGGGCGCAATCAGTAATCCATCGTACGGGCCGAGAACATCTCACAACCGCGTCCACCGAATTAGAAATCGATCGTGAATTCTCTGGGCGCTTGGCTCAGCCTTTTGATTTCGCCGAGCACGACCAACACCGGTGGGTGCCCCGTCCTTGCGTTCTTTGCAAGGGCGGGTACGATGCTGCTTGTACCGTGAGATTTGGGCAGTACAGTGATCGCTTTGAGTCGTTGGTCCGCGAACGGAACGGCCCTCGACTCTGCTCTGGACATTGGAAACAGCGGCGCTTTATGTGGAACGTCTTTCATTCGGAACAGCAATTTTGGGAGGGTAAGTTACGGTACGACAGCGACAAAGATGAAGGCGGCGAAGACCGTTAGGTGGACGATGCCTTGCAGAATTGTTGTGCGCCCGGTGCCAAAGGTGATCACGGAGAGTACCAGCGTCAGAGCCAGCAGGACTTCTTCTTTCGCATCGAGGCCAAGAGTCAGCGGATTGTTGAGGATAAGCGAAGTGGCGGCAACGGCGGGGATCGTCAGGCCGATGCTGGCTAATGCCGAGCCCAGAGCCAGGTTCATGCTGGTCTGCAGCCGGTTGACGCGAGCCGCGCGGTAGGCGGCGAGTCCTTCGGGGAGCAGGACAAGAGTCGCGATTGCGATGCCGACCACCGCCTTTGGAGCCCCGAAGTTTGCAATGGCTGTCTCCAGAGCAGGTGTCAGGGACTTGGCGATGCCCACTACTGCGACGAGCGCGGCCAGCAGGAGAAGGAAACTCGCAATCGCAATGCGAGCGGACGGTGGCGGCGCGTACCTTTCTGCCTGGTCGGGTTCGATGGACAGAAAATAATCGCGGTGCCGGACGGTCTGTACGAAGACGAACGATCCGTAGAGCACAAGCGAGATCACCCCAGCAAAGATCAGTTGCGGTGTGTTGAACACCGGCCCAGGCGAGCTGGTAGTGAAGTTGGGAAGTATCAGCGAGAGCATGGTCAGAGCCACCAGCACGGCGAGCGCGGCGCCAGTTCCTTTCACGTGGAAACCTTGCTCGAAGTGGCGCATGCCTCCGGCAAGCAGACAGAGACCGATGATGCCGTTGCAAACAATCATGACGGCGGCGAAAACAGTGTCGCGAGCCAGGGTAGCTTTGTCCGGGCCTCCGGTGATCATGACCGAGACAATCAGGGCGACCTCTATGATTGTGACGGCGATCGCCAGCACGAGCGTGCCGAAGGGTTCGCCTACTCTGTGGGCCACGACCTCAGCGTGATAGACAGCGGCGAAGACCGTGGCGATCAGTGCCATTGCGGAGGCGACATCGACGAGCGGATTCACACCCACGATGAAGTGGATGATCAGGACGATCCAGGCGAGGAGTGGGGCGATCCAGGTCCACCATGGGATGCGTATTGTGGGAGCGGTGGCCATGGGATTCTCCTGGCGGGTTGAGAGTAACATCGCAGAGTGCCACGGAGCTACGGGCTGCGAGCGTCAGCTAGTGAACCGCAAAGAAAAGCAGGTGCTTCGCGGCGGCCTTTTCATCCCGTCTGATTACGACAGTTACCGTCCGCTAGAGTGTCGAGTCCTCGATCGAACCAAATGATGTCCCCGGCAATCGCACCGAGTATGGTTTCTCCTGGCACAATTCGGCGTCTTGGTGGAGAAACCCTAGTCAAGTGCTCTCACTAGCGTTGACGTTTCCCCCTAGCCAGGCGAGGAACAACTTATAAGCCACCGACAAGATGATCGCGCCGACGAACAGGCCGATAATACCCATGGTCACGAACCCACCAATCGCGCCCAGAAAAACCACAGCGATGGGAACCGGGACGCCACGCCCAAGCAATATCGGCTTCAGGATGTTGTCCATCAAGCCCACGATGACGCACCAAATCAGAAAGATTACCGCCTTGGTAGTGGCGGCGGTCGCAAACACATAAATCACCGCTGGAATCAGTATGAGCCCTCCGACTTGAAGCACGGCTCCGATCAGGAAGATAACCGCCCACAAGCCCATCGCGGGCAGTCCCACCACCAAGAAACCGACCGCGGCAAACACCGACTGGATAACCGCAACGCCGATAATGCCGAAGGTGACACCGCGGATCGTGGAACTGACCAGTTCCTGATACTCCGGGCCCTTCTCGCCGAAAAGGCGGTTAGCCAAGGACCGGGTCACTTCATAGGCTGCCTGCGCGTTAGCCAGCAGCAAACCGGAAACCACGATGGAAAGGAGCAATTGCAGCACCGTGGCGCCCAATCCGGCGGTGGCCGAGAGTACCCCGGGGAGTGCCGCCTTGATTTGAGGAGCGAACTCTTTGAGTAGTGCGCTGAGGTCGGTGGAAGCCGAAAGCCACAATTTGTTCAATGGAGCGCCGATCAGCGGCCAACTGGTGATGGTAGGAGGCGGAGGAGGGACGATCGCCGCCCCCGACTTTAGGTGGGCGGCCACCGATTGCACACCTTCGATCAGGCTGCCCGCAAGCAACATGACCGGAAGAATCAGGGCCGCCAGAAGGGCCAAGGTGAACAAGACGGCGGCTAGAACTCCGCGTCCTCCCATTAATTTCTGCAGCCTGTTGAAAGCCGGGTAAGCAGCGACCGCGATAATAATTCCCCAGGTCAGCAGCGGGACGAACGGGAGCAGAATATACAGACATGCGGCGGCCAGCAGGGCCGTCAAGCCAACATGGATAGACCCTTCGAGCGCCCGATTTATCTGCGCCTTGTCATAAGCGGTGTTTTCGACAGCCATTCGCCAAGTCCTCGCATCCTATCGGTCGGATGCATGCTCCTCATAGCATGACTGGTTGCTGAAATTCCCAAGATTGATCGAGCATGCGCTTCGACCACCGGGGCTACATAGGCATCCAGGACAAACAAAGAAGAGGCGTCCGGAGTTTCACGGGCCCCGGTGAGCGAAAAGAGTTGCCCTGCTACGCAGGTAGAACCCTACCAGCACGGCTAGGGTCACAACGATCGAGAGACGGCCCCAGTCGGCTGTCGCTACCGCCCGCCAAAAATTGGCTATCAAGCCCAGCATGAGCAGCATAGACGCCGCCAAAAACCCCCAGTTGGAAAAACGCCATAGACCGAATGCAGCGACAAAGCATGCAATGGAAACAAGGAACAACCAAGACACAGCTTCTGTACCCATCGTGGCGATAGCAGGGACCAGTCTCCAGATTGAGTGCAACGCGCTGGACGCATAAATCATTACGGCCGTCGCTGCACACATGACGGCTCCAAAAGCGAAGAACAAACTGAGAGCGGTAATATCGACTGGTCGATTTGGCTTCAGCATGGCAGCACCTGGAACCCGACATCTGAGCAGATAATCCCGCCCAATTCTTTCATTATCACCGTTAACAACCTTGAGCCCACTGACAAAACTGCTAGTACAGGTCGGCCCTTCGTTCCGCCAGCAGGAGGCATTTGCCAGGGCTACACGAGACAATCATGAGTTGGTTAGCATTTCTGGTGACGGTCAAGAATCTGTTAGCAC
>DASRRV010000246.1:0-40792 GCA_035695545.1 Candidatus Sulfotelmatobacter sp. | reverse complement strand
ATCAGAAAATTCACCACGCGGTTGAAGCACGCTCCTGCAATGATTTCGGGAATCACGATGAACGCGTTGAAAATTCCCATATAGACGCCAAACCGGTCGGACGGCAACGCTCCGACGAGCACCGCGTAGGGCATAGAGAGGATGCTTGCCCAGGCGATGCCGACGCCGAGCATTGGAGCAAATAGCATCCACTGGTTGTGAATCAAAGCTACCGAAAGCAGCCCAACTCCGCCACAGGCTAGGCAGAGCGCGTGAGTCGCTTTACGACCGAGAGCATCTGCGATTCTCGGCAGAACCATCGCGAACAGGAACGTCACGGCCGAGTAGACGGCGAAGCAGATGCCGCCCCACTTCACTCCTTCGGTATATCCCGGAGACTGCGGCGAAGTGGCGCCGAAGACGCTGCGTGCCACCGCGACTCCAAAGAACAACCACATGCAGAACAATCCCAGCCAGGTGCAGAACTGCACCGGAGCAAGCTGACGCATGGTGACCGGCATGTCTTTAACGGCCGCAGCAATATCGGCGATGTTACTGCCGAGTCCTGTGCGGTCTTTCTTTTTCCGCTCAAACTCCTCGAGATTGTCGGGCGGATATTCCTTTGTCGTCAGAATCGTGTAAAGGACTGCAGCGAAGAAAACTGCCGCGCCTAGGTAGAAGGAAAGGCGCACGGTGTACGGAATTGCCGAAACCGCCCCGCCCGTGTCGCTGATCGCGAACCAGTGAGTCAGGATGTAAGGCATCGCCGAGGCGAAGACCGCGCCCAGGCCGATAAAGAAGCTCTGCATGACGAAGCCGCCCGTCCGCTGAGTTTGCGGGAGCAGGTCCGCAACGAACGCCCGAAAAGGTTCCATGCTGATGTTGATGGAGGCATCGAGAATCCACAGTAGGCCGGCGGCCATCCAGAGCGCGGAACTGCGCGGCATCAGAATCAGCGCGGCGGAACTCAGAATCGCGCCGGTGAGAAAGTAAGGCCGCCGGCGCCCAAGTCGCCCCCAGGTGCGGTCGCTGGCGTGACCGATGATGGGTTGCACCAGAAGTCCTGTAATCGGCGCGGCCAACCATAGGTAGGCGAGCTGATCGGCGCGAGCCCCAAGATACTCATAGATGGCGCTCATGTTGGCCATCTGGAGTCCCCAACCAAACTGAATCCCGAGGAACCCCAAGCTCATATTCACGAGCTGCCACAAACTACGTTGCGGTTTCTCCATGGGAACCTCGCCCAATTGTGGTAGATCTTGTTTTATTGCTAGCGATCGTAGAGTACGACCAAGTCGTGCAGTTGCTTCGCCAGTTCCGGTGTGAGTGCGCCTTGCTTGCATCTCCAGCGCCAGTTTCCTTTGGAAGTGCCGGGAAGATTCATGCGCGCTTCAGTGCCAAGGCCGAGTACGTCCTGAAGGGGAACGATGGCAAGGTCGGCAATCGACCCGAGAATTGCCCGGATCATCGCCCAATGAATGGGTTCGTCTCTAAGGTTCAGATAAGAGCGAGCAAACGCACGCTCCTCGGCAACATCTTCCGGCGTGCGCGTACTGTCGCTCGCGCCCGAACTGTTCCACCATCCGACGGTCGTATCGTTGTCGTGAGTGCCCGTGTAAGCGGCCAGTTCGCGCGAGTAGTTATGCGGTCGGAAGGATGGACCTTGCGGATCTGTGCCGAAGGCGAACTGCAGGATCGCCATTCCGGGGAAGTGGAACTGTTCGCGGATAGCCTCCACCTCTGGTGTAATGACCCCAAGATTCTCGGCAATGATTGGCAGATCGACGAACTCTCGCTGAAGTGCGGCGAACAGCTCTGCTCCTGGACCCTTCACCCAGCGTCCGTTCACCGCCGTGGTCTCGTGTCCGGGGATTTCCCAGTATGCTTCGAATCCGCGAAAGTGATCGATGCGCACCGCGTCATACAAGTGCAGGGCGGCGCGGAAGCGATCGACCCACCAGCGATAACCCGTCTCCTTGAGCCGCTCCCACCGATAAATCGGGTTCCCCCAGCATTGCCCGGTCGCGCTGAAATAATCCGGAGGCACGCCGGCAATCTTGACCGGTTGCCCGTCGTCGGCAAGGTGGAAGTATTCGCGATTCGTCCAGACATCTGCGCTATCGAGCGCGACATAGATAGGAAGGTCGCCGACCACGCGTATTCCAGCCTTTGCCGCGTAGTCGCGGAGTTGCTGCCATTGCCGGAAAAACTCGAACTGCCAGTACTGCACGGCGAGCACTGTGTCTTTGAGACCAATACGCGCTGCGTTCAGGCCCTCCGGCATACGTCGTGCCGTGTCCTCAGGCCAGAGATTCCAAGCAACGCCGCTCTGCTGCTCTTTGCATGCCATGAACAGTGCGAAGTCGGGCAGCCACGATGCATTGCCGGCGCAGAAGTCATCGAATGCCCGTCGGTCGCCCGCCGATGCGTCGCTGAAAAAGCGCGATGCCGCCTTCTTCAACAGAGGAGTCTTCCACTGGATCACGCTCCCGAAGTTGACCGTGTCTTCCGGAAATACGGGCTGGGCAGTAAGGTCCGCGGGCTCCAGAATTCTTTGATCTGTCAGTTTCTCAAGACTGATCAACAGGTGGTTCCCGGCATAGGCTGAGAAGCACTGGAACGGGGAATCTCCGTAGCCGGTGGGGTTCAGCGGAAGTACTTGCCACAGTTTCTGTCCAGCATGGTTGAGAAAATCGATGAACGCAAACGCTTCCGAGCCTAAATCGCCAACGCCATAAGGTCCGGGAAGGCAAGTAGGATGAAGCAGGATACCGCTGGCGCGAGGGAATCGCATGCTGGAATAGTTTCCGGCCCGAGTAGCGGGACGGCTGACAAAGGATAACGCAAAAACGCAAGCTCAACACAGAGTTTGGATTTGCATCAAGGGCTTACTCAAAGTGATGGCGAACCACCAACCCGATCTCTCGCTGGCCCTTTCGGCGGTGCATCAGATCGCGAACCGATTTGGAGAGTTCGACTCGGTGCAGGCCGTGGTTCTCGCGGGCTCCCGCGGAGCAGGGAAGATTGATCCTGATTCCGACTACGACCTCTACGTTTACTCCGAGCAGGAAATTCCCGTCAGCTGCAGGCGTGGTCTTTTAGGGAATGATGCGGAGATCGATAACCGTTTTTGGGAGCCCGGCGACGAATCCGTCAATCAGGAAACAGGACTAAGGCTTGACATCATGTATCGGTCGCCGCAATGGATCGAAGACCAACTGGATCGCGTGTTGCTGCGTCAGGAAGCTGGCACCGGCTACACAACCTGCTTCTGGTATAACGTGCTGCATTCTGAAGCTCTGGTGGACCGCGAGAGCTGGTATCAGAGCCTGCAGGAGAAGGCGCGCGCTCCTTATCCAGAAGGCTTGCGGAGGGCGATTGTGGCGAAGAACTGGCCCATCTTGCGGCGAAATCAGTCGTCTTACCGGCATCAGATTGAAAGCGCTCTTCGACGCGGCGATGCTGTCAGTGTCCATCACCGGGTCACCGCGCTGCTGGCGAGCTTCTTCGACATTTGGTTCGCCCTTGAACGAACTCCTCACCCCGGCGAAAAGCGGTTGCTCTCCTACCTACCGGAAGATTGGTCGTGCCGTGTCACAGACCTTCTCAATGCTCCATCTGCCTCGCTTCTAGCCGCTATTGACGGTCTGCTCGATCCACTCGACGAGCGTCTTCGTCTGGAGAAACTGATCTAGTCTGTTGCTATTCAGAGTGATGAGTTCGCGGCGTGAGCATTTTTCTGTTTCTTCCCGGCAGGTAAGTTGAAATACTGCCCCTGCGCACGGTGTGACATGGAGAACAACCGCCCTACTCCCCGCCTTCTCGTTCTCATCGCGATTACCGTCGCACTTCAGCTTTCCGTTCTGGCTTTTTCGCAGAACGCACCGGTCGTGCAGAAGGTCGATCCTCCAAACTGGTGGGCGGGCATTACCTCCGAGGTCCTCCTGATGGTGCAGGGCGAGAATCTCACTGGGATTTCGGCCAGCGTGAACGCCGCTGGAGCCAAAATCACGCGCACCCAAGCGTCCGCGAATGGCCACTACTGCTTCATCTGGCTCAGCCTGAAGCCAAACGCGCACCCAGGAACTCTGCATCTCAATCTCAGAGACTCCGCAGGCAGCAAAGCCATCGATTTTCCATTGCTCCTGCGCGCAGACTCGAAGGGACACTACCAGGGAGTCTCGCGTGACGACGTGATCTACCTCATCATGCCCGACCGCTTTTCCGATGGCGACCCGACCAATGATCAGCCGTATTTCGACCGCGCAGCGCCCAAGGGATATCACGGTGGCGATCTGCGGGGCATTCGCAACCACCTCGATTATTTGCACGACCTGGGCGTGACCACAATCTGGCTCACTCCTGTCTGGAAAAATGCGGACTCCGACTATCACGGCTATGGCACCGTCGATTTGTACGCGCTCGACAGCCACATGGGCAGCATGCAGGACTACCACGATCTCGTCTCGGCTGCGCATAAGCTCGGCATCAAAGTAATTCTGGACTACGTCGCGAACCATACCGGACCGAAACATCCGTGGGCAAACGATCCGCCGACGCCAACCTGGCTCCACGGAACGCCCGACCACCACCTCGATCCAGCGTACGAGTTTTCTGGTGTCGTCGATCCTCACGCCGCGCCGCGCGAGTCGCGGAACATGCTCGAAGGATGGTTCGCCGGTGTTCTCCCTGATTTGAATCCGGACGATCCGATTCTCGGCCTCTATCTCGCGCAGAACGCGATCTGGTGGACTGAAAGTGCAGCCCTCGACGGCTATCGCCTCGACACGTTTCCCTATTCGTCGCGCGCTTTCTGGAGCCAATGGCACAAGCGAGTGAAGAAGGTCTATCCGGAAAGCAATAGCATTGGCGAAGTGTGGAATGGTGATCCCACCATCACGTCATTCTTCCAGGGTGGCCGAACTCAGTACGACGGTATCGATTCGAACCTGCCAACTCTGTTCGATTTTCCTCTTTCGTTTGCCATCAAAGATGTTCTTCTGAAAGATCAGCCGGTGCAGCGGCTTGTTGACGTACTGCAGCGCGACTCCCTTTATCCGCATCCGGAAGTCCTCGTGACGTTCCTCGGCAATCACGACACCCGCCGCTTCATGAGCGAGGTCGGCGCCGACAAAGACAAGCTGAAGGCGGCGTTCGCCTTGCTCCTGACCACGCGCGGGATCCCTCAGATCTACACCGGAGACGAGATCGGAATGCCCGGCGGGGACGATCCCGACAATCGCCGTGATTTCCCAGGAGGATTCCCTGATGATACGGTCAACGCGTTTTCGGCGGCCGGGCGCAGCGCGGAACAGGCAGAGATATTCAACTACCTGCAGTCGCTTCTAAAACTGCGGGCGGAACACTCGAGCCTCCGCGATGGAAAGCATCTGCATGTGGGCTGGGGCGAAGCCTACTATGCGTTCGTAAGAGAAGACTCCAAGGAGAAACTGCTCATCGTGCTTAACAATGGGAAAGAGGCGAAGGATCTGTCGATTCCAACCGCGGATACGCCCATGCACTTGGCAAGGACGCTGAGGCCGCTTCTAGGCAGCCCAGCAGCGCAAATCAGCGGAGAACAGATTCATCTATCGCTTAGCACGAAATCAGTAGCAATCTATGCGGTTGAATGAAGAGATGCTTCTTCTGGCAGGCGGTTCGCTTTACGAGCCGGTATAAAGCTGAAACGGGGCCCAATAGAACGGTTTGCGGAACGGCCCCGACGAGTGCAGCAGGGAAATTTTCGCAGCCCGGAGAGCAGTCTGCGGGCTGTCTCCCTTTTTCAATGATCCATAAAGTTCGTCCATGAGTTGGGGTGTGGAGACGTCGCTGACCTCCCACAAGGCTCCGATTACGTTGTGTGCCCCGGCGCCGATAAATGCCCAAGAGAGTCCGACAAGTCCCTCGCCGGAATAGGCTCGCGATCCCGCTCCATAACAGGTGGAAATCGTGACCAATTCCGCCTGCAGCGGATGGTGAATAATATCGCGGGCGTAGAGCTTGAAAGAATCGTCCTCGGCAGTGGCTCGCGAGAGGACAATGGCCGAGTCGAGCGGGCTTGTGCGGCTGGCCGTTCCGTGCGCTACGAAATGAATGTAGGAGAACTGCTCCGGCTTGCTGGCCAAGTACGCTGTCGGAGTGGCTTGCTCGCGCGCGAATATCCGCTGCTGCGCGGGCGCGAAATGTTTTTCGATGACGTCCATCTCAGCGGCTGCTTTGCGCAACTCAGGATAGTCCGGGTTCGGAGCCACAGCGTTTCCCGCGAGAAGGAGGCCGCCAGCGTGCTTTGCGGCCGCTCGCGGGGCCGCCAGCAAGCGCAGCGAACTGGCGTCGGCAATTGTGACGTCCTCAATCCAGTAGTGTGGCTTCGGATCGGGAGCCAGCAGGGTCTCGAAGTTGAGCCTGTTCAGGCTCCCGTCTGGGATGATGAACACTTTCGCATCTTTCGCAACGGCAGCCAGCGCGGGCGCGACCAGCGTGCGGTAGAGAGCGCGGCCGTCGTCGTCGGCAATTTGGAGAAACTCTTGCTGCTCAGCGAGAGCCTTGCGATACCGCTGCACGATCGGATCTATTTCGGCCTTCGGAGGCAGCGAAAACAGGCTGGTCGTCTGCGCAGTAATCGCCCACAAATAGGATTGCTTCTCGCCGAGCCAGTAGAAAAGAATGGTGCCACCGGCCCGCCGCGCGATCGCTTGAGCATTCAGCGTGTCCAGTTTGAACGGAGTTCCTTTTTTTAATAGCCCCAGATTTTCGGCCAGATTTCGTCCACGGCTGTATTCGGCGACTTGCAAGGCCTCCGCGGTCTTACCCTTACTCACAAGGAAGTGGATGTAATCGTCGTAGATGGCGGAAGCGTTGGCGGGAAACGGGAGTGACGACTCCTCGTGCTGCAGCGCAGAGCGAGCCGTCTCGAAGGTGCTCAGCGCGGCGCGATACTCGCGGTCGGTGAGGTCTGGCTTGTTCTCATCTTCGTAGAGCTGAGCCAGAGCATGCTCCGCTTCCCATTTCAAGAAGAAGTGACTCTCGTGATCCTGCTCGATCTCGAGAAACGTCTTTTCCGCAAGCGCGGCGTCGTGCATGCGCTCCGCGACGTGTCCCTTGACCAGCATGGGGTAGAGGATGTCGAGGCGATTGCCGCCCGCTGGCACCAACTTTATGGCGCGGTCGGCGTAGTCGCGTGCGTGTTCCATGTTTCCGCTGCGCTCGGAGACTAATGCCAAGGACACCATCGCATCGATGATGTCTTGATTGCTGTTGATCTTCTCCGCTAGGTCAAGGCCGTGCTGGTACGATTGTTGAGCTGCCGTATAGTCTTTAGCATCGAGATAGACATAACCGGCTGTTGTGAGCCAGGTAACTTCCGGCGCGTCTGCGGCAATCTCGTGCGCACGATTCCTAGCCTCTAAAAGCAGAGCAAGCGCTTTTTCAGGTTCGCCAAGTCTATAGTAGGCCCAGCCTTGGTTGCCCAGAGCGTCTTGGAGGATGTGACCCGCGTCGAGGGCTACGGACTGGCTTCTTGCTTCACCGGCCCAGTCAAGGGCCTCGTCGAAGTGTTCCTGCTGCAATGCTGACCAGGAAAGACTCAGGAGAGAGTTCGCCTCTGCGAACGTGTTGTGGAGAGATCGAGCGCGGTCCAGCGTCTGTTTAAAGGCAGTTTCAGCTTGCTCAAAGTGCCCTTGCGCCATCTCCAATCCCCCTCGTGCAAGGATCACATTGGTGCAGACGGAGTATTGCGAGGCTTCACACAGCTCTTCAGCTTTCCTGATCGATTCGTCGGCCCGGGCAAGGTCAGGCAGAGACGTGTAAGCCAAACCTTCGAGTCGGTGCTTTTCTATAGTCAGTTCGCCAATAGGCAGCGGTGCCGTTTCCGAGGTCAGAAGGGATAGAGGGCGGCCGTATATACCTCGCCAGATTAGAGCGTTCGCCTCCAACAGACGGAACCGCCACGCCCACTCGGCGCTGCCCCCATGGAACTTCCGGTATGCCTCTTCCGCCTCTTTTGTGGCGGCGCCCATGTCGCCATGACGAAAAGTGCGCATTGCGTGATCGAAGACCATCTGCGGGTCGTTGCGGTGGAAACATGCAGGAAGGAGAATAAGAAGGACGAGAAGCGCCAGGCATTTTACAGTCATCGCGTGCGCGACCTTGCCCGAATGATCCTCATATTTGCAACATCGATCTTGCGGAGCGGAGGGCATTTACGACATCCGGACAATCGAACGATTCTAACTTGAAAACCGAACGTCGTTCTGCACAATCCCGCAGGCCAAGGAGGACGGTACGTTCGCTTTGATGTTGTCTAGAACCACGGCAATGCTCCAGCAATGCCACCCGTGGGCTTGGACAACTCGGAGAATCAGCAGGTGCTTCCGGCTGACAGCCCTCACCCAGATCCACCAGATCCGATGGGAAAGGGCGGGAAATGCGGCACTGATTAGACCCATATAGCCGGGTGGTCAAGACGATCTCGAATCGCAACCACCCGGCATAGCCTCCCATGGAATCGAAGGCAAGATGACATATGGAAGACTCGATTCGTCAAGGCCGACATTCTGTCGATACGCGGGGCGTACCCATCAGGTTCTGAGCTATCTGGAGTCGTTGGCTCCGCCTGACATCTGGAGGATCAAACTGCGCTTGCGCTCTATCGGAAAGCGGAATTGGGGGAGAAAGAAGCAGGATTTGTTCACAACTACGAAGTGACCCCAGCAAACATAGGCAATGTGTATTTGCACCGCCGAGACTATTTCACCGCGATTAGCTACTATCAACGTGCCCTAACTCTAGCGCGCGAAAATCAAAGCCCCGGTGTCAGTCAGAGAAGTGGACTACAACATCAATCGCCTATGCGAGGCTCAGAGCCCCCGGTAGATCAGAATAGCCCCGTCCTCGCGCGCGAATCGGCAGGTTGATCTTGCCGCAACCTGTCTCCTAGCCGCCGCCACCCGTCCCGCCTCTGCCGTTCACATTGCAGCTCACCAGACTCGCGCTTCCGTCCGCAATGCACCCCAACTCCAGCCGGATCATCGTCAGATTGTAGGAATTGTGATTCACGCGCAACTCGGCCAAGAAGATAGTTCCAAAGTCGGGCACGTGGATGACATGTCCGAATTTCCTTCCGGGGAGTTCGATATGTTCGGTCTTCCCAGCCGCATTCAGCACCTGTAACGGCTTGATGTCGACGTTTTCGACCAACGAACATGTAATGCCGCTCCACTTGCTCTTCCCCATCTTGGCGTCTTCCGTTTGCGCCTTGGCAGCCTCGTTTTTCACTGTGCCTGAATTGAGGGTGCCACCATAATACGTCTTTGTCAGCGAATGTTCAGGATTCTCCAACCCCATCCTCTTCTTGACGTCAGCGCTCAACTCTCCTAGTTTTGTTTTCAGGTTCTTATACTGTGCATCGACGGCCGCCATGAAGCTCTCATCATGACCAACACGCATCGCGTCGCCGCTGAGCGCCTGCTGACACATGTCGAGTTTCATGAAGGGTTCCGTCTTGTGGCGCGCGATCCGCAAGTTCTCGAAGTGTGTGCCCAGGAAAGTGACCTCGGGCGTGTAGCGGTCCGGAAAGTGCGTGGTAGCGATCTGCGCCACTACCCGGTCGGCGGTGACCACGTTCAAGACGTTCAAGTCTTCCACCACAGAGGTTGACAGAGTGACCGAGGCACCGCGGAACTTCTTGCTCGCGTGCCCCGACACCTGCGTGTGAGCCGCCGCGTAGGAAATCACTCCTTCCAGCCGGAAGTTCTTGGCGTGCTGAGACAGGTAGTTTCGCCTCCCGTCGCCATTCGACAAGTCGGCCAACTTGCCCTCCAACTTCACGAATGCCTGCGGCCTGATCTCCGCGTCAATCGGCAGGTCCAGCTTTCCCTTGAGGGCATGGGCTTCCGCATGGAAGTAGTGGGGTGTGTAGTCTGCCATCTTCTCAACTCCGCTTCTTCGAACTTACTTCTGGGTTTGCACGTCAATGGGCCGACGGGTCACTTCTTTGCTTTCGCCGGAGGCGGTAATGCCGCGTACCACCAGAGTATAGATACCGGATGGGCGATTACGGCCGGGGATGGAGATCTGCCGGTTTTCCTCGCCCGAGGTCACAGCCAGGGTCCCCGACCACTCGCGCGTCCCGGCGGGATTATACAATTCCGCGGTATAGGATGTGTAATCTTGGGGCGAGAGATTCGCAGAACTTTTCGGCGGCATGTTCAAGACCACGACGAGGCTCTCGCCCGCGTGTGGTTTGACCAGGGTCGGAGCGGCGTCCCCGGGACCACCGCGCGTGTCGACGTTGACCGACACCCAGGGACCTGGCTGGGGTCGGTTTGCCGCCTCCATCGCGTGCGGATACGTTACGAAATTCTGGTATCCAATGACCGCCAGCAGCACCGCCATCACGGGCACGGCAAATGCAGGCCGGAACCAGGCAAACCATCCGGACCTCGCTGGAACAGGTGCCGGCACTCGCGCCGGAGAAGGAGCAGGCTTTTCTGCGAGCAAGATCTTGCTCTGCTGCACGAACATAGCCCCGGCACGCACATCAAGCGCGCAATCCTGACAATCGAACAGGTGCTCTTCAAATTGATCGCGCTCGTCGGGATCCAATTCATCCAGAAGAAACCGTTCCGTTGCTTTCTGCCGGACCGCCTCATTGTGGTCCATCGGTTGATCCCCCTCAATAACAGTAGTGACTTCTCGCGGTTAACCGTTTCATGATGTTTTAGTGTTTTCCGGCTGCCACCACCCCCGGCGGACGAGCCGCCATATTCTTCAAATACAAAGACTTAAACGATTGCTTCGCCCGGTGCAGCAGCACCCTCAGATAATCGCGGTCCACACCAAAGTCCCGGCATACCGCGTCCTTGTCCCGCTCCTCCAGAAATACCTCCCGCAGCAGGCGCCGATCCTTCTCAGGTAGCTCCTCCAGGATCTCCCGGATCTTTTCCCCCATTTGCTGAGCGGCGATCGCACCCAGCACATCCACGGGCGGGGCGGGGAAGTCCTTTTGTTCCTCATCTTCCAGAGAACTGTCGCGGGAAGATGACCGGTAATGCTCCAGCAACACGTTGTTGCACATGGAGTTCACAAAGGCACCAATGCGGTCTGGCTGACGGATTTTTCCGCTACGCAATGCGGCGAAAACGCGAGAAAACGTCTCTTGGCGCACGTCTTCGATCGCCTGCGGAGAATGCAGGCGCGAACGCAGCTTGAGCTGGATCAGCTCACTGAAGTACGCCACGAAATGTTCCTGCGTCCGAAAGTCTCCCGCACGAAGACGTTCGACGTAAGACGCATCAAAAGACTGGAGTTGCACTGACTGGCACCGTAGGTCTTTGGAGTGGGAGCTAGTTTAGCACTTCAAGCGCAGGAAGATGGAACGGGGGAGGACTGCCTGTAACGAAACGGCTTGGCAGCGCACTATTGCCCAGGACGTCGATGAGACCCAGCCACTCATTCCGCAGCCGTTCGGCCATGCCCAATTCCGTGCCGGAACTCCGAAAATCCGTGTCGGGAATGGAGCAGCCCGGAGCATTCCAATGTGCTCTACTGAGGGCTTTCGAACTGCGCAAAGCTTACCGCGACGTGTTCCTGTTGAAGGATATCCAGGGACGCACCCTCTCCGAAATCGCGGCCATTCTCGGAATCAGCATCGACACGGCGCTCGAGCGCTTGCAGCACGCCCGCCGGGAAATCGGTCACCTTCAAGATTCCAGCGTCCGGGAGCATGCCAAGTGAGCGCTCTCAAGTCGATCTGGTTCCTTATGAAGGGGTTATCGCGTCGAGCTGGGCGAGATTTCCACGGCTCGCGCAATCCCGTTACAAGCGAAAGTAAGCTCTTCAACTGGGCGCATGACAGGTTTCTCCAGCTCCGCGAGTTGACTCAGCGAACCGCCCCCACACTGATTGTGATTGTCTTGAATATCTTCCGCTAGAGTCTTATCCCTTGTAGCCATCACCCCGACACGATCCCCGGCGAACAGGTTCGGTAGCACTCGGCATTGGCGACCCGGACTCGTCCGAGTTTTGCCGATACCCGTTTTTGTGATTTGTTTTTGTTAGCGTCTCGAAGTGGGGTGGAGATTAGGGCCTGCGCACACGCGGAAGGAATAGCACGCAGAACTTGCCTGAAAATACCCGAAGATCGCCGGGGCCGCTTCCCCATTTCCGGCTCCGGCGATCTGAAGCACCCAAGTCTTCCCCCCGGTCGCCAAGGGTCTTCCGTGTCGGGATACTTGTGAGTGGAAATCGGTCGCTCACCAGTGCGACCTTTTCCATTCATATCTATAGTGCGGAACTTCGACGTTCCGTTTCAGGAAAAAGCACAGAATTGTCTAGGGGAGCCGAGTAATGAATTCGTGTCACAATATCGCTGCATCCGGCGTCCCGGGCAAAGGAGTTCCCTTGAAAGCGCGCGCGCACGAAGCACAGTTGGGCTTGTTCCTATTTATCCTGGCGGTACATTCGTCCCAAGTCGCAAACTCAGTTGCCCAATCGACTGCCCCGAGCCCGCAACCGGTGCACCTGAGTTCTGAGCAAGACCATCAACGCATGATGGACCTCTTGCACATCACCTCACTGCGCCGCGGCGCGGATGGTGATCCGAAGTCGCCCAACGCCGCGAACTACGAAGAGGCTAAGGCTAATCCGTATCCCACTGTTCCCGATCCCCTGCTGTTGAAGAACGGAAACAAAGTCACTGCCAAGATGTGGTGGGACCAGCGGCGTCCCCAGATCGTGGAGGACTTCGATCGCGAAGTTTACGGTCGTGTGCCGAAAAACACGCCCACAGTGAAGTGGGAGGTTGTTAGCACGACCAAGCAGATGAACGGCGACGTTCCCGTGATCACGAAGAAACTCACTGGGCACGTTGACAATTCCTCATACCTCCTCGTAACTGTCGATATCGACCTGACTTTGACGACGCCAGCCAATGCGAAGGGCCCCGTTCCCGTCATGATGGAACTCGGCTTAAGTCCGGAAGTGTTAGCTGCTCTGACCAAGCGCTTTCCCGACATGTTCAAACCGGGCTCGGGTCCCACTTGGCAGCAGCAGGTGCTGGCCAAAGGTTGGGGCTACGCTGTCTATATTCCCACCACTGTGCAAGCGGACAACGGAGAAGGACTGACCCAGGGCGTAATCGGATTGCTCAATAAAGGTCAGCCCCGCAAGCTCGACGATTGGGGCGCACTGCGGGCCTGGGCATGGGGTGCCAGCCGTGCCCTCGACTATTTTGCGACCGACAAATCCGTGGATGCGAGACGAGTGGGAATCGAGGGCCACTCACGCTATGGCAAGGCCGCATTGGTTGCCATGGCTTACGACGAGCGGTTCGCAATCGCCTACATTAGTTCGTCCGGTGAAGGAGGAGCAAAACTCTTCCGCCGCAATTTTGGCGAACAGCTTGGCAATTTGGCGGGTACGGGTGAGTACCACTGGATGGCGGGCAACTTTCTGAAATACGCGGGGCCGCTCACAGACAATGATTTGCCTGTGGATGCCCACGAACTAATCGCGCTGTGTGCCCCTCGTCCGGTGTTTATCGGCGCCGGGGCCACGAATGGCGATGGGTGGGTCGACGCGAAGGGCATGTTCCTGGCAGCGGCGGCCGCTGGGCCGGTGTACAAGCTGTTGGGCAAGAAAAATCTGGGTACCGTCGAGTTTCCGGCAATCGAGACCGCGCTAATCGACGGAGATATCGCTTTCCGCCAGCATAGCGGTGGACATACCCCGGCTCCAAACTGGCCAACCTTTCTCTCGTTTGCGGGTCGTTACCTAACTCTTGGAAGCGTCGCAACGAGTCCCGCCAAATGAGAGAGTATGGCAGTTACTTCTTGGTCGGAGCTTTGATTTCCTGAACCAACGTATCGATTTCTTCCGAGGTCAGCTTCGTAGCGAACTTCGGCATGTGGCCCTTGCCGTTTGTGATGATGTTTCGCAGTTCGTCGGCAGGAGTGCCAAGAGCCTTCTCAGAGAGGAGCGATGGCCCACCAAAATGTCGGCCCTCAGCTGTTTTCCCGTGACACTTCGCGCAGTTTTTCTGGAACACCGGGTTCGCCGTCAGGCTCGCGGTGGGCGGTGCGTCCTGGGCAACCGCCGCGGTGACCGGGAAGATCAACAAAAACGTCGCCATGCTGATTCGGAATATCTTCATGCGTGCCTCATCGACATGGGATGCTGTTTGTCGTCCCAGTGGCTACCTGAGGTAGGGGCACCCGAGGCTTCGAGCCTTCCGGCGCTGCCCTTAGATATCCGGCCACGAAACAGTCTGCCCTAGCTCCCGCGCCGCCATAAGGTCTTATAGTACGTTATGAAGCGCGGACTCGGTTCTCAGCGCCTAAGGAGACCATGAACAACACGGCTTCACTGCTGAAGACTTCCCTGATCGCTCTTCTACTCAATACAGCAGTTCTCTCGTGGTCGAGTTCCGACCTGCACCTGACTGAGCATGAGGTGCTTGAAACTCACGGCCTGAGCGTTTTGCTATTCCAAGACTCCTACCATCGCGTCTTCGGTGACCAGAAGATGAATGGGATGGAAATCATCCTCCACGACCAGCGTATCGCCACTAGCGGCGACGTGCGCCTGTCCGCGACACCGGAGCAGTGGGACCCGATCCCGGATTTTAAAGAGAGAAAGCGCGGGCCAGTTCCCGATGAGATCACGGCTTTCTGCACCTATCCAGATCGGGGGCTAAGCTACCGCATCGACCTTCGCCCCGAGACTGGCGGATTTCGCATCGCCATCCAGTTGGACCAGCCAATCCCTACTGCCCTTGCCGGCAAAGCTGGATTCAACCTCGAATTCCTCCCGACACTCTATTTCGGAAGGTCTTACGCGGTCGATGATGCAGCCAGCGCAGGCATGTTTCCGCGCCATGATGATGGACCGATGGAAAGAACCGGAGAGGGAAGTATCGAAGCGTTGCCGTTGGCCACGGGCCGGAGCATTGTGCTGTCTCCCGAAGATCCATCTACGCGTGTGGCCATCACCTCTGACACTGGTTCTCTTATGTTGTTCGACGGTCGGAACAAGGCGCAGAACGGATGGTTCGTGGTTCGCTCGTTGATTCCCGCAGGCAAGACTGGCGACGTGATCGTCTGGCACGTGCGCCCAAATGTGATCCCGGGATGGACTCGTCCGCCGGTCGTTGCTTACAACCAGGTGGGCTACACTCCGGAGCGCGAGAAAGTTGCCGTCGTGGAACTCGATCCTCTTTTCGATGCGCCCAAGACGGCGCGCGTCTTGCGCATAACCCCTCAAGGTGAATATCACGAGGCGCTTAAAGGAGACATCAGACCCTGGGGTCAGTGGACGCGCTATCAATATGCGCATTTCGATTTCTCCGCAGTTCGCGAACCCGGAATTTACCTCATCGAATACGCTGGTCAGAAGACGGGGCCTTTTCGCATCGCGAAAGATGTCTACCGCGATATCTGGCGCCCCTCTCTCGATACCTATCTTCCCGAGCAAATGGACCACGTCAAAGTGCGCGAGGGCTACCGCATCTGGCATGGTGCGTCGCACCTCGACGACGCGCGTCAGGCTCCAGTCAACTACACGCATTTCGACGGCTACAAGCAGGGCCCGACCACAGACTCGCCATTTTCTCCGGGGCAGCACATCCCCGGCCTCAACATAGGCGGCTGGTATGACGCCGGGGACTTCGATCTGCGCACCCAGACTCAGACCCGCGTCATCACGGACCTCGTCCTGGCGAGGGAGAAATTCGGCGTGAATTCCGACGACACTTCCGTCGACGAAAACGCCCGCTACGTTCAGCTCCGAAAGCCTGACGGCGTTCCGGATGTCGTACAGCAAATCGAGCACGGCGTGATCCTGTTGCTGGCGCAGTACCACGTGATCGGGCATGCGATCTCCGGCATCATTGCGCCGACTTTGGAGGAGTACACCCACCTGGGGGACGCGGCCTCCAAGACGGATGGCCGAATCTATTCTGAACGGATGGGTCTGCTGGAAACGGATGGCATCCACTCCGGCGTTCCGGACGATCGCTGGGCGTTCACGACTCACACGACCGCGTTGAACTACGACGCAGTCGGCGCCCTCGCAGCGGCGAGCCGCGTCCTGCGCGGCTATGACGACAAGATGGCGGACGAATGCCTGCACACTGCGGCTCGAGTCTGGGACGAAGAGCACCAGCACGCGCCCGCCGTCTTTGAATACTTCAATACCACCGGTAGCAATCTGCAGCATGCCGAGATCGAAGCCGCAGTCGAACTATTGATTTCCACACGCGGCGGCGAAATCTACCGGAAGCGTCTGAAAGAGCTTCTGCCGGTGATCAAGGATCAGTTCGCCTTCCTGGGAGGCACCGCCGCTCGCGCTCTTCCATTGATGGATCGGGAATTCAAAGATGGGCTCACATCCGCCTTGGCGGAGTACAAACTTAAAATGCAGCGGAGGCTCGCGCAGAATCCTTATGGTGTGCCGATCTCCACCGGTGGCTGGGGAGGCTCCGCCGAGGTGACCCGCTTCGCAGCCCAGATGTATTTTCTGCACCAGGCCTTTCCCGAGAGTATTGGGCCCGAATACACATTCGATGGTCTCGATTACGTGCTCGGCCGGCATCCCGCTTCGAATGTGTCCTATGTTTCGACGGTAGGCACACAATCGAAGCTGATCGCCTACGGCAACAACCGCGCTGACTACACCTTCGTTCCTGGCGGAATGATTCCCGGCGTCGTCATCATCCAGCCCGACTTCCCCGAACTCAAAGAGGGCTGGCCATTCCTCTGGTATGAAAACGAATATGTAGTGGACGCGGTTACGTCTTTTATTCTGGCGGCGAACGCCGCCCATGCGGAAACCGGCGAAGCGGGGGCAAGATAAACCTGACACTCGCTAAACTTCCAGGCCGTCATGCTAATCGCCAAAAGAAATCCCGGACGCCGGCTGTAGGCCGTAGCGCCGCTCTCACTGCTATCCTTAGTGAAGCCCCCAAGCCGGGAGGAACAGGGTGCCACTGAAGCGCGAAGCGGGTTGGTACAAAGACGCGATTATTTATCAGGTCCATGTCCGGGCTTTTTCGGACAGCAATGGCGACGGTATCGGCGACTTTCAAGGTCTCGCGCAGCGCCTGGACTACATACAAGAGCTTGGCGTGAACGCAATCTGGTTGATGCCGTTTTTCCCGTCTCCCCTGCGGGACGATGGTTACGACATCTCTGATTACAGATCGGTTCATCCCAGTTATGGCACGTTGGAAGACTTCAAGACGTTTCTTTCGAACGCTCACGACCGCGGCGTCCGCGTCATCATCGAACTGGTCGCCAACCATACTTCCGATCAGCACCCCTGGTTTCTCGAGTCTCGCAGTTCCCAGGACAACCCCAAGCGCGACTGGTACGTGTGGAGCGACACCGATGCCAGATATCGCGGAACCCGCATTATTTTCCTCGATACCGAGCTGTCGAACTGGGCGTGGGATCCAGTTTCCAAGTCCTACTATTGGCATCGCTTCTTCAGCCACCAGCCCGATTTGAATTTCGATAATCCAGCCGTCCGCGAAGAGATGTGGAGCGTCATGAAGTTCTGGCTGGACCTTGGTGTTGACGGGTTCCGGTTGGACGCGGTGCCGTACCTGATTGAGCGCGAAGGAACGTCTTGCGAGAACTTGCCGGAAACTCACGAAGTGATCCGGGAATTACGCAAGAAAGTTGATGAGCAATTTCCCGGCGCGATGCTGCTGGCGGAGGCCAACCAGTGGCCGGCGGACCTTCGTCAATACTTCGGCAACGGGGACGAATTCCACATGGCCTTCCACTTTCCCTTGATGCCTCGGATGTTCATGGGATTGAAGCTGGAAGACCGCAAGCCGATCACCGAAATTCTGCAACAGACGCCGGAGATCCCCGCCTCATGCCAGTGGTGCCTGTTCCTGCGCAATCATGACGAGTTGACGCTGGAAATGGTCACCGACATGGAACGCGATTACATGTATGACATCTATGCCCGCAACAAGTCGATGCGGTTGAATCTGGGCATCCGACGGCGGCTGGCCCCGTTGCTCGATAACGACCGTCGGCGAATTGAGCTGATGAATGGCATGCTGATGTCCCTTCCCGGTACTCCCATCATCTATTACGGGGACGAAATTGGGATGGGGGACAATATTTACCTGGGTGATCGCAACGGCGTGCGAACTCCAATGCAGTGGAGTGGCGGCTGGAACGGAGGATTCTCTGGGGCAGATCCGGAGAGTCTATACTCACCACCGATTCTCAACCCTGTTTATGGCTACCAGGCAGTAAACGTTTTGTCGCAAAAACGCACCGAACATTCTCTGTTTTCATGGATGAAGCACATTATGGGGATTCGCCGTGCGAGTCCGGTGTTCGGTTCCGGCTCGATCGAGTTTCTCTACCCGGCAAATCACCGGGTGCTGGCGTATGTCCGGCAATTGGGCAAGGAGACCGTGCTAGTCGTGAACAATCTCTCCAGCGCCGCACAAGCCGTTGAACTGGACCTCCGGCGGTACAAAGGGAATATTCTGATTGAGATGTTCGGCAAGAACATTTTTCCGCGCGTCGGTGATCTGCCTTATCTGTTGACTATGGGTCCTTATCAGTTTTACTGGTTCCGGTTGAGACGCATCTGAAAACCCACGGAGGACGATTTTGGCGGAAGAGACGCTTTTGTCCGATGACTTTCTTCGCCAGCTCATCAACGTAGGCGAAGTGGACATCGTCGTGGGCCTGCCTACCCATAACAATGCCAAGACCATCGAGCCCGTGATCCGGGCGATTCAGGCCGGCATTCTCAAGTGTTTTCCCCGCGAACGTGTCGTAATCATCAATGCCGATGGTGGGTCGCAAGACGGTACAGCCGAGCTGGTAACGGGCGCCTCGATCGATGACGTGTGGAAGGCGTCGAAGGTCTATGCATTGCGCACTCTGCATGCGATCACGACCCAGTATGCGCGGAGCCCAGAGCCCGGAACGGCGCTGCGGACCATCCTGGCGGCCGCCGACTTGCTTCGCGCCAAAAGCTGCGTAGTGGTCTCGGCCGATTCGACGACCATCGAAGCAGACTGGCTCCAGAGGCTAGTCCAGCCTGTCTACAACGACAACTTCGACCTTGTTTCACCCATCTATCACCGGCAGAAATTCGAAGGCGTGCTCATGCGAAATCTGCTTTATCCCATGACACGCGCCATCTATGGTCAAAGAGTCCGAGAGCCCTACGCGTCGGAGTTCGCCATCTCTGGCCAGCTGGCGACGGATTTCCTGGCAAACGATGTTTGGAAGGAAGAGTGGGGCAAAAGCGGCGCCGAAATCTGCCTGACCATCGCGGCTATCGCGGGAAAGTACCGGGTGTGCCAGACGTTTCTCGGAACGAAGGCACAGCCCAGTCGAAGCGCGAGCGATCTGGTCGCCGCCATGAGGCGAACGGTGGGCGCTTTATTCGCGTCCCTGGATAGCAATTTTGCTCTTTGGAGTACCGGTGCTACATCCGAAGCTGTGCCCACCGTGGGCGCACAATCAGAAACAAAGCTGGAACCTGTCAGGGTAGACCGTAAGCGGCTTCGGGAAATGTTTGCCACCGGCGTCGCCCAACTGGAGCCTGTCTTCCGCTCCATCCTTTCACCTTCGACACTTTCGGAATTACAGAGAATCGCAGCCCTCGAAGTCAGCGAGTTCAGTTACCCCGCAGAACTGTGGGCCAAAACCGTATTTGAGTTCGCGGCTTCTTATCACAAAACCGTCATCAGTCGTGACCACATCGTCCAGGCCCTGGTTCCTCTCTACCGCGGAAGAACTCTGGCTTTTTTGCTGGAGAATCGAGACGACCCCGGGGAAAACATTGAGAAGAACCTGGAATTCTTATGCAGCGAGTTCGAACGCCTGAAGCCGTACCTGCTCGAAGTCTGGGCTGATAGAAAGTGAGGCTCCAATGCGGGACATCATCATCACGGAACTAACTCAGGCCTTGCAAGAATTGGTCAGAGGTTTTGCTCACTACCTGCCGCGCACCATCGTGATGCTAATCATTGCTTTCATCGGATGGGTGATCGCCTACCTGCTTAAGGTGCTGGTGCGCAGCGTCCTGCGCGTGACAAAATTTTCCAAGCTCTCGGAGAATTCCGGCGCCAGCCAGCTACTGAATCAGGCGGCACTACCGTCGTCGACAGAACTGCTGAGCCGATTCGTCTTCTGGGTCGCGTGGGTGGCGTTTATTCTTCTGGGCGTTAGCGTGCTCGGGATCGTCGGCCTGCAGGAATACGTCGCGCGATTCTTTCTCTTCCTTCCCCGGATGTTTGTCGCCCTGGTGATTCTCTTCTTTGGATTGCTAGCGGCCAGCTTTTTCTCCCGTGCGGTACTACTCGCATCGGTCAACGCGAACATACATTCGCCGCGACTGTTAAGCCTTTCGGTCCGGGTCATTATCAGCATCTTCGCGTTGTCAATGGTTTTTGAGGTTCTGGGAGTTGCCGAGCAGACGATGCTTATGGCTTTCGGAACGGCGTTTGGGGCGGTGATGCTCGGCCTGGCAATTGCCTTCGGCATCGGAGGCAAGGACCTGGCGCGGGAGTTCTTGGAGAAGAAGCTTGCGACCGGGAAAAAGGAGGAGAAGGAGGATGAATTGTCGCCTCTGTAGAGGCGGCGATGTGGACCTCATCCATAACAGCCGCGGGGTTCGCAGCGCAAGGTTCAAGACTTGGCAGGCGCTGAGTAAAACTGCATCGTGCTGGAATTGTTCGCCCGTCGGCATTATTTGGTGGTCGAACCGCCCGCATTTTCCTTGAGCAAATTCTCGATCAGACGTCGCAGGGAGTTCTCGTCCTCCAACCCTGGATTCCCGCCCCTTCCGCCACTCTGGGCACGGATCATGCCCGTGCGATCGATGACTACAACTTGGGGGATGTTAAGAAGTTCGTTCTGTGTGCGACCGAGGTAACGATCTACGTCAGCCTTCGCCGAGTACCCCACTGGATAGCTGAGTTTGAGATAGCCGGCCACGTAGGCTAGGAGCTGTGCTCCGCTATTCGGACTGTTGGGCGGATCAAAAGCGACGCCGACGGCCTGAAACCCGCGTGGACCGAGTTCTCCATGGAGCTTGTTCAATGTTTCAGCTACTCGCAGACAGTGTTGCGACTTGACGAAAAGAAATTCCAGCACCACCACTTTGCCTTTGAAGCTGGAAAGAAGCGTGGTCTTGCCAGAAGGTTCATTGATGCTGTATTCAGGCGACTGGCGGGCTAGGGGCGCCGAGGAAGCGGCAAACGCGGGGGCCATCAACATGAAGATAAGGAACCTGAACGGAAGCTTCTGCCAATTCATGATGTACACCTCGCGAGCCTTCTCTTTCATTTCTCATTCGTCGCATGAGCTCGATGACCTCATCATGCGATCTGTTTCCATTTGTCCGCGATGCGCTGGATTTCTGTCGCTGCGCTAGCGGCGGCCTCCTCAGGACTTCGTTCTCCCTTCAGAACGCTCTGAACCATTTTGGGGACGAGCGAGCTGTTGAACACCTCCATAAATGCCGGAGTGGCAAATCCGGGAACACCTAAGTTCGGAGTCCAATGCAGCGCGTCTTTAAGTTCTGCATATTTGTAGGAGGGGTTTGCCCGTGGGTCTTTTGCGAGACGAACGATGAGGTCAGGAACGGTCTTCGGATAGATGGGAAAGTTGCAGCCTAAGCTCTTCTCGTAACCAGCTCTTGAGCTGTCGATCAAGTCAGCCAGGAATTGTCGTGCTCCATCCTGATTGTGTGCGAAGTTCCACACCACGGAGCAGTTAGTAACATGCGGGAGCGCGGTGACTCCCATCCCGTTCGTTCCGAGCAGTGGCGGCTGCAGCAACATCTTTCCGGCCACCTGAGGGTTCTGTGTTTCTGCAGCGCGCAAGAGGCTTATCGCATTTGTGGTGGAGGATGTTTTGCGCCCTAACATGGCTTGAACGTTGCCGGCCGGCCCCCACGCAAGCTGATCAGGCGTTCCCGACTCGCGGTGCAGGGCCTGGATATACTTGAGGGCCGCCACGGCAAAAACGTTCTTGTTGAACAACACTTCTCCTTTCGGATCGACGATCCAGGCGCGAAATGCATACAGAATTGTGTGCAGCGTGATGTTGCCTTCGAGAGTTAGCGTAAATGCCAAACCACAAGGTATCCCGAGCTTGTCGCGCAGTTTTCGTCCTCCTCCGCGCAGGCTGCCGTAGTGCACCGGACCAAGAGGCATGCCCACTTCCGCCCAGTAATCCTGAAAGAAGTGCAGCGGCGAAGGCGACCAGGAATCGGCAAAAGCGAAGTATTTCTTGTTTGTGGGGTTGAAGGTTGATCGGTGTGCCAGTTGGGGAATGGCGCCATACTTGGCTGCAACCATCCGATAGATATCGCCGTGGTCAATCACGTGTTGGTAGTATTCGGCGGGCGGCCACGGGAATATGAATACGTCATGCCCTTGGCCGGCCCGTACCTCAGCACTGGCCGCATCGTTGATTTTCTCCACTGCAATTTCATCGACGGTGACCCTTGTGTCATGCTGATTGCCCCAATCATCGACCATGCTCTCGAACCACACGTCGAACTCAGGAATGAAATGGGACCATTTTGCAATCTTCAGCGTTTTCTGACTGGCGAGAACGCGGCCGGAGAAGAGGAAGAACGGCCCGATGGCCGCCGCGCCAGCCGCCACTCCGATGAAATGCCGCCGAGAAACTTTTCTTCCCTTGACGTTCAGCATCTTGGTCATCCGCAACTTGAGACGCAACTACCTCTGGCAGGGCGCAAGGCCCTGCCAGAGGTCTGACTAGCAGTTGCAAAACAACGCGGGCTACTTCGTGCCGCTGGAACTGCGGCGGACTTTAGTCTGAGACGCAGATCGCACAACAGTACCGCTGGGGAAAACTCCATTTTGCTGCAGGCTAAGGAAGTTTTGCGTCAACGTAGGATTCTGGGGTGCGCCGTTGGGTAAGTGCACCTGATCCAGAAATGCATCTCTTGCGATTGCGCCGTTCCGAGGATCCGGAATGGCGGGACACACAAGCCAAACCGCTCCTCCGTCCGACCCGTCTACGGCTTCCTTCCCTTCAGCCCCGCATCCGTTGGCTTCCAAGTCGTTGTTCAGTTCGTCGGCGGTCAGGATGATGGGTGTCCCATCCAAACTCAAGCCGTTCTGCTGGGCCAAGGCAGCCAGGATGGGGCCGCACACGGGTCCTGGGGTTGCCGGATCCACGGTGTACCAGAAATAGGTATTGATCCACATTCCCAGCAGATCGTCGCAGAAGTAGCCGAATGGGCTGTCGCTAACTCCGTTCGGACACACTGTGGGATCGGTGCTGATGCAGTTGTTGTCGCTGCCGTCCATCGCGTTGCGGTTGGTGGCGAACCTCCAGTCCTGGCGCAGGTTCTGGGTAAACGCAGCATTTACGGTATTCAGTTGGAAGCAAGGTGTGGCTGGCGCAAGGGGGCTCGCCATGTCTGCCTGACAAGGGTTGGTCGCGAAAGTTCCATCCGCCAGCCTTTGTTGCGGAGCAGGGTAGGCTTCAAAATTACTCACGATATCTTGCATCGCGATGCTGCGAGGATTTTGGCTGTTGACGATCGAGATGACGGACCCGGCATTCTGCTGATCGCCGTCGAGACCACCGTTGATGGCTCCAACCGTACGTGAGTAGCTGCTTTCAAAAGCATCTTGGCTCACCACGAATGCCAGGATTGAGATGAACTCGGTGGGCGAACCACTTCCGTCATCCGGGAAGCCTCCGGTAGTAGCCAGGATGCGGAAGTTTCTGCGATTCGGATCGTTGACGCTGCAAGTGCTGTCCGCCACCCAGTTGACCTGTCTCCCAGTCGCTGGTGGGCCAGTTCTCCGAGCAGTCCCGAAGCGCCCGACCAACTGCGACGGGTCGATGCCGTTGTCTTGGTAAAAAGTGTCGCTGTAGTCGCAAGGGGGAGGATTAAAGTTGTTGAACGAACCACTGTTGGAAGTTCTCTGAGCTGCTATGTTCGGAATCGCCACGAACAATAGCGCTACCAGCGTCAAGACAGTGACTGAAAGTGAAACGTGCTCTCGAATGCTTTTCATCGCTAGATTCCTTCCTCGGGAGTTCGCCGGAAACCGCTAGGGCGCGCCCGAATTGAAAACTGACTCAACCCGAACCTCATGCAGCAGAAGGTCAGGACCCTTGAATACGATTCGTCTCCGGTCTTAGCATCCATGAGATGGACTCGGCGACATATTCAGCGTGGGCCATCCCTGGACACGCCGCCCACAACATCAGCGGCTCGTTTCCATAACGCACATTCCCAATATGCTGAGTCTTGTCCCGGTCGATCGCCGGGTCGGGATAGCTGAAGCCAATGCCCTTTCGCAGCGTTTCCAGGTTCTGAGCTTCGCCGGTCAGGAACGTCCAGCCCGGCCGGGCATCGTACATCTCCCGGTAGTGCTTGATCGCGGCTACATCGTCCTCGTCGGGCTTCAGCGTAAACGAGTACATGAAGAGTTTCGTGCCGAGGTCTGCACCAAACAGCTTTTGCACCTTCGCCAGATTGGCCGTCACCCGGGGACAGATTTCATCACATTTGGCAAAGAAAAAGTTCAACATGACGATCTTGCCCTTGACCAGATCGTCGTAGAACATCACTCGTTTGCCTTCGTGCGTCACGAGCGGAACGTTGGGCAAGTGCAAACGCTGGATGCGCCGCCGAGCTACCTCCGACGGCGTCAGTGCCTTGCCGCCTGCTGCCTTCCCGCTGGGTCCGATCCCTGACGCGGCCACTACTGCGAGAGGCGTCAGCGCAGTCCATCCCAATAAGTTCCTTCTTGCTATGTCCGCCATATCTCAGAGTCTCCTTTTTGCTCCCTGGACCGTGCCTTCCGAGCCCAGGGATGCAGTATTGCGCCAGCGTTACGGCACCAGAATGTTGTCGCCCTGCGCGACTGCGTGCCAGAGCGCCATCATGGCGTGGTCTTCGTGCACCACGTTGTGACAGTGAATGGGATACTTGCCCAGCCAGTCACGGAAGCGGAAGAACAACTGCACCCGTTCATTGGGGTGTAATTGCGTGACGTCTTTACGCCCCAAGTCGCCCGGCACGGTCGGCCGCGCCCGGTTGCGGGTTAGGATCTGATGCTCCTCAAGGTGAATGTGAATGGGGTGCGTCCAATCTCCCGAGAGATTCGTCAGCAGCCACTGCTCCGAGCTGTTCTGCTGTACGGCAAACCGGAACTGGTTGCAGTCCATGAATTGCCCGTTGATCGACCACTGCCCGTTCAAGCGATCAAACTTGAAAGTGCGCACGATGCGGGGCGTAACGTTGGTGCTCGGCAGGCGATAGAAACTTGGGTTGGTGGCCGGATCCACACTTTCATCTCGGACTGCAGATCCGCTCACCTGGAATTGCAGCAACAGATTGCCGGCTCCAGCCGGCAGAATTGCTGGTTGACTTGAATTGAGAACCAGGCTGCATTCCGTGGAAGAGCTATTCTGCGCGGCGACTTGGCTATCAATCGCAGCCGGCCCCTGGCCACTAAGCTGGTTCAAACGGTTTTCCAGATAAAGGCTCTTTCCGGCGAATTGACGGAAATCAATAATCACATCCACCCGCTCGGCCGGACCGATGCGCACGCTTTGAATCTGAATGGGATGAGGCAAGAGATTGCCATCGGTGCCGATCAGCCAATACGGATTTGTCGCACCCAAATTGTTCGGATCGGTCAGGAAGTACTCATAGAATCGTGACGGTCCAACATCCAGCAGGCGGAAGCGGTAGCGGCGTGGTTCTACAGTCAGAAATGGCTGGATCATTCCGTTGACCAGGAACTTGTCGCCCAGGATGCCGTCCAGATTGAAAAGGTCGAACACCAACTCGCCCGATTCCGGGTCGTAGACCTTGTCTGAAAACGCCAGCGGAATATCGTGCGATGGGAAGTCCGGCAGGCGGAAGCCGTTATCGTCGCTGCCGGTGTCCGATTGGTTGAAGAGGCAATAGAACCCGAACAAGCCCTTGTACGTGTTCTGCGAAGTGAAGTCCACGCGGTGGTCGTGGTACCACAACGTGGCCAAGGATTCGTTGATGTCGCCGTTGGGCGCGTGATCAGAATTGAATCCCGCCAACACGTTGGGATAGTACTGATCGCAAAACTGTCCACTGGTGTAGAAGTCGCAAGGATTGCCATCACTTTCGGAGGGATTGTGCGCGTTGTGCAGATGGGTAGTCACCGAAGGCATTCCGAAGCCGGTGTTGTTGACCTGCGTGACTGGAGGCAGAGAATTGATGTTGCGCGTGAGCTGCGGTCTGCCATAGAAGGCCTGGTATGTCGGTCCCGGGCTGCGCGGGCCGGTGCCGTCGTCGAAGCCCCAGATGGTTTGGGCTGGAATCGCCGGATCACTCGTCTGCTTGACTGTGAATTGCCGCTGGTGAAAGTTGTACAGCGTCGAAGGCACGACTGGAAAGCGATTGGAGTCAATCCGCGGAGCCTGGAATGAGGCGGCTCGAACCTCTCCTGCCGCTAGATTGGGGCTCTCGGTGGGCGTCGGACTCAGCGATCGCACTCTTTGAGCCAACGGCATAATCACCAGAGGATCGATGAAGGGCTTGGTCTGCGGGCTCTGGGTCTGGTTGCCAGGTACGCAGTTCTGGTTGGTTCCCGGGCTATTGGTACTCCCTGAACTGGGAGGATTATTCGTTTGCGTCTGTCCATAGGCTCTGGCACTCAAGCCGTGCTTGGCTACCAGCATTCCACCAGCGGTCAACAAACCCATCTTCATCAGGTCCCGGCGGCTCGTGAGTCCTGCTGCAATCAGTTCGCGGCGATTCTTGGCCGCGTTAAGCATCTCGCGATAGCGCGCTCTCGAAACCTTCTCACCGAAAACGTTGAAGTACATGGCATCCTCCGCGCCAGTCAACATTGCATTCCGGAAAGTGATGCTATAACTACGCGGGGCACACCTTACGCGTCAGGTAACTTCGCAGAAACGAAGTATCTGCTGGCACGCGCTGTTTCAGTTAAGAAAACTGCGCTGTCACAAGCATCAAGTTCTCAAGCCAGGAGTTTGGAGTCCCCAGTTGGAATGTAGGCACATTGTTGGGCAGATGATGCGTTTGGTCAATCGAACTCTCTTAGCTTGCTCGGCTATTTCTTAGCTGAAGGCGCTGCTGGTGTCTGTAATCGGTTGGAGTGCACTCAAATCTTTTTCTGAAAGCGCGAACGAAGCTGGGTTCCTGCTGATAGCCGACGATGTAGGTGATTTCTTTCACTCGCATTTCAGTCGAGCGCAGCAGGTCGGCGGCCTTTTCCATTCGTCGATCCGCCAAAAAAATCGTAAGGCTTAAGCCCATGGTGGCTTTGAACAGGTGACTCAGCCTCGAACTGCTCAGATTCACTCTCTGCGCAAGGTCCTGCACGCTTTCCGTCGGGTTGGATTCGATGGTCTGAAGGACTTTCTGAATGCGGCAGTCTGGGGGAGGACTTGATGGCATTACTATACCTCTCGCGCTATTTGGCTCCGATTTTCAACACAACGAAGTGGCGAGAAGCAATGCTCTGACAAGAAGAAAGATTGCAGTTGCGGCGTTCACTGACTGCGGAGTGGCATCCACTTGTATAACAAATGAATGGATGATGCAAATCAAAAGTTTGATTGTTACGAAACCAGAACGGCAACTTTTTTCGGTCAGCGCCCCATCGTCGACGGACAGGACCGCCGAAGCGATACTCGACAATCCATTCGTTCGATAAGAGAAAGTACTGGGACTATGAGTGTGGATCCCGTCATTTCGCTTAAGAAGTGTTTCTCTCCGTACGCAGCACTAACCGATGGCGACACACCCCCGAAGGTGTGCGCGTTGAAACAAAGACTCTAGGATTCGGGAGTCCGCCAGATTCGACGTGGTTGGGGCAGAATGAACGGTAAGATGCGTCTCTCATAATTCCTTTGTCACTATTAAACAAGTAACAAACTGTTGACATTTCAGAGACATTCCAGCGGCATGATCTCCGACGACCTCGCCCTATAATCCCCTCGATCCTCATGGTTTGGGACTTTCGCAACACATTGGTTCCTGGTAACTGGGCTAGGCGTTTTTATTGCATTCCTGTGTATGCACCTCGTTTGCGGCCAGGTTCAGACGATGAAGCCACAAACCGCCAAACCGAGCACAAGGAAATCCTTTGCCAATGTTCGCGCCGAAATGAAATCTGCCGATCCCCGTGTCCGCAAAGTTGTACGCGCTATCGAGCGCCACGAATTCGACAGCCTTCCCGAACTGGCGCAGCTCGTAGAGTTAAGCGGATCGCGGCTTAGCCACCTGTTCAAGGAAGAGACGGGCCTGAGCCTCGGCGAACTGCTGGTGAAACAGCGTTTGGAAAGGGCGGCCCACCTGTTGCGATCCACGAAGATTACGATCGGCGAGATTTCGCGGCGTGTCGGTTATCGCCATGCACCCAGCTTTGTGCGAGCCTTCAAGAGAAGTTTTGATTTCAGCCCAACCGTGTATCGGATTCGAGAAGGCCTGTCAAAGAAGCATCTCGGACCGCGCTAGCCCCTACATTTTGGAACGCAGACTCTCGGACAGACGCCGACCTTTATTCAACGCGGAGTCACGCGAAACCGGTATTCACGGGTTAAGGACGTACCTAGTCCCGGAACAAATCGGTTATGGCCCGTCAGCAAAAAATCTGACGAAAGAGCCTGTCGCGTCACTCGCGCGCGCTGCAATTCATGCGAGGTTCATTCCAACCTTCGCCCGAGAATCGCTCTCGAACAGCCAGTTACTCCAAGTCAAAGTCCGCTGTCCGGACCGCCGAATGATTGCCTGCACTGTCACTCGCTTTTAGATGAACCTGATAAGCGCCAGGCGACAGTGACGCCAGCGGCAATTTGAGGCCAACCGGAACCACAGGATTGTCTTTTAGAACATAAGGGTCCAGGCCGATCGTGCCATTGAGGACCTGCTGGCCGGTCTTGCGATCTGAGACCACGAGCTCAATCGAAACTGTCGGAGGATTAGAACCCGCCAGCAGCGGGTCGTAGACTTCCATGTAACCCGCCGCAGTATCAGTCTTCTTGAACCGGTTGTCGCCCGAGGGTGTGACCTGCAATCCCTTCACCAGCAGCGGAGTGCGGTCCTCGAGCAACATCGAATCCAGGCCGGTGGCCTCACTGGTCACGCGGTGCAACTCGTGGCTGAGTGCGACGCCGCTCAGACTGAACTCCTTTCCGCTATACGCATCAATCGCGAGGGACGTCTCCAGTTTGCCGAAGCTTTCATTGCCTGAGCTAAAAGCCACCCTCAGCTTGTAAGCTCCACATGCAATATCAAACTGGTTCTCATAGTGGAACGGCTGCTTCTGGAATTCCTCAACCTCTTTCTTGTCCTCAAAATCCAGGTTCACAGTGTCGCTGAACCGGGCTGCTATGCTTTCATCGGGTTTGTAGGCAATCCCCAGGATGTTGATCGCCGAGTGCATCTTCCCTTTTACCTTTTCGAACCTCAGGGCGTTGGAAGGAATTTCCATCGCCAGGTTTACCCGGGCGGTGTTCGGCGCCGTGTAGAAAAATGGAGTTTCCATTGCCGCCGTTACATTGCCGGGCATGGAAGAACCGGCATGCGCCTCCAGTGTCTTTTCCACCACATTCCCCGCCAGCAGGTCGCGCGAGCGCACGTTGCAATACCCGCTACGTGACCGTACATTCGTGCCCCCGCGATCCACCTTCACTTTCAGAGTGTGACAGCTTCCCTCAGGCGATTGGGTTGGCGTGTAGCCAATCACGTAGTATTCCGATTGCTCTTTGCCAATTTTTTCTAACCCGCCCAGCAGGTCATTTGTATTCTTGATGAGAAAGCCACCCGTACCCTGGGCCAAGTCCTCGAGTACTTCCTGAGGCCCTTCCATATTGACCGGGGGGATGATTAACCTCGGCTGGGTGTACGGGTTCGTTGGCGCATAGCCCGGGTTGATGCCTCCACCATGCCCTCCGCCGCCAGTGGTTCCGCCACCACCACCTTTCCCGCCGCCCCCTCCCGTGCCGCCTCCGCTCCCTCCATGACCACCCCCACCGCCGGTGCCTCCGCCGCCACCGCCGTGGCCACCGCCCCCACCCGTTCCCCCGCCCCCTCCCGTGCCACCGCCCCCACCCGTTCCTCCGCCACCGCCATGCCCACCGCCGCCACCACCCCCACCGCCTCCGGTGTGCTGAACCGCAACGGAGGAAATCAGCGCGGCCGCAGGGAACTCATGGCTCGAGCCCGCGACGGTTCGATATTGCAAAACCGCCGTGCTCAATTTCCCAGTGCTCGCATGCCTGGTTGAAGCAATACCCCTGTCGTTGCGCCAAAGAGTGCTAGTCGGGGCCACCAGGCCTCGAGCGTCAATCGGGTAAATCGCGACGTTTGCCTTATTGCACTGGTCGATTACTGCTGTCAGTTCCGATCGCAGTTCGGGCGTCAGTGGAAAGCCGGCGGTCAGAAATACCAGTGTTTTGCGTCCTGGTATGTCTTGCAGACTCTTCGCCAGCGTTCGCAATGCCAGCAACACATCTCTGACGCCAAAATCGCTCGCGGCGTTGCTGAGCAAAGGTGTACCGGGAGGCGCATTCAAGGATGCAACTTCCACGCCTGAATTGTCAGGATTCGGCGATACGGCGGAGAACTTTACGCCGTTCACCACTTGCCGCAAGCGAACTGCGTCCGCGGTAAAGTTTTGCGCGATCCGCAGGCTACCTCCAAAATCCATAACCGCCGTCAACCGGTTCGGGCCGGTGTTCTCATCGATGAATTTAGTAGCCGCCTGCCGAGCGTATACCTGGTCGCCCGGACTGAGAGTCGAATTGTCGAACAGGAGAACCAGATAGTGCTTCTGCGCACTCATTGGCCCGGCCGGATCCGCTTCGAAAGAGAAGGTTTTGATTTGCTGCTCTTGGTTATCTTCCCAGACACGAAAGTCTTTCTCCGCGAGATCGTGGATGTAATTTCCCTTCTTGTCCGTGATGATCGTGTCCACAAGCACCAAGCGTGTTTCTGACTTGATCACGGGCACGGCATCGCCGGCGGGTTGTTGCGCTGGAGCAGGCTGCTGGGCTCGAGCCTCCGTATTGGCTAGTTCCCACAAGGTCGGTCCGCTGACGAAGACCACGAGCGTCACCAAGAACAGCAATCGTCGAAGTTGCATATTCGCCTCACTTTTTTCAGAAGCCCGCATCTCAGTGCTACGGAATCTGCACTACTCCACTCTCTGCCGACATCAGTTGTTTCTCAGCATCTCGCACCACCAATCGGACCAGGTAGTTTCCCGGCTTCACATCGAAGCTCGTTTTCACAGTGATTCCCGAGTTGAGCTTGTTTTCCAGAGTCTCATCGCGAAGGCGCATTTCCAGTATCTTTTCGGTTCCTGTGATGTAAGTTCCGTTACGGTCAAAGAGACCAGACACAATGGTCAGATCGTTTCTATTTCGACCGTCGTTCTTGTGAAAAGCGAGGTGTTTCACATCCACATGGGCCAACACTGACAATCTGGCGCCGGCGTCGCTCGACTTGAAGAACTGTGTATGCAGGTCGACCGGAAGTCCGTGCAGTTCTTCTTGAGAAAACAATTCGTCTTCGATTTCGCGCTTAGCTTCCTCTGACGGGTCTGTTGTCCGCTTGGCGGCGTAATAACCGCGGCGCGCGTCTACGGCCCATTTCTCCGGGTTTGCCAGCTTGACCTTCAGCGTATGAAAACTGCCGTCCGGTTTCATGTCTTGCGGCGAAAAGCCGAGAACGTAGTAGTACTCTGGCATCTCGGCAACACGCCGGAAGCCTTCCAACAGATCATTATTGTTGTGAAAGAAAAATCCGCCGGTGCTGTTCGCCAGATCTCCGAGAATGAACGCATCGGCCGTCGCCGAATCCATTTGGTATAAGTTCTTGATCCCTTGCGTAAGCGGAGATCCATTGGGCTGCTGGCTAATGTCTCCGCCGGGGACCACGGTGTACAAACCCCGCGCGTCGATCGCGTTGACGACGATGTCAGACCGCAATGCACGGTCTACGATGTCCATGAAATCGTATTCCATCTGAGGCGTCTGAAATCCCGGCGAGACCAGGACGATACTGCGCTGCCCTGGAAGGATCGACATTCGACGCACCACGTCCTTAAGTACGCCCAGCGCCAGTCGCGACTCCGTCTCACCCGCAACCAACTGCTGCGATGCCGTTGCCTCGGCTACAGCCTGCGCAGCAGAAAGAAACTTGGTGTCGCCCTGAAATTGGCAGACAAGAGCATCCAGCGTAGCTGCGTTCAGAGCTTGAGAATCGTGTCGATTTACGATCAGGTCCGCCATGTAATAAGAAATGTCAGGGCACCCTTGTAGACCTGAGCCAGTTACCGGGCGGGGTTGTAGGCGAAGCAAGGTCTGGCGCAATTGTTCCCGGTCATCGGTGAAATCGAGCACGGCCTGTCCCGAAGTCGAGAAGACGGCGGCACGATCGCTTGGTCGCATCGAGGCCAAGTGCCGATCAGCGGCACTGCGCACCTGCGCGAGATCCCCAAAATTCAAGTGAACATCATCGAACAGGTAGGCAATAAAATGTTCAGGAATGGCAGGTGGGTTCGTTCCGCGACTGGTTTCTGAGGACGACCCGGACTCAGAACTTTTCTGCTCCGACACGAGTCTCGATCCTGGTTGCTCCATGGAAAACTGGGTTACGATCTGGAGCTTGCCCTTATCAAAAATCTGGAAATCCTCCTTGTGAAGGTTGCCAATGGCTTTTCCCTGGGAATCACGCACCACCGCCCGCACCAATACCAGCTTGACGTTTACTTTGAAAGTTGGTTCATCACGAGTGGCGATTTCCGAAGAGTTCGACGGGGCCGTAGTCTGCGAGCCCGCAGGAGGCGCGGGAGACACTGATGGCTGTGCCGTAGTCTGCCCTAGGCAAATCCGCGGCAGACAAAAACACGATAGAAGAGCAACACCGGCGCACAAGGCTTTGCGGTCCCTGATGGTCGGACCAATTCTAGCCGGAGGCACCTTGAGGCTGCGGGTAGGAAAAACGGCCATAGAAACACCATCTGGAACGCGAAACCGACCTTCCCCGCGGAAGGGATCGAAACTGATCAGGAATCGTACTCCGGTTTGGGCCAAAGAGCCACAAGTGATTGACGCTTGCCCTCTTCCAAGGCGGCCGCAAGATTTAGCGATGTGTTAAGGCCACAGCTGGTTCTCACCGCCCTGGGCCAACAGCGCAGTAATCGCAGCGGCATCGTGCGTTAGCCCACCAAACAACAACTGAACGAGGCGTGACAGGCGCGATCTATGACCTGGAAACACAGGCATTCAGAAGTTGAAATGATTCGGGTCCATTTCGCGGCAGGACGCGTTTGGTCAACTGTCTATGCAGCTGCTCGATCCGTCGTCCGCTGGTCGGGTATTGTCCCCTGACCTATTGGGATGCGCGCAAGAATGGTCGTGCCCTCCTGCGGCTTGGAGTGAATTGAAAGCTCTCCACTAACCAGTTTCAAGCGCTCCTTCATGCTGGTCAGGCCGAGTCCAAGCCCAGCGGTTGTCAGCTTCGGATCGAACCCAACTCCCGAATCATGCACCCGCAATTGGACTGCCTGCGATACACAATCGAGGGATACTTCGTACTGGTTCACACCGCTATATTTCAGCGCATTATGAAGAGCTTCCTGCAAAACACGGAATAAACAAAGCGAGACGTCACCAGAAAGGTCTTCCGGAAGGCCGTGGCAGCGGAAGTCTATCTTCACGTTCTGCCGCTCTGAAAGCTCCCTGCAAAAGCTGGAAGCTGCCGCTTCGAGTCCGAGGTATTCAAGCTTCGACGAATGCAGGCGGTGCGAAAGGGTCTGAATATCCATTTCCAGGTCAGATACCTGTGCGCAGGCCTCTTCGATGCCTCGGCTCGTTTTTTGGTCTGAGTTCGGAAGGCCTTGCTTTAGCATTTTCAGACTCACTGCGACCATCGCCAGGCGCTGATTAATGTCGTCGTGCAATTCTCTGGCAATTCGGGTACGTTCTGTTTCCTGCGCTTCAATCAACCTCCGGCCGAAACCCGAAATGGCCTCTTCGGCTAGCTTGCGCTCTGTGACATCGGCGATCACCGAAAGCGCGCACAGCTCACCATTGACCTCGATCATTTCGGCTGACCCGAGGGAGGTTCGAATTTGACCATCTTTTCTACGAAACTTAACCTCCAGATCTCTAATGTTCCCTTTTTCGCGAAGCTCGCTCATAAACGTAGTTCTTTGATCCGGATCGACCCAAAGGTCGATCTCAAGCGGGGTTCGACCGATGATCTCGTCTCGCTTCCAACCAGTTTGAACTTCGAAAGTCCCGTTAACGTCAACGTAACAACCATCCCTGGCAGTAACTATGGTGATCGCAAAGGGGCTTTGTCGAAAGGCTTTCGAGAACTTTTCTTCCGACTTTTCAAGCTTGAGTTCTGCTTTCCGTCTTCGTGTTCGTTGCCAGAACAGTCCAAAGATCAATAGAGACTGAACGAGAATCACTGCAATGCCAGTAAGGAAGTATTTTCGGCCCTGCTCCCAAAGCGTGGGATCTCGGTACAGGACCCGGGTGCCCGGAGGCAAAGCCGATTCCGGAATGTGCCAGCGCCGAAGTTGCCGCCAGTCCACAGACACGATGGAATCGGAATTCTGCACAACAGGAATGCTGTCGGCTCGCTCACCAGACAGAACTCGTGCGGCTAATTCTCCCGCCAAGACAGCGTCTTTTGTGGGATCGTAGGACGCTCCGGCAACACCTCCTCGGCCAAGAATGATGTGCGGCAAGATGGAGTATGTTGGAAACCGCTGTGCGACAGAGGCAAGGACATCCAATGCTCCGAATGCGGGTTGATCTGCATCTTCCGGATAAAGTTGAAACAGAACTACCGTATCAGGGGGGAGTTCCGCAACTCTCTGAAGCAATTCAGGGCTTGCAGGTCCAAGCAGGTCGATCTCCCTGACTTTGTCCTGATGCCGAAGTAGTTCGGAGTGCTCGGCTATGTACCAGTGTTTATTTGGTCCCGACGCTTTACTGATCACCGCAACCGCTTGAGTATCCGGATGGAAACGAAGTGCAAGATCGATTGTTTCCCGCACTCCGGAAGCAGATTGGACACCTGTGACTCCCGGCCACATCTTCGCCGGAAGGGGACTGTCAATTGACATAAAGACGATGGGTACACCGGGAAAGACTTTGTCGCGGTATCGCACGGCAAATTGCAATGGCGGAGTCATAACTGCAACTACAAGATCCAACCGCTCGCCGGAATAGCCTTGTTGGAGAGCTTCGGCCAAATTATCTTGATACGATTCCTGCTCGAAGCGTGGATTATCAAGATCCACGATAGAAAAGTTCACCGGCTCTGAAAAATGCGCTCTGAGTGAGGCCTCCATCTGATTGATGGACACACGCCCACGACCCTGGGACAGGATCAATACGTTTTTTTGAGGCGCCTGTGCGGCCACCGGAGGCCCAAGAGCGAGGAGCGCGGAAACGAGGATTAGAAGTGCGTTGGCGCACGAAAAAGACGGGGAGCCAGATTCGACCGCGGCTCTTCGCGCCATTGAAGCACTCTTCATACCATCCCTCACATCTTAGGCCGAAAGCAGCGTCGTGCCTATGTTTTGCGCTTCCTGTCCGCGCGGGTCAAGCAGGTCTGTGCTAGAACCCAATGCGTAGAGCCAACTGCATGATTCGCGGCCCACGATCTGCCGTGATCCTCCCCAGAGCTGAGTTAACCTGATCTCCCGTCGAGGGATCGAACAAGGCAGTGTTATTCACGCCGGACCACTGCGGGTGGTTAAACGTGTTGTACATCTCGACCCGCAGTTGAGAATCCACCCGCTCTCCGAAGCGGAAGTGCTTTGCCACAACGATGTCCCAGTTGTGGACGCCAGGCCCATAAAACGCAGCGCCATTCCACGCCGTACCGATCTGGCCCGTGGCTGGCAGGGCGAATACATTCGGATTGAAATAGTGATTGAAAGTTCGGTCGCTCTTGGGCAGCACCGGGTTTCCGGCGAGGATCACCTGGGCTCCATCCCCTCCGCCAGTAATGTTTTCGTTGTTGGTCGTGCTCAAGTTGACATTCATCGGCTGGCCAGAGATGAAAGAAGCGATTCCGGAGACTTCCCAGTTATCCAAGGCCCAGCGGCTGAACCCGTTGTTCCAATGCGTGCTGGCTTTCGGCAGTTCCCAGACCCAGTAGGGAGTGAGGCGATTCCGCATATCGTTGCTGCTAGGTCCATAGGTCAGAGAGTAGGGAAGGTACGTCGCGCTCTTGCGATCATCCAGCGCCTTGGAATAGGTGTAGGCGATGCCGTAGGACAATCCGCGCGACATGCGCCGATTGAATGTGACTTGCAAAGAATTGTAGTTGGCGTTGTTTCCCCATTCCGAGTCGTTTATCGACGAGTACCCCGGGTAAGGGCGGAAGTAGTCGTCGGGAAGGGGTGTACCAGTTGTCGGATCCTGGTTTTGTGGAAGAAACTCTGCACCGTAGGGAACCTCGTTCCGATTGAAACTGTATGGACCGTTGCGGGAAACCAAGCCTACGTAGGTCGCGCTAAGAACGCTGTTGAAACCAACAGACCGTTGCACCCCGAGCGACCAAGAATAGGAATACGGCAACTTTGCGTTGGGGTTGCCATAGTTCGTGGAGGGAGGGCCCAGCAGGCCCGGAACGGCGGACGGGTCTGTGATATTCCCGTAATACGAGGTTGGATAAGAAATCGCTGGTGGGTTGATGATATAGCCAAAGATGGATCCTGAAAAAGTGCGCATGGCAACGAATCTGCCGATGCCACCGCGGATCGCCGTCTTGCCATCGCCGAACAAGTCGTAGGCGAAGCCAAACCTGGGCTCGGCGATGACGTGCTGGGAGTGGAAAATGCCCCGCCAATCCGGGGAACCCACGCTGACCGTTCCGGGCGCGATCGTGCCACTTCCGTGAACGTAGTAGTCCAAATAAGCGGCCGGAAATGTTTCACCATTCAAGGGATTCTCCATCATCCTCACGCCATTGACTAACACTGGCTGAAACAGCACCGGAGCAGCAGACGGCTCGTAGAGGTTGAAATGCAACACTGCGCCCTGCCCGCCCGTAATTGCCTGTGGGATGTCGTAGCTGAACCTGGCACCATAGTTGAGAGACAATCTCCGAGAGACCTGCCAATTGTCTTGCGCGTACCATTGCAGAGCCTTTGCCGTATTCGAATCGTCCACAAAGTTCGTAACCTGGACGTTGCTGTCGAAATACCCAAGCAATGCTTCGGCAAAGGAATACCCTACGTTGTACGGATTGCTCGGATTGGCGCCATCGAGATTAAAGAGGCCGCCAGGGTTTCCACCTCCAAGATGGTGGGGCTGGTTCTGGTGCTCGTCATCGAAATACACACCGACCTTTAGCTGATGGCTCTTATGGATGTACGTGAAATTGTCGGCCACAGACACCCCGTAGTAGCGATTGTCCATCGGAAAGCGAGGGTCATAGCTGAAGTTCGGACCGTGAGACAGATCGCGAAAGCTGAAGCCCGGGAGCATTCCAAGCGGATTCGTTTGCGGATATAACTGCGGCAAGCTGATGCCGGTTGTTGCCATTTGAAATCCTTGCAGGGTTGAGGGTGGAACCGAAGTCTGCTCGTATTTTCCGGTGTACCCTCCCGCCAGCTCGTTAACCATATGGGTGCTAACTGTGTAAGCGACATTTAGTTCGATTCTTTGAACGCTGTTGTTGTAGGACTGAGGGCCGTTCCAACCTGCACTGATTCCGGGCTCGTTCACGCCTGTAGAGCCAAAGAATCCTCGCTGCCACCGGCCCAAGATGCGCCATTTATCCGTGGGAGCGTAATCGACACGCAGTGACGCCTGATGGACGGGGTTGTGCGCGACAGCCGGAACTACATAGTTATAAAAGCCCTGACTCACGTCCACATTCGTGAAATTGGGAGCTGGGAACCAGTTCAACAAGTCTTGCATCGTCTGATCAATTTGATCCGGATTCACCACGTTCCCTGGATATTGCTGATGGGTGATGGGGTCGTACACCGGAATCTGCTGCGTGGTTCCGGGAAAGAAGCTCTGGGAGAAATCTCCGGTGCGCTCCAATGCAGTTGGCATCCGGAGCTCATTCAAACTCTGTGGCACCGTGCTCGGTTCGTTATCGTACGAGAAGAAAAAGAACAGCTTGCTTCGCTGTCGCTCGTAAACTCGAGGAATGAAAAGCGGTCCGCCTAATGTTCCAGTCACAGTGTTAAAGCGATAACGGCTTTTGGCTTGGCCGGTCAGATTGTTGAAATAGTCGTTCGCATTGAGCGCCTCATTCCGGAATGAATACCACAGCGAGCCGTGAAAATCCTTCGCCCCCGATTTCGTAGTCACATCAAGAACCGCACCCTGCGCTTTTCCACGTTCGGGTTCATAACCGCTCACGAGTACCTTGACGTCCTGGATATTGGCAACCACGGTAGGCGAGTCGTCCCAGCTATAGTTGCTCAAACTCGAGAAAACTCCATTCGTGCTGAAATACGCGGCGCTCGGAGAAGCAATCCCCATAAAACTTGCCTGCGAAGAGATAACGCTCAAGGTGTTGAACCCGTTGCCCAGGTAGGTGGAGCCCGGAATGATTTTCGTGAGAGACACATAATCGTTGCCAAGTACCGGAAGCGCGGCCATTTCCTGAGCGGAAACCACGGCGGATTGTTCTGAACTGGTGGTCGCAACCGGGGGAGTTTCCGAGGTGACCGTGACGACCACGGTGCTCGACCCAATTTTCAGCGTCACGTTCCCCATGGAAAGCCGGTCGGCCGTAAGAACCACGATGTTATTTATTTCGACCTTTTCAAAACCTTCCTTTGCAACTGAGAGTCTGTATGTGCCGGGAGCGAGCTGGGTGAATACGAAGTAGCCGTCTCCGTTCGTTTCCGTTGTCAGACCCGTCGTGTGGAGCTGGTCAATCATCCGGACCGTAGCCCCTGGGACTGAGCGTTGCTGCTGATCGACCACCGTCCCGCTGACAGTCCCACTGACGGATTGAGCAAACGCTATTTCAACCGGCAGTGATGCTGCCACAGAGAACGCAAACAACACGACGAGTCGGTGAACGGAACTCGACGCATGCATCACGATTAAGGTACGCAATCTTTTGTATATTCGGAAATTTTGTGCAGGCCACATTCTTGATTGACAAGGATTGGAGAATCTAGGAATGGCCCAAGGCAACGATGTGCGACGAGCACAGGACGAGCACAGGCGGATTCGTCGATAAATCCTTGGATGGTTCATCGCCCCTTCCACCTAGGCTGCGTCAGCTGATTCCCTGATTTTTCAGGCGACAGTCTAAACCTTTGCTGGGTACTCCAAGGACCTGTCACTTCTGACAGGGGCCCCAGCCGGCGTGTGTAGTCTATGGTATGTATTCAAGTGGGTGGCATTTCACGAAAAACCGTAAGACGACTGCAAGCAGTAGAGTCCCCAGCCTATCGAAATCATTGGGCCCGGCTAGACGAATTACTGTCCAAACCGTGCAAAACACCATATTGATGCCGGTGGCAGCTTGGAGGAGACTTTGGTTACGAAAATGCCCTGCGTGAGAACACTCGTCGTTGATGATCTGGACGACTTCCGGCATTTCCTGTGTTCAACCTTACAAGAAGAGACTCAATGCGAAGTTGTGGGTGAAGCTTCAGACGGATTGCAGGCTGTCCAGCGAGCCGAAGAACTGCATCCGGATCTCATTCTTCTTGACCTTGGGCTACCCACACTGAACGGTATGGAGGCGGCTCGCCGAATTCGTAAAGTCTCTCCCGACTCCAAGATACTCTTCGTCACTCAGAATTCCTCCCCAGAGATTGCCGAAGGGGCACTTCGGCTGGGCGCGTGCGGCTACCTCCTCAAATCCGATGCGACGGACCTTCCGTGCGCGGTTGAAACAGTTCTACACGGCGCAAGGTATGTAAGTAGCCGCGTTAAGCAAACCTGATTCGTCCCGCCAAACCAAATCGCCAGAGGTGAAGCGTCGGGCCAGTGAAACCCCGCTTTGAAGTCGACGTCACCCTCGCCTTTCAGAGTACGCATGTCTGTAGGTTGCTTTCGCAGGCGGGCCGGAGGATATTAGCTGTTGACTCAAGATGCCCCCCGTCCGAACACTCATAGTTGAAGACCACGAGGAGTTCCGAAACCTCCTCCGGTTGACGTTGCAAAAAGAAGTCCAATGTATTGTCATCGGCGAAGCTGTGGACGGACTGCAAGCTGTCCAACAAGCTGAAGAACTCCAGCCGGATCTGATTCTGCTGGATCTGTCACTCCCCAAACTAAACGGAATGGACGCCTTTCGACGAATTCGCAAGCTTTCCCCGCTTTCTAAGGTAGTAATCCTGAGTCAGGATTCTTCTCCAGACATCGTGCAAGGAGCCCTCCACCTCGGCGCTGTTGGGTACATGTTGAAATCGGATGCGATCGACCTTTCTCTGGCACTCGATACCGTTCTCCAAGGTGGGGTGTTCGTCAGTTCTCGTCTGAAGAATTCTTAGAACGCCAGCAAACCGTTTCAACCCGACGCTTCGCAGCCGAAATTTGTGTTTTGGTGAGGCAGACTAGTCCAATGATCACAGAGATGAAATGGCGGAGAGGGATGGATTCTACACAGCAATTTCTTGTAAATTACCGCGAAACCTGCACATAGCAATCATAATCAGTGTTTACAGTGCGCCGTGAAAAGCGCTGGTCCACAGCGGGAAGAAAGGCCCGCCCGGGAACTGGATCGCTCCACCCGGTAGCAATCGGAGCGGCGGTGGAGACAACAAAGCCGTCGGAGCCTCCGGTGTAGAGGGTCGCGTAAG
>DASRRV010000245.1:0-4028 GCA_035695545.1 Candidatus Sulfotelmatobacter sp. | reverse complement strand
GCGGCGGCTGAGGGGGGCAGTACCGGATTGTACCTGCTTCTGGCCGGTGCTTCTTGCCTGGGTGCCATGTTTGTAAACTCTCGACGGGAAGATCGCCAGCAAAAGGCGGTCTAACCAGAATCAGTCCTTATAGACAGATTGAGAGGACGGCGTGCCTAACTGCAGGCACGCCGTTTTTCATTTAGGCTTCAAGAGGATATTCCGCGAAACCGAGTGCGCTCATCGAATGCCGACATGGGTGGGGTGCGCTTTGTACTTGCCCCAGTTCCTCGTTTGAATTAGTCGCGCGGCCGCGCGTAGGTCTGGTCGCTAATCGGAGTGTACGTTGCCGGCCGCGTCGTACCAACCGCAGGTAAGGGTGAGGTCTGCATGAGCTTCGAGAGCCAGACACTAGCCTTCTGTTTGGCTTCTTCAATCTGCTCAGGAGTCATCAAATTCGCAATCGATCCTCGGGCGTTGAAAGCACGTTCTGTGGCCACGAGATACCACATATAGGCGTTCACGAAATCTTCAGGATCCTTGCCTCGATCCAGGTACAGCTGCGCCAGGGCCAGTTGTGCGGCCGGCAAACCCGATTCTGCTGCCTCTTTGAACAAGGTCGATTCCTGGTTCGAGCATTCACCATTGTTGACGCTTGCCTTGGACGTTCCTCGGAGCAATGCTTGCCCCTCGCCCGTTTGGCTCAGAGTCATGAACAAGAGTTCGACCCTGCTGGAAACACCCACTTTGTCAAAGATTCGAAAAAGATAGTTCTTGATCGTGTGCTGGCTCAGTTTCAGCCGCTCCGCGATCTCGCGGTTAGTCAACCCCTCAGCGATGCAGTGGACCACCTGCAACTCGCGATCAGAAAGCAACTTCATCCCGTCGGCATTCACGGCTCGGACAGTCGGAGAGCTGGCCAGCGCTTCTACAGCAACACGTAGCGCTTGACTGTTGGCCCAGATCTGCCCCTGGTGTACACACCGAACACACTTGCTCAGCTGCTCGATGGGTTCGCTCTTGCTGAACACTCCTCGCGCACCTCCACGAAAAGCCTTTAAGACAGCTTCATCTCTAGAGGAGTCCGGCAATATCACGGCTCGAGTAGAGAGATGGGCCCCGCGCAGTTCGTGGAGGACCTCGAAGCCTCGCGAAGATCGCTCGTCCAGACTCGAACTGATGACGAGCACATCGATTTTCTGGGCTTTTACTGCCGCGACTATCTCGGAGGAATCTGCTTCAAAAGGAATCACATCCAAGAGCGGATCGAGCCTCAAGGCATCCGCAACGAGAAAAGTGTGGATGCGCGAACTGTCCGCTACAAGGACTCGGATCGCCCTTTCCCCAGGGGCCTGTTGGCTACCCTTCATTGGCACCTTCTTCGGAGTGGAAACGAGATCAACCGGCAGTCCAAGCTTTGGGGGGAAAGCACAACCGACGGGACGGTGGGCTAAATGATATACAGGCTGTGCAAGTCTCTGCAAGCATTTTGGATACGATAGTTGCAATCGGTAACATAGGTTGCAGTTTTTTGCACAATCTCTGCGGCGAACTCCTGGGGAAGATCCGAGAGGCGTTCACCGCCCGAGAAAGTGCTGCCTTCCTCCTTCCTCCTTCCTAATTCTTGTCTTTGGCCTCTATAAACAATAGTAAATAAGAGTTTTAATCCGGGACCCATCATTTTGGAGGATGGTCTAATCTCACTGCATCTTGGAGGCAATTGAGGTAGGTTCGAGCTCACGAAGATGAGAATAACGACTCTAGGCTATTAATACCTGATTAGAGGAATACTGGGCCGCCCCCATGAGAGAAATGACGAGCTGAGTCCGTGTACCTCTTGCAGCAACATGCAATGTGCGGTAGTTTTGCCGAGTTGGCAAGGTTCGACCGTTTCCCCCCTTGGGCCGGGCCTAGTACCGATTCCAATCAAGCAAACGAAAGGTCGCCAGAGAGCGCGCGACCAGACTGCTCGAAGGTGCCATTGACTGTCAGATGGCACATGATAGTATCTCGATGACTTTACTTGTGATTACATTTCAACGTTTGCCAGCGTGTTTCCCAAATTCATGGTCGTTCGCGCAAGCGGAGCGGACGTCAAGGTTGCAAGCCTTTGACCACGTGTGAGGAATCTTGCAACTGGAGGTTCCAGCGATTATGGAACTACTTTGAAGATATGCAATTGAGACCATAAAGACCGAAGCAAGAAACCCTAATCCCTTCCCCCTGGATCTGGCTATCTCCCCCATTGATCTCGACCAGAGATCGAACAGTATCTTTCCGCGCTTGTTTTTGGGGTCACCCTAAGGAATGTGACCGAGAGGGCGAAGCTATGTCAGCAAACAACTTACTGTGGCAACCTGCCGATCCGACTCCAATCGTCGGAATGGAATCCGAGAATTGGTATGCGCTGCACACTCGCCCGCGGCACGAGAAGCTAGTCACCCACCGACTCGCTGAACGTGGCGTAGAGACATTCCTGCCAATCATCACTGAAACGCACAAATGGAGCGATCGTAGGAAGTCGGTCCAACTACCGCTGTTCAGCTGTTACGTGTTCGCCAAGCTCATGCCAAACCGCTCAGACCGCCTGCAGGTCCTTCGGGTTGGCGGTGTGCTCGGCCTGGTGGGCAGCCATGGTGAAGGCACCCCAATCCCCGAAGCCCAGGTGGATGCCGTTCGCACAGTGGTTGACGGAGCGGTGCCGTGGTCTCCCTACCCCTTTCTTAAAATTGGCCAGCGCGTTCGCATTCGCGGCGGAGCCTTGGAAGGCATGGAGGGGATCTTGGTCTCTCGCAATGGCAGCAACACGCTCGTAATCTCCGTGGATGCTCTGCAAAGATCGTTGGCAGTTCGCGTGGAAGGATATCAAGTAGAAGCCATCTAGATTTCCAGCCTTCCGTTTCTCCACCCCATCTGAGGAACTGCACGCCCGTGTCAGAAAACTCTATTGAAACCGCACGCTTGCTGGTCGTGAGCCGGGATTCGGCCGTTCTTCGCCCGCTCTGGTCCATTGCCGATTCGCACTCGTGGCACGCAGAGAGTGCGGTAAGTCCGTGGGACGCCATGGAGCGCGTGCAGTCCGGAACAGCTCCTCACCTGCTTTTGCTGGATGTGCCGCGCGGCGATGGGGACACGCTGCACATCCTGCGATGGTTGCGCAGGCTTCGCCCGGATCTACCCGTAATCGTGATCTGTTTCCCAGAAGATGCCGACCGAAAGGTTGAGGCAACTCGCTTGGGTGCTCAAGAAGTTCTGATCCGGCCCTTCGATGATGCAAAGCTAGAATCCGCAATCCGGCGCAATCTCGGCTCGTCAGAAAATGAGCAAGCTGACCTCGACAGCCAGGACATAGAACAACTCGGTCCAGAATCGTTTTTCGTCAGCGCAGGGCCCACCACTCAGAAGCTTCGAGCCCAGGCGGAACTGCTTGCCGAAGCGGACGTTCCCGTCCTGATTCTTGGAGAAAAGGGAAGCGGCAAGGACACAGTCGCCCGCCTGATTCATAAACTCTCAGTCCGCTCCGGTTTTAAGTTCCTCAAAGTCAGTTGTGCGGACATGCCCGCTGAACTGCTCGAAGCCGAACTCTTCGGGAGTGAGTCTAGCGTCAGGACCCCAGGAAAATTCGAACGCGCCCAAAAAGGCACGATTCTTCTTGATGAGATCACGGAAATGCCGCTTTCCCTGCAGGCCAAGCTGATGCAGGTTCTGCAGGATAAAATGCTCGTCCGGACGGGCAGCAACAAAGCGATTTCCGCGGATGTACGGATCCTCGCGGCCACCAGTGCGAACCTTGAGCGTGCGACTGCAGAACGGAAATTGCGGGAAGACTTGTACTTTCGTCTGAGCGCCTTTACCGTGCAGGTGCCAACGCTGCGACATCGCAAGAGCGAGATTCCGGTCCTTCTACGGCACTTGATGCATAAACTTGCGAGGCACTACGCTCTACCGCCTCGCGAATTCCCCTTCAGCGTCCTCGATGCTTGCCAGCACTATTCCTGGCCCGAAAATCTGAAAGAGCTGGAAACGTTCGTGAAACGGTATCTTGTGGC
>DASRRV010000244.1:0-17182 GCA_035695545.1 Candidatus Sulfotelmatobacter sp. | reverse complement strand
ATGAACTGCAGAATGCTGCTGGCTTTGGTTTCCACGATCGACTCCATCACCAGCTTGCCGCTGCCACTCAGCACCGCGATCACGATCGCTTCCTTGTGCACGTCCATGCCGATATACTTGATCGCGCGACTCATGTAGTTGCCTCCTTGTGGGAAAGATCATTCGCCTCCAACGGAGTCTTTCCCTCAAGGTACAGTGCCATTCTTTCGTAGCTTTTTCTACGCTTCCTTCTGTCCCCCAACAGTCCTCGACTCGATATTTACGAGGCCGCTCTCTCATAATGCATTGACCCAGAGGGTCGGGTTTTGAGCGCAATGGGCTGACAGCGACCGCTACCACCATTCCAATTACTTGCCGCAATACACTGCGGACCGACCCGGCCAGACAAATACGAAATCGGTTGTGTTTACGGTGACCGCGAACCGCATGGTTCCGGTGGGGCGGCAACCTTCTGTCGAGCATCGCATGGAATAGTAGCGAGGATCTCTGGCGACAAAAGAGACTGTCAATGCGCTTCTGGGGGCCACGGTGAATGTTTGTGACAAAGGGCCCGCGGTGAAGAAATTCTGCCTCGAGAGAAAGCCGCTGGAAAAGCAATTCATTTTCGCGGCTTCCAACACTTCTTTGCGCTTTTTCTTGTTGAGGCCTTTGCTCGAGAGGACGACCGCAAGCGGCGTCGGGACGTGACCATCGACACTGCTTCCACCATAGCGCACCGAGAGATCGGATCGGGTATTGTTGACGATAGTTGTCGTAAAATTCAGCAACTCGCCCGCTTCACTCATGCTTATTCTCTCGAATCCCAAACGTGAACTCACGTCGATTCCGCCGTGGCTCAGCTTGTGAAACGAATTCCCAGTCACAGGGTCCAGACCGTTCGACGAAACGGCACCGATGCTGTTGTCGTCTCCCCAAACTAGAGCGCTTGCCGCCTGTGTGTGGAACGTGGGTACGTCATCTTGAGCGAACGAGAGCGCGATGAAAGCCAGAACCGCAACCGCGACCATAGAGGGATGTCGCATTCTGTCTCAGCGGTCGAATGGGGAAGTAGCTCGAAACCGTATGCTTCAATTTGTAGACAATCCTGGGATTTGCGCGACTAGCAGAAATACCAATGTGGGAGATCAATCGTGCTAGCGGAATCCGCGTCGATTAGAACTGCCAGCAATTTTGCCAACCGGTAGCTGAGAACAGGTCACTGTTGCTGCGTTTGCGGGCACTCTCCGGCTAGGGGCTTCCAATCGGCGACCTCCACCTTTTGTCCTTGGTTGCAATGAGGATCTCGATGTCCGTATCCGATGCCTTCGAACGAAATGCCCGTATCCATATCAGGCTTCGTGTCGCGGAAAAAGACGTTGTATTTCCGGTGCGCCTTGTAGTCGTTTACTACATAGCAACCAGAGACATTTCCCGGCTTTACGCAACCGTGACCCTTTACGTGCGCAGTTTGCGGCGCGGTCGCGCCGGTCCCCTGCTGGCCAATTGCGATCATGCCTAGAGAAGTCAGGAGCATAAGCGAAGCCGCCAAGAAACCTTTCTTGTTCATTCAGAGATCTCCAAGTATTCGGGGACTAACCTCTCTAAAGAGGAGGCTCAACCCAAGTCCTTTTCGATTCTGGGTCACGTCGACGATTGAAACGACTCGCAAAACTACCAGTGCGCAACCGTTCTCCACAGAAATAGACGGGGCACAGCCTGAGGGGGGAAGTGAATGATCTAACAGCGCTCCGAGGTGATCCTTCCGCGCTTGGCGATTGCAGAATTGCAGGTGCGTCTACGATAAGCGAGAAGTGTTTGGGCTTCCGCCGAATCTGCTGCGAACGCCGGCATTGTAGTCCGGCGGACCTTCCAGCCCGCCGGGCTTATCACTTGGACAAGTTCGTTCGGCTAAAGTTGGTTGAAATTTCGAACCCTGGGTTCGCGGCTATGGCCCCTGGTTTAAATACAGGGTCAAGGTCCCGGCGGCACCCGCTCCCGAGCCGGTTTGGCTCAGATAGGCAACATCCAACCGACCGTCTCCGTTGATGTCCGCGACTCCAAAAGAGACCCTGCCAATCGGTGCAGGATAGTTCTTAGCCGTCTGGAAGGTCCCATTGCCGTTGCCCAGCAACACATCCAGGAAGCCGAACGACGCCGCCACCAAGTCGAGCTTTCCATCGCCGTTGAGGTCGCGGAGCTGCATCGACTCCACGCCAAACAGAGCATGGAAGATGGGCGCCTTAAAAGTGCCATCTCCATTCCCCAGGAAAACGTCGACGCCGTTCGGACCGCCCAGCTTCGTGGTCACAACGTCCGGGAATCCGTCGCCATCTACGTCGCCTACCGCAAGGGGCCCGTTTGTGTTTGCAGCGGAAGTCGTCACAGGCGCTTCGAACGTACCGTCGCCCTTGCCCAGAAGAACCACGAATTCGGCACCGTTGCCGCCGGTGATGGCCAGGATATCGAGCTTCCCGTCGTGATTGAAGTCTCCGGCCACGGGGTTTTGGAAATTGGTCAGGGCCGTTGGGATCGCGGTCTTAAACGTCCCGTCTCCATTCCCGGGCAGAATACTGATGCCGCCTACATCGGTGGCGGCCAGGTCCATCTTGCCGTCATGATTGAAGTCTCCGAAAAATACCAGACCATGCTGCACGCCGGAATCGACAATGACCGCCGGCTTAAAAGTGCCGTCGCCGTTGCCCAGGCATATCGCGACCCCGCCGCCGCTTCCCGCGGCGAAGGCGAGGTCTGGCTTCTTGTCCTTATTCAAGTCCACAATCACGCCGTCGTCCGCTTGACAACTGCTGGGCAGCGGAACGCGAGCTCCGAACGTTCCCGTTCCATTTCCCAAAAGCACTGCGCTCGGATTTCCGTTCGTGGCGAATTCGAGCGCATCGATCTTGCCGTCTCCGTTGATGTCGGCGAGATGAATCGTTCCTCCCAGCTGTCCGTTTTGCGCAGTTGCCGCGTTCAGGGTGCCGTTCCCATTTCCCAGAATCACGCTGAAGGCCAGGCCTTGATTGGTTCTTACCGCCAGATCCGTCTTGTGATCTCCGTTGAAATCGCCGGAAAGAATTCCGCCCGTAGCCGCCGCAAACGTTTTGCCGATGGTAAACGTGCCATTCGCTTTCCCGATCAGAATGGTCACATCGTTGTTGCCGAGATTCAGGACGGCAATATCCTGGTTCGCATCGCCATTAAAGTTATCGATGGCGAAGGCAGGACCCTGCGTTCCAACGCTAGCTCCAGTGTTGTAGACCGTGCTGGTCGTGAAGTTCCCGCTGCCATCTCCCAGAAACACTCGTGCGCCGGCAGTCCCCCGCTTCACTGAAGTTGCCGTGACAAGGTCTGGAAAGCCGTCGTTGTTAAAGTCGCCGACCGCCACGTCGCAGCCGCCATTGACAACCGTCCGCGGCGCCTGGAAAGTTCCGTTGCCGTTGCCCAGCAGGACTTGAGTTCCAGTAGTGATGTCGAGCTTGCCGTCTTTGTTAAAGTCTGCCACCGCAGAACAGCCGCCTCCGGCAAGTACGCTAGAAGTAGTGACCGACGCGCCAAATGTTCCATCGCTCTTCCCCGGGAAGAAGATCTCAGAACTGCTGGTCAAGCCCACGAGATCGAGCTTTTTATCCCCGTTGAAATCGCCCAGCACCACCTGGATGAAGATCGGAACCTTTGTGAATACCGGCGCGTTGAATTTTCCGGCACCGTCGGCCAGCATCACGCCCATCTCCGTCACGGCGGTGATAGGGTCCGTTCCCTGAATCACGACATCCGGTATGCCGTCACCATTAAGGTCTCCGGCTGCACTGAACGTAATGTTGTTTGCACCGGAGACTGGAGTGATAATCGCCGCGCCAAATCCGCCCATCCCGTTCCCCGGAAAAACCGCGAGTTCTGGCGTACCAGTCGCCGAGGTCGCCGGAAGCAAAACGTCGAGTTTGCCGTCGTGGTTGAAATCTCCCTTTGCCAGAAAGTCGACTCCCAGCCTTCCGCTGCTAAGTGTGAACGACCGTTCAGTTTTGAATTGAGCTTGCGTGAGGGCAGTGGAGACAAATAGAACCAGCGCGAGCGTGAAAGCGTTCGTGCGCATACGGCCTCCTATGTAGCGATGTGGCGGGGGAGCGATACTCCGGCGAATCCGGCAGGGTGAGTCCTCCGATTTTGACAAAAGGGACGGCACAACGTCAACTCCCCGAGTGTTAATTATTCGTTAAAACACGGAGGATTCGCGCAAAAGCGGGGGCGAACAGTTATCGGGGAAATGGAAGACTCGAACGGGGGCTTTGAAAGAGCCGCCCGCTTATGTGATGCGATTACAACAGACTAGCATGTACACTCTGGGAACTAGTTGAGAGGAATTGTTGACCGGTAAGTCCGTGAGCGGTAAGATCCATTCCCAAGCACGGGGTATTTATACGAGTGAGGACGCGGCTTACCCGCTTCTCAAGCCTCATGGATGCGAATGGAACATAACGTCGCACTCCCGCAGTCGCAGTTCCGCCAGCTAGACAAACCACAGGAAGACCTCGAAACTGCGCTGCTCCCGATCAAAGGAATTCTCCGCCCGATCTTGATCGCGCTTTTGACCGCGGCCGGCTATTACGCGGGAATCAAGCTGGGCTTCGCACTGACGCCCTCGCACGAACCCATTTCTGGTTTCTGGCCGCCCAATGCGATCCTGCTGGCCGCTTTACTGCTGGCCCCCTATCGCATGTGGTGGGTCTTGATTCTGGCGGTGCTTCCGCTACACCTGCTGGTGCAAGCACAGAATGGTGTGCCTCTGCCAACTGCTCTGGGATGGTTCATCGGAAACGTGAGCGAGGCGCTGCTCGGGGCGGCGTGCATGCGTTACTTTCACAAAGGGAAGACCTGGTTCGAGAGCGTTCGCGGAGTTGTCGTGTTTCTGGTATTTGGGGTGGTTGTGGCTCCGTTGATGACGTCTTTCCTGGACGCTGCAGTCGTAGTAAAAACCGGATGGGGAAGCCAGTACTGGGCACTCTGGGCGAAGCGACTGTCCTCTAACATGCTGGCCGAATTGACGGTTGTTCCGACCATTGTGGTGCTGAGCTTGCGGGGGCTGGCCTGGATACGCAAAGCAACTCTGGCGCGCTACGCCGAGGCGAGTTTGCTAGCCATCGGGCTGCTTTTGGTTAGCGTTCTTGTATTCGGCGGCATTGGTCCATCACGGAATAACATTCCGGCACTGGTCTGCGCACCGTTGCCGTTCCTGCTATGGGCGGCGATACGGTTTGGTCCAGGCGGCCTGAGTTCCTCGCTTCTGGCTATTTCACTGATCTCAATCTGGAATGCGGTCCACGACCTCGGCCCGTTCACATCGGAGACGATGCCGGCGAATGTCTTGTCGATGAAGATATTCTTGTCGCTCATTACGGTGCCGAACATGTTGTTGGCGGCGGTACTCGCGGACCAGCGTCATACAGTGAATTCGCTGCGAGAAATGGGGAGCAAGTTGCTAAACGCGCAGGAGGCAGAGCGCCATCGTCTGGCACGCGAACTGCACGACGACGTCGGACAGCAAGTGGCACTGTTGGGAGTTGCAATCGACCAACTCAGAAGTGATTCGGGTCCAGCGTTGATGGAGCGCTGGAAGCAGCTCTCCGATCAGGTCTGTCAGATTTCCAGAACTATACATGACCTTTCGCACGGCCTTCATCCGACCCAGCTCGAGCACCTGGGTCTCGCCGCTTCTTTGAGGAGCCTCTGTAGGGAAATTGGCAAGCAAAAGGGCCTAAAGATTAGCTTCAAAGAGCAACCCTTACGTGAGAGTGTGCCGCCTGATGTTGCAATTTCCCTCTACCGGGTTGCGCAAGAGGCATTGAACAACATGGCAAAACACAGCCACGCAGAGAATGCTGCAGTGGAACTGAGGCAGGTGCGAGGACGACTTGTGCTGCGGATTCTCGATGATGGGGTGGGGTTCGACCCGCAACAAGCGTCCGCAGGTCTGGGTCTGGTCACCATGCGCGAGCGCCTGAACCCGGTGGGGGGAACGATCGACATTACGTCGTCGCCGACGACCGGTACCGCAATTGAGGCGTGGGTTCCGTTGGCGGATACGTCGACGGGTGAGGTTTCCGGCACAGCGTGAATTCTGGAGGTGTTAAAGGCAGCACCATCCTGGATTGACGACGACCCACCCTTGGGATCGCGACTGCACTCACTAAACAACTGACGTTCAAGGTCTCGGGAATCCGGTTGCAGCTTATGGGCCCTTGTTGCACTTTGATGACTCAGAGCTTCGGGCCCGCCGCTGAGAGCCATACAAGTTCGCCACCGGGCTCAATGACCGGTTTGGACCGCCTGACTACTACGCTTAAAATCAAGATTCGAAAGAAACCTGGCGTGCCTAGCGCTTTTTCGGGGCAGCGGGGGAGGGCAACAGGTTCTCACTTTCAGCCAGGCGCCTGATGGCGAGTCGAATCACGTGAATCATGCCGAGCCCGAGCTTTTCTCGCAGAGACTCCACGAGATGAAGGTCTGACTCTGTGAAGTGGACCGTCGTTGACTTGAGTGTTTCATTTTTCATCACTGGGTATTCTAGCCAGTGCAGGATTAGCCCGTCTTTGCCCAACAGCAATAAGAAAGAAATCGACAGCTTCCCGATGTCTGTCTGCTATCAGAGCGCGAAGAATCTTCAGTGACCACTGCAACCACATTGAGCAGGGTGGTGTACAAAGTACCTGATTGTGTGAAAGTGCCTCCCGTCATTCTTAAGGAACCATTAGCCCCAAGGTTTGATGCCCAGCAGCTCGTCTAGGAGAAGGCCGCTTGCTTGTCAGCGATTCGTGTCCTGGTAGTGGAAGATTTTGAGCCCTTTCGTCAATTCATTGCCTCAGAATTGGCGAAGATGCCTGACCTACAGGTCGTCGGCGAAGCCTCGGATGGATTAGAAGCTGTCGAAAAAGCACAAGAGCTGCGACCAGACCTGATTCTGCTCGACATCGGCCTTCCTGGCCTGAGTGGAATCGAGGTTGAAAAGCGACTGTGCCGGCTGGTTCCCAGCGCAAGAATACTTTTCTTATCTCAGAACAACGACGCTGAGCTAGTACGGGCAGTTTTGGGTAACGGAGCGCGAGGTTATGTCCTCAAGGTAAATGCCGGCAAGGAGCTCTTGCTCGCTATCAAAGTCATTCTTCGCGGTGAGAAGTTTGTCAGTAGCGGAATCAGATGGCAGGACTCCAGCGATTCGTGAAGGAACGCAACTGAGGGTTCTTTACCCGCTGTGCGGCTGAGGAAGCGCCTTCCCTTAAGAACTCGTAGGTAAGCGGCGTCCTTTTCGGAAGCGCACTTCAGGGGCTAAAGCCCACATCATTCGCAGTCTTTAGCGGCACGGCTGAAGCCGTGCCCTTCCCCACACGGTTGGGCCCTTACTTGTTGCGACGGCTCGAATTACGCAGATGAGTCCACGTCCGGGCAGGTGGCGTAGATCGGTGCCTTTTGGCTCGGTACGTAGAAAACGAGGTGTGAGCTTTTGGCCCACACCTCGTTGTTCCCCCCTGCGTCATTTCAATCTGTTGTCATTTTTTGCCGTACCCTTTGGCTACGCCGACTCCAGTACACAAGTCGTATCCGGTTTTGGCGGTGTGAGTGGTGCAACTGCCCGCGGTGATGTCGGTATAGGCGGTCGTCTGGTGGCGGTTGTTGTAGATCTCGGTAAGTTCTGCATTGGTGTTGGCTTTGAAGGAGCCGGCACGGTTGATGATTCCCGCCAGAGTGGGAGCGGCGACGCTGGTTCCGTAGACCTGGACCCAGGAGTTGTAGCAGCTCGAGTTGTAAACCCAGACGGGAGAACTGCTGCTGGAGTCGGAGGCGATGTCGGGTGTGCCGCGAACATTGCCGGTAAAGTTGACAACGCCATTCTGGTACGAGGGCCTGGTTTCAAATGCGCTTTTGCCGCCGCCGCAACCCTGCGCGGTCGGGTCGCACTTGCTGCTGGCGGTTTGTCCGGTATAGTCGCCAGAGCTGTTGCGATTGACCTGGGTGCCGCCCACAGAGATTACATTGGGGGACGAACTGGGATAGATCACCCCGGCGGTGTCGCCAGAAGAAGCCAAGTACACGACATTGGGTGCTGTAAACGCGGGATCATAGCTTTGTTCGCCGTTGAACTCTGGACCGCCCCAACTCATGGAGATTTCACCCTTGCCGCCATGGTTCTTGATGTAAGTATTGGCAGCCTGAACGGCAGAGGTTAGATCGGCGACCGAGTTGGAAGCTGCTTCCATTAACACGATGGTAGCTTTTGGCGCCATGGCGTGAGCCCATTGGATATCGAGCGATTCTTCGCCTTCCCATCCGGAGGCGCAGCCATTGGTGGGCTGATGGCCGGTGGCAAATCTCTTGATGAAGGTGGTTGCAGGAAGGCCCCAGCGGTGGTCGAAGGTGGTTAGGTCGGCGGCGGCGCCTGGGTAGTCGAAGGCGTCGACGATGACGATCAACTGACTGCCGCCCGACGGGACGGTTGTTGCGGTGTGAACCGGACAGCCCGCGACGTGGGGTGAAACCAGGTTATAGATGCAGGCCATGGAGCCAGGAGTTTCGACGGTGAGGCCGGGCGGCGGGGCGTCCGGAGTGATGTTGGGGTCAGGAACACGCATGAAGTAATTGGTGTGCATCCGAACGCCAGCGTCGCCGGGCCTTTCGATGCTGGACTCTGGGATGAGAACGTTGCTGTCATCTTGAGCGGCGGAGAAGGCCGCAGCCGCTGCGATTGCGATCAACAGAATCAGTTTGTGCACGTAGGTCCTCCATTCAATTTTCGTGTGATTTGAAATGTGTCCCCGAAGGGAGCTTTGAGCCGACAACGGCAGGGGGGCGTGGCATGATCAGCTCCGGTGGAAGGTTGAGATCGACGCCGATGGGGACCGCGTCGCGCGAATCGAGCAACACTTTGGCCGCAGTAGGCAGGTTTTGACAAGGGAGCGCGGGTACCGGACGAAGGAAGTTTGAGTACCGGCGCAAGCCTATGAAGAAAGTGCGCTTACGCGAGAAGATTGGTGACATCGCGGCGGAATGTTGAGTAGAATCATCGGACCAATAAACCCGATTCCGACCGAAAATATCCCCCAATGTCTTCGGCTCCCCAGGCTCGCGGTAATCCCAAGCTACGATTTGATGTTTACGAGGCGGACCCGCGCGCCGGAGAACTACGCAAGCATGGGTACCGAGTACCGCTGGAAAACCGTCCGTTTCGGGCACTGGTGATCCTGCTGCAAAACGCTCCCGAGGTGGTTACGCGGGAAGAGTTGCAGAAGGAGCTGTGGCCCGAGGACGTTTTCATCGATTTCGACCACGGCCTTAATAAGGTGATTGGGAAGGTGCGGCGAGCGCTCAACGACAGCGCCGACAAGCCGCGTTTTGTGGAGACTGTTGGCCGACGCGGTTACCGCTTCATCACGCCCCTTACGCCTGACGACAGCCAGGACAAGGATGGACAGGACAATGTGGTCGTCGCAGCGGCGGCCTCGACGGCCTCGATCGAGAGCGGGGAGATACACCGCCGGAGCTGGGGAGTACTGAGTGTGACTGGAGCTGTGTTGCTTGCGGTTTTGCTGGTCGCGTTCTTGTTGCGGCCGGCAACGCCGAAGCCCCAGGTCGTCAGCATTGTTCAGGTCACAAAATCCGGCGAAGCCTGGCCTCTCGAGCCGATGGCAACGGATGGTCCGCGGTTGTATTACCAAAGCCTGTCACAGAACTTGTCGCCGAGCATGGCGGCGGCGAACTGGCGAGTTAAGCAGGTGTTGCTGAATGGCAATGAAGAAACGGTGATTCCCGGGACTTCGGACCGCATCCATTCTTTTCGAATCCGAGGTCTTTCCCCCGACGACACGGAGTTTCTGGCGCTATCGAGGCTTGAGGAGCACAAGTGGATGACCGCCACTTTGCCCGTAGTGGGCGGTTCGCCGCGGCATGTGGGCAGTCTCGTCGCCGACGATGTCGCCTGGTCGCATGACGGCAGCACCCTGGCCTATACCCGGGGCCGCCAGATTTTCCTCGCCAATCCGGATGGAACAGGGTCGCGGGCGCTGGCAAGCGTCCCGGGAGATGTTTCGGACCTGGACTGGTCGCCGGACGACAGCAAGCTCAGTTTCACTTTGCTGACCGAGCAGCAGACGCTGTGGGAGGTTGGAGCGGACGGACGACAACTCCATGAGCGGCGGCTCAACTGGCCTGGGAAGGCGATGGAGTGCTGCGGAAAGTGGACGCCGGACGGACGTTATTTTGTGTTTCGTTCGCGACGCGACGGAACGTCCAACCTGTGGGCCGTGGAAAGAGAAGTCCGCCTGGTGGCGCCGGGGCAATCGCGACCCGGTGCAATTGACCTTCGGGCCGATGAATTACTATCAACCGCTTCCCAGTCGAAACGGTAAAACCATCTTTGCCATCGGGACGCTGCGCTCGGGCGAACTCGTTCGTTACGATGCGAAGCAAAAAGATTTTGTCCAGCTACCGGGAGGCCTGTCGGCGGATCACCTGGAGTACAGCCGCGATGGGCAGTGGATGGCGTATGTGACCGTTCCGGAGAGGTCGCTTTGGCGCGCACGCAGAGACGGCAGCGAGGCGTTTCAGCTGACATTTCCGCCATTGCAGGTAGAGTCACGGCCGCACTGGTCAGCCGACGGAAAGCGCATTGCATTTGGCGCGAAACGGCCTGGAGAGTTACTGAGCACTTACACGATTTCAGCCGAGGATGGGAACCCGGATCGACTGCCCGCGGAAGCGCGGTCGCAAGCAACGCCGGACTGGATGCCCGACGGGAATTCGCTGATCTACGGATGCGTGCCTAGCGTTGACCCTCCGTCAGACATCGCTCTTTACCGAATTGATCTGAGCACTCGACGCAACGAGAGAATTCCGGGAACGGATGGCTTGTACAATCCGCTCTGGTCTCCGGACGGCCACCAACTGGCCGCCGTTGATGACGGCACCGAACGACTGTTTCTCGTGGATATTACAACCGGAAAGCGAACTCAGCTATCTGGGCCGGCGGTGTTTCCGCTGTGGTCAGCCGACTCGCAATATCTTTATTATGCGGCGCAGGACCAGGAAATCTTCCGCGTCCACGTCGCCGACGGTCACGAAGAGAAAGCGTTGGAGATTCCTTTCCGGACTGCCTCGGGCTCTTTCGGATTAACGCCGGATGGAGATCCGATCATTCTGAAAGAGCATGGTCACTACGACGTGTATGCGCTCTCGTTGGCGACGCCGTGAACGGAAGGTAAGGGGCCGGTATGGGCCAATGCCCGACCTCCCCCGCCGCCTTGTGGGTGTCGTACGCCGGTTTACTGTGGTGCGCTGACGTAGGTGGCCCTATACAGATGAGCGTGGTTCTTGGTGCTCATGACGTTTTGCGTTGAGGCCACAGCTTCAGAACTTTATAACGATACCGGCCGAAACTCTGCCCTGACTGTTCTGGGTTTGGTCCTTAAACTTGGTCATAAGCCAATCTGCCTGTACCAGGCGAATTCCGATCCCTTTCCGAAGCCCGATGTCTAAACCGCCGCCAACGAGCGCTGCAAAGGCGTTGTCGCTCATCCCTCCAGCAGATATGGTGGCGCCCCCGAACAACGCGTGCACAAAGGGTTGAATTACTGGCAGGCGTGCGGTGAGGACAGGACCGAATGTGTAGGTGTAAACCGAAGAATTGACCTGATGTGATTTGTACGCACCACTGAAGTCCGCTGTAATTCCCAGAACGTGCTTGAAGTTGCCGGTCAACGAGCCGTTCCACCCCAGGGCGTTGTAGCTGGGCTGGAGATGCTCGAACTGGGCTCCCCCGTAGATTTCCACTCTTTGCGCAAAAGCCGGCGCGCACGCCAGGAAGGCGAGCGCGATTGCGAACATGATCTGTTTCTTCATTGAATCCGTCCTTCTTAGAACCGCAAGTCCGAATAGCTTTTCTGATTGCTTTCAGTACTATCCGAGATCGAGCCTAAGCTGCTCGTCCTGTTATGGAACCTGTTAAAAGTAATAGCCGAGCCGTCAAAGGAGAGAATTGCCGCTGAGTAGCAGCCTAGAAGATCTGTCGCATAACAGGCACCGTGATTGATCAGCAAGGTGAAGTGGTTGACGATACGGCCGTTTGTCTCGCCGAAATTCTTAAAAGTGGTTCTCAGGTCATTCATTGGCGCATATTCACCGAGCGCGGACATTTTCAAGTTCGACCATGCCTCAGCGATCCGATCCTTGCCGACGACAGAAGGACTTCCCCAAGCCGATCTGGTCACAGAAGAATCAGGGGCAGTATCTGCGGAACCACTGCCCAAGATCGGCGATGGCACAAGCTTCTTGCGTAATCGTCGCCACAAGTACCAGAAGTCACCCACCTCGCATCTGGCAACTCTGACAGCACACGTTTTGGATGCAATGACTTAGTCTTGGGAGCCATGAAAACCAGCGGGATCTGCGGTATGAGCCTGACGCGTTTTCCGTTCCGAGCGGCACGGTGCCCCCGCATCACAGCGCCCGGAACCATTGCAGTGCTCCTCCTGTTCTCGTTAACCGTTTTCGTACCGCAGCTCGCGGCACAAAAGGTGCGGGTGCAGTATGACAAGACCACAGACTTCTCCAAGTACAAGACATACGCTTGGGTGCCTGGAACCCCAGTCTTTGATCCAAAGCTGGACGCTTACATCGAGGACCGCGTGCTCGACGCGCTCCGCCGCAGCGGATTGAGCGAAGCACCCGTCAACTCGGCCGAACTTCTGGTGACGTACCACGCAGCGATTAACACTGATTTAAGTGTTGGCACGGCGATCGATCCCACCTACGCCGCGAGCGGTGGAGTGGCGACTCCGGGCAGCAGCATTTGGGAGGCTGGCGGTGGTGGTACGACGCATGTGACAAAAGGAAGCCTGATCTTTGAAATTGTCAGTCGCCTGACCAATCGCCCGATCTGGACGGGAACGGCAAAGCACACCGTCAGCGATCAGCACGCCGAGCGATGGAATCAGGTCAAGAAGGCGCTAGATAAGATCTTCCAAGAGTTCCCGCCGCAAAGTCGGGCCAACAATCGCGGCTAGTCTTGACTGGGTGATCCGTCATCCCGGTGCTGTCTGCAACTCGGAACCGGACAGCGACAATCTCCCACTGTCCACGGTCAAATGCAATTAGGTGAGATTCACCTCGATTACCGGCGCAAAATCGCGGGTACCTCAATGGCAATTCGCGGAGCCAAACCGTGGCTACAGTCATCCAATCGTGGCAGGAGGGCGACGAAAGATGTATCACGTGCGCCAGGAGAATCTGCCCTTTGTTGGTAGTTCCCATGAGTTTGTCGGAGCTGAGCAAGGCAACACGAATGTATCGGTGTTCCTGTTCCATGGGGAACCTGGATCGGGACCGGGGCCACACCGGCATCCTTATGACGAGATCCAGTTCATCCGTGAAGGCCGGGGAATATGGACTGTAAGCGGCAAGACCTTCGAGGGCAGAGCGGGGGACATCTTTGTCATCAAGGCTGGCGAGATCCATAGCTTCAAGGCAGTTGGTGATTCACCCCTGGTACAGGTCGACGTTCACCTCAGTCCCCGCTTTATCCAAGAGAACCTTTAGGGCAGTGGGTTCCAAAGTCCCTGAAGGTTCCCCCCTTCCCGGACCCGGTTTCTGTCGAGGAATATAATTCTGCTGAAAGGGCGAGCCTGTCGAAGAAATGAAATCGGCAATCCGATTTGCGCTGCTGGCACTGGTGCTGGTGATTGTGGCCATGGTGTCGGCGCTGACGGCGATGCGGTTGGCGATTCATGGGCAGGAAGTGGCCGTGCCTCCGCTGGTGGGGTTGGCTCCGGCGGAAGCGGAGCGGGCGGTGTCGGGACTTGGGTTGCAGATTTCGATTGAGCGGCAGTATTACAGTCCGCAGATTCCGGAAGGAAGGATCATGTCGCAGCTGCCATTGCCAGGGACGAAGGTGCGGCGCGGGTGGCAGGTGCGCGTGGCGCAGAGTCTGGGACCGACGCGGGTGGCGATTCCGGATGTGACGGGACAGAGTGAGCATGCGGCGGAATTGAATATTCGGCGGCGCGGGTTGGATGTGGCGTCGATGGCGGAGGTGGAGGCGGCGGGGATTCCGGCGGATCAGGTGCTGGCACAGAGTCCTCCGGCGAACGCGGCGCAGGTGCTGGCGCCGAAGATTAGTTTGCTGGTGACGACTACTGCGGAACCGCAGGCGTTTGTGATGCCGAGTTTTGTGGGGCAACTGCTGGGTACGGCTAGCCGCACGTTGCAGGATTCGGGATTCCGGTTGGGGAATGTGAGCGTTGCAGTGCCGGTGGTTGCTGCTCCGGCTGGAGATGCGGCGAATTCCGGGGCTACGACTGCGAGTCAAGGGACACAGGCTGCTGGAACTCCGTCCGCACCTCAGCCTGGAGTTCTTCAGGCTGCACCACCGGCTGCACCGGCTCAGCCTTCGCCTGCCAGTGTCATTGTGTCGCAGGTTCCGGTGGCGGGGCAGAAGGTTGTGGCGGGGACTACGGTGAACTTTGAGGTGCGGTAAGAGCGCCAGGTCGAGAGTTTCTCCGGCGCTCTCAGGGGAAAAGCTTTGAACCGCCGAGGTCGCAGAGAACGCTGAGAAACTCGGTGGGGTACTCGGGCCGACTCGGAGATGCTCTAATTTTGACTAGAACGTGATTGTCTTGCGCTTCATGGCTCAAAGAATGAACCGCAAAGGTCGCTAAGAACGGCCACGAAGGACGCTAAGAAAATCGGTGGGGGATCAGGCCGACTCGAGATCATCGAATTCTTTCGAGACCTGAGAGTTTTTTTTCGCCTCATGCCGAAAAGCGTTGAATCGCGGAGGTCGCGGAGAAAGATCGCGGAGAACGCTGAGAAAATCGGTTCGACTCGGGGTGGGTCCAGAGCTGATCAAGGTCTTTCGATGATTGCGGCGAAGAAGCCTTCGCAGGGGTGGACGCCGGGGATTGTGCGGAGGTAAGGGCCTCTCGTTAGTGAGGACGGATCGGGCCACGCAAGTTCTCCCGCGGCTTTCAGGCGATCTAGTTCTGGGCGGCAATCGAGTAGGCGGAGCGATGGGTTCTCTGCAAGGGCTTGCTCGACTACGTTTTCGTTTTCTTCTTTTTCCAACGAACAAGTGGAGTAGATCAGGCGTCCGCCCGTGACGAGTTGGGCGAGGGCGGAGCGGAGGATTGCGATTTGGCGCTCGTGCAACTGCGCGAGATCTTGGAGTGTGAGGCGCCATTTAATTTCTGGATTGCGGGCCAGGGTGCCGGTGCCGGAGCAGGGGACGTCGGCGAGGATACGGTCGAATGGAATGGACAGCGGGAGACGCTGAGCGTCGGCGGCGATGATGTGGATTTGAGCAGCGGACGTCGACGCTTGCGGAGGTAGCAGTTTTTGCAGCAGGTGCGCGCGGTGCGCGTGAACTTCGACAGCCGTGATCGAGGCTCCGGGGTTGTGATCGGCGATGGCTAGAGTTTTGCCGCCGGGAGCTGCGCAACAGTCGAGAATGCGGGTGCCTACGCCGAGCGGGGTTGGACTTACGAGGGCGGCTACGAGTTGGGAGGCTTCGTCCTGGATGACGATCTGGCCGGTGCGGAAGGCTTCCGTCTTTGTCACGTCTCCTGCTTCGATTCGGCGGGCGGATCTGAGGAGGCCTCCGGGGACGAGACTGATTCCTTTCTGAATTAGCTGCGCTTCCGCGGCGAGAGTGCGGAGGCGGATGGTCGTCCCGGGAATGGATTGACCCTGTTGACAGACATTGAGCGCTGCGAGCAATCCGTAGGTGTGAGCCCAGCGTTCGACAAGCCAGAACGGATGCGCGAGGGCGCGCGCCAAGAACTCGGGGGTGTGCGCATGCTCGTGCGAGGATTTTGTCGGATTGGTTGAGAGCTTGCGCAGGACGGCGTTCACAAATGGTGCGGCGGAACGTTTGCGGGCGCGCTTCACCAGTTCGACACTTTCGGTTAGGGCGGCGCGCTGGGGGATGCGATTGAGGAATCGGAACTGATAGAGGGCTAGGCGAAGCGCGATGAGGATTTCGAGGTCGAGTTTGTTGAGTGCCTGCGAGGAAGCGGTGGCGATTTCGTCATCGAGGCGAGAGCGCCAGCGGAGGACTCCCATGACCAGTTCGGTCGTTAGGGCGTGATCGGGAGTGGAGAGACGCTCGTAGGTGGTTGCGTGCAGAAGCCCGGTCGCGTAGGAGGATTCGCGCTCTACTCGGAGCAGGATGTCGAAGGCGGCTGCGCGGGCTGGGGTGGCTGGCATGGAGTTTTGATTTTAGGCGTTTGCGGTTACGAAAAAATCTTCAAACACAGAGGGTCACAAGAGGAGGTCATTCGACGCCTAGTTTTTCGTTCGGCTTGGGGCGGTAGCCGTGGACGAAATCTTGGGCTGAGGTGCGCTTCTTTCCTTCCAGTTGGAGTTCCAGCAGTTCTAGCGCTGTGTTGTGGCCGCAGCCGACTACCAGTTGGTTGGCTTGGTAGTGAAGTTCTGCGGGGGGAAATGCGCCCAGGGTTGGGCCAGCTTTCACGATCTGGAGGTTCTTGCCGCGGAATTTTGTGTGGGCTCCGGGCCAGGGTTGGAAGCCGCGCAGGCGGTTGAATATTTCGGAGGCGGAACGGGAGAAATCGATTTGACCGTCTTCTTTCTTGAGGATCGGGGCTAGAGTCGCTTGCGAGTTGTCCTGGGGACGGGGGTGAATTTTTCCGGCTTGGAGGCCTTGCAGCGTTTCGACAACCAGATCGGCACCAATTGCGGCTAGAGGCGGAGCGATGGTTTCGGAGGTGTCTCCGGGGGCGATTGCGAATTCTTTTTCGAGAAGGATGTCGCCGGTATCGAGGCCGGCATCGATGCGCATGGTGGTGACGCCGGTTACGGTTTCGCCTTGGGCGATGGCCCATTGGATGGGGGCGGCGCCACGGTACTTTGGGAGGAGCGAGGCGTGGAGGTTGATGTTGCCGAGCGGTGGGAGGTCAAGCATCCATTGGGGGATGATGCGGCCGTAGCCGACTACGATGATGGCGTCGGGTTTGAGGGCGGTGAGTTGGGCGCGGAATTCGTCGTTGGTTTTGATTCGGTCGGGTTGGGTGATGGGGAGTTCTAATTTCAGGGCAGACTGCTTTACCGGCGAGGAGACCAGTTCGAGGCCGCGGCCTTTGGGACGGTCAGGCTGGGTTATGACCAGGGGGACGCGGAATCCTGCGGCTACCAACTTTTCGAGCGTGGGGAC
>DASRRV010000243.1:0-4477 GCA_035695545.1 Candidatus Sulfotelmatobacter sp. | reverse complement strand
CGGAGCAGTCCCATCCACGGATGCTCGGCGCAATAACGCTGAACAATGTCATCCATGCCGTCAGTAGAACCATCGCTAACTATGAGCCATTTGGTGGGACGGACCGTCTGGGCGACAACCGAGCGGATCGTCTCCTCGATGAAAACCGCTTCATTGCGCGCGGGTGTGATCAGGACGTAAGACAATGGCTCTTGCGGCATTTCGACACCAAAGGGCTTCCTGCCGGAGGCGGGGAGACCGGCGACGGCTTCGGCCGTCATCGCAATGATCGACCCGCCATGTGTTCAGTCCCTGCTCACGATTCTTTTCGCCTTTTGAGCCAGCCCTATCAGGCTATCGTGACGAGATAGAAAATTGTCTCTGAATTCGCTTAAGTAACGCCGCGCTGCGATTCTCACAAAACCGCTCAGCGCATCCTTCCTCCGTCCGTTCGTTGTCTCTGGAGGTGTGTATCGAACTCGGATCAACACTTCGGCGCCAGATGGAACCTTACACGAGAAGACAATGAAGTTGCCGTCGGTTTGCCATTCGAGAAAATGGCCGTTCGCAGTCACTTCCTTGACGCCGACACTGCCTGCGGTCGCCTTTTCAACCCGGTACTGGCGCTCCGCACCGTGGCCGTTCTTGAGCAACAATTCATTGGCGAACATCCGGACGTGAACGATGCCATCCAGCGCGAGTCGCCATTGGTAGCTCCTTCTGATGACATCTCCGAGACTCCGCCAATGCAGTTCCGTATTGAGGGCGTTGAGTGCGTTTGCGAATCGAACCACCGCCTGGTGCTCTCCTTTGAAAAAAACATGGTGCTCAACAATCAAGCACGGCTTTCCGAGAAGAAGATCGAAGGCAAAGTTCTCCAAACCGTCTGCGGGATACCGTCGCGTAAATAAAGGAAAGCTGCCATAACGGGTGATCGCTAACGCCCACGTGTCCCTGATCGTCAGGATCTCCTCCTGGCTTCGGAGCGGCAGGGCTTCCGTATTCACCGCAGCGGCGAACCCATGTTGCTGCAAGGTCCGCAGGCTCGCTCTGGAAAAGATCCCTTGCGGGAAGACCATGATTGCGTCGTGGATAATGCCGGTTGTTTGACGATGCTGCTCCATCCTCCGATCGGCCAAATCCACTTTTGCATTTAGTTCGTCGGCCTGATCGATGCCAAACTCCCCGGCGGTGTGATCACAGCCGTGGACCGAAACCGAGAGGCGACCCTCACTGTCCTTGATCAGAGACGCCATTTCCGCCGAGGTCCTGCGCCTGTTCCAGGGAATCATTGCGATACTCGTCGTGAAAGTGTGCTGCTGCATCTGGGCGTCCAGCAGGTGGAAATCACAAAAGCCGTATTTCCTCCTGAGCACCGGATCATCGACAATTAGACAGGCGCCTGACTCGTTCGCTTGCCAGCAGACATCGCGAAAGGCCCATTTCAGATACATCAGTAAGGGAACGGAGGAAAGGAACTGCTCCCTGACGTCGTAACCTTTCCCATTCAGGGGTTGATCCAAGTCTGGAATTTCAGAGCTGCAACTAATAAACGCCCGAGAGTCTCCGTTTTCGCAATGGAGAAAGAGCGACCCTAACTCCGTGCTGATGATGTTCGAGATCGCGCCTGAGCGTTTAGTTACTGCGATTCGATCACACGGTCGCCCTTTCACGGTCGACCTTAATCCGTGCATGGGACCGGTCAGCGCGGGCCAATCTTCTGAGACAGCCGCGTCAATGCTCTTCTCCTCCAACACGAGGAGAGCGTCTTCCTTGCAACCCGTTAAGTCTCCCAACGCATCCGACGACATCCGCACATCCTCCGTCGCGTAGAAGAAGAACGAGCGCGCGGGGAGAGACCCATAGGCATGCCATAAGTCCGCCGCGGCAGTAAGTGGGGCTAGAATGGATTCGTACGCGCTGGCCATTCCGCCCGGTCGACGCGCTAAAAGGTTTGAGTTGTGCGGCAGCGTCTCCCAGGCGATCCCAAGGAAATCCAAGAGCCGGGTTAACCGCCTTGTGGCTGCGCTGGATAGAGGATCCTCGATGATCGCTGCGGCATGGACCGTTTCCACCCGGAAGTCTCAGATGAGGCGAACTTATCCTCCCTTTCGGGAGACGACTAACGAGCGCATGGCCATAGGCTGGGCCACAGCGTTCAGAGCCGGTGTCAGCAGCCGGCATAATTGGGTCATTCGTGCACTGGCAGAATGAGGAATCCAGCAAAAGTTCTCTTTGCGCAAAATCTCCAGGCCAGCCTCTTCGAACGGCGATGCGTATTCCTCTAGGGAAGGCAGGTAACGTTCGGCTTCCGCCTTCGTCTTCTTGTCGCGAAACTTGCTTCGAAAAGCCGGGAATCTCCGGTTCATGTCGATCATGATGCATACCCCTCCTGGGGCTAACAAGGTGGCAAGGTCTCGTGCACACTCCCCTGCTTTCCCCAAGCGGTGACAGTAGCGAAAGGTATTAACTCCCAGAAGGAGGTGAAACGAATTCTCCAGCTCGACGCCAGACCCGTTGAGCGCCCGTCGCAGATCGGCAGCGATGGTTTCGTTTCGTGCCACGGCAAAATGAATCTTCTCTTGCTGCGTCACGCTCAGCAAGTTCCTGCTCTCCTCCTTGGCTGCCAGAATCAGCTTCTCTGAAAAGTCAGTGCCAATCGCCAGCTCAACGCTTCGGCCTCTTCTCTCCAGGAGAGAGAGAAGCGTGATAATGTTCATCCCTCCGCCACACCCAAACTCGAGCAATCGCAGCGGTCTCTCGGGAGGGCCCTTGAGAAATTGACTTATCGCCGAGAGGTAAACCTCGGCGTAATCGTTTTCCAAAAGATAGCTGATTCCGTGACCAGCGGTCCGCGATGTGTAGCGCGTGATTGCCTCATCGGCACTGTATTCCTGCAAGTAAACGTCCATAATTCGCTAATGCAAAAGTCCGCTGCACGACATCTGTCTGACGGCCTGGGTAGCAGGTTGGCTCTCGTTTTCCATCTCAATGGCCAGGAGTAGGTGCGAAAGCGCCTTGAACATGCTGGCTTGTCCCCAATGGAAGTAAGCCGTTTTCGCGGTGAGAAACGGATAACGCCGGTAATAGAAATAGCCGCTCTCATCACGCATGTTCTCGATCGTCCAGTCAGCAACCTTCCGTGCCATTTCGAGGGCGTCCGCTTCTTCCGCGGCGAAGAAACTGAACGTGTCAATCGCCTGCGCGGCGCACTGAATGTCGATGGGATAGGTGCTATTATGATAATAATGCGGGCAGCCCGAAGGTTCGAAAAAGGCGCTGCTGAAATATCGGTAGCCCGCGGCGAGGTTTCCCCTAAAGGATTCATCGCCGGTGTAATCGATGTAACGTTTGAGGCTGTCGAGGATGTAGGCGGTGTGGAAATTGTCGATCCACGGGTGCTGTGCGTCCTGAGCGTAAAGCCAGGAGCCGTCCAGCCGTTGCCTGGCACAAGTATAACGGACTGCCTCCCGGGACACCTCGAGATACTCAGGCGTCCGGCGATGGCTCCAGGTCCGGGCCAGCATGGCGGCACCCAGTAGGTTGGCGTTGTGAACTGAGTGCTGGTAAACGCCCGTGTAGCTCAAACAGCTTCCTTCCTGAGTCCTTTCTCTGGGAAGAGTCAGGACCCATCGGCAGACGCTTTCAGCTATTTCGAGATAACGTTCTTCGCCCGTCTGCTCGTAACATTCGAGAAAAGCCTGCCCGATCAATCCGGACCAAACGATAGTAGGTGTGTGGGCCTTCATGCGTCCAGTCCGGGTGGTAAAATCAAAGTGGTTTCCCCAGCAGTGACCTACGTGCCCGGTTTCACGTGCCTGGTCGAGCCACTCCAGACATGCCACAGCTTTTTGCAGATAGGAGTGATCTCGAAAAGCCTCATGCAAATGCAGGTAACCCCAAGCCATAAACCCACGCCCCTTGGTTGATTCTAACGGAACAACCCCGATGAGCGGGCGAAGATTGACGGGTGATTTCCATACTACCTGCTGGAGGACCCGCTCTGCGAAAATGTTGCCGCACGTCAATGGCCGCAAGTAAGAAGTTAGACCATCACCTGGGTCGTAACCTTTGTAGGCACGGTCTTCGACCCACTTTTGCACTGAGCGTAGGCTATGCTCGACCAACGTGCGCATCTTACAAGTTGCCTGCTCTAGGCGGCCTTCTGCGCAAGCACCGGAGTCGGTAACGCTACGTCAGTTGCGCACAAAGAATCAACCAGGGTGAGATAGTCCGCTTTCCGGCTCTCCCAACAATGGTTGGCCACGTATTCCGACGCTCGGCGAACCATCTCCCGGCGCGTCTCAGCATCGCGCAGAACCGCGAGCATTTGACGGGCTAGCGCTTGGGCATCGCCGGATGGAAAAAAGCGCACGACCGAGTCGTCAAAGTAATAGCGATCCACCTTGGTGCTCGACACCACCACTGGAACTCCTACCGCCATGAATTCCATGATCTTGGTGCTGTATGCCTCGTTTCCAAAGGTGTCCGCCCGCTT
>DASRRV010000242.1:0-5521 GCA_035695545.1 Candidatus Sulfotelmatobacter sp. | reverse complement strand
TAGATCTACGGCGCCAAATGCTCGATGTAGGCGATCAAGGCCTTCATATCATCCGGCGCGAGATCGACGGGTGGCATGCCGCCGGCCTTCATTTTCGCCGTGGGGTGTTCGAAAAGGTTGGCCAGTTGGTCGGGTGAAAATGTTTCGTGTACGCCGGTAAGGGCCGGGGCTGCAGCCGTCCCTACAGCTCCGTCACCGTGACAGGCGTTGCAGGACCGCGCTTCGAAAATGGTTTTCCCCTTCGCTGCCAATGGGTCACTGAGCGTCATATTTACTGCGGTCAGGGATGCAGAAGAAAGCTCCGGCTGGAATGGCTTGCGCATGTAGTCGTCTTCTGCGGCCTTCTGCTTTGCGAGTTGTTGCGCGACAGCCGAGTCATGACGATCCAAATACTCGCTGCGCAGGCCGAGTCCCACCAGCGACAATACTAAGAATGCGTATGCCCCCATTGCCACTGGACGCTTCCACGGGCGTCGCTCGACGCTGCGATCTAAAAGCGGAAGGGCAATAATCGCGAGGACAAGAAGCGCGGGGATCACAAGAACGCCAATAATTGCGGAGGATCCGTGCCAGTATTTCAACCATTGGAAGATAGGAAGGTAGTACCACTCCGGACGAGGTACATACTGGGTATCCGCTGGGTTGGCTAGCGCCCCGAGTTGCACCGGAACCAGGAAACATACCAGGCCGAGCCCTACAATGAGCAGGGCGGTCAATGACAGATCCATAATCAGCTGTCGAGGATAGAAGGGTTCCGTTTCTTGGGTTGGATGATGATGACAAGGGTTCTCATCTACAGATCCGGCAGACCCCGCTTTGCGGAATAGAAAGAGATGAGAAGCCACAAGCGCGAAGATGAAAGCAGGAATCAGAAATACATGGGCCACGAAGAACCGCGAAATGGTCAGTGTGCCCATCTCCGTGCCACCACGCATCAAGCGTTTGATACTCTCACCAATCCAGGGAACTTCGCCCATCGCGTTTGTTCCCACCGCTGTGGCGAAGTAGGCCCTCTGGTCCCACGGCAGCAGATACCCTGTGAACGCCATTGCCATAACCAGTCCGAAAAGCACACATCCAGAGAACCAAAGAAGCTCACGGCGTCCCTTGTAGGCCCCGTATATGTAGGTTTGCGACAGGTGCAAAAACAACACGACAACCATGGCGCTGGCTCCATAGAAATGGAGGCTGCGAAGGAAAGAGCCTGCGGTAACTACCTTCGTAATATAAGCAACGGTCTTATGGGCATGGTCGGCCGAAGGGACATAGTAAAGAGCTAGAAACACTCCCGTGATCACTTGCGAGAGAAATATGAATAACAGCCCGGAGCCGAATATGTAAGCGAAGCGCGCACCCCCCGGAATCGGCTCATCGAGCGTGGCGTGAAGCAAATCATTCAAACCAGTACGGTGGTTCAGCCATTGCCCCAAGCCTGACTCGATCCGCGGCGGTGTGTTGCTTGTGGTTGTACCGGCTGAATGCATTACCCGATGACTTCCTTGTGAGCCACAAGCTGCCGAAAATATTGAAATCGAACTTGCAGCTGTCGATTCTCAACCGACGTTTCCAGCGCATCCATACCTCGCAGTGAGGGGCCGCTGACCCGAGTTCCATCCGCCGCAAAAATACTGTCGTGGCACGGACAGACAAACTGTTTTTTTTGCTTGTTCCACGGGACCGTGCAACCAAGGTGAGGACAAATCGAACTGAGGACGCGAAGCGCGCCCAGTCCATCCTTCGTAACATAGATCACTTTTTCGGATGCGATTGTGCGCCAGCCATCTACTTGCTCAATTTGAATGGTGCGCATTACCGGTTCGGGTAGGGACGAGAATTCATTGATGTCTCCCAGTGTTGAGCTCTTGAGTTCGGTTGTTCGGCGCAGCAATGGAAACACGGCAAAGCGAATGAGAGGCAGGGAGAGCACGGCACCTACAAAAACAGAGCCGAGTCCCAGCAAGATTCCGAGAAACGACCGTCTGCTTTCGAAAGACACTCCAGATTGTGTTCGTCCAGACAGTGTCGCGTTTTCAGTATCGCGCTCGAACATTTAGCCTCTCATCGCGTAATTGAACGGCCGACCGCCTCGGGGAAGCCTTCCCACCAAATTGTTACTTTTTTGTTGCTAGATCGCGGATGTAGCCCACCAAATTGCGTATGTCCTCCGGGGAGAGCATCGAGCCAAATGCCGGCATCGCCCCGTTGCCCTTGGTAATAACAGCGGCGAGCTCAGCATCACTTCTTTTCTGAACTTCCTCAGAACGCAGATCCTTCGCGTGGAGGGACTTGCCCGTTTGATTGTCTGCGCTGCCATCGGCCGAATGACACAATGCGCATTTCGCCTTGTATATGGTGGCGGCATCGGATTGTGCCTGCACTGTGTTGACAAATGCGACAAAAGACAAGCTGGCCGCAGTGACAATCTGTCGAATAAAACCCTGCATGTTTATCTCCTCAAATTCGATCCTGGCGCTGATACGGACCTGGGGCGCTTCATTGGATCTCCGTGAACGGTCTCAATTCTGTTTGTGCGGGAAACTCCCCACGTCTCCGAGCTGGCGATGAGTGCGAGTGCATTTAATTTGCCAACTACACGTGATCTGGGGCCCACTTGCAAGTGCATGCATGAATGCGATGAATCGCGACTTTCGCAAGAATGTCGTACGCAAGAGGGGAATTTGTGCTGTGTCGGTGTCGGGGGTCGGTGTCGGGAAATCGACCGACGTGTCGGGAGTGCCACAGTATACCCACTGGTTTCTTGGGTTGCCGGTAGAGAAAACGAAGTTTTTGGCCGATAAACCTACTGGCAGGCGGGTCACGCTGGAACGTTGTGTGCTGTGTGTTCAGCGAAGTGGCGGCGAACGTAACCACTTTCTTGCCGCACACCGGAAATCCCGATACAAGCTTGTTCGTCTTCAGGCGCTCTCGACATATCCGAAGGATGAGCGCTGATGGTTCTGTTTCAACGAGCGATGGTATCGGCACGTTGCTCTCGAAGATCACTGAATTCTGGCCAATCGATTCGGAAAGTCCACTCTATTCGCGTTCGAAGCGACGCTTTAAGAAAGCCGTGAACTGATACGGGGTATCAGAGAATGCATGCCAGGAATGGGCTATCATGTCCAGCAGTTAGCATCCGGAAATCACGATAAAAACACTCGGACGATGCAGGTCGCAAACGCGCTGACGTTGAGGCATGCATGGGATATCATCGCGATCGCTTCACTGACATGATGCACGCGGGCGCTATTGCGAACCCGATTCTCCCGCTTCTGGGCAGTGACGCCGTTTCGTACGCTCCAAACCGAGACGGCCTGTCCGGCCGACGCGCCAGTTGTGGCGCCATTCGAACGGAGATAGAGTAAAAACTAGTACGGGAACCGCCGTCGCCTCGATCGGAGGCTGAGAGAAGCGGCGATCTATGGCTGACTCTGCAATAACGAAATGGATGGCGCGGCCAGTAGTGTCTTACGTCCTGCGCTATGGATTAGCCTTCGCTTCGGTCACCGGCGCCCTGTTGCTGGAGCTTCTCTTTCGTTACTTCAATCTGCCTCATCCCTTTGCGGCATTTGCTCTATCGGCAATTGCGCTCACGTTTTGGTATGCCGGCACAAAACCAGGAATTCTGGCAGTCTTGCTTTCCTCGTTGACTCGTGGCTTCCTCTTCGAGGCCGAAACCAGCAGCCTGTCTCGCGTTCTGTATGACTTGGTGTTTTTGCTCTTTGCCCTTCTCATGATCTGGGTAAGACGGACCAGGCACACGCTGGAGCTCACGGTCGCGGACCGAACAGCAAAGCTGATAGAAGCGAATGAGCAGCTGCAGAGGCAGAAAGAGCAGCTCGATCGACTCTTTGAGCTATCTCCAGTCGCCGTGATCCTGGCTGACGAAAATTTCCAAGTATTGCGAGTGAACCAGGAGTTCACTCATTTGTTTGGGTACCCGCTCGCAGAGGCCCAAGGGCGCCCACTCTACGAATTGATCGTTCCTGAAGAATTCCAGGAGGACACTCGCAAAAACATGGCTTTGGTCCTGTCGGGAGAGAGAGTGAACCTGGAGTCGATACGCCGGCGGAAAGACGGCGTTCGCTTGGACGTTTCCATCACCGTGGCGCCCCTAGCGCTCGCCTCCGGGCAAAAAGCTATTTACCTCATGTATCGAGATATTACCGAGCCGAAGAAAGCAGAAAGAAAACTTCAACGCAGCGAAGCGAATCTGCTTGAAAGCCAGAGATTGATGCATATGTGCAGTTGGGCATATGACCCATCAACCGGAATGGTGACGTTCTCGCCGGAAGTGAAACGAATATACGACATCAAGTCCGATCAGGACAGTTGGACCACAGATTTCCTCCTTGACAGGCTTCATCCTGAAGATCGACCCGTAGTTGAGGGAATTGTTAGAAGAGCCTTACTCGGCAAGACCGACTACGACGCCTCCTACCGAATTGTTCTTCCGGATGGGTCGATCAAACACATCCATTCTATCGGCCATCCCGTCCTGAACGAGTCGGGTCAACTCGTGGAATTGCTCGGAACTTCGGTGGATATCACCGAACAGTGGAAGGCCAGAGCCGAGTTGGAGGAAGCTTTTGAGGAAATTAAGCAGCGGACGGAAGCTGCCCGCCGCAGCGAGAGAGAGCTTCGCGACGTAGTCAACACGGTTCCGGCGCATGTCTGGAGGACTTCGCCCCAGGGGCAGGTTGATTTCGTAAATGATCGTTGGTTGGAGTTCACAGGTTTAGCTTTGGAGGAGGCATTTGGGTGGAAATGGGAAGCGGTTGTTCATCCCGACGACCGAACCAGGGTCGTCGCCGATTGGCGGACAGCCATTAGGAACGGCCAAGCCATCGAGACTGAGGCGCGGGTTCGGCGGGCAGACGGGGAATATTGCTGGTGGTTTATTCGCAACGTACCGCTGCGCGATGAAACTGGAAAGCTCGTTAAATGGTATGGAACCGCTATCGACATCGACGATCGCAAGCGGGCTGAGCAAGCCCTTCAGAAGAGCGAGGAGCGGTGGAGATCTGTCTTTGAGAATTCGGCTATCGGCGTTGCGCTGACTGACCTGAACGGCCGCTTTCTAGCCACCAATCATGTCTACCAGAGAATGGTGGGTTACACCGAGGAGGAACTGCGTGCACTTTCTTCTCTGGATTTAACGCACGAGGACTATCGCGAAGCCAACTGGGCGCTCGTCACCGAGTTGCTGGAGGACAAACGCCGGCAGTTTCAGATGGAGAAAAAGTATCTGCGCAAGGACGGCAGTTCGATTTGGGTACGCAACAACATTTCTCTTGTGCCCGGCACGGAGACTGTACCGCGATTCATCATGGCCTTGTCTGAGGACATCACGGAGCGCAAGCACGCGGAAGAAGCTCTCCAGCGAAGCCAGAGTTACTTAGCCGGAGCGGAGAGACTGAGCCACACAGGCAGTTGGGCGGTGCAGGTCCCAAGTGGAGCGGTGCAGGTCCCTGAGCTGAAAATGGTCCATTGGTCAGAAGAGATGTACCGAATCTTCTGC
>DASRRV010000241.1:0-14682 GCA_035695545.1 Candidatus Sulfotelmatobacter sp. | reverse complement strand
TTCAAATGACAATCCAGGAAAACGAACCGGGGGCTTTGATTTCTCCTACCGACTCCCATTTTTGCGCAACTGGCTGACGCTTTACCTCGATTCGCTTTCAGCGGATGACGTGTCACCCATTGCTGCGCCGAGGCGGGCGGCCGTGAATCCGGGTTTATATTTGAGCCACGTACCGAAGCTTAAGCAATTGGATTTTCGAGTTGAAGCTGTGAACACCAATACCGTTCATTCGACTGCTCCCCATAACCAACCTGTAAACGGGCGGTTTGTTTACTGGGATGAGTTCTACCACGACTTGTCTACAAACAAGAACAACATCATTGGGAGCTGGATCGGAAGACAAGGCCAAGGCATTCAAGCATGGAGCACTTACTGGTTCAGCCCGCGCAACAGCATTCAAGTGGGGTATCGGCACGCAAAGGTCGCGAGCGACTTCATCCCCGGGGGCGAAACGGTGAATGACGGGTCGGTCACCGCAAACTGGTGGGTGCGCACCGACCTTAGCGTCTCGGCATTCGTACAGTATGAGAAATGGCTAGCGCCCGTGTTGGCTCCGAACCCGCAAACGAATTGGACCACATCGGTTCAGGTCGCTTTTTGGCCTCGCTTGTGGAGCAAGTGAAGAGCATCGCTGGTGAGAAGGTTGAAAGGATCTTGAAGTGACGCCAACGGTTACTAATCCGCAACCAGAAGTCATGGTTGACCCTGATTCTCAGGGAGACTTCGAACCAATCGAGGACCCGCGAATCGCGCGAGAGCAAATGATTGCGCGCTTCCGCACTCTGTGGGCCGAGCGGAGGTTTCTCTTCCGAGTGGCCATAGCGGCGCTTCTCGCGAGCACTCTAATCGCCTTTCTGATACCCAGCCGATATGAATCCACCGTTCAATTGATGCCACCCGATTCGCATTCCGGTGAGGGCCTTTCGTTGTTGGCGGGACTGGCTGGCGGCAAACAGGCCGACAACCTCGGCCTCCTCGCGGGAGATTTGCTTGGTATGAAGACCACGGGGGCGCTTTTCGTGGGTGTCTTGAAGAGCCGAACCGCGTTGGATCGGATTGTCGACCGGTACGACCTAAAAAAAGTCTACGGAGAAAAACTGGAGCTGAAGGCTCGCGAGAGGCTAGCGGAGAGAACAGACATCTCAGAAGACCGAAAGAGCGGAATCATAAAAGTGACAGTGACGGATCGCGATCCGAAGCGCGCAGCGGCGATCGCCGGTTCGTATGTCGACGAGCTCGACACTCTCATGGCTCAATTGACGACATCATCTGCGCATCGTGAGCGTGTCTTCTTGGAACAACGTCTAACGGGCGTGAGACAAGATCTAGAGACTGCTGAAAAAGAGTTCAGTCAGTTTGCCAGCAAGAATGCAACGCTCGATATCACCGAACAGGGCAAAGCGATCGTCTTAGCTGCAGCCACGCTGGAAGGCCAACTCATCGCTGCACAATCGGAGCTCGAAGGACTTAGGCAGATATATACCAACAGTAATGTGCGGGTGCGCTCGGTGGAGGCGCGCATCAGCGAACTGCGCAAACAGCTTCAAAAAATCGGCGGAAAGACCGGCGAGGCCTCTTCGGGAGGTAGCGAGTCAACCTCTGACCTTCCGTACCCCAGCCTCAGGCAATTGCCAGTTCTTGGCGTGCCATTCGCAGATAAGTTTCGGCAGTTAAAGGTCCAGGAAGTAGTGTTTGAAACCCTCACAAAACAATACGAAATCGCTAAGGTGCAGGAAGCGAAAGAGATTCCGACGGTCAAGGTGTTGGATCGGCCGGAGGTGCCGGAGCGGAAGTCCTTCCCACCGCGCCTGCTGCTGACGGTTCTAGGGACGTGCGTGGCATTTCTGGTGGCTTGCGCGTGGCTATTCGCCCGGCGGCACTGGGACGCGATGGACCCTGAGGATCCTGGGAAGCAGCTCGCAATCGACGTCGCCACCGCAGTGCGAACGGAAGCAGCTCGGCTGGCACCAGCTAGCGGGATGTTGCGCAGCATGGTTGGAAAGCCGGAGATGAAAAATGGCAACAAAACGGTTGAAGAAGAGGCTGTGCGTGAGAACGCAACTATCAAGCGAGAAGAGTCTGCAAGCGCGGAGCGGGAATTGTCTCGGGCCACAAGCAAGGGTCTTGGTTAGTTGAACGGAAGGAAGGGACGGAGGATGAACTGGAAACACTCACGTGTTCTTGTGACGGGGGGAGCATCGTTCATTGGCTCAGCTTTGGTTGACGCGCTGGTCGAGCGGGGAGCCCGCGTCCGAGTGGTGGACAACCTGTCAAGCGGCAAGCTCGAGAATCTGCAAGGGCGTCTGGACGGGGGGGAGATTGAGTTCCTCGAAGCGGACTTGCTGGATGACGGCGTGGCCCGAAAAGCAATACGCGGGATGGAGGTGATTTTCCACCTGGCTGCGGATCACGGCGGACGCGGCTACGTAGACCTGCACCAAGCTGCATGCGCGGGCAATCTTACTCTGGACGGGATGCTGTTCCGCGCGGCGGCACAGGAGAACGCGGGGAAAGTGGTTTTCGCTTCTTCCGGTTGCGTGTATCCCAATTACATCCAGACGGATCCGGGCGAGGTTCTCTATCTAACGGAGGACAAGGCCGGCCCACCTTACGACGCAGACAATCTGTACGGCTGGGCAAAGCTCATGGCAGAGATGACGCTCACGGCGTATCACCGCGATTATGGTCTGAAGGCAGCATCCTGTCGCTACTTTACGGTGTACGGTCCTCGCGGGCACGAGAACCATGCGGTCATCGCGATGATTGCGCGTGCGTTTGTAGGGCAGGAACCCTTCGTAGTGTGGGGCAACGGAGAACAGATTCGCAACTGGACGCACGTAGACGACATCGTCTCCGGCACGATTCGCGCGGCGGAAGTAATCGAAGACGGCACACCGGTGAATCTGGGCACAACGGAGCGTACACGCGTAATCGAAGCTGCCAGCGAAGTCCTGCGTTACACGGGTCACTACGCGCGGATCGAATTGCATCCAGAGATGCCGACAGGACCGATGAACCGTGTTGCGGACAACTCGCTCGCGAAGAAGCTCCTCGACTGGGAACCCAGAGTGAAGTTCATGGACGGGCTGCACAGCACCCTCGATTGGTATTTCTCTGTCAAGAACCGCGCGAAGGTTGCCGCGCAGCTGAACACACTGCTGACCGAACGCATCGCGGAGGCACCGCGCGCAACTTCGGCCGCAACGACGGCCGACTGAGTCTTTTTGATGCAGGATGAGCTGAAACAATTGCGATGAACGGAACTGCGGCACGTCGATCTCCGGCTTCTGAGGCCTCCCCCTGGGGGCCGCCGCTCGGACTTGTGGCCGGAGCCGGACTCCTTGAGGCGGTGAATTACGCAGCACCGGTTGTCGTCCACAGGAAGTGGGGTGGCCCTGTGGTACAGACCACATATGCGGTCATCGACATTCTGTTGGTATGCGTGGGAGGAGTCTTTGTCTTCTTGCTGCGGTTTGGCTTGGAGAATCCTTTAGCGGCTGGCGCGACTCCACGAGAGTCACCACTTCAGAGGATCTACTTGCACGGCTACCCTGGGTTTTTGTTGCTGTACTGCGGTCTTATCGTGTTGGCTTGCATTAGCGAGAACTTGTACCGCACGCCGCGAGAAATCACATCGTTCGTGGAATCCATGCACGTGACCAAGGCCGTCGTAATAGCAACGACGCTCTTGGTGCTCTTCATTTTCACGTCGGGCAACAAAGAGATATCGCGGCTGGTGGTGTCTTCTGCCGGAGGCCTAAATGTGGTTTTGCTCGTGGGATGGCGGTACGCAAAGCGGCAGTACGTGCTGCACCGCGCCGCGCGTGGCAAGGGGCTTTCGCGCATCTTGATTATCGGCGCAAGCCAGTTGGGGCAGGCCTTCGCGTCGTGGATCGAAAGCAACCGGCATCTCGGCTACACGTTTTGTGGATTCGTGGATCCTCACCCGAATGGCGACAAACGGGTGCTGGGTTCGCTGCGCGATCTGCGAGCGGTAGCGCTGGCGCAGTTCGCGGACGAATTGTTCATCGCACCTCCGGCCGATGCGCCGATGGTGAAAGAAGCCTTTCTGGAAGCGCGGCGTCTGCGCCTGCCTCTGCACGTCCTGCCGGACTTGTACGATGGGCTCGCTTGGCGCGCCCCTCTGCACTACATCGGGGGATTCCCGGCGCTGAATCTGCACGGGGACCCGATACCTGCATTTGGCCTGGCGACCAAGCGGGCCATGGACATTCTGATTTCTTCGCTGGGACTTGCACTGTGCTCGCCCCTTTTGGCGCTTGCGGCGCTCTGGATTCGCTTCGATTCGCCCGGGCCGGTCATTTACTCGGCGCTGCGGGTCGGCAAGAAAGGCGGGAAATTCCGCTGCTACAAGCTACGCACCATGGTCGCCTCTGCTGACGCGCAAAAGGAATCCCTGCGCGCTTCAAACGAGAGGCATGGGCCATTTTTTAAAATGAAAGACGATCCGCGGGTGACTGGCTGCGGAAAGTGGCTGCGAAGATTCAGCGTGGATGAGTTGCCTCAATTGGCGAATGTACTGCTTGGCGACATGAGTCTGGTTGGTCCACGCCCTCATCCGCTCGACGATTACGAGCGCTACACCATCGAGCATCTGCGGCGGCTCGACGTCAAGCCGGGCATCACCGGGTTATGGCAGGTGAAGGCGCGGCACGATCCGTCGTTCGACGCAACCATGATGCTGGATCTGGACTACATTGAGAATTGGAGCCTGCGGATGGACATCGGGATTCTGTTGAAAACGATTCCCGCGGTGCTGTGCGCGGAAAAGAAATAGACGTGGCACCAGGCACGCCCCCGTTTTTGTAACTGCCGACTTTAAAAGCTTATTGGAGTTGAGTGGCATAAGAATTGGGGATAACCCAAGCAAGACGGAAAGCCGGCGGCAGAAGCGGCAAGGAAGAACTGTTGGAATTTGACGTATAAATTAACTGTACAGTCTAGTTAGGGGAAATCAGTGGCGAGGGACCTGCGGGCCGAACAAGAAGTCGAATGGGAGGGAGCCGGTATCCCGGCTGAAGTTGCGGCGGCCCCTACAGTCGCGAAGCCGAGCGAGAAGGTAGTCATAACGGGCGAGCGGCTGCGCGCATGGGGATGGCTTTCGGCGTTGTCACTGGTGGACCAGGGCTTGGCATCGGGCGCCGGTTTTGCAGTGAACCTGCTACTGGCGCGGTGGATGGAGCCGGAAGTGTATGGCGCGTTTGCGGTGGCGTTCGCAGGATTCCTGTTTGTGTCCGGATTTCACAACGTGTTGCTCCTCGAACCAATCAGCGTGATGGGCCCTTCGCGGCACGCGGAACGGTTGCCGGGGTATTTCCGAGCGCAGATTGAGGTGCATTTTGTTCTCGTCGGGGCGTTGTGTGGGGTGTCGCTCTTTGGCGGCTTGATTCTTTGGGAAGTGATTCCGGGAAGCCCTCTCCTCGGCGCAGTGATGGGAGGGGGCTTGGCGCTGCCGTTCCTCTTGCTGGCGTGGGTCGCGCGGCGAATATGCTACGTGATGCGGCGGCCCTCCGCCGCAGCGCTGGGGAGCGGGCTCTATCTTTCGCTGGTGGTTGCGGGACTGTTTGTGCTCGCGCATTACGGCTGGCTGGGGTCGTTCACCGCATTTCTGCTGATGGGCTGCGGAAGTATTCTGGCATCAGGGCTGCAGCTCTGGAGGCTGGGATTGTTGAAACGTGGACCAGTCATAGGGACGGACGTTTCGTGGCGCGCGGCGTTGCAGGAAAACTGGACATATGGGCGTTGGCTGGTGGGAAGTGCCTTGCTGTATCCCGCTGTAAGCCAGGCGCAGGTTGTTTTGACCGCCACACTTCTTGGGCTCGGCGCAGCAGGCATCCTAAGAGCGATGCAACTGCCTTCGCTCGCGATGACGCAGGTGATTACGGCGGCAGGATTGCTGTTTCTTCCGGCTCTGTCCGGAGACTTTGCGAGCGGGACCTTCGAACGTATGCGCCACAAGGCGATGTTGGTGAGCCTGGGGCTGGCAGCGGTGGCTCTCTGCTTCGCGGGCTTCCTTGCGGTCTTTAGCGTACAGGTGGAGCAACTGCTTTTCGAGGGGAAGTACATTGCTCAAGCGTGGCTGATGTCTGTTCTCGCGCTGACGCCTGTGGCGAGCGCGCTCTCGACAGGCTACTCGATGGCGCTGCGAGCCTCCCAGCGGCCGCAGTTCGATCTGTTGGCAAACCTTGTCGCTGCACCCGTGGGACTTCTTTCGGCTTTTCTTTTCATACGATGGTGGGGACTTGGCGGCGCGGCTGGCAGTTTGGTGCTCGGCTTCTTCGTACTCTGTGGCGTAACCCTTGCGTGCTTCCGCAGCCAAAGACCGGGGCGAGTGTGAGCCAGTTTATAAATACGCTGGTACAGATCGCGCATTCGGAGAGCGTCGGCGTCCTTCCGGGGATTGGCAGGCATCTTCGGTGGCAGTTGAGGAAGATATTTGGCCAATTTCCGTGCGAGTTGAAGCTCGGGGGGTCCAGTCTTCTAGTCGATCGGCCTGGCGGGGTAGCGGCGCTCGTGAATGCCATGGGCGAGTACGACTACAACAATATGAGGTTGCTCCAACTGCTTCTTACTGATGGAGGCACGTTCATCGACGTTGGGGCCAACATAGGTTCGTACACGCTGATTGCTTCTGAAAATCCAAAGGCGAAAGTCATCAGCATCGAGCCACATCCGAAGACATTCGCGCTTCTTGAGGAAAACGTCGCGCGAAATGGGCGGCACAACGTGAAATGCTTGAATATCGCGTTGTCTTCGTACGACGGTGAAGCTGACCTCACCGATGACTCGGAACCCTCGCTCAATAGAGTAGTCCCGAACGGAGAATGTGCCGGGCAGACTTTGAGAGTTACGACCCGGCGATTCGACGCACTGTTCAAAGAACTTGGGGTCAAGCCTGACTTCGTAAAGATCGATGTGGAGGGACACGAAATCGACGTATTGAGCGGGGTTGGAGATCTGGCCGCAGGCATAAAACTATTCTTCGTTGAGAGATGGGCGCAGAAAGAACTCAACGGATGGATGCGGACAGGGTGCTGCGAGGGACCATTTTTCGTCAACTACCGCGCACGGACCCTTGCGAGCCGCGCACAAAAGCGCCCGGAAGATGCGGTCTTCATGAATCACCTGACCGCGCTCGCACTCGCGAGGGGAGGGTTCGCGATTTCGGCTTCCCCCTCGACGCCGATGTATGTAAATGACTAACGCACCGGGTCCGCGCGCGTAAGCCGTGAGTAAGAAGCCGAGTGGAGCATGAATCGATGACCGCTGCCCTCAGCAGCTCGTTGAGCAATGTGAGGCTTAGCTTAGTTGGTGCGGCGCTCGCTTTCGCCGTTGTTCTGGCGCTCTTCGGGTGGCGGACGGAGCGCCTGCTGTTCGGAATATGCAACCCATGCGTGGCTAGTGCCGGTGCTTGCGCTGATGCCGGTTTGTTCCGGTATAGGGATGAGTCTCGATGGCGCTTCGAGTGTCTCAGAAATCTTAACTACGATCTGTTGAGGAAACAGCCTGATGCGTGACATGGCAACGCGTAATTTGACCGAGGGTCAGTGATGACCACCTTATCCTTCCCGTGTTCCGAAGCGACTTCGGGCAACCATGAAACGAAGATCGTGCCAGCGCGGGTCGCTCTGTTGACAGTCTTGGTGAGTCCCTATCGACATCCACTTTTCAAGTGTCTGCAGTCGCGACTCAAGGAGTTGTTGATTCTGTGCTCCGCCTCGGCAGACGAAGCCTGTCGTCCATGGACTACTTCATACGCAGATTTGCCATCCTTCGTTCAAAGAGGATTCAGGCTCAGGTGGAAGCGTCGTCATCCGCACGGATTCTCGGTACCCTATTACGTCTATTTGCCTCTCGATACGCTTCCGCGATTATTTCATTTCCGGCCGGATGTTGTGATCTCCGGTGAAATGGGATTTCGGACCCTGCAAGCACTGGCTTACCGAAAACTTTGCCCCGGGTCACGGTTGATTGTGTGGGCCACGCTCTCTGAGGTTTCCGAGATGACCCACGGAAAGCTTAGAAACTTAATCCGGTCCTGGCTCCTGCCGCAGGTGGACGCGGTGCTGGTGAACGGTTCGAGTGGAGCAAGTCACATCTCGCGTTTCGGTGTCCGGCCCGATCGGATCGTCCGTGTGCCTTATACGTGTGACCTTACGCCGTTTCTGAATATCCGCAGGGAACAGCCACGCGGTAATAAACTGCGATTGCTTTATGTGGGGCAGCTCAACGAGGGAAAAGGACTTGTGCCTTTTCTTCGGCAGCTCGTTACTTGGTCTGGAAAATTTCCCAGCCCCGCAATCGACGTCCAACTCGTCGGTGATGGTCCGCTGCGGCAGACAATCGAGTCTTTTTCGGCGAGATATCGGCTCAGGTTACATATTGTCGGAAATGTTCCGTATACCGACCTCCCCAAGTACTACGCCAATGCGGACGTTTTTTTCTTTCCAAGTCTATCAGATGAATGGGGTCTTGTTATAAACGAAGCCCTCGGCTCTGGACTGCCCGTGCTGGGAAGCCTGCATAGCCAGGCGGTTGAGACGTTGATCAAGCAAGGCAAGAACGGATGGACCTTTCGGGCGGACCAAGATTGTGAAGTGTACTTAGCTATTGAACGTGCCCTCAGCACGCCGGCCGATGACTGGAAAAATCTTCAGGCGGCTGCACGAGAATCCATTGTGTCTCTGACGCCGGAATTTTCTGCGAAAGCAATGCTCGCTGCTGTTCAAATGGTGTTGCAGTCCGGCTGATTTTATAGCTCATTGGCTCACCTGTAAGGAATTGATGCGATGGAAGAAATGATGCACAGGAAACAAAGTTCAACGATTACGTGAGTAGAGCAGAAGCGCTCTCGAGCGAATGGGAATGATAACGTACGACTACGCAACAACCGAGAGAGGACTATTTTACAGCCTTGCTTTGCTGGTACTCGCGCTACCAGGCGATCTGGCGCTTGCTGCTTATCTGCTCCTGACTCACTTTGACCTCTCGGTTTCACACGGTGACTTTGCTTCCGGCTCAGCGATAGGTTACGAGAATTTGATTCGGTTAGCAGTGGTGCCTGCCGTGCTGTGGTTCCGGCTGAGGAAAGTTTCGGCCCCCGTGCCAGAATTTGACAAACTTCGGCGCACGTGGTTCCTGTTGGCCTTCTACGCAATCCTGTCGATCTGGTGGTCACCGTATCCGTTTTCGGGCGTGAAAGTGGCAGGCTACCTGTGTGTCTACGGCTTCTTGTTCATGATATTGACCCGCGCGGTTCGGGCAGGATGGGTAACGTTTCGGTGCCTGGCGTGCGCATTGTGGGGGGCTCTGGCGATCGCCGTGATTCAAACTCACGTGTTGGGAAACTTCGAGGGGACCGGCGATGAGCTCGTCTTTTCAGAGAGGTTTACCTCCTTTGCGAGCGCTCCGAGCTTCGCGGGGTTTTTGCTTGCTCTCGGGGTTGCGATGTTTTTTATACGACGGTCCGGATTGGCTTTGTACTTCAGTCTCGCCGGAGCTGTCATTGGAATTGTAATGAGCGGCAGCCGAGGGGTTTTCACCGGCATGCTCGCCGCAATCTTGCTAATGGCCGTGTTACTGCCGAGGAAAAATCGGAAACGAGTCTCGCTGAGACTTGCAGCTCGCCAGCTACTTATCGGCGCAACGATAAGTATTCTGGCAATTACACTCGTTATTCATTTCGCCCCAGTTAGTCGGATCAACGAACTGATCGACAGCAGCGGCGATTTGTCGGATGTGGGTTCTTTCGCGTGGAGAGTTGCTCTGTACGAGAAGGCGCTTTCAGACATTTCAAGCTTCAGCATTCAGAATGTTGTAACTGGAATGGGATCGGGCAGTGGCGGTGGAGTGAAGCTAGCAGTCCTGCGTGGATTTGACTTCGATACCGTCGACGGAGCGCGGGTCTTTCACAATGAATTCCTGCACGCCGGTTACGAATGGGGCCTTATCGGGCTCGTACTGCTGATCGCGATTTACGGACAACTGGCCGTAGCGAGCTTCCACAGCGGTGTCAGGCGAGGCGAAGGGCCAGGTCTGGCTGCGGTCTCAATCTTTCCGGCGCTAACGTTTAGTCTTCTCTTTGAGAATGTACTCGCTGACGCGGGCGGAGCCGGCGGCACAGCTTTCACTCTCGTTTTTGCCCTTGCGGCAATTTCGGCGTCGTACAAGAGGTCTGTCGCGGAGGGCGACTAACCCTTTTGCTGGCATTCGGTCGACGTATTCCGGGAGCTAATAGATGACGTATCCGCTGGGCAAAATGAACGGGACCGCATGCCCATTATGTGCAGCGACCTCGATTAGCGTCCAGAGCAGCCTGACCGAGTTGCTGAAGCTAAACGGGAGCGGGAGGCAAATCGTGTGCTGTACTGGATGCCGCTTTAAGTTTCTGCACCCTTGTCTGTCGGATACCGATGTCCGCGATTTGTACAACACAAATTCTGACTACTTCGATAGTTATGTGGGGACCCCTTACCTTGAAATTGCTTCGGAAAAGCTCCCCTACTACAGGCAAGTTAGCGACGCCGTAGAAGGTCGATTTGGACGGAAGGGGAGGATACTCGACATCGGCTGCGCCACGGGTCATTTTTTGTCGGTTTTCAAGAACAGCGGCTGGGATGTTCAAGGAATCGAGGTATCTGACTGGTGCAGGAAATATGCCGAGAGGGAGTTTGGAATACCCTCGATCAAGGCCACAGTCGAGACAGCTGATCTGCCGAACCGCTCCTTCGACGTTATTTCATTGAACCATGTGCTTGAGCATCTTAGCTCTCCGGCCGCTACTATTCAGAGGCTTGGCCAGTGGCTCAGTAAGGATGGTTTGCTTTGCATCGAGGTGCCAAACGAGTTTAACGACGTGATCTTTGAAATTTCTGGAATCTGGGGCCGGCGGAGGCTTTACAATCTGCCCGGTCCGATCTGGCATCATCAGTTATTTTTCACGCCCAAACACTTACGCCATCTGCTGAATAACTCCGGCTTTTCCGTGCTGGAGACGCGGACGTCCAGTTGGCGAGCTCCCGTTCCGTGTCATCTATTTAAGTCCCCAAGCATAAACCAACTGGCCAAGCTTGTGCGGAAGAGTGTATTGCTCGCTGGCTCTCTTTTTGAGAAGGGTGAACTGATTTTCTGTTTGGCTGCAAAGCGACGCTGATGGAACCAGACCCGAAACACGCAGCCATCGTTGATTCTCGTGAACCCTTGTTCAGTGTTCCCGAGATGCTTAATTACTATCTAGGTTTTTCGCGCTCTGTGCGGACCATATTGATTAAGCCGAACTGGGTGCGGCACGAGGAAGATGATAACTTTCCGATCCGTGCATTAGTAACGAGCACACAGTTAATCGAAGCAGTGGTCGAAGCATGCCTGGTTAAGTATCCAGAGGTTGAAGAGATCACAGTTGGAGATGTGCCACTGCAGGGTTGCGATTGGTCCAAGCTCATGAGGCAGGCGGGAATCGACCGGCTGATGCGAAAATATAAGAATCGAGAATCTCCCCGGATCCGGTTCGTCGACCTCCGGCGCGAGTTAGCGGTCGTAACGGACGGGTTCATCCGCAAAATACCCAATGCAGCAGGGGGGGATCCGAAAGGGTATCGCGAAGTTATACTGGATCAAGAAAGCTTTCTGGACCCAATCAGTGAGGATGAAAAAGCGTTCCGTGTGTCCGACTATTCGCCCGAGAAAACGGAAAGCAGCCATATGCGCGGTTTTCACCGCTACCTCATTGCGGCGAGCGCGCTGGATTGCGATCTCTTCATTAACTTGCCAAAGGCCAAGACCCATCAGAAGAGCGGGCTAACTGGCGCTCTAAAGAATCTGGTAGGGATCAACGGCGAAAAGGCTTACCTCGTTCACTACCGCGAAAGTGGGAATGGTCGTCGAGGCGATGAGTTTCCGCCGAATGTGCCCGTTGCAGTGGTGTTGCAATCGAGGATCCGAGAGGCGATGCAGGGACGGTCGCGGGCACTTTTCTCTGCGCTGCGCCGTGGTTGGAAAGTGTTGAAGCATTTGACTGGAATCAAAACGGAGGGTACGCGAGAGAACCTTGCGGACAGCAACGGCCGATTTTTCACCTCCGCGGGATCCTGGCATGGGAACGACACGATCTGGCGCATGGTTTACGATTTGAACCGCATCATCCGATGCGCCCCGCGAGAAGGAGGACGGTTGGCGACGACCCCGCAACGCGAGTACATCGTCATTGCGGATGGAATTATTGCAGGCGAAGGGAATGGGCCATTGCAGCCTCTTCCCGTTGAACTTGGTATTCTGCTAGCCAGCCGAGATCCGTTCCTACTGGACTCCGTTATGGCTCAGATCATGGGTCTTTCCCATGAAAAGATTCCACTCCTGCATCATCGCCGGGAATTCACGGATCCGGAGTGGGGAGCGTTTGATGCGTCCGAGGTGGAGATCCGCTGCGACGGAGAGGTGTATCGAGGGATCGAGAATCTTCCGGTCTTGCATCATTTTCTTCCGCCACCAGGGTGGAAGGGGGAGATCGAACTGGAACAGCGTGAGGTACTCACTTGAATCTTTCTGAAGTCGGATATTTCGCGCTTCATCGCGTCATTGGTTCCGCGGTACTCAGCTATTACCGGGAAATGAGACGACTGGAGAATGCTTCGCGGCGGGAGCTGGAATCCTTGCAGGCTGAGCGATTGGCGAATCTGCTTGCTGGCGCTGCAAAAAACGTTCCCTACTATCGAGAGCTCGCGCCTTCCCGCGCCAATCTCGAGCTGAGTGATTTCCCTATCCTGACTAAGTCCGCTTTGAAACACCATTTTCTCGAAATCATGACTCCAGAACTTCGGCGAGAGTACACCACCGGCCAAAAAAATCTGCACTACTCATGGGTGAAGGTGCAGACCGGGGGCACGACGGGTGAGCCGACGACTGTCATCCATGACGCACCTTGCCGAGACAGCGGACGCGCAGGGCGCCTGTATTCGCAAACGCTTTGTGGCTTTCCACTTGGAACGCCCTACATAAAGCTTTGGGGAAGCATGCAGGACATTAGTCAGGCGAAAGAATCACCAGCACAGCGAGCGCTACGAATCCTTCACCGGGAGACGGTGCTCAACGCATTTCGAATGAGCCAGAAGCGGATTGAGGAATACCTCGCGATGATCGAGGGTTCGAAAGTGTACCACTTGATGGGTTATGTGGACGCAATCGAACAGCTGGCGGCACACGCGGTGAGGAAGAAACTCAAAGTGCGGCCGTTGCGAAGCATCATGGCGTGCGCCGGAACTGTAACGCCGGAAGCCCGGCAAGCGTTAGAAGATGTTTTTCGGGCTCGCGTTCACAACCAGTATGGCAGCCGCGAGTGTGCCGGGATCGCCTGCGAGTGCGAGCGGGGTGGGCATCACATTTATGCAAACCGACTGCTGGTCGAGGTTGTTGACAATGAGGGACGGCCGGTGCCGGGAGGGGACCCTGGGCGACTGCTAATTACGCTACTTCACAACATGTCCTTTCCAATCATCAGGTACGAAATCGGCGATGTAGGTGCGCTGAGCACGACGAGTTGTCAATGCGGACGACCGTATCCGCTTTTAGCGCGGGTGGAAGGGCGTACCGGAGAATTCCTCATCAGCACGGATGGCGGATATGTGTCGCCATTATATATCAGGCACCTAATCGGAGTGGTCCACAATCCTGGAATTATTCGACGATTCCAGTTGGAGCAATACTCTCCCCTCGAATTCGAGCTTCGGTATGAAGCTGAACCGGATTTCCCGGCGGAAACGCAACGGGAGATCCTTGGGGAGATTGAGAGAGATCTGAAGGAAGTCTTGGGAAAGGATTGCAGCTTGAAGATCAGCCACGTCGATGAAATTACTCCCAACGCCTCAGGAAAATTCTTGTACACAAAGCGAACCTGTAGGCAGAACAGTAGCAGATCGGCTGCCGTCGCGGGTGTCTAACAGATGCGCGTACTGATGGTTCACAACGAATACCAGATGCCCGGAGGAGAAGACGAGTCGACGCGAGTAGAGGAAGAACTGTTGCGCAGTCGTGGTGTGACGGTGGAGAGCTTCCGGGTCAGCAATAAACAGATTTCTGGAACCGGGGGCATCTCGACCGCAGCGAACGCGATTTGGTCGCGGGAGACTTACTCTCGTGTGCGAGCTGTGGTCAGGGAAAAAAAGTGCGATGTCGTGCATGTACAGAATTTTTTTCCTCTGATTTCTCCCGCTGTGTATTACGCCGCCAAGTCCGAAGGTGCCGCAGTCGTGCAGACGCTTCGTAACTATCGCTTGCTCTGTCCAAATGCGCTTTTCTTTCGCCAAGGATGTACGTGTGAAGACTGCCTGGGCCGATCGGTTCCCTGGCCAGCGGTCATTCATCGCTGCTATCGCGGGAGTCTGGCGGCGTCGGGTGCGGTGGCCGCGATGCTAATGGTGCATCGTGCCCTAAAGACATGGTCCCGGCAGGTGGACGTGTTTATCGCCCTTACAGAGTTCGCGAGTGAGAAGTTTGTGAAGGGCGGTTTCCCCGCGCGCAAAATTGTGGTCAAGCCAAATTTCGCTTTTGCTCGGAACGACGTTACTCGCAGCGTTAGAGATGACCACTTCTTGTACGTGGGACGGCTCTCGGAGGAAAAGGGAATCGCAACGCTTTTTGATGCCTGGCGGATCGTCGGGCAGGATTGCA
>DASRRV010000240.1:0-57720 GCA_035695545.1 Candidatus Sulfotelmatobacter sp. | reverse complement strand
TGAGTTCGCGCGCGATTTGCGGCAGAGACTTACGCGCTCCTTTGTACTGCATTGCCGATGTCCGGGAGATGATCCGAAGGGACTTGATTTTTGCCAAGGTGGTGATCAGGGCCTCGGTCATACCGTCTGCGAAGTATTCATGCCCAGGCTCGCCGGAGAGATCTTCGAGAGGTAGCACGGCAAGAGCATGAATTCGACGCGGATCAAGGCTTGCTGGTGCGGGAAAACGGTTGGGGCAGCAGATCATCCGGCTTGACCTCGACCCGCCTGATGAATCGATATCCACGTCGCGGCAGTGTTTCGACATAGCGCGGCGACTCGGCGGAATCACTCAAGGTTTCGCGGATACGCGCAATGGCATTGTTCAAGCTGTGATCGAAGTCAACAAAGGTGTCCGCAGCCCAAATTCGTGGCTTCAACTCCTCGCGTGTCACAACGTTGCCGGCATGTTCCAGGAGCACCGCCAGAACTTGTAGAGGTTGACCGCGCAGGCGCAGCTTGACGCCACGTTTGCGCAACTCTCCGGCGCGGAGGTCGAGTTCAAACGTGTCGAAATGCAATATCCGCGCGGCTGGAACGGGGAACGACATTCAGACTCCCAATGCGAACTCTGCTTTCGATTTTATCCTCGTACACGTTGCCAGCGAAAACTGCTGCCCTTCGGGAGTCGAAAGCTGTGTCGAGGGACTGGGGTGTTGCGCTCGACCGCAATGTGGCGAGGATACTGCCGGACGGATCGAAGGGTTTACACTCACTGGTCGTAGCAGTCTGACCGCGTCACGATCATGACCGCCGCCGTGGACGTTTGGCAGCCAAGGTCACGAACTGTTCAGAAAGCAAGGAGACCAAGGAAATGATAGTCCGACATCCGTTTCGATACTCATCGTTCTTACTACTTCGCTCGATCGCGCTGATTGCTTTTGTGCATGTCTGTCTGTCGTTGTTGTCTGCTCAGGCTCCGCCCAAGGCGAAAGATCTGCTTCGGCAGATGACCCTGGAGGAGAAAGTCGCGCAACTCTCGCAGCTTCCCGGATTTCCGATTCCGGAGTTTATGCAGCAAGTGGGCGTATCGCCTCGACAGATCGTCCGACAGTATGGGGCCGGGTCTGTGCTTTGGGTCTCCGACCCGAAGGAGATCAATCGCTGGCAGCATATCGCCGTTGATGAATCGCGGCTTCATATTCCAATCTTGTTCGGGCTCGATGTGATTCACGGCTACCACACGATCTTTCCTGCGCCAATCGCGATGGCGTCGTCGTGGGATCCGAAGATGGTAGAGGCTGCTCAGGCGATAGCGGCGCGGGAGGCCCGTGCGGCCGGGATTGCATGGACTTTTGGGCCGATGGTCGACATTGCACGCGATGCGCGGTGGGGGCGCATGGAGGAAGGCGCTGGGGAAGATCCGTATCTGGGTGCTGCTATGGCGCGAGCGCAGGTGCTTGGGTTCCAAGGCGCGAAACTGGGGGCGCCCGACCGAGTACTGGCTTGTGTGAAGCATTTTGGCGGCTATGGGGCAGCCGATGGCGGGCGAGACTACGACTCTTCGTATATTCCGGAAGAATTGATGTGGAACGTGTATTTGCCACCGTTCAAGGCGGCTGCGGATGCTGGCGTTGCGACGTTTATGAGCGCCTACATGGATCTGAACGACGTTCCGGCGACCGGGAATCGCTGGCTGCTGCATGAAGTGTTGCGCGAAGCGTGGAACTATAAGGGGTTCGTGGTGAGCGATGCCAACGCGGTGCATAGTCTGATCACCCATGGTTATGCGCGGGATGGTCAGGACGCTGCGCAGAAGGCTTTCGCTGCTGGACTGAACATGGACATGGCGAGCGGAACGTATCTGAAACATCTGGCCGATGAAGTCAAGCAAGGGCGAATTTCCATGCAGCAGCTTGACGATGCAGTTCTGCCGATTCTCGAAGCGAAGATTCGTCTGGGATTGTTCGAGCACCCTTACGTGGACGAGGCGCGCCTTCCTGAAGTATTGAACACCCCGGAGCATGTTCAGGCCGCTCGCAACGCTGTCCAGCGCTCGGTGGTGCTACTGCGCAACGATCAGAAGCTGCTGCCACTGGATAAGAGCGGAAAGCAGATCAAGTCCATCGCCGTCATTGGGCCCCTTGCGGACGCGCAGACTGATCTGCTTGGCATGTGGGGTGCTTTGGTAAAGCCGGGGCCGACGGTCAGCATCCTGCAAGGAATCAAGGACAAGGTTGGCGACGCCGTCCACGTGGAGTTCGCGCATGGGCCGAACATTCAGCGTGATATCCCTTCGCCCTTCGAAAACATTCCTCTGGGCGGGATGAAGGAACAACCCAAGCAAACTGCGGAAGAAGCGAGTAAGGCTTTTGACGATGCGATCGCGTTAGCCAAGACGAGCGACGTGGCCGTGCTGGTTCTGGGAGAAATCGATCTGATGAGCGGAGAGGCGGCGTCGCGGTCATCGCTCAAACTATCAGGCGGGCAGCAAGAATTGCTTGAAGCCGTGGTTGGGACTGGAAAGCCAGTTGTGCTGGTGCTGGTCAACGGGCGTCCGCTGGAGGTTTCGTGGGCTGCGGAACATGTACCCGCGATTTTGGAAGCGTGGTATCCGGGTAGCCAGGGTGGAAACGGCGTTGCGGATGTGCTGTTTGGAGACGCGAATCCTGCGGGGCATTTGCCGGTGAGTTGGCCTCGCAGCACCGGGCAGCTTCCGATGTACTACAACCACAACCGCACCCAGGCTCCCGAGGATGCTCCCGGCTTCACGTCGCGGTACTGGGATGTGTTAACCAGTCCGCTCTATGCCTTCGGATATGGCCTGAGTTATACGACGTTTTCGTTCGACAATCTGAAGCTGAGCCAAGCCGAGGCGAAGGTGGGCAGCAGCCTGGAAGTATCGGTCGACGTCGCCAACACTGGCGGGCGTGCGGGCGATGCCGTCGTGCAACTCTACATTCATCAGCGTGCTGGGAGTGCATCGCGTCCGGTGAGGCAGTTGAAAGGCTTTCAGCGAGTGAACATGCCAGCGGGCGCGAAGCAGACCATTCATTTCACGCTTGGGAAGGACGAGCTGCAATTCTGGAGCCCGGGGAAAAAACAATGGGTCGTCGAGCCGGAGCAATTCGACGTGTGGGTTGGGGAAGATTCCGCGGCGAAACTGCACGGCGAGTTTCGGCTGACCCAGTGAGCAATAAGCTGCGAGATCCTTGCGCATCTCGTTGCTACACATAGGAGTGGTCATGAAGGTTCGCATCTGTGCCATCTTTTTCTTGATCGCTACTGGTTTTGGCCAGGAATCATACGAGCAAGTTCTGCGGCACTGGGATTATGACCGCGGTGCTGACCTCAATGTGAAAGAGATCAGCGTCGCCGACCGCGGGGGAGTGAAGGTCCATGAGATTTCCTATTCGGCGCCGGTCGGCGATCGCGGCGCTTTTGTTGGACCAAACGGCGGTGTCGTTACCGCATCGTTAGTGATTCCTTCCGGGAAGGGACCCTTTCCTGCGGTGGTTTACGGGCATTGGTGCATGCCCGGGTCGGAGAAAATGAATCGTTCGGAGTTTCTCGACGAAGCTCTTGTGCTGGCTCGTTCGGGGGTCATATCCTTGCTGCCCGACCACGTAATTGTCCACCCCGGGTTTGTCGAAGATACGAAGCCGCTGAATGAGCAGCAGATTTGGGCCGAGGTGCAGCAGGATGTAAACCTACGGCGAGGAGCAGACCTGCTGCTAGGCCGCAAAGACGTCGACGCCAAGCGACTGGCGTACGTCGGCCACAGTTGCGATGGCACGGCCGGCGGCTTCCTGAGCGGTATCGACAAGCGGTTGAAGGCAGTCGTGATTATGGCGGGAGATCTTTCCGACGAGGCCAACCTGAAGACGAAAGCGTATCAGGACTACCGGCAGAAGGTAGGACCTGAAAAGTTCGACGCGTTCGGCGCCAAGTACTCGTGGACGGATCCGGGGAAGTACGTTTCACACGCTGCGCCCGCGGTCGTGTTCCTGCAGTACGCGACAGATGAGCCCTTCGCTGGACCTGAGATGTCCAAGCAGTACGCGGCGGTAGTCAGCGAACCCAAGAAATTCAAACTGTACAAGGCGCCACACGCGCTCAACGCAGAAGCAACTCGCGACCGTGTGGCTTTTCTGGCGGAGCAACTCGAATTCAAGGCTCCCGATGCCAAGGATGTGGATGGGATCCCAGTGGTCTTTCAGCCGCCCTGGCCAAAGCAGGAGCAGTAGAGCTGGCAGCATTCAGCTGCCGGCAGGGATCGCATTTCGGATTGACATTCGTCACTTGGGACTACTCCGCGGCTTCTAGCTCTTCCGCAATCGCCAGCATCTTGGTGACGCTGTTCCAGTTGCGCGCGGTTCCGGTGGTCTTAAACAACTTCTCGACCGAGGACCAAGGGAGCTTCGACTTGCCGGCTCCATTTGGGAAGTAGATGTAGAGGTCGCGGCCCTTAAGGTGCAACTCTTCCGGGTAGGACTTGAGGGTGAGAAGGGTCGCTTGCGCTTCGGGGCCGGGATCGGCCGCCAAGAAAGTTAACAAGAGCTTGCCGGGTTCGATGTCGCGCCGGGCGGCGAACGGGTTTGTGCGTATCGCCTTTCTCAGTTCATCGGGGGTGCGGAGGATGACTTCTGGGCCGAAGCCGAATGCCCCCTCAATGGCCTTCTGAATCTTCCTGGCCAGTGCTGGGGAGTTCTTCTCTTTTGTGCGAAAGATAACGTTGCCACTCTGTACGTAGGTACGCGGATCTTCGAACTTGAGGGATTCACAGAGGACGCGGAGAGCGTCCATTTTGATTTTGTGGTGGCCACCAAGATTGACGCCCCGAAGCATGCAGATTAATACGGGCATGGCATGGAAAGTATAACTTTTCCGGATGGCGATCGAGAACAATCATCACGAACGACACGAAGGCTCACGAAGAAGACCTAAGGCTATTTCTTCTGCACATTGATGCGGCGAAAGAGAGTTTTTTCCGCGCCGATCTTCAGAGTGCCGGTCATCGAGTCGCCGGAGACGTGGACTTCCCATTCGTCTTGTTTGGCAGTGTGGCCTGTGCAGATCAAGGTCGCTTGGCTGGCATGATATTCGCACCCAAGTGTGCCCATGAATTGATGGGATCCGTTGACGATCTTGTCGGCGTCGATGGTCAGGTTCGCAGGATTGCCTTTGTTGGCAGCGATGCGATACACGACGTGCTCATCGCGGCCAGGCGAGTCGGCCACAGTGCACTTCGATTCAGCTTCCCACGTGCCGACGACATCCGCGCTACCCGAAGCAGACCAGGCCACCGAGCATAGGGCCGAAATGACAACGGTAGTGCGGAAAATCCACATAAGAATCCGCAAACATGATAGTCGAGCCACCGTCCATTCTGTACTTCCGTGTGGCTTGAACCAAGAAAAACACTTTAAGCGAGCGCGCCCTTCTTCGAGAATCTAAGTAAGTAGTACCACCAGCACGTGAAGGTGCGCCCTCGTCGAAGGGCAGATGTTTGCAGGCCTGCCATTCGGGCCCATACCTAAGGAGAAGTGTTATGTCAGGACAAGTCGTTCTATATTTTGACGATCAGTCGGACGCTTTGCGCTTTGCGCTGGCCGCCGGGTCCGTCATGGCAGGGGAAGGCGGAAAGTTTACCAGCGACCTCGTGGAGGAAACGGCGCGAGTGAGCCGCATCCGTCTCGATGCGGTGAACGCCGGAGGAGCGAAAAAGGCGAATTCAGGGCGCGCCGCCTAGGCCGCAGCGCCGGCCTCTACGCCGTGCCTGCGTTGGTGAATGCTTCGAGCGCGTCAGAGAGCGTGGGAAACATCAGGAAGATTTGCTCGACCTTGGTAATTTCGAAAACCTTGTGCACGCGTTTGTTCACGCCAGTTAGAGCCATGCGGCGACCCGACTTGGCGCACGACGTACAAGCGCTCACCAGCGATCCCAATCCGGACGAGTCAAGATAAGGGACGCCCGTGAAATCCAGAATCACCGTCGGCGCGTCCTCCCGTCGAACCGCATTCAGGAAGGGAGACACGTTCTCCATAGTCAACGGACCGCGGAGGCTCAGCACTCCCCGGTCGAGACGGTCGATCTGTAGAGGCTCCGATGCCATGGAGGACCGATTCTAGGCCAGAAGGCGACTTTGGTTCAAGTTGATGACCACGATCCATGTTCATCTGATTACTTTGGGACAGTGTCCCGCTTTTGTAATCTTTTTGTGTTTTCTTTGTGCGGATGGCTGCAAGCGCCCGTAGCGGAGTCTAGGATTGAGTAACGGCATGTGGGGGGAAACGGATGATGAGAAGAAGTGCAAATCCATGCCAGCAGCATTCCAACCAGCAATCCTAGCGGTCATACCGGCGTTGTCGAAAAACATCCCAAGGGAATTCAAGCTCGCGTTCTGTTGAGTTCGGTCTTCGGACCTTATGCGCAGGACGACGAGTTCGGCAGCCGCTCCATCAATCCGATGGAGCTTTATCACAACCAGGTCACGCGCGCCCAGGGCAGCTTCTCGCTGCGCATGTTTCACCGCTCCTGGGGCATCATGATGATCAAGGAGAACATCTCCGCGCCGTGTGCGCTGCTTGACTTCCCCACGCGCGAGGACTTCGCGCGCGAGTTGAAAGCAAATCAATACGACATCGTTGGCATCACGGGGATCATCGTCAACCTGGGTAAAGTACGAGAGATGTGCCGCATGGTGCGGGAGATCTCGCCGCACTCCGTGATCGTGGTGGGTGGGCACGTGGCCGCCATTCCTGGCATTGAGACAATGATTGACGCCGATCACATTGTGCGTGGCGAAGGCATTTCGTGGATGCGACGCTACCTGGGCGAAGACGAGAGCACGCCCGTTCGACATCCTGCGATCGTTTCGGGCATGCGGACGCGCATCATGGGCATTCGCCTGCCGGAGCGCAAAGGCGCGACCGCGGCGACGATTATTCCTTCGGTTGGCTGCCCGATGGGCTGCAACTTCTGCACGACCTCGGCATTCTTTGGCGGCAAGGGAAAGTTCGTCAACTTCTACGAAAGCGGCGACGAGCTGTTCGAAGTCATGAGCCGGATGGAAGCTGAACTCGGCGTCCATTCGTTCTTCGTGATGGATGAGAACTTCCTGCTGCATCGCGAACGCGCCATGCGACTGTTGGAGCGCATGAAGGAAGCGCACAAGAGTTGGGCTCTTTCGGTGTTTGCGTCGGCGAACGCCATCCGCAAATACACTATGCAGGAACTTGTCGAACTGGGCATCTCATGGCTATGGATGGGACTGGAATCTCCGAGGGCCGGTTACAGCAAGCTGCAGGGCGCGGACACACGCGAACTCACGCGCGAGCTTCGCGAACATGGGATTCGCGTGCAGGGTTCGAGCATTATCGGGCTGGAACACCACACGCCAGATAACATCGTCGCGGAGATCGAGCATGCAGTTTCGCATGACACGGACTTCCACCAGTTCATGTTGTACACGCCGGTGCCCGGAACTCCGCTGTATCAGCAAATGTCGCAAGAAGGCCGCCTACTGCGCGATGTCGACTACGCTGACGTGCACGGGCAGTTCAAGTTCAACTTCAAGCACGCGGCAATTTCGCGGGACGATTCCAAACGTTTTCTTGACTGGGCATTCTGGCGCGACTTCCAGATGAACGGGCCTAGCCTTTACCGCATTTCGCGAACGTTGCTGGCGGGCTGGAAGCGCTACAAGAATTCGCCGGATGCCCGCGTGCGCCAGCGGTTTGCCGGCGAGATGGGCCGCCTGAGCGGCGTCTACAGTTCGGCGTTATGGGCGATGGAGCGGCAGTTCAGGAAGGTGGACAGCAAGGTCAGTGAAGAGATTCACGCGCTTCGACAAGAATTCAAGCAAGAGTCCGGCATCGTATCGCGGATGTTGCCGGCACTGCTTGGTCCGGTTCTGTTATGGACGACCCGGCGCGAAGAGAAGCGACTGGCGCGGGGAAAGACATATGAGCCGCCCACCATTCTCGAGCGCAGCAACTGGGTGGAGGCGTAGCGCCAGACTCGCGGCCGGCTGCAAGACTGCTAATATCTACACCGGCGACGGAGTGCTCCAAGCCTGGTTGTGATCGGGCCCTCGGGTTCGGTCAGAGCCTCTCTGGGGTTACCCCAGGGGAACGTGAAGAACTGTGGGTTCGTCGCGTGAGCGACGCTGCGCGACTGCGCAGGAATGCTCACGCAGAGTCAGACTCGTTGGAGCATTCCGCCGCCGCATTCCATGGCTAATCGGTCATTGCTGAGCGCGCTGGCCAAATCCTTTCTTGCCGGCGAACCCACCGTCGAACAAATCATTGATCGCGGAAGCCGCACGCTGGGAAGACCCTGGCGCTGGCTCCGTCCTCTCGCCCAGCGGTACGTCAAATTATTCTCGGGACGAACACGGCCGCGCTATCGGGACGTAATCCGATTTCTACGCGATGACGAGGGATTGGCGCGTGCCCGTTCGGAGCATCGAGACGAACTGTCAGTGCAGCATTGGCGGACCGAGCCGCAGACGATGCAGCCTGCGACGGCGGCGGTCTGGCATATCCCCGAAATTGAGTCTCCCGGAGCGCTGGCTGAGTGGTTTGGTCTCACTGCTGGCGAACTACGATGGTTTGCCGATCTTCGAGGGCTCGGTTACAAGAATTGGCGTCCGCTTCTTCGGCACTACCACTATCGAATTTTGGCGAAGGAGTCCGGCAATGTCCGATTGATCGAAGCGCCGAAGCCGCGCCTGAAGGAACTGCAACGGCAGATTCTGGCGGAGATCCTCGAAAAGGTGCCACTGCATCCCGCGGTTCAGGGATTTGTGAAGGGCCGATCGATCAAGACCTTCGTAGCGCCGCATGTGGGCCGGCGCGTGGTCTTACATATGGACTTGCGGGATTTCTTTCCCACGTTCTCGGGAGCAAGAATTCAGAGTTTCTTTCGCACGTTGGGGTACCCCGAGGCAGTTGCCGACCTGCTCGGAGGAATCTGTACCAATGCGACGCCTCGCGATGCTTGGAAGGACGGCGCCGCTGGCGTCGAGCGCATTCAGGTGCAAGATGCGCAAACGCTGTATGCCTGTCCCCACCTGCCGCAAGGCGCGCCCACGTCGCCCGCGCTCGCCAACCTCTGCACGTATCGGGTGGATTGCCGATTGGAAGGCCTGGCGAAGTCGGTCGGAGCCGAGTACACCCGCTATGCCGATGACCTGGCATTCTCCAGCGATGAGTCTGCATTCGATCGGCGAGTCGAACGGTTTTCGACGCACGTGGCAGCAATTCTGATGGAAGAAGGATTCACAGTGCATCACCGCAAGACTCGCGTCATGCGCCAGGGAGTACGGCAATACCTGGCAGGCCTGGTTGCGAATGATCACATAAACGTCGTTCGTGCCGATTTCGATCGTCTGAAGGCAACCCTCACCAACTGCGTTCGACTGGGTCCTGAGGGCCAGAACCGCGACGGTCATACCGCGTTTCGTTTTCACCTTGAGGGTCGCGTCGGTTTCGTCGAGATGGTGAACCCGGCTCGGGGAAAGCGTCTGCGGGCGATCTTGGAACAGATCCGGTGGGCTTTAGGTTGATGGGCGGAGGAGCCTTACTTATCCCGTTTTACGAGTCGAGAGCATGCTCAAAATCTCGCGCAGACCCTGGCGGATATGCTGGATCTCGGCCGTGGAGTGTGTTGGAAAAGGAATCGCGGCCTGCGTTTTGTCAGACTTGGTCTCGGCCCGCAGATGCTGGCGCGCGCCGGAGATGGTGAAGCCTTGCTCGTAGAGCAGGTGCTTGATGCGGAGCACGTTTTCGACGTCTCGCTTGCGGTACATGCGCTGGCCCGTGCCGCTCTTGACCGGCTTCAGTTGCGGAAATTCAGATTCCCAGAAGCGCAGCACGTAGGCGGGCAGGTGGCACAGCGTGGCCACTTCCCCGATGCGGAAATAGAGCTTGTCGGGGATGAAGATCTCATCCGTCTTGTGCTTCGTCGCGCTTTTCTTCCTCGCAGCCATTTTCGAGAACACGGCACATGCCGTGCGGTTTGCTTATTGTGACACAGGTCTGACGATTGGCAGGGAGATTTTCGCTGCTGCCGAACACCAAAAGAAAAGCCCCTCAGGAGGTGCTTCTCCGGAGAGGCCAGTGAACTTCGGACGTGAGCGAGTTTCTACTCGCTGACGGTTAATGTTTCTTCTTTTTTGCCTTCTTCTTCGTTGCCATGAAGGTTCCTCCGTGAACGATTTTCCCTTGCAAAGGTTGTTGACTAAGGGCCCAGGTACTTGAAAAGCCAACCCTATTCGTAGTATGGGAAGGCTCTATAACGCTAGATATTGCGGCACTATGAACAAAGTGTCAACAAAATTCTGCAAAAAACAGGGGTTGAATCGTTGGTTTTCGATCTCAGGTCAGCTGCGAACTGCTGCGAAACTCAAAGCCGAAGACCTGACACCCAAGACCTGATGGGGACAGTGCGAAATCTGAATGCAGCCCGCTGCGCCTTCCAGTACACTGCGCCTCATGCGGCGCGACCCGATTGAACTGGAAATCTTCAAGAACTTTTACCACTCGATTGCCGAGGAGATGGGAGCGGCACTGCGGCGAACTGCGTTTTCTCCCAACATCAAAGAGCGCCGCGACTACTCGTGCGCCGTGTTCGATGGCGCTGGCGAAGTGATCGCGATGGGCGACCACATGCCTGTCCACCTGGGCTCGATGCCGATGTCGGTGCGCGCGGCGATTGACGCTGGGCCGATGGAAGCGGGAGATGTCGTCATGCTCAATGATCCCTTTCGAGGCGGGACGCATCTGCCGGACATCACGCTGGTGGCGCCGGTGTATGTGGGAAAGCCCACACCAAGACGCCATCGACACGCGCCTCCAGATTTCTACGTGGCATCGCGAGCACATCATGCCGACGTGGGTGGGGCGTATCCGGGCTCGATGGGGCTTTGCCGCGAAATCTATCAGGAAGGGGTACGTATTCCTCCCGTGAAGTTGATGCGAGCGGGAGCTATGAATGGAGATGTCCTCGCAATGCTTCTCAATAACGTGCGCACGCCCGAGGAGCGGGAGGGGGACTTGGGCGCGCAGATTGCGGCCTGCCATACCGGTGCCGAGCGGTTGCGAGAGATTTGCTCCCGCTATGGCGTGGAGCGTGCCGAACGCGCGGCTGTGGAGTTGCAGGACTATTCTGAAGAACTGATGCGTGCGTTCCTGCAGCGTGTGCCACCGGGAGAATATCGAGCTGAGGACTTTCTGGACGGAGACGGGATCACCGAGCGGCCACTAAGGATTGCGGTTACGTTGACCGTGCATGCCCCGATAAGGCGGCGGGATGGAGACAGTACTGGCGGACGGGGACGCTCACGCCATATAGTCACCGTGGATTTCACCGGGAGCGATCCGCAGGTGGAAGGAAGCGTGAATGCGGTCGCGGCGATCACCTTTTCAGCTTGTTTCTATGTATTTCGTTGTCTGCTGGAGGAAGATGTTCCAGCCGCCGCGGGGCTGATGCGGCCTATTCAAGTGATCGCGCCCCCGGGGACCATGGTAAATGCGAAGCCCCCTGCCGCAGTTGCCGGGGGCAATGTCGAGACCTCGCAGCGCACCGTTGACGTGTTGCTGCGGGCGCTGGCGTTGGCGGTTCCCGATCGCATTCCGGCGGCGGCTTCGGGAACGATGAACAACCTGACGATCGGAGGCATAGATCCGCGCACGGGCGAACCGTTCGCTTACTACGAGACAGTCGCTGGAGGCATGGGTGCGCGGCCGGGCAAGGCGGGAGTCTCCGGAGTGCATACGCACATGACGAACTCGTTGAACACGCCGGCGGAGGCGCTGGAGTATGCCTACCCACTGCGGGTTCGGCGGTATTCTCTGCGGGCAGTGAGCGGCGGACCTGGCAAGTTTCAAGGTGGCGATGGGATTGTGCGCGAGATTGAAGTGCTCACGGACTGCGACGTGACACTGCTGGCCGACCGTCGGTCGCGCGGACCGTGGGGGCTGGCCGGTGGAACAGATGGAGCGCCGGGCAGGACTCTTCTTGTGCGACACGACGGCTCGGTTGAGCCGATGCCAGGGAAGTTCAGCACACGGCTGCGCAAGGGCGAGCGGGTTAGGATTGAGACGCCGGGCGGCGGAGGGTGGGGAGAGTCAGGACGAGACGATAATTGACTAGCAACGGAACCAGCCATCTAATTTCAGTAGGAGAGTCGGAACGTGGCAATTGATGCGGCGAGTCACTATCTAGAAGAAGCCCGGCGCCAAATGCGCGGGCACAAGCGGATGGCCGAAGGAGCGATGTCGCAGCTTAAGGATGAAGATTTCTTCATTACACTCGATCCGGAGTCGAACTCGGTGGCGATTCTCGTGAAACATCTTGCGGGCAACATGCGCTCGCGTTTTACCGATTTTCTGACGACCGATGGCGAGAAACCGGACCGTTTTCGCGATCAGGAGTTCGAGTTGACTCCCGCGACCACTCGCGCTGACGTGATGCAGTGGTGGGAAGACGGCTGGGCTTGCGTGCTGGGAGCGATCGATGCGCTCCCGCCCGAGGATGTGATGCGCACGGTCACCATCCGGGGCGAACCTCACACGGTTCTGCAGGCCATTAATCGCCAGATCGCCCACTACGCAGCGCACTGCGGGCAGATTGTTTTTCTGGCCAAGCATCTGCGGTCGAGCGATTGGAAGACTCTGACTATTCCGCGGGGGAAGTCGGAGGAGTTTAAGAAAGTGGCGCCCCGCGCACCCAAACCTGCGTAGTGCTTCGTCAGGTAGCCGCCGGTGTGCGCGCGAACGGGACAGCCGAGGGCGGCCGTCCCCACAGGCTCCCTATTTGCTCGGCCCGAAATAACGGTAGTGCCCCGTAATCTTCCAATTGAAAAGTACGTCTTCCATCTTCGGCCCCTCACCGATGTTGTGAACGATCATGTAGGGTCCGCTCCCGCGAGCCTTTTGATCAACGACGATGCCGATGTGCGGAACATTCCCGCCCAAGTCCCAGGTGACAAGGTCGCCAGGGGCATAGTCCCCGGCGCGGCTCGTGATCGGCAACGACGCTCCCTTGCGCTGGAAGAAGACCATCAGGTTGGGCACGCGGCGATGGTCGATGTTCGCGTCGGCATGGGCCAGGAGCCAGCGCCGTTTGTTGGGATACGCGGCGAAATTCTGCAGCATGTCTTCGTGCACTTCTTTTTGCAGGTCAACGCCGACGGCGCGATACGAACGAATAATCTCGTCGGTGCAAACTCCAGTGTCGGCTGGAACATCGCCGCCGGGGTATGGGATGCGGACATAGGCCGACACGTATCTGACGGAATGGTGAGTGCGCTCCACCGCGGCAGCGACCAGCCGGCGAGTAAATTCCTGACGCGAGAGCGGCACAGCAGCCTGCGTCGAGGCCATGCCGATCAAGGCATAGCCGCAGAGCACGGCCAGAAAGACTCGTTGGCGTTCTCGGATCGAAGGAACTTGCATCCCAGCCGATTGTAATGGCGGGCGCGATTGACGAGAAGCGAGTTACAAAGCCTCGGCCTCAACGCTTAAATCATGGCTTCGCGCTCTCCTCCTTGGATTGCGCGCTTCGCGGCCAGGTCGGAGCCGTCAACTCGGTCCGCCACATAGGACCTCCGAAATAGGACAATACCTCGGATTTCACGAACGCTGGAGCCTCGCCGCCAAGAATCCAGACATGCGAATCGGGAGGCTGTTTGCCCAACAAGGGCGCGATCAATCCCGCGATGCCCCCGATGTCAACTTTCAGCACATAGTGCGTGGCTTTGCGGCCGGAGGCTCCGAGGGTAAAAGGCTCGCTACCCTGAGCCGTGATCGCAACTTTTACCATTCGCGGCTTTGGCGTTGCGACCAGCATCGACACCTTGAGGGGCGGCGCATCGGGAGCAAGATTCTTCAGAAGAGTGAGAACTAACCCGTTGGCGAGATCGGGTGGCATCTTGAGCCGTTCTGTCTCGACTTTCTCTGTGCCGTTGTCCGTGTAGCGGACAGTGACTTCTCCGGTGCTCGTTGCAACGGACATTTCCAGTGGGTGTTGAAATGCGGGGCCCTTTTGCACCAGGCGGTAGCTGATCAGCCGAAAGTCGCGTCGTTGGGAAAAGACCGTGGTCTCGTCCTGTAGAGAGCGGTCTTTGAAGTGGTATACCAAACGACTCGTGATGACATCGCCATGAGCGATCTGGGTGAGATCCCCATCCGCTATCGCCTGTCCCTCGAGCGTGCTCAAGACAAGAAAACCGTGCAGCAGACCCTCCTTGTACCGCACCGTGACAGGAGATGCGGACAAGCGGACGGCTTGTAGCAAACAGGAGCAAGCTAAAAGAAAAGCCAAAGACGAGGAGCGCACGGACTCTGACCTCCGATGACGAAGGCGAACTTTGTTTCGATGCCGTTCGCGGTGCTGCGGTTTACACCTTCGAGCAACGGACGGTCGATAGACGTTGGCGAAAGCCTGCAGGGAAGGGCGGCCGGGTTGTCCGGTGCTAGAATCATGTGTTTTGTGTTTGAGCCGTTTTCGGTATCGAACTTATAGGTGGCAATCATGGCTGGAACAATGCTGGCGGTGGTCAAGCCGGAGGCCGCACCGGGCGCGGAGGTTCGCCAGGTCAAGATTCCGGCCTTCGGGCGCACCGATGTGCTGGTTAAGGTGAAGGTTGCGTCCATCTGTGGTACTGATCTCCACATTTACAACTGGGACCGCTGGGCGCAAAACCGCATTCATCCGCCACTGATTCCGGGGCATGAATTCTGCGGCGAGGTAGCGGCGTTCGGTGATGAAGTCACCAGTGTTAAGGAAGGCGACTTCGTTTCCGCAGAGATGCACGTCGCTTGCGGCAAGTGCCTGCAGTGCCGCACCGGCGAAGCCCACATTTGCCAGAACGTGAAGATCATTGGCGTCGACGCCAATGGTGCATTCGCTGAGTACGTGGTGATTCCAGAATCAAATATCTGGAAACTTGATCCCGCAATTCCGCTCGATTACGCGTCAATTCTCGATCCGCTGGGCAACGCGGTGCACACCGTGCTTGCCGGTGAGATCGCCGCCAAGACAGTGGCCATAACCGGCTGCGGACCCATCGGGCTGTTTTCGATTGCCGTGGCCAAGGCCGTGGGCGCAACCTCGGTCTTCGCCATTGAAGTGAATGAACATCGCGCCCGGATAGCTCGGGAGATGAAGGCCGATTTCGCTCTCAACCCCGCAAAGGAGAACGTCAACGCCATTGTGATGGAGAAGACCGGCGGCCTTGGCGTGGACGTTGTGCTGGAAATGGCGGGGCATCCGGATTCGATTCGCACAGCGTTTGATATAGTCCGGCGCGGCGGAAGAATCTCCCTTCTGGGCCTGACTTCGAAACCGATCTCGCTGAATTTCTCCGAAGACATCATCTTCAAAGGCATCACGATTCAAGGCATCAACGGGCGCCGCATGTACCAGACGTGGTACCAGATGACGGCTCTGCTCAAGAGCGGAAAACTCGATCTGCATCCGGTGATCACCGACCGCATTGCGATGAAAGACTTCGCCAAGGCCATGGATCGGCTCAAAACCGGAGAGGCCAGTAAGATTCTGGTGTATCCCAACGGAGTGCGCTAGGTTTGCGGGGCGGCGTCTTCGCCTTGTTGGTAGGGTGATGACGGTATTGGTTAACTATAGTTAACTAATTTGGATCTGAACGATGAGTCTCGACGCATACGTACGTTGCACTTGCATACGCGATGGACGGGCCAAGCCGCATCCCTCTCCCGATCGATTCCTGTGGGACGAGTCGAATGCGCCCTCTCTGACTGGCGATCCGTCCGAGGAAGAGTGGGAAGCGCACGACCGCTGGGTGCAGGAGTCGTGTGAGCATGAGGGTGTTCTGGCTGCCGAGAGTCTCGGCAATATCACGAGGGCGCAGCATGTGCGGGAATTTCTGCGCGGCCTGCAGGGCGATCCTGGACCGAAGTTCCCCATCCTGCTGAAGAAGGTTGTGTACGACGGCACACATACGGGAGATTGGATTCCGGTGAAACAGTCTCCAGCTCTGTTGCGCGAAGTGGACCTTGTGCTCGGGTCGAGTGACATTCTCACCCAAGGCGAGAAAGAATTCTTCGAGAGCATGAAGCGCTTGTGTGAGGCCAGCATCGCAACGGGGAATCCGATTGTGTTTTGAATCCATAGGTACGGTGTCGAATGTACCCACTTTCGAAAGAGGTCGCTGCAAATCTGAGCTGCCCTTGTAGGCAAGGAAATCTGTCAGCTATGCATCGGCCCCTACGACGTTCAGTTTAATTGGGGCAACGGTGGAATCTCGGTGTGGATCAAGTTCATCTATCGACCCGCCGGGTCCGATGAGATCGTCTGGAACGGGGACAATCCAGAATCAGCCGCCCCCGCCATTCGTCTACTGAAAGCCTCGATCACCGGGGTGAAATGCGGCGAACGAACGCTGATCCTGGGATTCTCTAATGGAGATCAGATCGAAAAGTTCGAAGATGAGCGATACGAGTCATTCAGCATCCGTGATGGAAAGAATCCGGAGATCATCGTCTGAAAGGTAGCCCGTCGGTTCGACCGTGACGATTGTCACATTGGGCCGTTTCCGCGTTGATCCGCGTCAATCCGCGGAGAGAAAGTTTTCGAGGCATCTATGACCACCGCAACCCGCACCAACCCTCTCTCCTATCTCACCGACCAGCTCAACGAACTCAAGAGCAAGGGCACGCACTTCAAGCTCCGCGTGCTTGACGACGAGCAGGCGCCGGTCTGCACGTTTGACGGGAAGAAAGTCATCAACTTGGCGTCGAACAATTATCTCGGGTTAACGACGCATCCCAAGCTGCGCGAGGCCGCGCTGGAAGCCACTCGAAAGTTCGGCGTGGGATCGGGCGCGGTGCGCACGATTGCCGGGACGATGAAGATACACATGGAACTGGAAGAGAAGATCGCGCGTTTCAAGAACGTTGAGGCATGCGTGGTCTTCCAGTCGGGATTCGCCGCCAATGCGGGAACGGTGTCGGCGGTGCTGGGCAAGGACGACTTCATCATCTCCGACGCGCTGAATCACGCGTCGATCATTGATGGCGCGCGCCTTTCGAAGGCCAAGATTCTGGTTTTTCGCCACAAGGACATTGCGCACGCGGAGGAACAGTTAACCAGCATTAAGAACGAACCGGGCAAAAAGCTGCTGATCACCGACGGCGTATTTTCGATGGACGGTGATATCGGACCGTTGCCCGCGCTGTGCGATCTCGCAGAAAAATACGGCGCAATTATGATGGTCGACGATGCGCACGCTTCCGGGGTGCTGGGTCGCAACGGGCGCGGTACTGTCGATCACTTCGGCATGCACGGCCGCGTGGATATTCAGGTTGGCACGTTGTCGAAGGCAATCGGCGCTCTGGGCGGATATGTCTGCGGTACCCACGACCTGATTGACTTTCTGTATCACCGGGCGCGTCCGTTTTTGTTTTCGACTTCGCATCCGCCATCGGTGGCAGCGACGTGCATTGCGGCCTTCGATGTTCTGGAAAACCAACCCGAGCGCATGGAGAAGCTCTGGGAGAACACGCGCTTCTGGAAGAAAGAACTCGGCCTGCTAGGCTTCGACATTGGCGGTCGCAATACTCCGGCCAGCGAAACTCCCATCACGCCCATTATCATTGGCGACGGCAAGTTGACCATGGACTTCTCGCGCGAGCTATTCAAAGAAGGCGTGCTCGGAACGGGTATTGCATTCCCAACGGTGCCCGAGGGCAAAGCGCGCATCCGCACCATTATGTCCGCGACGCACACTCAGGAAGAATTGCAGCAGGCCTTGGGAGTGCTAAAGAGCGTCGGGAAGAAGATGGGAATTCTAGCAAGCTAACGATTTGCGATCTTCAGTTTGCGACTTGAGCCAGTCGAGCCGATTTACTCTGGCAGAACTTCAATCGCCGTCACCGTGGCGTAGCGAGTGATGGGGACGAACTCCAGCAAAAGCTTGCCCTGTGCGTTGGGCTCCAGGCCCTTGATCTCCCGCGCCCGGGGCCGATTCTCGCCGGCTTGTTCGAGGATGTTCAGATTGGCCAAGATCGTCTTGCCGTTGCAGAAGACATTGAAAGTGCGTTTCTCAGGAACGCCGGAACTGGAAGCAGGAGCGGCACTCGCGGCCCCCTCTCCCGCTTGGCGTTCGATGAAATGCAGTGTCACTGTGTACCTGCCGGGGGCCACGGGAATCGCGCAGGAGAAGTGACCCCAGCGTTCGGTCTCGTAGAACTCAGGATTGTCCGTGCCGACCGCGGGGTCCTGGCTACTGCTCAGCTGTCCGCCTTTAAAATAAGCATCAGCGCTCCACCATTGGCTGTCGTTGGAGTAGTACGGCCCGTCCCGGGCCACGATGCGCACCGGCCGAACATGTCCATGGAGTCCCGGCAGAATCTCGATGGCCGACAACATCGCACTTCCGCCCTTCACTGCAGAAAAACTGAGATGCAGTTGGCCGTCGGCGGGGGGCGAAACGTAGGGAAACACTTTCACTTCAGCGGTGCGGTCACCGCCGGAATCCGCCAGAACATCGAAGTCGTGCAGCAAGGGCTGCCCGTTCGCCAGAACAGTCATGATGCGGCTGCCCTCTCCGCCGGCCCCCGCATTCTCGGGGCCGTAGAAGGTCTCGGCGAAATGCAGGCGCAGTTCGTATGTTCCCGGCTTCAACGGGATGTTGTATGAGAAGTCGCCTTGACGGCTAGTGCGATACAGGATCGGGTCCTGGGTGCGCCAGATATGCTGAACCGCACTCGGAACCGCTGTACCACCCGTGAAGTAAGAATCCGGACTCCACAACTTACCCGCGTGATCCACATATTTGCGGCTGGCACCAGCCAGGATGCGAACCTCTTCTCCGACAGGAAGTCCAACAGGAGGTTCGGCGGCGGGCTGCTGAGAATATGAACAGCGAATGACCTGCGGTGGCTTCGATCGTTCGCGGGTTAGAAACGCCGCGACGATCAGGGCCACCAGAACTATTACGCCGCCTAACACCCAAATATGTTGCTGGCTCGGACGCCAAGTGGTCCCAGTTGCGTCTGCCGGGGCTCGCGCCTGTGGAAGCTCGGGGTCGGTCATCGACTTGAACACCGGCTTGTACTGGCCAACAGGGATCGTGATGCGGATGGCATGACCGGCGCCTTCCGAGGCGTAGCACTCGCTCAGGCGCTTGCGCAGGCGGTTGGCTTGAACGCGAACGATGGAATCCGTCTCTTGATCAAATGAGTCGCGCCGAGGAAGAGGGCTATCGCGATCTGGCGAATGTCTACAAAGACGAAGAGTTCAGCCGGATGCGGGAGAATCCGAAGCTGCATGAAGTGGTGACGCCACCTATCCCGAAGTAGTTCGGAGGCTGCGCGGAGCATCTCGTATTGAACGGGGGAGATGCTCGTGTGGTAGCAGACTTCTCGCCACAGGGATTACTGGGAATTGAAAATTGGTCTGGCTACTTCCTCTGGCTTGGCGGACTCCGGGTGTTCGGCTTTCCAGCGCATGGCAGCGGTGATGCGGGTGCGGCCGCTGGGGTGGTCGAAGAAAATGAATTCCTCGAGCGGGCTGGGATCGAGCTTGCGATACTCTCCTAACAACATATCCACGTTGGCCTCACCATCGGGCTGTTGGGCCGCGTTCAACCCATACATGTCTGCCTCAAACTCCATGGTGCGAGTGATGGTATTGGTCACGGGAGTCATCACGAGAAAATAGATGGAGAATACGATCACCGCCACCGGCAGGACGGCGACGTCGGTGATTGCCCGGACGTCCCATTTTTCTCCCCAACGCGCGAGAGCGGCGTTGATGCCCCAATGTAAGAAAGCGAACGCAATCACGATCACCACTCCGTTCATGACGAGCCCTTTGTATTCGTGATTGAGAACATAGTGACCCATCTCGTGTCCCATGGTCGTCTCGATCTCGGGCAGGGTGCAGCGCTTCAGCAGATTGTCGTTCAACGAAATTCGCAGTGTGCCGGCGAAGCCGCTGACGTTGGCGCTCACCCGATTCGACTGCAGCGACGCGTCGAATTCGTAGACATTTGTCGCGGGAATACCGTTGGCACGGGCCATGCTCAGGATTGGGTCCCGGACGTGAGCGTCCTCTAGCGTCTTGTAGGTGTTGAACAGAGGAGAGATGTAAACCGGAGCGATGAGGCTCACAAATGCATTAAACAAGATCGTTAGTGCCGCGCCCCACACCCACCAATTGTTCTCCAGAGCTCGGGCGAGCCAGAACAGCAGCACCACTGGGAGTGCTCCCAACAGCAAGACGACAACCAACGTTACAAACTGATCGCGTAACCAGGGTCCGAAGGTCTGATTCAGAAGTCCGTATTTGTGCTCACGAAAGTAGCCTTCATACACAGTCACCGGGAAGGTGAGAACAGCTGTAACGATGATGAACTGAATCCAGAAGAGTGCGGTCTGCAGAGGGCGGAAGCGGACGATTCGTTCCGCGAGATTGCGCATGCGCGCTGACCACCGGAAATGCAGTAGCAGCCACATCACGAACGCGGTCGAAAGGAAATCCCACAGTAGGAGCCAGTAGCCGCCTTCGAAATAGGCATTGGACCGGGCTCGCTGAGCGGGCGGCATCTTGGCGAAATATGCTTCGACCGCTGCGTTGATATCGAACGGCTGCGCGGGGGCGACACGGGTAGGCGCAGAAGGCGCCGCAGCATTTGTCTGCGCCGAACTAATGCATGTGAAGATGCTGAATGCCAGAAGAATAGAGAGACTCAGTCGCATTGCGCGATCCATGCAGTCCTCCACTCGTTGGTGAGAGTCCTAATCAGTGCGGTAGACAATCTTTCCACTGACGATCGTTGCCACAACTTTTCCCGTGAACTGCCAGCCGTCGAAGGGGGTGTTCTGCGACAGCGAGTGTGACCTCGCGGCCTCAAACGTCCAGCGTTTCTTGGGGTCGAAGAGGGCCACGTCGGCAAAAGCGCCTCGAGCAAGCGAACCACGTCCGTTGAGGTCAAAGACTCTGGCGGGCCCGGCGGTGAAGAGCTCGACGATGCGGACCAGAGGAATCTTGTGGTCGCGGTGAAGCTTCGTGATCGCGAGAGCCAAGGCGGTTTCGAGACCCGTAATTCCGAAAGAGGCTCGTTCGAATTCGACCTGCTTTTCGTGGGCCGCGTGTGGTGCGTGATCGGTGGCAATGGCGTCGATCGTGCCGTCTCCGAGGGCAACCACGATGGCTTCGCGGTCGGTAGCGGAGCGCAGAGGCGGGTTCATCTTGAAGTTGGTGTCGTACTCGCCGACGTTTTCGTCGAGCAAGGTGAAGTGGTGTGGAGTGACTTCACAGGTGACCCGGGCCTTGGCGCGCTTTCCGCGGCGCACAGCCTTGAGGGCGTCGGAGGTGGAAAGGTGTGCTACATGCAGGCGGGATTCGCGAATCTGCTGTGCCAGTGTGACGTCGCGGTCGACAACGGAAGCTTCGGCGCTCGCCGGCATGGCGCGCAGCCCGAGTCGAAAACTGGTGGAGCCCGCGTGCATCGAGCAGTTTTCCGTGGCACGCGTGTCTTCCGCGTGTTGGACGACTGGAAAATTAAGTTCCGCACCAAGGCGCAATGCCATGCGCATGACGTCGTCGTCGAGAATCGGTTTGCCGTCATCGGTGACGGCTACGGCGCCCGCGCGCTGCAAGGCGCTGAAATCGGTGAGGGTTCCTCCACGGCTGCCGCGCGTGGCGGCAGCGATTGGGAAAACATTGACTATGGCGCCGCGATCGGGGTTGCGGAGCCAGCTAACCCACTCCGCGGTATCCACGACGGGAGCAGTATTCGGCATAGTGCACACCGAGGTAAAGCCTCCGGCAGCGGCGGCGGCGGTGCCTGAAGCGATCGTCTCTTTGTAGCTCTGTCCGGGCTCGCGCAGGTGAACGTGCAGATCAATGAAGCCTGGCGCGACGATCAGCCCGCGAGCGTCGAACTTTTCATCAGCGCCACCACGAATTTTGTTCGGGAGCGCTACCTCCGCGACCCGGCCATCGCGCAGCAGGATGTCCATGGGCGCATTCATCTTCGCCGTTGGGTCAATCAGATGGCCGCCTTTGATCAGCAGGCTCGTGGCTTCTCGTTTTTGAGTCTTAGCAGTCAGCATTCAGCTCTTGGCGTCTTCCTGTCCCTCGGGCTTAGGTTGAATCTTGATTCGTACTTTTCCTCCGTTGGGAACATCACTGATCTGTTGGTGAAGATCGCCCATGAAAGAAACGTATTCATCGAGGTCGGCAACATACAAATTCTCTGCGACGTCAGCACTCTCCGCAAAAACCCGCGGAATCTTGTTCCCAATGCATCGGCCTTTCCCTGGGCGATATCCCCGTCGTTCCGCTTGCTCCGTATCGTTTTCCAAGAACCAGTCTCTCTTGCTCTCCGCTTCTTTCGCAGCTCGTTCAAAATCATGCTTGGACCTGGCGATGGCGGACACTTTTCCGCCTGCGATGTCCAGCCGCTTTACAACGCCGTCGACATCCTCAAGGAACAAGTCTCCGAAAGCATTCACCGCCAACAATTGGAATTCGCCTGTGACCAGCCACTGCCACTCACGTAGCAGTTTGTCCGACGAGATTCCGTCAACATCAAAACAGGGATACATCCCTACTGCCTCATCCGAATCCGTGCAAATTCGTGGCTCACTTCGCCTTGCCCATTGCCCGCGCCAATATCGCCATGCGCGTTGGAACGCCGTTGTGCACCTCATCGACAATCACCGACTGCGGACCATCAGCGACGTCCGCTGTCAACTCGAGGCCGCGAATGATCGGGCCCGGGTGCATGACGATGGCATCCCGTTTGGCTAGTTTCAAGCGCGCGGTGGTCATCTGATAACGCGCCATGTAGTCCTGCAGGCGAATCTTCAGCCCAGCCAGGCGCTCTTTCTGCACACGCAGCAGCATGATTACGTCGGTGCCGCGCAGGGCGTCCTCAATATGGCGGGTGATGCGCAGTCCCGGCGTAAGGGTCGCTGCGACATCGGGCACGAACTCGGGTGGACCGCAAAGCGTAAGTTTCACGCCGAACTTGGTAAGCAAATGGCAGGCGCTGCGCGCAACCCGGCTGTGAAAGATGTCGCCGATGATGGTGGCTTGCAGGCCCTTGAACGATTTTTTGTGCTTCAGGATCGTGAAAGCGTCGAGCAAGGCCTGCGAAGGATGCTCGTGCATGCCGTCGCCCGCGTTAATGACGGGAATGTCGAGATGCCGCGCCATCAAATGCGGCGCACCTGCTGATGGATGGCGCATCACGATGCAATCGGCGCCCACCGCACGCAAGGTGTATCCAGTATCGAGGACGGACTCGCCTTTCTCGATGCTCGACCCGGAAGACTGCACGAGCGTGGTGGTTGCGCCCAGTGCTTTTGCGGCGAACTCAAAGGAAGAGCGGGTGCGGGTGGAAGCTTCGTAAAACAGAAGTACGACGCGCTTGCCGCGGAGCAGCGGGCGGGCCTTCAACGGGTTCATGCGGCGGGCCAGCTTGAGCAGGCCCAGGATTTCCTTCGCATCGAGGTGCTCGATCCCGAGCAGCGAACCGCGTGTGGGCGTATTCATCGGAAAAAGTGCAAACGGTGCATCATACGCGGCAGGCGCGGGGGCTGCAAGGGTGTGTTCGCACAGGGTGTGTTCGCACAGCATATTTCACGCAGCGGAGAGACGCAGGGGGGTGTTCGGGACCTCAGGTTCGGTCCCGGCGTCCCAGGATGGAGCCTCCCAATGCGCCGCCGAGGCTGGCTACGGCGATGGAGAACACGAAGAGAAATATGCTTCCGACGATCAGAGCCATAACCAGGCCTTCGGGAGTCTTCAATTGTTCGAGTGCAGCCTGGATCTGTGGATCAGCGGGGCGTGACGCGGCCCATTTTTGGGCATTTTCGAGAATTTGATCCCGCATCTTCGTCCGAAAGTCTGGTACGGTGGCGGCCAGCGCGACGAGTATCGTCGTCATGGCGAAACAGAGAATTCCGCTGAGGGCGCCAAGTCGTGCTCCCGATGCTGCTTTTACCACAGCGCCCGGCCGGCTTTGGCGATAGAAGACGACCGCGAGAAACCCGACGCTTAGCAAGGTCACCAAGGGATTCAGTCCCAACGCCATGAGTAAAGATGCGACCAGGGCGGCCAGAGCGCACGGCTTAAGAGCTTGGGACCACTGCATGGGGAGCGCGAGGACCGGAATGGTCTGCGATGCCGGGAGCACAGCGGATGCCTGGGCCCCAACCGCGACCTCGGCAGCAGGGACAAGGGACGGCGCGGGTTCAGCGATCACAACGCGAATCTGGGGGGCCGAACAGTGAGGGCAGAAGGGAATTCCTTCCTCCACCGTTTGTCCGCATTTATAGCAGGGCTGTTCCATGAAGGGCCGAAGAAGGGCTTGGGTTGAAAGTATCGCACGGTGTGGGGCGGAGGCAAGGGACGGAGCCTACCTGAAGGTAAATTGTGCGACGAAGATCAGGATTTCGGTGCGGCAGAAACGATGATTCTCTGCCTTAAATCTCTCCCTGCTTGCCGCGCGTGTGAACGTACACGAGAGCGAAGGTCGATCCCTTGCTGCCATCGCGAGGCTCGACGGCGACCACGTGCTGGTTATCTTCGGTGCCAACCTTCAGTTCGGTGACCGGGCCTGAGTCTTCGTCGCATTTCAGTTCTTTGTTGCCTTTTGAGTCCTTGTCGTTATCGTGTACATCCACGCCGCCGCCGTGTTTTTGCGAGTGGCATTCGAGAACCTTGCCATATTTCTTCAGTTTGTCCCGATAGAAGTCGATGATTTTAGCGGGAGCATCGTCGGAGTCGTAGCCGGCCACGACGAGCTTCATTCCGAAGGCCTCCGTGAAAAGGCTCAGGTTGGCCTGGTTGTTGTTCGTGTCGTCCGACTTGGGACGCGCGCCCGGATATAGCGGCAAGCCGATCTTGCGCGCATCTGCGTCGCTACCGACGTGCAAGTCGCCCATCGAGCTGTGAATGTCGAGGTTCTTGTTCTGATTGCCCGAGTCCTGCGCCAAAACCGGCAGGGTCAAGGCCACAGCGAAAGCAAGCGTGGACGTCAACTGACGTAACATAGCTGTTCTCCTAATACACAGCCCAATCAACGGCTGCACAAGCTGAGGTCTAGATATCCGTGTCCTTACCGTGCGTGCGTACATACACGAGCGAGAAAGTCGAGCCCTTTCCGTCGGATTCGACCGCCACGATATGCTGGTTCTCCTTGGTGCCGACCTTTAGTTCTGTGTTGGTGCCGCTCGCTCCTGCACACGACAGTTCGTGCGAACCGTGATCTGAGTCCTTGATGTCCGCGTCCACATCGAGGTGATGCGTGTGGCAGGTGAGGACATTGCCGTATTTCTTGAGCTGGTTCTGGTAAAACGCGACGAGCTTTTCCGGAGAATCGTCCGACTCATATTGCAGTGCAACGACCTTCAAGCTAAAGCCGAAGCTGGAAATGTTTACGTTGGCGCTTTTGTCATCGCCATTGGACTCTTTCTGCTTCAGGCGCGCGCCAGGATAGACCGGCAGTCCCACGTCCGCGACATTTGCACCTTTACTGACGTGGATGCCGCCGACGGGCGTGCTGATGTCGACCTGCTTGTCCTCTCCATTCTTTTCTTTCTTCACATTGACGCTGCAGGCCGGCAGGAGAAGCGCAGCAAGAACGGCAAGAGCGAGGACGACCCCGCTGAGAATCCGAAACTCAGTTCTGCGCATGAGGAGACCCTCCACTGGCGACTTGCGCCGGGCGTTCGATGCCGGCGCCACGCTGGGCAACATTCGGAATCGTGACGGGCAGATGGCCGTGAATCGGAATCTCCCCGAAGAGTGCTTTGATCGCGCTCACTTCCGAGACCGTTGCGTTGGAAAATGTACACATATAATTCTCGATCTTCGGGAAATCGCTGGCCAGGTATGGATTCCCCATGGCAACAACCGACATCTTCGACGCTGCATGACCAAGCAAGGCCTGCAACAGTGTTCCCGTTGCATCGGCCATTGCCACCGAGTTCCCCACCTTACCTGCGGTCGGAATCACGTAGACCGCGGCCACTACGGTTTGCGCTTCGTCTACCGCCTTGAGCACCTCGTCGTTCATGCCGGCGGCGGTGCGGGGATCCACATAAATCACGCGCGCATCCGGGATCCGTGCGCGAAATTCACGTCCGAAGGCGCGGCCCGATTCCGTGCGCATGTCATCCGAAAACAGAACGGCCACGACCTGGTTGTGGGTCTCCTCTGTGGTGGTATACGGAAGCCCGGCCTTGACGGTTCCCTTCGATTTCAAAGGGAGCACTTTCCCGTTATCGCGTACAAGGGTGATGGCGGCGTCGGCGACCTGCTGCCCAAACGCGATGTTCTCCGGCTTTCCAACGGATGCGGCAATCGCGCTCAGATCCACGGTGCGCGTATCATTCAGGCCGAGAGACGCCTTTAGTTTCAGGAGTTTGAGGACAGAATGATCGAGACGCTGCTTAGAAATCTCGCCGGACCGAACCGCCTTAAGCATAGAGTCGTAAGAAGCGCCCAGATCGGCGGGGATGAGCAGCAGGTCGTTCCCAGCTTTGAAGGCCTCAACCGCCGCACGGCCGATATCGTTGGCAAAGAGATGCGTTAACCCTGCCATGTCGAGGGCGTCGGTCACGATGAGGCCTTTGAATCCAAGCTGTTTCTCGAGCAGGTCAGAGACGACGGACGTGGAGATTGTGGCGACATGGTTTGGATCGGCATCGAGTGCGGGGACGGTGACGTGCGCCACCATTACCGAATCAACGCCGGCGGCGATGGCCTGACGAAAGGGCGGAAGTTCGATCGAGTCCAGATGTGCACGGTCGACGTTGACGCTGGCAACTCCGAGATGCGAGTCGGTTGCGGTATCGCCGTGGCCCGGGAAGTGCTTAACCGTAGTTAACATGCCGGCTTCGTGCGCGCCCTTGATGTAGGCCGTGACCAGATCGCCGACTTGCTTGGGATCTTCGCCGAAGGAACGCGTGTTGATGATGGGATTCGCGGGATTCGAGTTCACGTCGGCGTCAGGAAAGAAATTCCAGTGAATGCCGACGGCCCTGGCTTCCTCGGCCGTAATGCGGCCGAAGGTTTCCGCGTCCTCCATTTTGCCGTCCGCGCCAAAGGCCATGGCGTGCGGGAAGTTGGACGTCCCCATCAAGCGAGTGGTGACGCCGCGTTCGAAGTCAGCCGCGAACAAGAGCGGCAGCTTGGAGTCCCGCTGCATGCGGTTGAGCAACTCGGCGGCTTCGTACGGTTCGCTGCGAAGAAGAAACGGCCCATCCACGTGAACGGTCATGGCGAACGAGCCGACGTGGTACTTCTGCATGGCGTCGCGCAACTGCAGGTATTCGGGACTCTCGACGTTGAGGAAACTGGCGCGGCACCAGATCATGAAGACCTGGCCGATTTTTTCTTCAACGGTCAGTTTGTGGAGAGTCTTTTCGGCCCACTTTTCGCCGCGCGCCGCATTGGACGGAGCGGGGTGCGGATGCTTGTCTTTTGCGTAAGCAGGCAGGGCAACTGTCAATGCGATTAGAAGTGCGGATAAGATTCGTGGCATGCAGGAACGATAGCAGAACGGCTGGTCTCGGGTCTTGGGTGTTAGGTCTTAGGGGTTAGGGCCTAGGATCTGAATGGATCGACTGTGACTGGTGCCTGAAACCGATTGATTAGTCCATTCAGGAGTCGACCTACTTCGCAGGCGAGATCAGTTTCTGTCCTTCGGCAAGCCCCAAGAATCCGAGTTCCCGTGCGATCGTGATTTGGGTTCGGAGTTCCAACAGAGACCCTCGAGCATGAAACAGAAACTGAAGCAGTTCTTTGCGCGAGAACCTTCCTTTGCCTTCGGCAATGTTGCTTGGGACGGAAACCGCCGACCGTCTCATCTGGCTGGTCAGGGCGTAAGTCTCCTGCTTGGGGAATGACCCGGTGGACCGGTACACCTCCAACACAAGATCCATAGCACGACGCCATACCTTTAAGTCTTCGTACGTAATGGTGCTGCGAGTCTGCACTGAAAGACGATATCGAATAAGGCCCGCATCGGTCTGTGATAGTTGTCACAAGGTAGTGAAGTGGCAGAAGTGGAAAAACCGGCAGCGGCCAATAGCCTAAGACCCAACACCTAGCACCTCAGACCCAACACCCAACACCTAAGACCTAAGACCTAAGACCTAAGACCTAAGACCTAAGACCCAAGCCGATGCTGGAAATCGCTTCCCCCTGTAGGTCCGGGTCGTCGCCAAAGCCTTTCAGCCACATTATCTCAGGCTCGCGGCGGAACCACGTCATCTGGCGCTTCGCATAGTTGCGGTGCACTTGCTGCGCCGTCTGAACGGCCAGCTCGCGCGTGAGTTCTCCGCGCAGGAGTTGGCACGCTTGCTTGTATCCGAGCGATGCCAGGGGCCCTGCGGACTCGCCATATTTCTCCAGTAGTCCTTTCGTCTCCTCGACGAGTCCCCTCTTGAACATCCTGAGTGCGCGTTGATTGATGCGTTCGTACAGAGCTGCGCGATCAGGGTCGAGGCCTATGCGCACGATACGAAAACCTCGCAGCGGATCACGCCCCTTTTGCCAGAGGTCGGTCATCTTTTGGCGTGAAGCCAGACAGACTTCGATCGCTCGGATCAGCTTGGGGATATCGTTAGGATGAATCTTCTCAGCCGCGGCGCGATCAAGGCGGCTGAGAATCCGATGAAGATAATGTGATCCCCGGGTCGCAGCGCATTCGCGCAAGCGCTCGCGCAATTCCTCGGAGCGCTGCGGACCGGGAAATAGTCCGTCGAGCAGGGCCCGCAAATAGAGTCCCGTACCCCCGACAACAATCGGCAAATGTTTGCGTGACTTGATCTGTGCAAGTACTTCCCGAGCCTGGCGGGAATATTCTCCGGCGGTCATGGACTGATTCGGATCGACAAAATCGAACAAATGATGCGGCGCGCAGGTGCGTTCCGCAGCGGTGGGCTTGGCCGTGCCAATATCAAACTCGCGGTACATCGCGACCGAGTCGCAGTTGACGATTTCGCCCGCGAACTTCTCGGCGAGCGCGAGAGACAGCGCCGTTTTCCCGCTGGCAGTTGGCCCGAGGATGACCACCAGCAGTGGCTCGGGCGAGGCGATCTCAGGGTTCTCGGGACCCACGTTCAGCGCAGGCTCCAGTGGATGTCGTGCCAATACCGAATCAGGGTGATGATGAGCAATAGGAACGCAATCAGCACTAGGCCCCTGGCTTCCGACGCGTAGACCGCGTGGTGACGGTGCTTCGGCGAAGAATGATTCTCTGGCTCCAGGGAGGGCACGCGCATATTGTAGCCCGCGCTTCAGTCTTAGGGGGCCGTCGACGTGGAACGGCGTCGCGGATGAGGTTCAACACTTCACCCCAAAGGTCTAGCGTCTACGACCTGGGACCCGCAGTGCTAAACTACGGCGTCGTCCATGGCAACGCCGCAAAACAACAGCAGAGTCGCGCGGTTTGGAGTCTTCGAACTCGATCTCAGCGCGGGAGAACTGCGTAAGAGTGGCGTAAAGCTGCGTCTGCAGGGGCAACCGTTCCAGGTACTCGCTTTGCTGCTGGAGCGTGCGGGTACCGTGGTGACGCGCGAAGAATTGCAGCAAAAGCTCTGGCCGTCGGACACCTTCGTTGACTTTGACCACAGCCTGAACACGGCCATCAACAAGGTGCGCGAGGCCCTCGGAGATTCGGCCTCAAGCCCGCGCTACGTCGAGACATTGGCTCGCCGCGGATATCGCTTCATCGCTCCGGTGCAAGGCGACACGGCACCTTCCGTCCCGGCCTCCGCCAATCCTGTTGCGAGCGAATCCACTGCCAGTATGTCGGCATCCCCGGAGCTTCACCCTTCCCCCGTCGCAATGCATCCGGAGCTGGATGTTCCCATCCCGCACCGCGCCGTCACCCGCGGACTTTTCGCGCTCATTCAGGTGATGTATTTGTGTTTCTATCTCGCGGCGCTCTTTCGCTTGCGCGCGATCGACGAGATCGCAGATTCGTTTCTCCCTCCCTGGGGTGCAACAGCGCTGACTGCCGCCGTGATGGTGACGGCCGGTGTGGGCATTCCGCTGCGGTGTTACCTGCTCTCCTCGGTTGGCTTCGACTACCAGCGCCTCGGAGACAAATTCCGTCGAATATTTCCGGTTGTTCTGGGCCTCGACCAGCTATGGGCGGTCGCTCCATTCTTACTGGTGCAGAAGATCACCCTCGGGGCTGCATTTGCGGTCAGTGCGGCGCTACTTTATCTGCCGTTTTCCGAGCGAACCCTGATCCAGATGGCATACATCAAGTCTCCACCAAACTAGGGAACCCGATTTCCATGGAACCAATCTCACCAATCCTGCGTAATCCCGTCTAAGAGGCTGGGCGGAGTTCTGTTTACCCAGCGGAGGACTCTATGAAACGCATTGGACTCGCAATTCTTGTTCTCGCCCTTGCTGCCGCAACGCCAGCCCTTGCTGACGAGTGGTCGAAGACGTACAACCTCAGCGGCAAGCCCGACCTGCGGGTCGAAACTTCCGACGCCAATATCCGCGTTTCCACCTGGGATCAAAACACCATCGAGGCCAAAGTGACCACATCCCGCTACAAGATCGGCGAGGGTGGTATTCGAGTTGAGGAACACCAGAACGGCGACTCGGTCGAAATCGACGTGCGCTATCCGCACCACAACTTCAACTTTGAATGGGGACAGCATCGAGTGGACATCGAGATCCGCATGCCGCGCGAGGGGAAAGTCAATCTGCGAACCGGGGATGGGAAGATCGATATCGGCGGATTCAAGGGCGACATGGACCTGCACACCGGCGACGGTTCGGAGACGCTCGACGGAGTGGATGGCAAGCTGCGCGCCTCGACCGGTGACGGCCACATTACCGCGAATGGCCGTTTCGATGAGCTAGAACTCAAAACCGGCGATGGGCACGTGGAAGTACGCGCTGCGGCCGGATCTTCGTTATCTGCAGGCTGGAGGCTTGAGACCGGCGATGGCAATGTCACGCTGGAAGTTCCAGGCGAAATCGCCGCCGACGTTGATCTGCACACCAACGACGGGCACATTGATCTCGACATGCCAGTTACGACCGAAGGCAAGATTCGCGAGAACGAAGTCCGCGGCAAAATTAATGGCGGCGGAAGTCTGCTGACGATCCGCACGGGGGATGGATCGATTCATCTGCGGAAGAGCTAGAACCGTTCCGGCCTACACATCAAGGCCGATGGAACGCATCAGCTCGAGACCGTTGCTCTTGGTGACCACGCCGTCTCGCAGTTTGTAGTCGAATGTCATCTTTCCGTTCTCGAAGTCGTCCTGGAAGTGCACGTTGTGCAGAGTGCCGTCTCCGGATCCGCCAATGTCGGTGAGCGCCAGGTCGTGCGTGCTTACCAAGCCGATCGCGCCGCGATCCAGCAGCGTCCGCAAGATTCCCTCTGCGCCGACGCGGCGATCTTTCGAGTTTGTGCCTTGCAGCAGCTCATCCAACAGAAATAGCAGAGGCGGATCTCCACCCGCCAAATCGAAGATCTGGCGCAATCGGGTGATCTCGGCATAGAAGCGAGAGCTGCCCTCCTGCAGCGAATCATTGATGCGAATGCTCGCTCCCACGCGAAGGGGCGTGAGCCGCAGATCGCGGGCTCGGACCGGTGCTCCAGCCATGGCGAGCACAACGTTGATTCCAACCGATCGCAATAATGTGCTTTTCCCTGACATGTTGGAACCGCTCACCAGCAGAATCCGCGTCCCCTCACGGATGCTAACGTCGTTGCGAACACACATCGCAGCCGGTACGAGCGGATGCCCCACATCTTTCCCGTCGAAGCTCGCCGTTCCGTCGGTGAATACCGGAAACGGGTTTGAAGGATGTTCGAAGCTGTAAGTCGCCAGGGAAAGAAGGGCCTCCATTTCTCCCATTGCGGTCACCCACGGCCTCAGTGCGGCGCCGTAAGCGTTCCGCCATCGTTCCGCCGCGAATGCCACTTGCAGGGAGTACATAAGGGGAGCATCAATGATTCGTACGATGGTGTTGTGCCGGGAGTTGATCAGGTCGACCAGTGTCCTGAGTTGCGCGATGGCTTGTGAGCTGCGGACGTCGTTCGACCTGAGCTGTCTCTGGAGCGTCTGCAGCGCATGCGCCTGAAACGTGTGGTTCTCCATTCGCGCAAGTACGCCTGATAGGAGATCCAAATCGCGAAAGGCATGCTCGGTTCCATGCAGCACTTCCTCCAACGGCTTCCCGAGCCTGTAGGTCACAATAGCTTCGATCACGACGATGACAACCAAGGGCGTTGCAATTTTCCAATACGCCCAGACGAAGGCGCCGGAAACGGACAGCAGCGCCAGCACGAACGCAAGCCATCGAATCCAGAGAGGCTTCATCTGATTCGGGGCTTCGGCCCACTTCAACAGATCCTCGGGATGCACGCCCGCGCCAACATCTTCCCCAAGCACTGCCAGGTCTTCCCGCAGATCCAACTCCTCGCGCAACTCTGAGATTGCGCAGTGTCGTTCCCGGATGTCTGCCACCGGCGACGGCGAAAGCAACCACTTTGCCAGAGTGTCTTCGCCCATTCGTGTGCGGGCCGTGGACAAGAGCTGGAACAAGCTGCCTTTGCCAAACAAATCGAGATCGCTGGCGTACACATGGTGGGCATCGTCGAAGCGCTCACCGGTTTCTCCGGTGTCTGCCCAGCGGTCTTGAACGCGCGCAATTCCTTGGATGTAGAACACAGCAGCGCGCTGCGCCATGTCGCGAGCCCGAAGAACTCGAGAATGGTAAGCGGCGATGCCGATGAATACCGCTACAGGAGCAGCCAACCACCAGGGAGAGAATTGATGCGCCTTAAACGAGGCCCACGCCATGACGACCGTGAGCAATGCCAGGACAAGCCGGGCGTTCCCGAGACGAATATGAATTCTCTCGTAGTGAGCGACTCGCAGTTCGCGAGCCCTGAGACGCTGGGCGTATTCTTCGGAAGGTACCACCGGCCTTGAATGTAGCAGGTACATCTGGAGCGAGGAAGAGTTGGTTCACCCGCCGAACAGGATCATACGCATTGAGATGCTGCCGAAGTCAAAGCCTTCATAGGGATACGACACTGTGTCGTGCTCGTCCGTACTGCCCATGCAGTAGAGCAACGGCAGGTAATGTTCAACACTGGGATGCGCCGTGGCGAGCAAGGCATCTCCCCACTTTTGCGGCTTTGTGAGGGCTTCGGTATCTCTTGCGTCCACGGCACCCTTGACCTTGGCGTCGAATTCCAGCGCCCAGTCGTACGCGCCTGAAGGCTTGCTCCAAGCGATGCGGCGGAGGTTGTGCACGATGTTGCCGCTGCCCAGAATTAGAACTCCACGCTCGCGCAGCGAGTTAATCTCACGGCCTAGGTCTAAATGCTCTCTTAAGGCTCGGCGCTCATCGAGGCTCAATTGAAAGGCGGGAACGTCTGCGTTGGGATACATATGTCGCAGGACGCTCCACGAGCCGTGATCCAGTCCCCATTGCTCGTCGGGAGAAATCTCTGGGTTGGAGGTGAGTTTTTCAGCCTCGTCAGGCGCGCCGGGCGCAGGATATTGCACTTCGTACAGAGGTTGCGGAAATCCGTAGAAGTCATGGATCGTTCTGGGATGCGCGGACGCCATTACCTGCGACCCGGAGGTCACCCAATGCGCCGAAACGACACACACCGCCTTCGGCTTGGGCAGGCGCGCGCTCAACCGGGTCAAAGTTTCCGTGAATGCATTCTGTTCAATCGCGTTCATCGGTGACCCATGGCCGACAAACAAGACCGGCATTTTGTTCAAAGGAGCCCTCCGGCCAGGAGCATCACACATGCGCTCGAGCACGCCTTGACGCAGTTAATACTTTGATTGTTATGAAAGAAGAAAGATTCTGAAGCCGGGGTACCCGGTTGCTACTCGAGATCAGCCTTGTCCGGGTTGTAGTAAAAGCGGAAACGCAGCGCAAGGTAGGGCCCGGTGAAATCGCTAGGAAGAGGCGGAAACGGATTTGAATTGGTGATGGCGCCCCAGGCCGGGCGGTCGAGAGCGACGTCGCCAGAAGTCGCCACCAGTTTCATGCCCGCGACCTGCCCGTCCTTGGTAATCGCGAATTCAATCGCAAGCTTCCCTTTCTTCATCTCAGCGGATTCGGGAATCAGGAGATACCAGTTCTGCCGGACATCCTGCAGAATGCGCTGCAAATAGGGGCCAAAATCCACGCCCTGGGTATCGCTCAGAATCTCAAGATTTCCCAGCTGACGCCCGTGCGTTCCTTTATTAAGTCCGAAGTCGCCTTCCTGTCCGCCTCCGCCGCCATTTCGGTTGGCTGCAGCCGCCTGTGTAGCCTGCTGAATCGCCGAGCCTGCAGACAACCCGTTGGCGTACTTGCTGAATGTGTTGGTCGGGCGAGGGGGAGTCTGCAGCTGTGCTGTCTGATTTGTATCGAACTGTGGTCGAGACGGCTGCGCCTGCTGCGGCTGTTGATCGGGCGGCTGATTCTGCGCCACGGTCGGCGGTGCCGCAGGTTGCGCCCCGCGCGGACCGCTCATTCCCGGCGCGCCCGGCGGCGGTGAGGCCAGACTCTTCTGCAATTCCTTTGGATCTAGCTGAGGGTGCCGCGACATCGCAATGCGATCTTTGTCGGAAGCGATGTTGGTTTTGGGTTTGCTCGTAAGCTTCTGCGCGTCGGGCGGCAGCGCAAGGTACGTCAGATTCTTGCCTTTATTCGGATCTACGGCCACCACAACTGCCCGGTGCCAGGGCATGTATTTTCCAATCAGCTTGGAGTTCCACAGTACGATGAAGACAACCAAGTGAACGATGACTGAGATCCAAATGGCCTCACGTTTGCGCGAACGCGCCAGGTCATCCTGCAACTGGATGAGCAGATGAGGAACATGCGCATCCAGATCGCGATACGCGGTCTCCCAGTCTTGCGAGTCGTAAAGGCCCAGCTGCTCGGGTTGGGGTTTCTCAGGCGGGGCAGCCGGATCTTGGAATGGAATTTGTGTAATCGGCATGCGCTGGGTTTACTGCAAAAGCCAAGTCGCCAAAGCTTAGCTGCCTCCGCTGGTCGTTAGACACGGAATGCACTCACGACGTTGCATCCGGCCTTCCGGGAAGAAATGCAAACCACGCGGGTGTCTTACAACCAAGTTAACTCTATTTTCGCATCTTTCGCGAGATTCTGCCCACTCGCAAATCGCTCGCGACTTAGGTGTGTAAACATATGTAAATCTGTAGCTTGAGGGGTTGTTCGCGTTATGCGTTTGCGATGCCTGCCAGGTCAATTCTCTTTCCGTGATCGCGAATCGCCGAGACAATATCCAACGCCAGAGCCAGCGCGCGGCGGCCATCCTCGAGCGGAACGACCGGTGTGGAACGCTCCCGCACCGCTGAGAGGAAGGATTTCAGTTCCGCGTGCAGGGGTTCCTCTGAGGCAACCGGGGGCTTGGTGACGCCGATCTGCGGATTCGGGGAAGGAGCGCCGGAGACTTTTCCATCTCCGACCGTGAAGACCAGAACTTCCTGACGTCCATAATCGAGCGACACATATTGCCGGGGCTGAAAGAAACGCAGCTTTCGCACGCGCTCGGTAGAAACGCGGCTCGCGGTGAAGTTCGCAATGCATCCGGATTCGAATTCCAGACGCACATTCGCAATGTCGACCTTGCCAGAAAGAATCGGGAGGCCGACAGCGCGAACCTCCTTGACTGCGGATTTGGAAAACGCCAGCACGATGTCGAGATCGTGGATCATCAGATCGAGCACGACATCCACATCGAGCGACCGGGGAGTAAATACGCTGAGCCGGTGCACTTCGAAAAACATTGGCTGTGTTAGCAAAGGCAGGGTAGCGCGAACGGCGGGATTAAAACGTTCGAGATGCCCGGCCTGAGCGATCCGCTTGTGCTTAGCCGCGAGCGCGACCAACTCCTCCGCTTCAGGCAAAGTCGCCGTCATTGGCTTTTCGATTAGGACGTCCACCCCGGCTGACATCAGGTCCCGGGCTACTGAAAGATGCTGCATGGTGGGAGCAGCGACTGAGGCGGCCTGCAGTTCGCTGTGCGTTGTCAGCATCTGCTGTACCGAGCCGAAAGCTTTGCAATCGAACTCGCGCGCAACCGCGTCGGCACGATTCACGTCGGGGTCAACCACTCCCAGCAGGCGGACGGCCTCTCCTTGCTGTTCGAGTTCCTTGTACACTCGGGCATGATTGCGTCCGAAAACGCCCACGCCCACCACGGCGACAGTAATCGGATCGTGAGATGGCAGGAGAAATTCTCGATGGCCGGTTGCCGGAAGGAAATTGTAAACGGAAACGGGGGAAAGGGCATCTCGAATACCGTCGACGTGCGTATACGAGCTGGCCGGCTCGGATCACGCGGGAGCCTCAGTTTCGCTCATCAACTCAACTGTAGAAAGGACAGAATCGCGCAATGAGGACGATCGCGCTGCTCACCGTCTCCAACATCTTCATGACATTCGCCTGGTACGGACACCTGAAGTACCGCGAGGTGCCGCTCTACAAAGTGATTGCGCTGAGTTGGCTGATTGCGTTCTTGGAATATTGCTTTCAGGTTCCAGCGAACCGCATTGGCTCCTACGAGTTCACTGCAGCCCAACTCAAAACAATTCAGGAGGTCATTACGCTCACCGTCTTCGCAGCATTCTCTGTGCTCTACTTGAGACAACCCCTGCGTTGGAACTACGTGGCGGGGTTCGGGCTAATCGTCGCCGCGGTGGCCGTGATCTTCAAGAAATGGTGAGGCTATTTGCGCGCAGAGGCCTGCGCCTTCTTCAGAATGGCAATTTGTCCCGCATGGTACAACTCATGCTGCGCGACACCGTGAAGCATGTGATAGAAGTCGTAGCGCTTGCCAGGCACGCGCTCTCGGAGGCGTGACTCGGACAAGGCAGCGACGGTTCTGACTAGCGCATCGTGCCGATGTTTCGTCTCGGCGATAGCCTTTCGCCATGCTGTTTCTGTCGTCTTGGGTGGGCGCGGAAAATTTTGGTCGCCGGTGAGTTGCATCTTCTCTCCGCTCAAGCGACGAAGCACAGCACCGTCCCATGCCGCGATGTGCAGCACCAGTTCCCAAATGCTGTGAACCTTTGGCAGCGAATTAGCCGCGGCGGTGGCTGCATCAACATCCGCCAGGAGTTCAAGCAGAGCTGGCCCGTGCCAGGCGCTGCCATCGAAAGCGCGACGAAGTTGGTCGGCGATGCGGACCGCCTCGGAGATCATTGCTTTGTCCTGTGACTTCATAGAGGTATGCCCTCCTTGTCTTTCATTCTGCTGCGATTGCGATTCCTGCCGCGTTCGCGGCATCGACAAAGGCCTTTTCTCCATCGAGCATTAAGCACTTGCCGGCCTCCACGGCGAGACAGCTGGCTCCAGCCGCCTGCATGATTTCAAGAGTCTTTACTCCGACCACGGGAACATCGAAGCGCATATCCTGATTTGGCTTCGCAATCTTAACTACAGTTAACGCCCGGCTGAGAGTGGAGGCCTTGCCGTGCAGCGAGCGCATGAGCTGGCCGGCACGCTCGATGGTTGCATCAGTACCTTCCATGGCCTCGACCGCGACGCAAGCCGATTCGGCGATCACCACCGTTTGTCCAATATCATGCTGCGCAAGCTGACGGGCTACGGCGCGTCCGTATTCGATGTTCTTGCACTCCTGCGCAGAGGGCTCGCGACTCGTCAGCACGCCCGGCTTGATCAGCAGAGGCTCGAGCAGCCAGGTGGATTTTTCGAGCGTGATGCCTTCATCGCCCAAAACTTTTGCCACCGCGCCAAGCAGAGAGTCGGTGTTGCGTGTTGTCAGCGAAAGCAACAACTTGGCCAGTCGCCAGTCTGGGCGAATACTGGAAAAAATCTGCTTGTGGCGGACCTGTCCGGCCATGATCGCGCGATGCACGCCTTCGCTCTGAAACGTCTCGAGGAGCTTCGACAGCTCGCCGAGCGAAAGCCAGTGGACTGCAGCGGCTCCAAGCGATTCGATTTCCGGGAAAGCCTCTTCTTTGATCGCAACCACAACCACTTCGTATCCCTGCGCGCGCGCGGCGTCGAGGATGAGAAACGGAAACTTGCCGTTGCCGGCGATCAGACCGAGCTTTTCGTTCTGGGGAGGCATGAAATGCTACTTGATCACTCCGCGCTCGGACGTCTCGATAAACCGGATCAGCATATCGACATCCTCGCCGCGATTGGCCTCGGACTTTAGTTTTTCCAGCGCTTGCGAGGTGTTCATCTTCGAAGCCAGCAGAATCTTATACGCGTGGTGGATCTTTGCAATGCGTTCCTTCGAGAAGCCGCGCCGTTCGAGGCCAACCTTGTTCATCCCGTAGGCATGAGTGTCGCGTGCCGCCGAGGTCATGGAGTACGGGAGAACATCCTGCGTGATCGTCGTCCCGCCGCCGACGTAGGAGTGCGCTCCGATACGGACGAACTGATGCACCGGGCACAGCGCCCCAACTACAGCCCACTCTTCGACCGTCACATGCCCGCCGAGCGTTGCACCATTCACCAGCATGGCGTTATCTCCAATTACGCAATCGTGCCCGATGTGGGTGTAGGCCATGATGAGCAGGTGGCTGCCAACTTTGGTGAGTCCGCCACCCTTCACCGTGCCACGGTTGATGGTGACGGATTCTCGGATCTCGTTGTGGTCGCCGATTTCGAGTCGCGTCGGCTCGCCCCTGTAGGTGACATCCTGGGGCGCCATGCCAATGGCGCAAAAAGGAAAGAATCCATTATCGGCGCCGATTCTCGTTGGTCCTTCGATGGAGACGTGCGATACGAGATGGCAGCCTTCGCCCAACTCAACGTCCGCGCCAATCACGCAATACGGTCCAATTTTGCAGGAGGAAGGAACCTTCGCGCGCGGATCAATGATGGCGGTCGGATGCGTGTTCATCGAGGTTGTTTCATGCGCCGGCTTGCGGCCGGGTGAGCGAGGAAAGCCCGCGGCCTCCTATCCCTCACCGTTCGATCCCCGGCCCCGCGAGCTGTCGATGAGCTGACACGATACGATGGCCTCGGCCACACGCTTGTCGCCCACGTAAGCGTAGCCTTGCATCTTTGCGGCGGTCATGCCGGGTACCGAGCGCCAGCCCTTCACTTCTACTTCCAGCCGCAGTTGGTCGCCGGGGCTGACCGGCCGCCGGAACTTGGCGCGTTCAATGCCGGTAAAGACCATGACTTTATCGTTGCGATCCTCGACTTCGGTCAGCAGCAATGCGCCGCCAGCCTGCGCGATGGCTTCGACAATCAGCACGCCCGGCATGATGGGCAGGCCGGGAAAGTGTCCGACAAAGAAAGGCTCGTTAATCGTGACGTTCTTGATCGCGACGATGCGGTCTTTGCGCTTCAGATCAAGTACGCGGTCAATGAGCAGAAGTGGGTAGCGGTGCGGCAGTATCTTCAGAATGTCATGGATGTCGAGCGCGGTCTTCTTCTCGTCAGGCGAAGATTCCGGCACAGGGGTGCTCTCATTCATCGTTCATCACGCATGCTACTTCACACAAAGATTCGTCTCAAACGGCTTGAAGATTATACTGTACCCCTTGCGCCCGGAGGCGACACCTCAGTTCCTGGGCCGGGAGCGACTGCACACGAATGCCTGCCGAGAAAAGCAAAAGCACAATGATGGGACAAACCAGGACGAGCCAATCAGAGATGAGTCAATCCGACGCACTGTGGCGCGAACGACTCGGTTATTTCGAGGCTGAGCAAGAAGCGGTGCTGAGAACCATACGCGAGTTCGTCGAAATCGAATCTCCCAGCGACAACAAACCCGCCGCGGACCGCATGAGTCGCTTTCTCGCCGAAAGGTTCGAGGCTTTTGGCGGACGCCCACATGTGCATCCCGCTGACGATTTTGGCAACAATCTGCAGATCGATTTTCCTGGCCGCGACAAGGTCAAGCCAGTTCTGTTGCTTGGTCACTTTGACACGGTCTATCCGCTCGGCACACTTGCCAACATGCCCTGCCATGAATCCGCCGGCCGCTTGCACGGTCCCGGAGTGCTCGATATGAAGTCGGGCATCGCGCTGATGCTGTATGCGATTGAAGCACTGCAGGCCTGGCACTCTGGGCTGCCGCGACCGGTCACGGTGTTCCTGGTCTCGGACGAGGAAGTCGGCAGTAGTTCCTCGCGCAAAACGACGGAAGCGCTCGCGCTGGAGTCCGCCGCTGTGCTGGTGCTCGAACCTGCCGCAGGATCGCGTGGCGCCGTGAAGACTGCGCGAAAGGGAGTGGGCGATTACACACTCACGGCGAAAGGCGTGGCCGCCCACGCAGGTCTTGATCCCGGCAAAGGGCACAGCGCAATCCTCGAACTCGCGCGGCAAATTACCGCCGTCTCGAAGTGGAACGATTTGCGAAAAGGGTTGTCAGTGAATCCGGGCGTAATCCGCGGCGGAACCCGGACGAACGTGATTGCTGCAGAGGCCACGGCGGAAATCGATGTTCGCATCAAGAGCGCGAAGCAGGCGACAGCCCTCGATCGCAAGTTCCGTTCCTTGAAACCCTTCGACAAGCACTGCAAGCTCAGTGTCGAGGGAGGGATCAACCGCTTGCCGATGGAACGGACTGCCGGCGTGGCCGCACTTTACAAAAAGGCACAGGCAATCGCGAAACAGATTGATTGGAAGCTTGAAGAGGCTGCCGTAGGCGGTGGTTCCGACGGAAACTTCACTGCCGGTATCGGTATCCCGACGCTTGACGGGATGGGTGGTGTCGGCGAGGGAGCGCACGCCGTCCACGAACATATCGTGATCTCCGAATTGCCGCGCCGCGCGTTGCTTCTCGCGGGCATGATCGAGAGCGTTTGATCGACGATTCAGGGTGGGACGATCGCATGCTGAAGTTCATGGTTGTTGTTTGCAAGCGGCCGGAATTGACGCGTGAAGAATTTCGGCGATATCTGAAAGACGTCCACGGACCGCTGGCGAAGAATCTTCCCGGATTGAGAAGCTATGTGCAGAATCATGCCTGCCCTGATTCAAAACGTGAGCTTCCGGGGTGGGATGCGATCATTGAACTTTATTTCGACGATTGGGCTGCGATGGAGGCCGCATGGGCAAGTCCGCAGGGTGCTGCTTCTGACGCTGACCTTCCAGCATTTGCCGACTTGACTCGCACAACTTGGTCAGTTGTGGAGGAGGTTAGCGTCCTGCCGTGAAGACCAGAAAATAGTCCATCTTGTCGCCCTTCACGAAGTCGTACTTCGCAAGCAGTTCGTAGCCTGCCTCTTTCGCTTCGCGAATCACAACGTCACGGCCAACTCCGTGGTCTTCACCGTTTCCGTTGCGATCAATGATGCCCACCTTCGCACCGGGACGCAGGGCTGCCCGTAGGTTTCGTAGAAGGGCGACCGGCTGCGCAACCTCGTGATACGTCTTGAGCAGTAACACGGCATCAACGGAGCTTGCTGGCAGAAGCGGATTGTCAGCGTTGCTGAGGATCGTCTTCACATTCTGCAATTGCTCTTTCTTTGCGCGCTCATCGATGTAGTGGACTGCCTCAGGGTTGATATCGGCTGCGTAAACGACGCCGACGCCCACTCGCCGGGCGGCTCGGACTGTGAACCATCCTGATCCCGCGCCGATGTCGGCGACCGATTTTCCGGAAGCGATGCCGAGGATGTCCATCACCCGGTTGATTTGCAGTCGTTCGTCGCGGCCCGGCGACTCGAAAATCGAGAGGTCTCCGGTGTAGGGCTCGCTGGTCTTGCGCTGCTGAGCAGGCGCGGCTGTTTGTGCTGCGCTTTGTGCGAGGCAAGGCGCAATGTTGCATAGGAACACGAACGCGAGTACGACGGCCCGACGCTTCAACATAAGTTGCTCCACTCGACGGTAGATACGCTTCCAGAATAGACTGTGAGCCCTCCGGTTTGTGAGCTTTCTGTCGTCCAGGCGAGCTGCTTTGACTCTGCATCGTATGTAGCCTAGAATTTTTGTAGGCGGTATTTGTTCTTCGCAACAGTCTTCGTGCGCTGCCGATTCTCGAGGAGGTCTTCACATGGAAGGCAAAATAGGTATATGGGAAATCCTCCTGATCGTCGGGATTGCCCTTCTGTTGTTTGGTCCGAGCAAGTTCGCGTCGCTGGGAAAGAGCATCGGTGAGGGCCTGCGGAACTTCAAGTCTGCCGTGAAGGAAGAGGATCCGGCGAAGAAAGACGAAGAGAAGAAGTCCTAGACATTCCTAACCCGGTCCGCCCCTCACTCCAAATCCTCAAACCAACAAACGGTCACAGCTTCTTTTGTCGTTCGCGCAACATGCGATAAACAAGCGCCACCGGCAATCCCACGACGTTGCTGTAGTCGCCCTCAATGCGGGGAATCCAGCGCGAAGCCATCCCCTGGATCGCATACGCCCCTGCTTTGTCCATGGGTTCGCCGGTCGCCACGTAATCGCAGATCTCCGCATCCGACAAGTCATTCATGGTCACCAGCGTCGTTTCGGATGTCGTGTTCACTTTGGGCGCGACTTGCAACTGTCCATCGGACGGTTCTGCCAGGCAGACACCAGTGATCACCCGATGCGCGCGCCCTGACAGCAGACGCAGCATGCGGGCGGCATCGCCTGCGTCGACGGGCTTGCCGAGAATGAATTCATCGACCACGACAATTGTGTCTGCTCCCAACACAATGTCCTGAGTTCGCATCTGCCAGACTGCGAGCGCTTTCTCGCGCGCCAGGCGTTTGGCGCAATCAGCCGGTGCTTCGCCCGTCAACGGACTTTCATCAATATCCGCTGGCTGCACGGTAAACGAAATGCCCGCATGGCGCAGAAGTTCCTGACGGCGCGGCGAGGCGGATGCGAGAACGAACATGCGAGGTCTGATTTTATCGAAAAGATCTTCAGTAACTACGATCTGATCAATTCAAGGCGATTTCCGAACGGATCAGAGATGTGACATCGGCGAACGTCGGGGATGGTCACGTCATCCTTGATCTCGACTCCCGCCGTCCGCAAACGAGAGGTGAGGGCGTCGTAATCTTGGCAGCGCAGAGCCGGATGAGCCTTCTTCGCGGGGCGGAAGCCCGTCTCGACTCCAAGGTGGAGTTGCACACCGCCACTCTCGAACCAACACCCGCCACGCTTTGCCAGTTCCGGAGGCTTGGCGATCTCTACCATGCCTAGCAGATGACGATAGAACTGACGCGCCGTCTCTTCCTCGCCCGCAGGCATGGCAAGTTGCACGTGATCGATTGAGCTGAACGGATTGTTAGCCACGCGATGATCCTAATCTAAGAGGCGCGTCGAATCGTGGCGACTCCTACCGGCTGCCTACCACGCCGCGGACGGACTCAATCAGCTTTGACGAGTCGTAGCCGATGCCGTCCTTGAAAACCGTTTCCACGTTTTCTATGTCTTCGATTTTCTTGGAGGGGTCGCCCTTGATCACGATCAGATCCGCTTGCTTGCCTGGAGCGATCGTGCCAATGCGATCGAGTTCGCCCAGATACTGCGCGCCGTTGGAGGTTGCGATGTGGATTGCTTCGAGCGGAGTAAATCCCGCTTCGACCAGGAGTTCGACTTCGCGCTGATCTCCGAAGCCCGCGATGACGCCTCCCATGCCCGTCGGGTCAAGGCCTGCGAGGAGCAAGCCGCCGGCCTTAGAAAAGGCATACTCAAATTCCAGTTCTTTTTTGAACGCCGCGGGGAGGGGAGAACCGTCTGCTCCGTAACGCTTCTTCAGGACGCCATCATCGCTGTAACGCACGCGGTTCCTCAGCACGGCGGTCTGCGCTTCCGGCGTCAAAGCGTCGAGAACGCGGCGCTGCATCGTTGGCCGTCCGGGGAAGCTCCCCATCTCAAAGACCGGCAGCGTCGAAGTCACGGCAACGTGATGCTGCACTAGATACGCAATCGTGTCGTGCAGCGGCCCGGAGTTCACATCCAGCTTCGCCATCCCCACCGGATCTTCCCCGGCTTCGGGACACTGATCCAGCTTCTTGCCCGACATGAATTCTGTGTCCACGAACAATCCATGCTCCAGGTCATCGATGCCCAAATCGGCGGCCTCGCGAAAGCCGACCGAACAAAGGTGGCCGGTCACCTTCGCCCCGCGCTTGTGCGCTGCCTGAATCGCCGCTCCCAGCTCCGCCCGCGTGATGAACATGTAGGCTTTGAAATTGTCCACGCCCTGATCGAGCCAGAAGTTCACCGTCTTTACAGCATCTTCGGGTCCGGCGAGCTGATGCATCTGCAGCGCCCACGAGCCCTTGCCTTCGAGGTACGGCCCGGTCACGTGCATCTTCGGCCCCGGTGTCGCGCCCGCGTCAATCGTCTTCTTCAGCTCGAGATCGGTGTAGGGCTCGAGAGATCCCGTGGTGCGGACTGTCGTCACTCCGCCAGCCAGATAAAGCCGCGGAAAGCTGTATCCCATCTCGCCAAAAATGCCGTTGCCCATGGGATAAAATATGTGGTCATGCATGCCCACCAGACCGGGGATGACGCTGTCGCCATGCAGGTCGATCACCAGCGCATCTTTGGGCACGTTCGCGCCGGAAGCGTCGCCCACGGACTCAATCTTTCCTTTACTAAGAATGATGGTCTGATCTTCGTGCGCCGGAGCGCCAGTGCCGTCAATCACGCGGACGTGAGTCAAGGCGACGATCGGGGCGTCGACCTTAACAAACGCCTTTACTTCCGGCGACAGCGTTTGCGCCACGGCCCACCGTGCGCACAGGGCAACGAATCCGATGATCAGCAGTTTCCGCATAGGATTTCCTCCGGAGCTTCCGCAGGATTGTACGCGAAATGCCATGGGCTGCATTGAAGTCTAGTGATCGGAGCACATGCGTGTGGGGACAGCCGCCCCTCGGCTGTCCGGTCCAGCGAAGGTCGATGGTTCTGCCTGCGAAGAAGGTAGCGAGTTTTTGGAGCAGAAAAAACAAAAGGCCCCGAAATTTCGAGGCCTCAAAACCGTGGGTCGAAACGGCACCCCGCGACAAGCTCAGTATCGTCCGGCCATATCGCACAGTCAAGTTAGTTTTGTAGGGAGCTATCCTCGCATTTCACTCCCACAGAACCAGCGCTCCAGAGAACCGAAGCGTGGACCCGACGGGATTCGAACCCGCATCTGCGACCGTCGCGAGGTGCCGTGTTTCCATTACACCAGGGGCCCAACCGGACTGTAATCGGCTTGAGTGAGTCCTGTTTGTGCCCGCCATCACACCCACCGTCATAATTTTGGGCAACCCATGCCCAAAACGGGAACGATCCCACCTGCTAAAATCGTTCTTCGCCGCTTTTCATCATGGATTCCCAGCACATCCGTAACTTCGCGATCATCGCGCACATCGATCACGGCAAATCCACGCTTGCCGACCGCTTGCTGGAACTCACCGGATCGCTCACTGCCCGTGAAATGCAAGCCCAGGTGCTCGACTCCATGGACCTTGAACGCGAGCGTGGCATCACGATCAAGGCCCACGCCGTCCGCATGATGTACACCGCGCATGACGGCCAGACCTATCAGCTCAACCTGATCGATACGCCCGGCCACGTGGACTTTTCCTACGAAGTGTCGCGTTCGCTGGCGTCATGCGAAGGTGCGCTCCTGGTGGTCGATGCTTCGCAGGGAGTCGAAGCCCAGACTCTGGCCAATTCGTATCTCGCGATCAACCACGGGCTCGAAATTATTCCTGTCATCAACAAAATCGATCTGCAAAGCGCCGACATCCCGCGCACCCGAGAAATGATCGAAGGCGCCGTCGGCCTAGACGCCGCGGACGCCGTGCTGATCAGCGCCAAGACGGGACAGGGCGTTCCCGATGTTCTTGAAGCGATTGTGAAGCGTGTTCCTCCGCCGAAGGGATCGCCGGACAACCGGCTTCAGGCACTGGTTTTCGACTCATGGTTCGACGCTTACCGCGGCGTCGTCGTCCTCGCCCGCGTGTTTCAAGGCACGCTGCGGAAGGGGCAGCGAATCCGTCTCATGTGGAATGGCACTACCTTCGACGCAGAGACGCTAGGCGTGCTCACGCCCAAGCCCGTAGAGATTGATCAGCTTCAAGCGGGCGAAGTCGGATTCATCATCGCCAACATCAAGAATGTCGCCGACACGAAAATCGGCGACACCATCACCGACGACTCCAATCCCGCCATCGAGCCGCTGCCCGGCTTTGAAGAAATCAAGCCCATGGTCTTTGCGGGACTCTACACCGTCGACGCGCACGAGCATACGCAACTGCGCGAAGCACTGGAGAAACTTCGTCTCAACGATTCGTCGTTCTTCTTCGAGCCCGAAAGTTCCGCCGCCCTCGGATTCGGCTTCCGCTGCGGCTTTCTCGGCCTGCTCCACATGGAGATCATTCAGGAGCGCCTCGAGCGCGAATTCGGCCTCGACCTCATCACCACCGCGCCCGGCGTGCGCTACAAGATCTACAAGACCGACGGCGTGATGGTTGAAATTGACAATCCTTCGCGCTGGCTCGATCCCAGCGAAGTCGAAAAAATCGAAGAGCCTGTAATCCTGGCTACGATTCTCACCAACGAAGAGTACGTCGGCGGGATTCTGAAGTTAGTCGAAGAAAAGCGCGGCAAGCAGAAAACCTTCGAGTATGTCAGCTCCTCGCGTGTGATGCTCCACTACGAGCTGCCGCTGAACGAAATCGTTCTCGATTTCTACGACCGCCTCAAATCGGTCTCTCGCGGCTATGCTTCCCTTGACTACCACCTCGCCGATTATTGGGAATCTCCGATGGTGAAGCTCGACATCCTCGTCGCCGGAGAGCCTGTCGACGCGCTGTCGATCATCGTGCACCGTGATTTTGCCTACGAACGTGGCAAGCTTCTGGTCTCGAAGATGCGCGAACTCATTCCACGCCAGATGTTCGAAGTCCCCATCCAGGCGTCGATCGGGGCGAAGATCATCGCCCGCGAAACCGTTCATGCCATGCGCAAAAATGTGCTCGCCAAGTGCTACGGCGGCGATATTTCCCGCAAGCGCAAGCTTCTCGAAAAACAAAAGGAAGGCAAGAAGCGCATGAAGCGCATCGGCCGCGTCGACATTCCCCAGGAAGCCTTCTTGGCCGTTCTCAAAGTTGGCGAGAGCAGCGACTAGACAGCCTGACGCGCGTCTCGAGTGTGATGGCTGGTTACAACGGTCACTTTTCGATCCCGCGAAGAAGCGCAACAATCTATTCATCTCTGCTAACGATAAGGCGGGGCACTAAGTTAATGAATCTTGACCCGCCATACGCGCTCTGGTCCATCTGGCGCCAGAGTTCAACGTTGCAGCACTGGTTCCTTTACACGCTGTGCGCCCTTTGCTTCTATGCCGGATTTTGCGTTGTGTCCACGATCTTGCGTCTTCGCTCGATTAAGCGTCTTGGCGTAAGTGACCCAGTCGCCCGTCGCACAGTCGTCGTACTCCGAAATCGCTGCGCAACCCTCCGCTACATAATCCTTGCGGAGTTTTACCTTTTCGGGATCATTTTGTTCATGGCTTTCCAGTTCGTCGGGCAATTCATCATGGGCAATGACACACCGCGCCAGATAGTCGTGCAATTCGTTCTTGATTCCGCCTTCGCAACCAACGTGTTCGCCGTCTTGCTCATCCTCCATCTCGCTCAATCGTTTGCCTCCATTAGGCTCAGCCGATACTGTGACGACCCGTGGCGCAGCGACTCGTCCGCGACTTAGTTAGGCGAACAATCGTCATAGTGCTCATTGATCGGGGTTTTGGTAATTCTTCGCTTTCCGAATCTCTCTCTCAGTTCGGGTGTATCCTTTTCCAGACTATGCGCAACCTAATCTCTGTCCTACTTGTGTTCGCAGCTCTCGCCGTCTCTGCATTCGCTCAGCAATCCACTGCCAAGCCCGAAGACACCGAAGTCTGGACGCCCGAGCCCAAAGTCGTAACTCCCGGCGCAACCTGCAACGCCGCGCCCTCCGACGCGATTATCCTCTTCGACGGCAAGAATCTCGACGAATGGGTTTCCGCGCAGGACCGCTCCGCCCCCGCCAAGTGGATCGTTGCCGACGGCATCGTCACCGTCGACAAGAAGGCCGGCAACATCGAAACCAAGCGCACCTTCAAGAATTATCAGCTGCACGTCGAATGGAGAGTGCCGGAGAACGTCGTTGGCTCCGGTCAGGCGCGCGGCAACAGCGGAGTCTTTCTCGCCTCCACCGGCACCGGCGATGCGGGCTATGAGCTGCAGGTGCTCGACAACTACAACAACAAGACCTACGTCAACGGACAGGCCGGCAGCATCTACAAACAGGCCATCCCCCTCGCGAACCCAAACCGCAAACCGGGAGAATGGCAGACCTACGACGTTGCCTGGACCGCTCCCGTCTTCAACTCTGACGGCAGCCTGAAGGCGCCCGCCTACGTCACGGTATTTTTCAACGGAGTGCTGGTGCAGAATCACTTCGAACTCAAAGGCGAAACGCGATACATCGGTGCGCCATTCTACAAGGCGTTCGACGGAGCCCCCATCAAGCTCCAGGCCCACGGCGATCCCAGCCCGCCCCTAAGCTTCCGCAACATATGGGTGCGGCCGCTCGACTGATTCCCGCCGAATCATTCCTTGTCGGCAAGCCCGGGCAACTCGCGCTCCTGAAGCCCCATCTCACCACTCGTTCTGCCGACCCCTTGGGAACTTCCAGTCTGGCGCGGGAGTCTATCTCCTCGTCCCCGCTCCTTCTGCGCCGACCATCGTCAGGGAGGGACTCATGTTCCACTGCGCCCGACGTCCACGTGTGCTCTTTTTTGTTTTTCTGCTGAATCTGTCTGCTTACTCGCAGCAAGCACCAGCGAGCGCGCCCGCCACACCGGACGCCGACAAGCAACTACCCGCGCGCCAGTCCGCGATGAACATGCTGGAAGAAGTTTTGGCCGGAACGAGCACTCTGGCGCTCCCACAAAATCGCCTGGCGATTGAACTCCAGGCGTTTCCCATCATCGCGGCAAGAAGCCAGTCTCGCGCTCGCGGCTTGATCAATCAAATGGTCGCAGAATTCTCGCAGGCTGCCAGTCAAAGCGACCAGAACCGCGAGTTGAGTATTCCGCGGCTGCGGCAGGAGCGTACGCTGATGACCAATGCCCTGGCGCAAACCGACGCCGAAATGGCCCTGCAATTCCTGACCGCCACGCTGCCCTACGTCGAATCCACCTCGCCCAAGGACGAGGGCCCCGACGATAGCGACTTGCTGCTCGCACTCGCCGCCCAGATCGCCAGCCATAGTCCTCGCCGCGCTTTGCAAATGGCCGAGCAACAATTGCAGAACGGAGGCGAGTTCTCGGCACCGCTCATCCCCTTGTTGGAAGAGGTGGAGCGTGGCGATGCGCAATCCGGAGCTCAGTTGTTCCACGAACTCGTGCAGCACGTGAGGCAGGCAGATTTGTCCGGCCAAGAACAAAACCTCTCCTTCGCTGCGTCGTTGCTGGCCAGTCAGTTTAGGCGTCAATCGGAAAATGGTGGGACTCCTGACGACGCTCTCCGTTCGTTAGCCGAAGCCGTTGTCACAGCTGCGTCGAATCCGCAGTTCGGAAGCCCACTCAATGCATTGAGCGACGCCTGGTCCGCGCTCAACAGTATCGTGCCAGCCAAGGCTGTGGCATTGCAGCAAAAGGTCGCGGCCACTGCACCGCAGGTTTCGCACCAACAGAAGTTCTGGCAAGAATTCAACGATGCCGAATCCAGCGGAGATGACGACAAGATCCTGCGTCTGATCGAGCAAGCTCCCGCAGATGATCGCACCACTGTTGCCGAGCGCGCCATATGGCGGTTCGCCAACAGCGGAGACCTGGAAAGAACGCGCCAGATCGCTGCAAACCTGAATCCGTGGCAGGCCGACAATGCCATCCAGCAAGCGCTCCACCGTGCCGCAACCGCTGCCTGCGAGAAAGGCAACTTCGCTGCCGCCCGTCAATTCGCCGCACAGGTCACCGATGAAGACGATCGCGCCACGCTCTTAAGTCAACTTGCATTGCAAGTGAACGTCGCCGGAAAACCTCGTATAGCGGAAGAGATGCTGGGGGAAGCGACCTCCCTGTTGGCGAATCACCCGCCAGGTTCGTCGGTCTTCGTCGCGCAGCTGGCGGTAGCGCAGGCCTATCTGCACGTTAATGCGCCGCAGGCCATCCCGTTGCTGGAACGCTCTGCCGGCCAACTCGTGCAAGTGTTGGCCGCGGCGGCCCAGTTGGATGGCTTTCTTCCCGATCAGCATTCCTTCGAGGGTAGTGAGCTGGTTTTGAAGCGTGGCTTTCTCTATCAATCCCTGATCCAGCCTTACGCCGTGGCGACCGCAGACCTGGCCACCATTGATCTAGCCACCGCGCGCACGCTCGCCGACCGTTTGCCACTTCCTGAGGCCAGGTTGATGGCCGAACTCTTCGTGGCACGAGGAGTCTTGGATGAAAAGGAACAAGTCCAGACGGCGAAGAGTCAGGCTCCCATTTCACGCGATCTGGTTTGGTCGGACACTGTGATACTTCACTAGACTCAATGCCGTGCGGCGCCTGCAGTTGGCGTCAAACGCAAGGTGGGTGAGCCTCTTGAGTCAACGTCGATTGTTGTTAAAAAGAGTTGCACGCGAATGCCACTCCAGGATCTTCCTTCCCATTTGCTCCGTGTCATCAGGAGCGGAATGCGGGTTACAATGGCTCCCATTTTCTCCGCAAGAGGAAGACCGTGATTGGATCATTCCGAAAGTTCCTTCCATTCATCCTCGCCTGCATCGTGAGCGCCACTGCAACCAAACCTTTGGCGCAGTCGTCCCATGCCACCAGCGAAGCGCCGGACGATTGGCCGTACTACGGCCACGACGCCGGCGGCACGCGCTATTCGCCGCTAACACAGATCAATCGCACAAACGTGGCGAATCTGAAAGTGGCCTGGACATTTCATGTCGGCGACATCTCCGACGGCACTGGCAGTAAGAAGCGCAGCGGCCTCGAGACCACGCCGATCCTGGTGGACGGAACGCTCTACCTGACCTCCGGATTCAATCGCGTCTTCGCGCTCGACCCCGAAACCGGCGCGCAGCGCTGGGTTTACGACCCGATGATTGAGATTGCTGGCGACTACGGCGATGGCCTCATCAATCGCGGTGTTGCCGCCTGGCGTGATCCAGCGCACATGAAAGGCAAACCCTGCGGCACTCGCATTTTCGAAACCACTTTGGACGCTCGACTCATTGCGCTCGACGGCCTCACTGGGGAACCCTGCCGCGACTTCGGCAATCACGGACAAGTCAGTCTTCGCGATGTCGCGCGCTACATTCCCGCGCAATATCACATGACTTCTCCTCCCGCCGTGATCGACGACGTCATCGTTGTCGGCTCTGCAATCGATGACAATTCGCGCGTCGATATGCCGAGTGGCGTAGTTCGCGCTTTCGATGCCCATACCGGCGCGCTGCGTTGGAAGTGGGAGCCTCTTCCTCCGAACGATTCCGAAACACCGGCAACAGGAAAACCGTGGCGCACCGGTGGAGGCAACGCGTGGTCGGTAATGGCGGTCGATCCCGAGCGCGACCTCGTCTTCGTCCCGACCGGCAGTGCGAGCCCAGACTATTACGGCGGCCTGCGCCCCGGAGACGACAAGTGGGCAGACTCCGTCGTGGCACTGCGCGGAAAGACTGGGCAGTTCGTCTGGGGATTCCAACTGGTGCACCACGATCTTTGGGATTACGACTCCGCTTCTCCGCCGCTGCTGACCACTGTGCAGCACGATGGGAAGAACGTGCCAGTCGTAATTCAAGGCAACAAGACCGGCTTCCTTTATGTATTGAACCGCGACACGGGCGCACCTGTGTTTCCCGTGGAGGAGCGGCCGGTGCCGCAAACAGATATCCCCGGAGAAGCAACTTCTCCAACGCAGCCGTTTCCCCTGGCGCCCCCGGCCCTCGTTCCGCAGAAGCTCTCTGCCGACGACGCCTGGGGCATTACTCCCGAAGATCGTGAAGTGTGCCGCGAGCGCCTCAAGACACTCCGCAACGACGGCCTCTTTACGCCGCCAAGTCTGCAAGGCACTCTGTCAGTCCCCGGAAACGTCGGCGGTATGAGCTGGAGCGGATACGCTTTCGACGCACAACACAGCTTGCTGGTTGCGAACACGAATAACTTGCCCGCCCGGATGGGGCTGATTCCCAGAGACAAATACTGGGAGGCCGTCGACCACAACACCCAGGACGCAGACTATACCCAGCAATCCGGCGGACCGTACGGTTTGTTTCGCACATTCATCTTTGCGAAAGCCCATCATCTCCCCTGCGCACCGCCGCCCTGGGGAACATTGACGGCTGTAGATATGACCACCGGCTCCATCCACTGGCAAGTTCCGCTTGGCTCTCTCGCTCCCGGCAATCCCGCGGTTCCGCTGGGTGCGCCAAGTCTGGGAGGCCCCATCGTCACCGCCGGCGGATTAGTCTTTATCGCCGGGGCCTTAATTGATCCGTCGCTGCGCGCATTTGACGTTGAGACCGGCAAGGAACTCTGGAAGACTCAACTTCCGACCGCTGGTGGAGCTACGCCCATGACGTACCAGACGAAGAAAGATGGCAAACAATTTCTGGTGATCGCTGCCGGAGGGCACCGCGGCGTAACGGAAGAGGCGCAGAAGGATTCTATAGTGGCGTTCACGCTTCCCTAGGGAAGCGCTGACCACATTCCATATCTACTCACCCGGCAGCGACGGGTGGGTCACCAGCCTGATCAGAGAAACCAATCGTCAGAATCGAGCTTTCCGCTAACCGCGGCGGGTACTCGATGCCCAAAACCGCCTAAAATCGCCTAAGAAACGAAGGTGCTAGAACGTCCAGATGTGCAAATCTCAAAACCGGAAAGATTGCAAGGACTCGGCGTTGCCTTCCATGTTAATCCCCGATGAATTGTATAACTGGTTACTATTCATGGGCTTAACGGTCAGGAAATCGGTCTGCGGGAACCGACCGATCGGTCTTTGACGAGAGAGATTCTTAACAGGGTTTTCAATTCCACAAGCTTTTCCACAGGATGGAGGTGTCCCTGGCCCGCCCACCCAACCCCAAATTTCTGAGGGACTTATCTGGGCATCTCTACAGGATTCCCCGTACTCCCGGCAGACTACTCCTCCGAATCCATCCCGCCCTCGACCAAAGTTTCAAACCGGGTGCAGCTCTTGAGGAACGCCATTTTGACCTTCCCAATCGGGCCATTTCGCTGCTTCGCAATGATGATCTCGGCCTTGCCCTGCAAGTCCGGATCGTCCTGCTTGTAGACTTCTTCGCGGAAGATAAACATAACAAGATCGGCGTCCTGCTCGATCGATCCCGATTCGCGCAGGTCGGCGAGCTGTGGCCGATGATCTCCTCCGCGGCTTTCCGGAGCGCGGCTCAACTGCGAGAGCGCAATCACCGGCACGCTCAATTCCTTGGCGAGCGCCTTCAGGCCGCGCGAAATCGCAGAAACTTCCTGCGTACGATTCTCAAAGCGTTTGCCGCCGCCCGACATCAGCTGCAAGTAGTCGACGATGATTAGATCCAGTCTTCCGCCTTGAGCCTGCTTCAGCCTCCGCGCCTTAGCGCGCATCTCGCTCAGAGAAATGCCGGGAGTATCGTCGATGTAAATAGGAGCGTGGGCCAGCTGCTCCATGGCGCGAACGACCTTTTTGGTGTCATCCTGCCACAACGACCCGGTGCGCATCTTGTGCGCGTCAACGCGAGCCTGAGAACAAAGCAAGCGCATCAAGAGTGCTTCACGGGACATTTCCAGCGAGAAGACGCCGACCACCTGCTGGTCTTCAATCGCGGCATTCTCCGCAATGTTCATCACGAAGGCGGTTTTACCCATGGAGGGTCGAGCCGCGATGATCACAAGATCAGAACGCTGCAAGCCGCTTGTCATCTCGTCCAGATCGGTATAGTGCGTCGCCAGTCCGGTGATGCGCTGGCCACGTTGTAACAAAGCGTCGACTGAGCCGAACGATTCACGGACGATCTCCTGCACGCCCATAAACCCGCGCCCGATGCGCTTTTCCGACAATTGGAAAATGGCGGCTTCGGCGTCGCTGAGCACCTCCTCGGCCGCATCGGACTGGTCGCTGGCCCGCGCAATCGCGGTATTCGCGGCAGAAATCAGGCCGCGCAACAGAGCCTTGTCGCGCACGATCTTGACGTAGTGCTCGATGCTCGGCCGGTCGGGAACGCCCTCGACCAGGCTCGACACGTAAGCCACGTCACCGATTGGCTGCAGATCCTTGTGCCGGTCGAGTTCTTCGATCAGCGTGATCATATCTATAGGCCGGGATGACTCGGCCAGATCGACCATGCGCGAGTAAATACGACGATGCGAGTCGAGTGAGAAATCCTCGATCCGCAGATATTCGGCAGCCTGGTTATAAGCAAAGTTATCGAGCAGGATCGCGCCCAGAATCGAGCGCTCCGCCTCAACGTTCGCCGGAAGTGTGCTAATGGTGTAGTCGGTAGTGGCCAACGGCTTCTCTCTATGAAGATTTCCGCAACGCAGAACGAACACTATCCGAAAAAGGCCCTGTGCATGCGAAGAACTTCTTCGGAAAACTCAAACAAAATCCCAAAAATCTGGCGCGCATTTTGCAAGCCGACGCGAGCACTTTTAGTGTAGGAGAATAAAATACGAAGATCAAGAATGAGGAGGGGTATCCCTGAAGATCCGCGCAAATCCATGGCCAGGAATCTAGCGCCCAAAAATTGAATGCGGCCCGGGCCAGCCACCCGAGCCGCATCGTACGTGGTTCCTGCTCTGCCTTGTCACCGCTGGGCGGCGGAATGACCGCTTCAGCCCGTCAGCGCTCGCGCCTTGGAACCGGAGACGAGTGCCGCATTTGCTAAAGCCGGTTGCCGTTTCGCGATCTTTCGGCCGCAAAACCGCAACCGCTGCGGTGGCTAGCGATCCTGTCTTGCCCCGAAGGGCAAGAGGGGAGGAGGCCGCAACGCCCGGGCAACCAGTCTGCGCTTACGCACCATTCTGGATCCCCCGGCGATTCACCCTCGAGAATCACCGGCTGCCGCTAGCTCTGCCGCAATCATCCGGCGAGCTCAGGAAAACTCACGTTTTCGCTGAACCCACTCTCAGCCAGATTGTCGCGGCCCGCAATACAAAAAAGTAGTGACGTTGTGCAGAAGCTGTGGAGGATGTGTCTTCCCTGTGGAAGACCGAGGAAAACTAAGAATTAATCGTGTTGGGGATATCCTATTTTCCTAGCAATCTCAATAACTTACACGCCGTGAAAGAACTGTTGTACTTCTCCACTGTTCCACTGTCGCTGGGGACCAGACATCGTAACAACCTGGCCCGGGAGCAATTGCCGGTGCCTGAGCCCTCCAAGCTTCAGACTACTGGCCCAGAATCAGCGGCAGTCCATTCTTGTTGTTGCCAATGACGACCACCTTGGAGTTGGAGCTCCTCGCCAGATTCTCGGTGGCTTCGATGCCCTTCCATTCAAGCAAGGATGGCGTGATGCCCTGCGCGACGATCTGCTGGAAGTCGCGCACGCCGGCTGCCTCGATGCGCTTGCGCTGCGCTTCCTGCGTCTCTTTCTGTAGACGGAAATTCATAGCGAGGGCTTCCTGTTCAGCCTGTTGCTTGGCTTCGATGGATGCCTTGAGGGTGGCGGGTAATTGAATGTCGCGCAGCAGGACGTTCTCCACCATCAGACCGCGCTCCTTGAGTTGGGTGCTTACCTGATCGTAAATCTGCTTGGCGACCATTTCGCGCTCGCCAGTGTAGAGGGCATTCGCCGTGTGCGAGGCTGTGGCTTCACGGATTGCTGAGCGCAGGGTGGGTTCAACGACCACATTTTCATAGTCGGAGCCAATCTTTTGGAAAACCTCGGCGGCGCGGTCCGGATTGAGGTGGTAGATGAGGGAAGTGTCCAAGCTCATCATGAGCCCTTCACTGGAGGGCACACTCGCGGATTCCTTGAGAGTTTGCGTCTGGATAGAAAGCTCATTATTCGTCTTCAGGGGATTGATTAGGTGTATTCCCTCACCCAGAGTTCCGTCGGTCTGAACCTTGCCGAAGAGCGTTAGTACGCCCACGTGCCCGGTTCCCACTCGCGTCACGGAACTGAAAAGCAGGATCACAAGTATGAATGCCGCGATGCCCAAGCCAATCAGCCGGAGCAGGCCACTGCCTCCGCCGCCACTGTTGATCACTCTGCCGCGCTCTGCATCAAAGATCGTCATCGTATTTCTCCCTGAGAGATTCTAGGGTGAGACGATTGGGCTGGATAAGTGGCTTCGGTGGCTCAGGCCGGGTGCTAGATCTTGGGTCTGAGGTCTTGGGCTCGTGGTAATCAAAATGAAGTCATGAACCCTAGCACCGCACCCGAGACCCGCACCGCCTGAATCTTGCCGGACGACTGCCGCATCTCTTACAGTACATCTATGAGCAAAATTCACATTCCTACGCCTTTGCGGCAGTATGTGGGCAAGCAGGCATCCGTCGACGTGAAAGGGGCGACCGTTGGCGAAGCGATGAACGCGCTGGTGGCGCAGCATCCGGAGTTGCGGAAGCACCTCTACACGGAAGACGGCAAACTGCGGGCCTTCGTCAACCTCTACGTCAACGATGAAGACATCCGCTATTTGCAGAAAGAAGCGACTGCCCTGAGCGACAGTGATAACATTTCGATTGTGCCTTCGATTGCCGGGGGTGCCGCCTGACTGGGGATTTGGGGTTCCTGAACTTGAAACCTGCTGCTCCAACGCGCTGTTGCCCTTCTTGCGATTAGTCTGGATTTCGCGCGTCTCGATCCAACCCCAGACACAGCTTCTCCAGACTAGAAAAAACGTTAAACCACCAAGGGCACGAAGTTACACGAAGGATACACGACGAGGACTTTATGGCCACCACCACAGAAATTCCAGTCACACTAAACAAAGACGAAATCCTGCGCTACTCCCGGCATCTGATCATGCCCGAGGTGGGCATGGAGGGCCAGCAGAAGCTGAAAGCGGCGAGCGTGCTGTGCATCGGCACGGGCGGGCTGGGGTCGCCCCTGGCTTTGTATCTTGCGGCGGCTGGTGTGGGCACGCTGGGCCTTGTCGACTTCGATGTGGTGGATTACACGAACTTGCAGCGGCAGATCATCCATTCGACGGCCGACGTAGGCCGCAAGAAGCTGGACTCCGCGGCAGACAAGCTGAAGGGGATCAATCCATTTCTCAATCTGCGGACGTTCGACACACGGCTGAGCAGTGCGAACGCGATAGATCTGTTTCGCGAGTTCGACATTATTGCCGACGGCACCGACAACTTTCCAACGCGCTATCTGGTGAACGATGCTTGCGTGCTGACTGGTAAACCGAACGTGTATGGATCGATTTTTCGATTCGAAGGTCAAGCAAGCGTGTTCGCCACCGAGAGCGGTCCCTGCTACCGCTGCTTGTATCCTGAGCCGCCACCGCCGGGGCTGGTTCCCTCATGCGCGGAAGGCGGAGTGCTCGGCATTCTTCCAGGGCTCGTGGGAGTTATGCAGGCCACCGAAGTGATCAAGCTGATTCTCGGCATCGGCGACCCGCTGATCGGGCGGTTGCTGCTGATTGATGCGCTGGGTATGAAGTTTCGCGAGCTCAAGTTGCGCAAGAATCCCGATTGCCCGGTGTGCGGCACGCATCCGACCGTCACCAAGCTGATAGACTACGAGCAGTTTTGCGGCATTCGTGGGGAGGAGAAGCCCGTGGGATCAGGAGTTCCGGAAATTCAAGTTGAAGAGCTGAAGCGGCGTCTGGACGCGAAAGATGACCT
>DASRRV010000239.1:0-7902 GCA_035695545.1 Candidatus Sulfotelmatobacter sp. | reverse complement strand
TGACTCAGTCCCAGGCTCCCCATAAGCGGCTTGGCTCAACCAACCCACGGGTTCAACCGTCGCGCGACACATGGTATTCTAACGGCACTGCGGTGAGCGTAGCTCAGCTGGTAGAGCATCGGTCTGTGGCACCGAGGGTCGCGGGTTCAAACCCCGTCGCTCACCCCAACTTCCCTCAATGTTTATGCGGCTTCCGTGCGATACCTCGTTTTGATTGGGCACTAAGTGGGCACCAAAATCGCTTCGCCGACAACCTTTAGTCTAGGGTACGGGAAACTCGTTCGGTATGTTTCCGTCTAGCGGAATTGCGTTGCACAGAGCCGTCAGAGCTTTCCCTTTGCTCGTATCGGGGTGTTCCGTCATCATCGAGTGAAACTGTTTCGGCGGGTCTTTTTCGTGTGCTGCGGCATAGTGGTGCGGAATGTTCGTGAGTGCCAACATGACGAACGGTGATTTTCCGCCGTGCTCATTGCAGATGCGTTTACAAAGCTCGGTTATATATCGCGATGGAGCTTCGGGATTGTTTCCATAGACGTGGTGCGCCGAACGGAACGGCAGATTTGTGTCGAGAAAAATCACCAGGGGATGCTTAGGGTTCTTTGCAACGGCGTCATTTATCAGGCTACCGTATGTGAGTCTGAGTTTCTCATGCGGTTGAGCGACGCCAGCCTGCCCAAGGACACCGGGCCTGTGTTTACTTTTCGCCTCAACTGAGAATCGCTCACCCGTAGCCCTGTGCGTTGCCGTGAATTCCGCGTGCCGTGTTGCTCGGTCTCCCTCATCTTCTTTTTCGATTTCGAAACCACCGCGCAGACAAGTCGCTTCAACGAAGATTTCATGCAAAGCCCCCTGAAATTTCTCAGGATGCTTCAGCCTGTGAAGCAATAGGTCGTCCAGTCGTCTGCTGTTCTCTATCGCAAATAAGTTAAACGCAAATGACAAATAGGCCCCGGTCAGACCGTCTGCGGTTACGATTCGTTTGTCACCAGCCTTAACGCCAGCCTCCTTGTGACGTAATCCTGTACGATTTCCGCGGAACAAATGAACATCGGCGAACGGTACGAATAGGCCGCAACGGAAGCCGAACCGCGTCCGCCTGTTCTTTGTAGCGCTGTTCGAACCAGGCGATTCCTTCGGGCGACGTTAGCGAGTAAGGACAGGTCACTTTTCGGACTCCGCTGCCAGCATGAACGCGACTGTTCCTGGCACTAATTCCGGTTTCGGTGCCTCGCCGGTTGTCTGTTTCGATTTGTTTTTCTCAAGGACTGTCAAGCCCAGGCGCACAAGAATCGCCGCCATTTGCTTTTCGGTGTCAGTTACAATTTTGAGCCGCAGATTTTCTTTAACCTGGTCGTGCGGTTGTCCAAACTGCATCGTTTCCAGGTGCGTATGAACGTCTTTGCACGTTTGCGCACCACGGGCAAGGTAGCCGCTCTAAGGCTACGGCGAATCGCAACCCGGTCAGAGTTGCCTGGGAAATAACAGCGATTAGCGGCTTCTGACCGAGCATTGAGCACGCGTCTCTCCGCTGCTTCCAAAATCCGACTGCGCGGTAGTTTCATTCTCGTTGCCATTTCGTCACCTCGATTTAGATTTTTGTTCTAGTGCCGTGGACGCCAGGATTGTAGCGGCTTGACCTTGTTCCTATTCAGACCTGGCGGTACAGTGTTATCTACCCTTATACGTCCCTCTGGAATTATCTGACCGAGTTTAATAGTGGCGAGGCGTTCGTGTTCTTTGTCGATAGCTGCGAGGACGGACTGACGGGCGATTTGTTCTGGCGTCAGTTCAACCGGAACGTATTTGTAATTGGCGCGAGCGATGGATTTCGGGTCGCGATGGTCACAGCAAAATTTTTGATTTCCTTTCGTTGGAATAAAAGTGTGTTCGCCGTCGAGCGAGTACCGGCAAACCCGAGGCGCAAAAACCATAGGAATCTTCGAGGCTTTTTGAGCAGGCTTCGCCCGTCGTGACTTTTGCGAGGGTTCTAAAACAGGTATGTCTCGTTTCATGGGACAACCTTACAGGAAGGGAAATACAAAGTCAAGCACTATCTAAGCACACCACTCCGACGGCTTTTGTACCATGCTTTAAAAACTGATGTCAAGCGAAAAATAATCCGTCAAATTGTCGCCTTGGGCGGGACGCGCCTAGTAATTGTGTTGCAAGTATTTTGCGAGCGAGACAAAACGGTGTGAGAATTAGCCTCATGCAACGCGGGCGAATCTATCGGAAGGGCAAAGCGTGGTTGTTGGCCTACAACGTCCGTGAGCTGCGAGACGGTGAATTGGTTTGGGTTAGCCGGAAGAAAAAACTAGCCCCCTTTGGCAATGAGTACCGAACACCCGCGAGTGTGCGGCATCTGGCCGAAGAAATTCTGTCGCCACTAAACACAAGGCAGGCAAGGCCCGAGCCGACGCAGACGGTTGCCGACTTCATTTCAACGGCCTACTTGTCCCATTGCGAAACAAATCTCAGGCCGTCAACCGCGTTCGGATACGAGCATCTATTCAAACTCATAAAGCCGCACCTGGGCAGCAAGAGGCTTCGCGGTTTTGGAGCCATTGACGGCGAGCGCGTGCTTGCTGCATTTGCTTCCGAGAAACCGCGGGCTCACACTCAGATTAAGAACGCGAAAAACTTTCTTTCTGGCGCTTTCCGTTATGGCGTTCGAACAGGCGTTCTGAGATTTAATCCCATGCGTGAAGTCATGCTGCCACGCAACGGGAAGCCGATGGACAACACACACGCTTATTCCCTCGCTGAAATTCAATCCATGCTTGCCGTGCTGCCCGAGCCCTCGCGAACCGCGGTCCTCGTCGCTGCCCTGACCGGCTTGCGCCATTCCGAAATTCGGGGTCTGAGGTGGGATGATTTCACCGGCGACGAGTTGCGAGTCAGGCGAGCAGTTTGGGCTTCACATATCAGCGAGACGAAAACGCCAGCGAGCACAGCCGCAGTTCCAGTGCTGCCAGTGCTACGAAAAGCCTTAGAGGTTCACAGGGAGAAAAGCCTGGGCGAGTTTATATTTTCAGGTGGGACAGGTCGCCCGCTCGTTTTGATGAACGTCACCCGACGCGACATCATACCGGCTCTCGCAAAAGCGAAAATTCCCTGGCACGGATGGCACGCATTTCGCCGTGGTCTTGCTTCGAATCTGAATCGCCTCGGTGTAGATGATTCCGTGATACAGAAAATTCTGAGGCACGCCGCGGTTGTTACGACGCAGCGCCACTACATCAAAACCACGTCAGCGGAAACGCAAGCGGCCATGAAGAAACTCGCGAGCGCTTTTAGCAACTAGAAAGAACGAAATGAACCTGGCGGACCCGTATCTTAAGACTGCGAGAGCAAAAGAACACCTTGACGCTCTCGCGGAAGGATTGCGCGAGTACCACGCCTCTAACCCTTGTAAATTTGAAGGCCAAGCAGACACAATCAATCAACTGTATCGGATGCGCATCGTCCTAAAGGACCCTCCCGAAAAACTCTCGCTCATAGCTGGTGACGTTTTCAACTGCCTCCGCGCCGCTCTCGACCATCTCGTATGGTCTCTTGCCAGCAATAAGCTCTCATACCCTTTGTGCACTCAATTCCCTATTCTTGACAAGCGCAATGACAAACGTTTCGCAAGCCAAACGCGAGGCGTGCCTGCCGAGGCTGCGAAAATCATCAAGTCTCTGCAACCGTATCACGGAAAAGATAAGTCAACCGTGGAGAGCCATCTTCTGTGGCAGCTGAACAAACTGTGCAACATCGATAAGCACATGAGGATTCCGGTTCACGGTAGCACAGTCGATTTCAAGCTGCCGGAATCAATAGCTGGGAAGCGTAAAATTGAGCCTGACGGTGTAATGAGCTTTCCGCTGCACCTTAAAAGTCAGTTGACGCTATACCCGTATGCTCGCCACACGGCGTTATCCCACCTATCTTCCGGATGCCGCATGCCTCGCTTCGCCGAAGCCTGGAGATTTCGATCCGCTCTGTTGAAGCGCTGCTTGGCTTCTGCTTGGTCTAGTTACATGGCGTCTCTTATTTGAGGGTGATGGTTACGCCCATGACCGGGCCGTGGGTTGCGACGTCGATGATGGTGCCGCCGCTGCGGTAGTTGACGTCGAGATACCGATAACCGATCTGGAGGGCGACAGCCGGTTTCATCCTGTAGCCGAGGAGGCCGGCCACCTGATAATCCAGTTGGGAGCCCGCACCCCATCCGCCAACGTCACCACCAATCGAAACTTCGAACTTGGGCGAGAGTTTCCCTAAAATCCGTCCACCGACCAGCGGATCGACCCAATCCTGCGAGTCTGAGAAGTTCAGGCCCGCGACGGAGGGGGAAAATCTAAGGCTTTCCCCAAAATGCCAATAACGGAATCCGGCAAGCGCGTCAATCTTAATCACTTCCGAATCGATCAAGCGGTAGCCGATCTTGGGAGTGAGGATGAACTCGCTTCCCTTCAACTTGGCCGTAATCTCTTCGAGACCGGGGAACGGAAGCGCTTTGTCGTCTTCCAGCCTGACCCACATCATGTCCAGCGGGAGGACGACTCGTTTGTAGCGAGTGTCTACGAGGCCCATCAGTCCGAAACGAAAATTCGAAAGAAGATCGCCCGGTGTCGCATGAACGCTTACATCGCGGTTCCGTGCGCCCACTGTTCCGTAGACGCCGGGAAACCAGAGATACGGAGCAACGACGACGTGCCAGCCGCTGTCATCAGGAGGTAAACCCACTTGAGGAACTGCGGGTGCCTCAGCGTCTGAAGCAATTGCCTGGTCAGCGACCACGGGGGCAGAAGCAGCAGCGGTGGCCACGTTTTCATGCGTATTATTACTCGCCAGTGCGTCCGAACTGCGTTTAGAAGGTGTAATTTGAGCGCGACATGTGCCGGCGCCCACCAATGAGACCATTCCGAGCAGGATCGCGAACCACTTCGCTGAAACCTTTAATGCGACGGCATTCACTTTCATAGACTCCTTTCCAATGATCCTGCCTGTTGTCACAAAAATTGAGGCACGTATCGTGACCGTGATGGTGTCGGAACGCCGTGGTGGGTTTTCTTTGTGCTCTTCGCGAGATTCAGTTTCCATGTGCCGGAAAAATCAGGGGTGGCGCTGGTTTGCGCGAACGGGATGCTGCCCAGGTCGGCGCCAAACGCGATTGTCAGCAATAGATATTTATGTGCTTTTAGCACCGAGATTGTAATACACCGGCGGTTTAGTAGCGCAGGCAATTCTGTCCTTTACTTAAACTTTGCGCTCGGAAACTTGAGTCCGGCTCTATAGATGTCGATAACAGGGGGATTATCACCATCAATCTCAGAATGCGACGATTCCGGCGGGTTACCGTGACAACCCTTTCAAATGGAATAGGCTGTCGCTATTTCCAAGAATTAGCATTCGTAGGCGCTTAAAGGTTCTTCTACCAGCGGCGTCATTTAATCGAATTACCTTCGAGCAGATAACGGCGGTTTGCGCCGTAAATGACGGAAGGAAAAACGACTTAAGGTTTGTTTCCTGGAGAGTCGCTGTTAGTAGAGCAAATGGCTCATTTTCCACAGAGGTTTTCCCAAGTACTCTGATTTGTGTTGACAATAAAATCAATAAGAATATATTTACGTTGCTCAGCCGTACCACCAACCTTCCCTTCCTGAATTGCGCGGTCCGACTGAACCAAACTCAGTTCCTAGTCCAATCAAATAAATCCAGCGAACCGATCTCTACGAAATGCCCAAAGGAGGCAACCCGATGCGCGAACAAACGAAGACCGTTTTGTACCGCCTGCTTCTCGTCGGCTTCGCGGCAATGGTGTTTGTAACCCTTGTCCCCGCGATGGCATATGCCCAATTCGTACCCAACTCAAAGAGAAATCCGCTGTGCCAGAAACTAGGCACACAGATGCAAGGGTCATCCGGCATGCAGATGTACTGCTTTGGCCCACAACACAACGGCGCGTCGCCGCTTGCCGGCCTGCTCGCACCAAACCTCTCCGGTACACCGTTCGGTCCACAAAAGACCCCCAAGGGCGGGTTCATCCCGAACGTGAACGCCGCCAATCTTGCCGAAGACATCTCCCCTTCCGGAGTGCGGGCCTTCGGGCAATCGGAGACTTCGATTGCCGCTGCTGGACCGTACGTTGTGGAAGCCTGGAATGATGCCACGGGCTTCTTTGCAGCCTGTGGTTCGCCCATGAATAAGGAGGAGTTGACTGGCTTCGCTTTCTCCAACGACGGCGGACAGACCTTCACTGACCTGGGTGGCTTGCCCAACCTAAACTGCGCAACCAGCCTGACCGAGGGCGATCCGAGTGTTGAAGTTTATCAGGTGGGAGGCAACACCTACTTCTACATCAGCAGCATCTTCGTTCCCTTCAATGTTCCTCAGAACGCGATCTCCGTTACCGCCTGCGAAGTCGTTGGCAGCGGTTCCACAGCCACGCTGGGCTGCGGCCAGCCGATTGTCGCCGGCATAAGCAGCGACTGTATCATGCCCTTCCCGGGTTTCACCGCCTGCAGCTTCTTGGACAAGGACTTCATGTCCATCGATGCCGCACGAGGCAAATTGTATGTGTCGTACACCGAATTCGGTTTCACCGACGCCGATGGTGCGGGCCAGATCGAGCTTGCCGCGTGCGATCTCACGGTCAACCCGGCAAACCCGACCTGCTTCAACGGCTCCGGTTTCGATTTTTCCACCCCTGCCGCCGTTCCGCCGTATCTTGTCGTGTCGGCTAACAATGCTAATTTCTGCGAACAAGAGGGGGCCTACCCGGCGGTGGATCCGGGCAGCGGCGACGTTTATGTGGCATTCGAGTTCAACTGGGCTACTAATCAGAGCAGCTTCGGCCCCTGCGCGGTTATGCTTACGAAGGATGTGCTGGTCCACGTCTCTGGAAGTTGCCTCACGTCCACTTCCCCGTCGCCCTGCGCGCCACCGTTCAGCCAGGCTGCGGTCAACATCGTTTCCACGGTCGCGACGCTCGTCCCTGGCTACAATCGTTTCCCCAGTAACGACTTCCCGCGCATTGCGGTCAGCGACACGGCAGGAACAGTGAGCATCGTTTGGAACGATGCCAGAACCAATCCATTAGGCGACGTCCTAATGCAGAGCTTTAACTTGGGCAGCCTCACCGCAGTGCAGTCGGCGCCAGTTAGGCTCAACAACGACGGAACGAGCGCCCTACACTTCTTACCGGCGGTTCGGTATGCGGACAGCAACGGTCGGCTCAGTGTCTCGTGGTATGATCGACGGCTGAACCCCAATTCAGCAATCACCGACGTGTTCGCGGCGCTCGGTGTGGATCCTCGCACTGCGAGCACGCCCTCCAATAGCCGCGTCACCGACGTCTCTTCCGACTGGCTTGCCGTCAGCTCCGACATCGTCCCCAACTTTGGCGATTACACCGACAACTATATTGTCACGGGTACGGGCAAGCACGTGAATAACACCTTTTACGTCGCCTGGTCTGACGGACGCTTGGGTGACCCGCAACCCTTCGAGGCTCACCACTAACGAAGGCCGCAGTATCTGAAGCGGAACTTCTCTGGGCGCGATCTTGCCGGGTCGCGCCCGGTGGGGCCCTGCGCCGCAGCGCGCGCACTATCTGGCAAGCATTTCAGACCGGGACGGACTCAATCGAATTCCTGGCGCAGAATCCGAGTTTCGCTTTAACGCAGGGGTAAGACTACTCAAGTCACCGATGGTGGCCAGGGAGATTTAAGCCACCATGATACGTCTCTGCGTGATAACTGTTGGTAACAGGCCTTATCACGCAATATAAAAGGCGCCCACTTTGCGGTAGGTTTTGATCGTTCGCATCACCACCTACCGAAAGGAGCGCCGTTGTGAACCAAGCAAAGTATATTGGCATGGACGTTCATCAGGCAACGATCTCAGTTGCGGTCA
>DASRRV010000238.1:0-21529 GCA_035695545.1 Candidatus Sulfotelmatobacter sp. | reverse complement strand
CCGCCCGTTACAACTATGAGGATAAGGACACAGGTTCGTTATGGTTCGGCTACAACTTCACTCGCGGAGACAATATCGTCTTAGAAGTCACGCCTATGATCGGGGGCGTTCTGGGGAATACCGCAGGTATCGCTCCTGGATATAGGGCCGCGCTGTCATGGAAGAACGTCGAGCTTTCCACCGAAGGCGAATATGTATTTGACCTGAGAGACCACGCCGGGAGCTTCTTCTATAGTTGGATGGAGTTGAGCTATTCACCCACGGAATGGTGGCGCGTTGGCCTAGCGGCACAGCGCACAAAGGCTTACAGCACGAGTCTTGACATTCAGCGCGGCGTATTGATCGGCGTCTCGAGGAAGAACATGGATTTCACAGCCTATGTCTTCAATGCGGGGTGGACTGATCCCACGGTCGTGCTCTCGTTGGGTTTTAAGTTCTGATGTCCCCATGCAGAGTCAGTAGGTACCGAACAAGAGACTACCGCTCGGGATTGCAACGAGGCTCGCCGCGCCGGAAAAGTTGCCCAGGACATTCATTTCAAACTATATGTCTGTAACTTCTGTCAGTAGTCCCTAGCGTTCCCCTGCTCCTAACCTGTGATTGATGTTGCTTGGGGGCGCGTCCGTTCATTGGCGAGTCTCGAGGCGTCCCGTGGCGAGGACGCCAGGTTATCGACAAGGGCTTCACGGTAGGAGACTTACGATGGGGGTGGTCCAGCTCGTAAACCTACTCGCGGCGGTCACGTTGATCGAAATGATGGTCAGTCTCGGGCTCGGGGTCAGAGCCTCGGATGTCCTGTCCGTCGGCAAGCAGTGGGACCTGTTGTCTCGGGCTTTTTTGGCAAACTACGTCATCGTGCCGGGAGCAGCTCTCGGTTTACTGCTAGTTTTTCATGCTAGTCCGATGGTTGCTGCAGGATTTCTGGGTGCCGCGGTTTGCCCTGGGGCGCCGTATGCTCCGCCTTTCACATCGATTGCCAAAGGCGATGTGAGCCTCGCGGTCGGACTGATGGTCGTTCTATCAGCGTCGTCAGCGATACTCGCACCCGTGCTGCTCGGATTTCTGCTACCCCTGGCAGTTGCACATACGGAGGTGAAGATCAACATCTTGAAGATGATAGGCACCCTGCTCGGCGCGCAGCTCTTGCCATTGTGTGTTGGGCTTTGGATCAGAGACACACGTCCGCTGTTGGCTGAGAGATTGAAGACACCCGCCACGGCTTTGAGTCTCGGCCTCAATCTTCTCTTGCTGATAGTTATTATCTCCGTTCAATTTCAGACGTTGGCGGAGATTCATTTAAGGGGTTACATCGGCATGATGTGTCTGGTCTTGGCGACGTTACTGGCAGGCTCGCTCGTGACAAGGCGGCCACAGAGCGAGACTGGCAAGAGCATGATCGTGACGACATGCGTTCGCAACGTCGGTGTGAGTCTCGTGATTGCGACGGCAAGCTTCCCCGGCACGGCTGCGATTACGTCTGCCACCGCGTATGCGATTTTTCAGACCGTCACGATCGCCATGGCGGCGACAGCCTGGGGCCGCCTCACCCCGGATGTCCCTGTACCTATGCGGAAAGCCGCATGACGGCGTGAGGCTGTATTGAGATGGATTAGCCACTGCAAAGGATCGAGAACATGAGTACAGCGAAGTTGGTAAATAGAACATTTCTGGCTGGCAAGGCGCACGAGCGGCATTCGGTGTCCTTCCTCCTAAACACTTGTTCAGGTGACTGAGAGGAGACCCCTATGGCAACGCGTGCATGGAGTTTTACCAAACCACTGCAGTCAAAGCGCCCTGCGTGGAAGGCGCTAGAAGCCCACTATAAGAAGATAAGGGGGGTCCATCTTCGCGGCCTATTCGCCAATGATCCACTGCGGGGACAGCGGATGACCGCAGAAGGTGCTGGCCTTTACCTGGACTATTCGAAAAACCGGATTAACTACCAGACGCTCAAGCTCCTATTAGAACTGGCGGATGAGTCCGGGCTGCAGTCCAGGATTGACGCCATGTTCCGCGGGGAAAAGGTGAATATCACAGAAGCGCGCCCCGCATTGCACGTGGCGTTACGGGCATCGAAAGGCACATCCATCTATGTCGACGGCGTGAATGTAGTCCCACAGGTTCACGCCGTGCTCGAGCGAATGGGCCATTTCTGCAATCGCGTTCGAAGTGGAGAGTGGAAGGGCTATACGGGACGACAGATTCGAAACGTCGTAAACATAGGGATCGGTGGCTCTTACCTAGGCCCCCTGCTGACGATCGAAGCACTAAAGCATTATGCAGATCCATCGCTGGTGTTCCGCTTCATTGCTAATGTGGACGGCACTGATTTTGTGGAAGGCGTGCGCGATCTCGATCCGGCGGAAACACTCTTTGTGGTCTCTTCGAAAAGTTTCAACACTGCAGAAACGATCGCTAATGCTAAAGCGGCTCGGGAATGGTTGATGCCCCGAGTTTCTGGCGACCGCAAATCGCTAGCAAAGCACTTCGTAGCTGTGTCTGCAAACGTGGCCGAGGCAGCACAGTTTGGCATTGAGTCAGGAAACATCTTTGAGTTTTGGAATTGGACCGGTGGACGATACTCCGTGTGCTCGGCTGTCGGCTTGCCTACCATGCTTGCCCTTGGCTCACAGAAATTTGCGTCGATGCTCGACGGCTTTCACGAAATGGACATGCATTACCTGACAACGCCATTCGAGCGCAACTTGCCCGTGCTCATGGGCTTGTTGAGCATCTGGTACAACAACCTGTGCGGCTCTTCAAGTTTTGCGGTAGTGCCATATGAGCAGTACCTTCAGCGCTTGCCCAGCTATTTGCAACAGCTAACCATGGAGAGCAACGGCAAAAGCGTAACGCTCATCGGCACCGAAGTCACCCAGCAGACCAGCCCCGTGTGTTGGGGCGAGGCGGGTACGAACGGCCAGCATTCGTTCTTCCAGTTGTTACATCAAGGAACTCGGCTCATCCCCTGCGACTTCATCGCATTTGTAGAGCCCATCCACCCACTCGGCCGACATCACGAGATGCTCATCGCCAACGCTTTAGCTCAAAGTGCGGCACTGGCGTTTGGCAAAACCCCGGAGCAGGTAAAGGCCGAGGGCACACCGGAATGGCTGGTCCCGCACAGGGTAGTCGATGGCAACCGGCCGTCAAATACCATCCTTGCTCAAAAGCTGACGCCGGAGACGCTGGGGAAGCTGATTGCTCTGTACGAACATAGCGTTCACACGCAGGGGGTAATTTGGAATATCAACCCATTCGATCAATGGGGAGTACAGCTCGGCAAGGAATTGGCGCAGAACATCATGCCGCAGCTTGAGAGCTCGGAAGAATTAATCTTCGACGGTGACGGCTCCACAAAGGCATTGATTCAGCGATATCGAGCGGTCAAGAAAGAAGCAGATCAGTGCGCCACGTATCCACAAATGCACCGATAGCTGTGGGCCACCCGAGTTCAATGCCTTGGAAACGCGACCTCAGCAAGAGCTGGGGCCAGAGTTCCCCGCTTGGCGCCACAGTATATCCAAATGGCGTCAACTTCAGCGTTTTCTCTCGCCACGCCTCGCGCATTGAGCTACTGTTCTTCGACACTGAGGACGACGCTCGCCCGGCTCGCACCATACAGCTCGATCCATATAACAATCGCACCTATCACTATTGGCATGTCTTCGTACCAGAAGCACAGCCGAGACAGATTTATGCGTACAGGGCGTACGGGCCATCCGATTCCGCAAAGGGATTTCGTTTCGATTCCGAAAAAGTACTGCTGGATCCATATGGCCGCGAAGTCGTCGTTCCCCGAAACTATTGGCGAGAAGCCGCCCGCCGACCAGGCCCGAACCTTGAGACGGCGATGAAGAGCGCTGTCATTGATACAAGCACCTATGACTGGGAAGGCGACGCTCCCCTGCGCACGCCCTCCGTGCGGACGGTTCTCTATGAGATGCACGTGAAGGGGTTCACTCGCCATTCCAATTCAGGAGTAGCGGAAGGACTCCGCGGCACATATGCGGGATTGATCGAAAAGATTCCGTATCTTCAGGATCTCGGTATAACAGCCGTTGAGCTGCTACCAGTATTTCAGTTCGATGCTTCGGACTGCCCACCCGGCCTAGTGAACTACTGGGGCTATCAGCCCGTGTCATTCTTTTCGCCCCATCGGGCGTACAGTTCGCGACCGCATCCACAGGGGCCGACAGACGAATTCCGTGATCTGGCCAAGGCGCTCCACCGCGCCGGGATTGAAGTGATTCTCGACGTCGTATTCAACCATACTTCAGAAGGCGCCGCAGACGGGCCGACGCTGTGCTTTCGTGGGCTGGATAATGCCGCGTACTACATTCTGGACCAGGACCCTTCGCGCAATGCCGACTACAGCGGTTGCGGAAACACTCTCAACGCCAATCATCCCATCGTGCGCCGGATGATCCTTGACAGCCTTCGTTACTGGGTTCAGGAGATGCACGTGGACGGTTTCCGTTTCGATCTCGCGTCAATTCTCTCGCGCGATAGTTCGGGTCAGTGTATGGCTACTCCACCAGTACTTTGGGACATTGAGTCGGACCCTGTTCTCGCCGGCACGAAGTTGATTGCCGAAGCCTGGGATGCAGCCGGACTCTACCAAGTCGGCAGCTTCATCGGTGACAGCTGGATGGAATGGAACGGACGATTCAGAGATGATTTCCGCAGCTTTTTTCGCGGAGAGTGCGGGACCGTCAAGCGCATTGCCGACCGGCTCATTGGAAGTCCAGAAATCTACGCTCACGAACAACGGGAAGCCGAACAAAGCGTGAACTTCACCACTTGCCACGATGGATTCACGTTAAACGATCTCGTTTCGTACAACGACAAACACAACGAATCGAACGGCGAGAACAACCGCGACGGGGCAAACGACAACCGGAGTTGGAACTGCGGTGTCGAAGGCCCAACCGATGATCCCACAATCGAAAAGCTGCGGAACAGGCAGGTTAAGAACTTTCTTACGGCTACCCTTCTTTCACTCGGCCTGCCAATGATTCTGATGGGCGATGAAGTGCGTCGTACGCAGTCGGGGAACAACAACAACTACTGTCACGATGATGAGTCGAATTGGTTCCACTGGGGCCTGCTCAAGAAGCATGCCGACGTCCACCGCTTCGTCAAACTGCTGATCTCCCGCAGAGTGTTGCGAAATGAAGATGCACAGCGCCAGCGCAAGAGCCTGGCCCAGTTGATCAAGGATGCAAATAAGGCCTGGCACGGCGTGAACTTATTGCGGCCGGATTGGGGCGATTGTTCGCACAGCATAGCGTTCGGAGCGGAGATCAAGAAAGAGAAGCTCCTCATCCACTTCATCCTGAATGCTTACTGGGAACCGCTTCAGTTTGAGTTGCCTCCCTTGAGCGGCAAACACGAATCCAGTTGGCAACGCTGGATCGATACGGCTTTGGAGTCTCCGGAAGACATCGTCGACTGGAGAATGGCGCCTCGACTCTCAGGGAATGTCTATCAGGTGGAGGCACGGTCGGTGGTTGTGCTTTTCAGTTCATTCCAGGACTAACGCACGATCTGCCTATGAGCGACACACAGAACAGATCAGATCAGATTAGATCCGAGCCTTACCAGAATGCTGAACTGAAGAGCGAGCCGAACGGAACCAAAGAACAGGACGATCTTACAGCTGTCGTCATAAAGTGGACATAAGTGTGGAACTTTGAATTGGAGCAACGACAACCGACACTGGGCGGACTTCCTCAAATGGAAGCAAAAGACCATTGTAGGTCTGAGTGTCCGGGTGGTTGTTTCAACAGGGCAATACGATCCGACAAAGCTCATTAATTATGGCGCCAATCGATGGGCGTTCAAGGCCCGAAGCCGGTCTCTCCCGGCGCTGGCGTCACTGGGTGCTCGACAGTTATGCGGCCGTATGGTTCGTTACAAGCAATCGCGAGTTCTTCTCGCACAATCAATTTTCACCCGGCACGAACCTCCAAACTCAAAGCTCAATCGGTGCGTTCGAGGGGCACCTTGGCTACGATATGAAACCGAGGTTTTGGGCTTCTCGCGACGGCAATTTCTGGGTGGGAGGCCGCACAAAGCTGAACGGGATAACAAATCGGAATTCTCTGCAGAGAAACACTCGCATTGGTGGTACTGTTTCACTTCCCATGAGCAAGCATCAGTCTTTGAAATTGAGCTACAACCCGCGGTGCATACATCCGATATGGAGGGAATTTCAACAGCATCTCTGTAGGCTGGCAATACTCGTGCATGAGAGGCCTAACTAGAATGAGGCTGGACGATTTGTTGAGCCGTGCTTGACACCAGGAATAACACACATGCTCGCACCGCTAAGAGACTTTCCATTTGCCATCTTCATAGTATCTCTGGTCGGACTATGGTTATCAGCGCAGGTAGGTGTGTTGGCGCGCAAGAAGCTGCGCCCTGTGGAGGAAGAGGAGAGAAAGGACTGGGCCACGTTGGAAGCTGCGACTTTGACGTTGTTGGGACTGATCGTCGCGTTCAGCTTCTCCATGGCCATCAGCCGATATGATCAGCGCAAGAACTATGAGGCCGAGGAAGCGAACGCGATCGGCACGGAATATGCTCGCGCTGGTCTCCTCCCGTCAAAAGATGCGGATAGGATACGTCGGTTGCTCATAGACTATTTGCGCCAGCGCGTAGCATTTTACGAGACCCGCAACGAATCTCGCCTTCAGCAGATTAACGCTGTCACCAATCAGCTTGAGACAGAACTATGGACGACTATCGAAGGGACTGAGGCAGCCCCAACGCCAGTTGTCGCGCTTGCGGTCTCAGGAATGAATGACGTACTGAATGACCGGGCGTACACTCAGGCCGCTTGGTGGAATCGCATTCCAGCCGCCGCATGGGACATGATGATAAGCATCGCTGTCCTCTGCAACCTGATACTTGGGTACGGCGCATATCGGACGGGCTCTCATCTATTTCTTGTCCTACCCTTGGCCCTTTCGATCTCGTTCTTGCTGATCTCTGATCTCGATGCTCCGCGCGGAGGTATCATTCGCATCGTGCCGCTCAATCTGACAAGCCTGCTTCAGTCACTCGGCAAATGATCGCCTTGCGGCTGAGCGAGGAAACCAAGAAATAGAGACGCGCCGCCCTGGAGAGCCCTGATGCCGTACCGGTCATCAGTTATTTATTGTCGGGCGGCGATGAATTAACCGGGAGCGCTTCTTTTTCTGCCGCTAGAGTAACGATGTCTTTGCCCCCGGGCCATTCACTGTTAAAGAGCAGTTTGGACTCCGCAACTGTTCCAGGGAAATATTGAGTGGATTGGGCTCCCTTCGGGAGCAATACCAAATCTGCTCGCCGATTGTAGGCCCATATCAAGTCTTGAAAGGTCCCCAGAGATTTGGGAGGCTTGTTTGGATTTTGCTCGTGCAACGTTTTGACCGTGGCCGCGTCGAGCAAATGATCCTTCCCTTGGGCAACCGTTTCGATCTTACCTTCGGGAACACCCTGCGAGACCAGATACTTCTTCACACGCTCTGCGCGCCGCTCGCTTAACGGGTTGTTCCGAGCGCTCGAGTCTCTTTCGTCGGTGTTACCAAGAACGCTGAGTCGAGCGTCCGGGTCATACTCGAGGTAAGCCTTGAACCCGGCTGCAGTTTGCGCCAGCACCTGCTGCTGGCTCTCAAGGAGTCCTTGGTCTGGATGCCGCTTGTCGGGGTAACCGGTTGGGAAGAAGACGCTTGCCAACGGAACGGCGGGTATCGGTTCGATGGAGCCCACGATTCGAAGCGATGCAGTCTGCGTATCCGACCCCCCACAAATGTTCTTGGCGGTTAAGGTGTAGGTCTGCACTTCGTTCACAGATCCTTCGGTCTGCTGCTTCGGCTCGGCTTTTACCGAGCGTGTGTCACTTGTCCCCACACTCCCCAGTGGATCTATGGAGACCGTACTGGCATTAGACACGGTCCAAGCTACGTTAGATGTCCCTTGCTCGATGACTTTGTCTCCGATACGACGATAACGAATCTCAGCCGGTGACGCCTGTAGGGAGCTCTGGACAGCGGTATTCACATTGACGGTCGCGTCAGAGGCTACGGTTCCACCGGGACCGGAAGCCTGCAACGTGTATGTGGTGGTCTGCGTAGGTTGGTATGCGACCTCGCCTGACGGTGCTGACTGCTTCGCAGCCTCTGTCCCCGACGTGATGCTTCTCTCCACTGTCTCTGCAGTCGTGTAATTTAAGTGAGCAGTATCTCCGCAATTAATCTGGCCCGGCGTGGCGGCCAGGCTCGCACTTACCGGTGCGACGGCAACGGTGGCACTCGCCGTCCCGGCTTTGAATCGCGGCGACGAACCGATCTCACTGCCCTGGACCCACGGTTTCACTCTTTGACTGCCATTCGCCGCGTTGATGATCACTCGTTCGTTTGCGTTTACTTTTACGGTGCCTGACCAAAGAACCTTGTCTTTTAACATGAGCGTAACTGGGTACGATCCGGGAGGCACGATAAGTTGTTGTACGCAGCACGGCAGAAACTGACGACCATGATTAAACTCATCTCCATGGCCAACGAAATAGTCGGGAGTTTTGCCATTCAGCAGTACTGCGGCACGCGAGGCAGACTCGACCTGGATTCGCCCCCACGGCCCCTTCACATCTCCAGTAACGGGATCGAGTTTAAATTCGACGGCCGTTATCGTTCCCGACTCCACATTGACCTCCTTAACCTGGGAGGTAAACCCGTAGTTGTACACGCCGACGCTATGTGTACCTGAGGGCACCTTGACCGTTCGGGTTCCGTCACCAACTGGAAGTCCGTCGACAAAGATGTACGCTTGGGGCGGCTCTACCTTAACTCGAAGTTTGCTGTCGGCGGCAATCATCGTATAGCTGTACAACAGTACTCCAGCAAGTGCAACCGACCTATAGAGATTGTTATGAGACATCGTGCTCCTCCTCAGGTATACCTCAGCTCGCTATCTGCTCTAGCCTCTCTACACGCTAGACTTTGTGGTTATCATTGGCGATATGATGCTCTCTATGAACTGTAAAGAATGACAGCTTGGCCTCACGCCGAACGTTTGTGAGCTGGTTTCAGTAGACTCTGGATGAGCCGGCCCTGGCATATCTTCAGTGAGAGATGCCGAAATCCCTTGGCGTCATATGGCGGTGGAAAGAGCCCGCTTTCTTCGGCCGAAATCTGGCCTCGGGATGAGAGCGGGAGTCGCACGCGACAGCTTATAAGATCGTAGGTACCAAATACGACCTTGGGATGGAGAGATGTCTCGCGAAACTCCTGTTCCAGGCAGTAAGCGCTCCAGCAGGCATTCAGGACCACTGCGGCCTCGTGCAATGCGGCGCGACAGCCGGGCTGCCGAGTCACGTTCGAGCCGTACAATGACTCGAGGCTAAGCGCCGCGACCCGCACAGCAACCAGGATCTGTTCCTCAATGCGTCGCACGGAATAATCGGTCGCCAGGTCGATATAGCGCCTCGGATCGAGATACGCGTTCACCGCTTCGCTGACTGCGCCACAGTTCGCATGTGCGAGCACGACTACGAGCTTGAGCGTCTCTGAGAAGTGTCTGACCGCGTACCGCAGGCTTCCCAGACATTCCTGCCCCAGAACGTTTCCCGCAACCCGCACCACGAAAAGTTCGTTTGAGCTTTTGCCGAAGACGATTTCCGGAGGCACGCGCGCGTCCGCGCATCCCAACACGGCCGCAAAGGGAGTCTGCGCGAAGGCTTTTCCGACAGGGATATCGACCACGGAGCTTTTCGCGTCTCCATTGCCCTCTTCCTTCTTTTGCAGAACGCGGGCATTCATTGCTGCGAATTGCCGGTTGCCTTGCAATAGAATCTGGCAAGCCTCTTCCCAATCTCCAGGCAGCAAACGACGCGGATTTGTAACAGAATTTGAACGCTGCATATCAGGTGAGCCCGATGGCTAAGTGCCGGGAGGTCCCGAACGCGACATGCACGGCCCCTTCCAGCAGATAGCAGCAAAGGCCTGCCTGCTGCGGTAGCCCGCAAGGGACGCATAGGCTACCGAGACCGGAATCGCATAGGCAGCTAAGGTCAACCCTCGGCACAGCATCGGAGCACGGCCAGCCCTTGTTGTATTGAGGGAGCCACTGGAGGGCAGGCAGACTCGGACGAGCTAATTTGCCCCACCTGATCGCACCGCAAGATTCGATTGTCATCGCTCAGGTCTCTTCGCCACTACAGAACAGCTGGCTCCGACAACTATCCCGCAACCTGCTGACGAGTCATCCGACCGGCGAGATCACTCTTGGAGACTTTTAGCCAATCTGCCGCGCTCCCGCGAGCGAACAGATCAAGGACACGAGCGATTGTTCCTGTCCATCCTGTCTGATGGCTGGCCCCGAGTCCGGCACCGTTGTCTCCATGGAAATACTCATAGAACAGAATGTAGTCTTTCCAGTGCGGGTCCTCCTGAAACTTCTTGGATCCTCCGTAAACTGGACGGTTGCCGTTGGCATCACGCAGAAATATGCTCGACAGCCTACGGGCGAGCTCCTGTGCGACCTCATACAAGGTCATATATTTTCCCGAGCCTGTAGGGCATTCGACCTTGAAATCATCGCCGTAGAATTGATACAGGTTCAACAAACCCCGGAGTAATAGACCGTTCACCGGCATCCAGACCGGTCCCCGCCAGTTTGAATTGCCGCCGAACATTCCAGTGTTCGACTCCGCAGGCAAGTATTGGACTCTGTATTCTTGCCCACTGAGATTGAACAGGAACGGATGCTCCAGATGGTATTTTGAGAGAGAACGTATCCCGTAGGGTCCGAAGAACTCGTTTTCGTCCAGCATGTAAAGTAAAATCTGCTCGATCTTTTTCTTGTTGCAAACTGACATCAATCGCCGACGAGCGTATCCGACGAAGTTCCCATCGGCAGGAGCAATGTGCTTCAGCAACTCAGGATGTCGCTTCTTGAAAGTTTCGACCAGTTCCATTGCCCGTGGACTTTTAGCCAGAATGCCTGTTTCTTCCAGGACAGTGGATGCGCACAGGGGTAGCAAACCGACCAGGGAGCGGACTTTTAGGCGCATGGCATCGCCATTCGGCAAATGGAGCAGGTCGTAAAAGAAGCCGTCCTGCTCATCCCACATTTCGTCACGCTGGTCGCCGATGCGATCCATGGCGTAGGTAATCCAGAGGAAATGCTCAAGGAACCGGAAGGCAATGTCTTCATACATTGAATCGTACTCAGTCAAAACAAGCGCAATCTCCAGCATGCATTGGCAGTAGAAAGCCATCCATGCCGTGCCGTCTGCCTGGTCCAGGTGGCCACCGGTCGGGAGCGGAGCACTGCGATCGAAGACGCCAATGTTGTCCAGCCCGAGGAAACCACCCGCGAAGACATTCTTACCAGACGGATCCTTGCGATTCACCCACCAATTGAAGTTCTGCATCAAGCCTTGGAAGGATCGCTCCAGGAATCGGAGATCCGACCGTCCCAACTCTTTCTCGATGTTGTAGAGGAATAAAGTTGCCCAGGCGTGAACCGGCGGATTCACATCGCTGAAGTTCCATTCGTAGGCAGGGATCTGCCCGTTGGGATGTGAATACAAATTCCTCAGCATCAGCAGAAGCTGATCCTTGGCAAAATCGAAATCGACTAACGAAAGCGCGATCGTGTGAAAGGCCAAGTCCCATGCTGCGTACCACGGATACTCCCATTTGTCGGGCATGGAAATGATGTCCCGGTTGAGCATGTGGAACCATTCTGTGTTCCGGGCCTCGCGGTGAGAGCTGCCCGTCAGCGGATGAGCCTCATGTTCCTCCAGCCATTTGTCGACGTCGAAGTAGTAATACTGCTTGCTCCACAACATTCCCGCTAAGGCCTGCCGATGCACGCGGCGTTCGTCTTCGCTCAACGCACCGGGCGTAATGCGCTCGTAAAACTCGTCTGCGTCAGCGAGGCGAGCAGCAAAGATCTTGTCGAACGTGCTAAATGCGTCAGCAGCAGGTTTCGCGCTGAGTCGCAATCGAACGACCTCACTGCCTCCCGCAGGCACTTCCAGGCGGTAGAGCGCCGCCGCCTTGGTGCCTACCCTGTCCGGATTCACCGCATCTTCCCTGCTGGAGATGAGGTACTCATGAAATGCGTCCTTCACATATAACGAAGGATTCGCCTGCCCCCAAAGCCGGCTGGCGTTGGACTCATTTTCGGTGAAAAGCAACTCAGGACGACCATCGCAACTCAGCGTCCGGTCGCCCACCTGGTTGTCCGACGCCAGGATCGCTCCTCCCACCTCACGCAATGAAGGCTTGCCCGCATCCTTTTCCCACGACCAGGTGTTGCGGAACCAGAGTGTCGGAAGCAGGTGAAGCTCTGCCTTCTCCGGACCGCGGTTGTGAACCGTCACCTTGATCAGAACGTCTTCTGGATCTGCCTTTGCGTACTCGACAAAAACATCGAAGTAGCGATCCGCATCAAATATTCCAGTGTCGAGTAGCTCATATTCAAAATCATCGCGCGACCGCCGCTTGTTCGTCTCCACCAAGTCACGATATGGAAACTCCCGTTGCGGATACTTGTACAGATACTTCATATAGGAGTGTGTCGGCGTGCTGTCGAGGTAAAAGTAATATTCCTTGACGTCCTCGCCGTGATTGCCTTCGCTGTTGGTCAACCCGAACAGGCGCTCCTTCAGAATGGGGTCACGGCCGTTCCACAGTGCAAGGGCAAAACAAAGTTGTTGCTTGTCGTCCGAGATGCCAGCCAAACCGTCCTCTCCCCAGCGATAAGCCCGAGAGCGGGACTGATCATGGCTAAAGTAATCCCAGGCATTCCCGTCTCGGCTGTAATCTTCACGCACCGTACCCCACTGTCGCTCACTGAGGTAAGGCCCCCATTTCTTCCACGGAATTCCCTTTTCGCGAGCCTCATTCAGACGCCTCTGCTCTTTTGTCTCGATGTATGAGATTGAAGGTTTCTGAGTCTCTGGTGTCATTGCTATATCCTTTCCGTTTTGCAGCAGCGCCTCTGCGAACTCGTCCAACGCAGTAAAAGCAACCGCTGCGGGCCCTTACTTTCATGAACTCGCCAATTGTGTAGGGACCTTGAGTGCTGTGATTTGTGGACGTGTATCAAAAATGACAGAGCCCGCTTATGCTCGTTACGGGAACTGAATTGCCCATAGTTCGATACGATCGCATCGTAGTCGCGCTTTAATGCGGGCGGGACTGCCAAATCTGCCAGTGGTCACGACTGACTGTCATAGGTTCCTCGATTTGAACACAGCATTTGCCGAACAAATGCCCGGCAAGCTAGCTGTCCAGTTCATGCCACGTTGCCCTCTCAGTGGCATGACGGGTCATCTTGAAAGTCTCCGCTTGCGAGCATCTGTCCCAGGAAATGCCCGCAAGAAACAATCTTCTGTGAAAGCGGATCGTTGTGCAGTTCGCTTGGAGAAAGCGCATACTTCGCGGCATTCATCGATTTGCGCGCCTCCAGCAGTTTGTTGCTCCATTCCTGCACGGATTCGAATTCATGGCGCAGCAGTCCCAATGCATTTCGATCTGCGTCGGTCGAAACCGCTGACGAAGCCATTGCCAGACCACTTTGCGCTTGCGCCCGGTAGTTTGCTACCCAGTTGTCTGTGACGGGATACCCATTTTGAACGGCATTGGCCAACGTGCTGGCCCACTCCCTCATGAGCGAGATTTCTTCGATTGCCGCCTTTGCAAACTCGCGGCTTAGCCTCGTAGTTGGAGTGGGCTCGGCCTCCGCGGTTCTTGCAGAACTGTTCGTTTCGTTACAAGAGAGCGTCAACACGATCCGATTCCCTTCAAAGGCGATCGAGCCATGTCCAATCTGCGCAAGACGCTTCAGGTCGATGTAGGTCTTGTCTCCCACTTCCAGGACAGCCACTTTACCCGAGGTGTCATTAACGACCAAAGTACGAAACTCTTGGCTCATTTGAGCTGAGGTCGTCATCGCTGAAGAAATCAGAGTTGCAACCACCAGAGACGCCAGGTTTTTCTTCATCTGGAACTCCATACATCGATTAGCTCTGAATCAGTTCCCGGATTAGCGTAGCTACTGCGTCACATCCCTCCCACTGTCAACAGTCCTAGCGTCGAGCATCGAATTGGATGATCCCTCGTCCTGAAGCCCCGAACTGAGAACTTTCTGACTCGTAAGCACTTTTCTAATCATCTGAGCCCCATTCTGAGAAGACTGACAGGCTTCAAAGAACCAAAAGCTCACTAGACTCTTAAATTGAGGATGTAGTCGTGGCAGGCCTTAAGATTTTCGCTCTGTGGGCGGCGTGTTTCTCGTCTTTGAGCTGCGGTGGATATTACTTCGTTGGCTTCGTTTCCAATCCAGGGGGCACGACCAGCATCACAGGTATGGTGATCGCTGTGAGCAGCGGTTTTATGGCCGATCCGAGTGGGGTGACGCAGAATACGGCGGTAACATTCATGAATGGCGGAAGTGAAACCACAATAAAGTTCTGCGGAGATCAGCAGCACCTGTTCCCGATTGACGCGACAGTGCGAGCGGACTATACCGCCGGCGTCATGTGCTCCGTGCTGGTACGTGTAGTGGTGGACAACGAGCGCACAGAGTCGAGGGACACCGCGAGTCTCCAATACGGCGACACTTCAACACCTGCATACCTTCGAGCCCTCCATTAACTCGAGCTGGGGCGTCACGACACCTGACTTTTCTCTTTTGTATTCCCGGCGAACGTTCTGTCACTTTTGTCAGTCGTAACTTCCTCAGCTGCGCGAGAGTATCAGCCTGAGGGTGCTGCGTTCTTCTACCCCCGATGCGAGATTTGCTTCAGAACCGACGTCAACAAGCCTTGTCTGTGAGGTCCGCGCGAGGGTTTCTGCCAAGATTGCTGACCTGTGAGCCGTTTCGCACTGACCAGGTTGCGTAGGATGCAGAAGGCTATCCACAAGGAGGGCGTATGCAGCTTCAAGTCTTTCACTCCGGACTCTTCAATCGAGTGAGCCGCAACGTTGTCGCTCTGATTTGCGCGGTTGTCCTCACACCGGGAGACGTGAGCTTGCTAACGCCTACTCTCACGATGGCGCAAGATCAAGCGGAGGCGAAGATTCCAGCGGATCAACTCGATTCCCTGGTGGCCCCGATCGCTCTGTATCCTGATCAACTAATGAGTCAGGTACTGGTTGCCTCCACGTATCCTCTTGAAGTCGTTCAACTCCAGCAATGGTTGGAGAAGAACAAGAATCTGAAAGACAAGGCGCTGGCAGACGCGGCTAAGAAGCAGGACTGGGATGCTAGCATCCAGGCTCTGGCGCTACTCCCGGATGCCGCAAAGTACTTGGCCGAGAACATCAAGTGGACCACTGATCTGGGTAACGCATTCCTCGCACAGCAAAACGATGTCATGGACGCTGTCCAGCGCATGCGCAAGAAGGCACAGGACAACGGAAATCTCAAGTCGACTGAACAGCAGAAAGTGGAAACGAAAGTCGTCGAAAACAAACAGGTGATTGTCGTGCAGCAGGCGAGTCCGGAAGTTGTGTACGTTCCCAGCTACAATCCGACCGTCGTGTATGGCGCACCCCCTTATCCGTATCCGCCCATTGCCTATCCACCGCCCGGATACTACGCCGCCGGCATGGCAATCTCATTCGGCATTGGAATAGCCATGGGAGCTGCCTGGGGCGGCGGATGGGGATGGAACGCAGGCTGGGGCGGAAACAACAATGTGACGATCAATAACAACAACAACTTTGTGAACAATTCCAATCGCAATGTCAACCGCAATAGCAATGTCTCAAATCGTTCCGGGAATACGTGGCAGCACAATCCACAGCATCGCGGCGGTGCACCGTATGGGAACCGAAGTACTGCCGACCGCTTCGGCGGCTCAACCCGCGGAGATTCGCTATCGAATCGTCAAGCAAACGCTCGGCGCGACCAGGGTCAACGAGGAGACAGGCAAGGGGGAGTTGGTGATCGAACGTCAGGCAATCGTCCGCAGCAAGCCGCAGGCCGCGACCGTGTGGATTCTGGCGGGCGCCAGGCTGGAGGCGGCGACCGATCTGCCGGCAATCGCAACGCCGGTGGCGGGAGCGCAAATCGCGGAGGAGGCGGAGATCGAGTCGGGGACCGCAGCGTTTCCAGTGGCGGCGGCTCTCGTAATTCCAGCGCCTTTGGCGGAGGCGGGGGCTCCAGTGGAGGCAGTGCGCGCAGCAGCAGCGCTCGCGGTTCATCCAGTATGAGTGGCGGCGGATCGCGCGGCGGATCAAGGAGCGGAGGCGGGGGCGGCGGACGTCGTCGCTGATTCATGCAGTCAATGTTAGGAGGAACGCATCTATGACGTTCACACGTGTCGGTTTTGCATTGAGCGCTCGGTTCAGCTTGTTGCTGACGGTTTCTTTCTTTCCCTTGCAGCTGATACAAGCCAGGGCTCAGTCCACGACGGAAAAACAATCTGCTCCCGGCTCAACCGTTGCACAGGACTCCTTCGCTACTCCTCAATCGGCAGCAGACGCTCTGATCCGGGCGGCGACGGAATCTGACACCGCTGCGCTCCTGAAGATTTTCGGGCCTGATGGGAAAGATTTCATCTCGTCCGCCGATCCGGTCCAGGACAAGAACTATGCTGACGCATTCGTCGCTAAGGCCCGTGAGAAGAAATCCGTTACCATCGACCCGAACAATGGCTCGCGTGCCATTCTTTCGGTGGGAAATGACGATTGGCCGTTCCCTGTTCCAATCGTCAAGAAGGGACAGAAGTGGACTTTTGATTCAAAACAAGGGCACGATGAAATTCTCTTCCGGCGTATCGGCAGAAATGAACTCGACGCCATCCAGATCTGTAAGGGATTTGTCGAGGCCCAGAAAGAATATGCATCCGAAGTCCGCGATAATTCCGGAGTAAATCAATACGCGCAGAAGATCATCAGCACTCCCGGAAAACAAGATGGCTTGTACTGGCAGAATGCGGACGGCACGCCGGCGGGGCCAATCAGCGAAGCGGTAGCACGCGCGATCCAGGAAGGTTATTCTCCGTCCCAGCCCTCCGGGTACCACGGCTATGTTTTCAAGGTCCTGAAGGGACAGGGACCCGCCGCACGACTCGGGCAGCTCGACTATGTAATCAACGGGATCATGATTGGAGGATTCGCTCTGGTGGCAACCCCTGCGGAATATAGGGTGACGGGCGTGAAAACGTTCATGGTCAGCTACGATGGAATCGTCTATGAATCCGACTTAGGTCCGAGTTCGCTCAAGACGGTTGAAGCGATGGAGCGGTACAGCCCAGACAAGACTTGGCAGCGCGTCAGCGACAAGTGGACTCAAGATGCAGGCTCCGCTTCGGAATAAAACCACGACCACAGCAATATCTTTTGGATGGGGTGGCGTTACGCGTCAGCGAACTCAAGCCCTAAAACTGCCGGCAGTGGTCCACAGAACTCAAGGTTAGAGTCGAGGCATACCGGACAGACTGGCTCCGCAACCGGATACTGAGAGTGGATAGCAATAAAGGACTTGCATCTTTCACAGCGCCAGAGCGTGGCGTGCAATTGCAGACCGTGTCCGGATCTGCTGTCGGCACTAACGCTCTTCAAGAGTTTCTCGCCTTCGATTGCCACAGGCCTGCATTATCAACAAGGCGCTCCCGGATAAAACTGTTTGTTGTGACAGGCAAGACGGGGACTTGCAGGAAAACTCCGCCGCGGCAAAATTCCACGTCCCTGCACAAAAGCGCGAACCCGCCGAGTCTTCTTGCTGAAGATCGGCGCGAAACCGGTATCTGTAAGCACAGACAGCTTTATTCTCCATTGCGTCTGATTACTCTTCGCTTAGCATCGTCGCAAGGTTGGAGGGCACGTGAAGACAAGGCGGCGTATTTCATTGCTGGCGGTCATCTCGTTAACGTCTATTGTTTGTTTCGCCCAGAAAGTGAAGATCGGGCATGACAAGGCAACGGACTTCTCCAAGTTCAAAACCTATGCCTGGGCCGAACCTGCCATGCCTCCCAGCAAACCGGTCCTCTTTGAGGCTGCCGTCGCACGTGTCGAGGCGGAACTGGGATCGAAAGGTCTGACCAGAGTCCTTAAGGATGGCGACCTCACGCTCGTTCCAGCCGGCGGCTTGGATTTTGGCTTTGCTGGCCAGGCCGGCACACCTTACAACCCAAGCTACGGAGGACCGCCGCCTACGATGAATTCGACCATGTGGACCGGCGCGACCGGACCTTCAAGCGCCGCTGTCTACGTGACGCAGGGGACGCTCGTACTAACATTCGTGGATCGGGCATCGAACCAGGTGGTCTGGTCGGGATCCGTCAAGCAAAAGCTGGACATCGAACAGAAGAACAAGTCTCTGGAGCTTGTAGATAAAGCCGTTATCAAGCTCCTCAAAGAGTTTCCCAAAACGAAGTGAGTACGGTATCGAAGTAAGTCTTTCCCGGAGTAACGAACGAGACCAGCGAGGATTCTCAAACCTGCAGACCAGTCGTTACTTTTCATGACATCGGTGTGTGCCAGCGGCTATCTTTCACTACTAGGTGCTACCTGGGCTGCAAATTCCCGCCCCCTAGCCGACTGGTATTTTTGCGAGTGCACACACACGTAGGGCGCCCGATATGTTTTGGGAAACTGGGGAGAAAAGACATTATGAGTCAACCCAAACTAGGTAGGATCGCATCCCCTCTGGCCGCGTCGCTTGCGATGATCGTCTTGCTGGGCACCGTGGTCTCCGCCCAATCCACAAAGGTTGAGGGTTTGATCAAGACACGAAACGGCGAAACGATGACCCTGCAGACTTCCGATACGCCAGCGCTAGTCGTCGTTCTGACCGACAGCACTCAAGTCGGTCAGGTACAGGGGGCACTCAAGGCCCGCCGCAAGCAAATGTCGATGGCCGCCCTCGTCCCCGGTCTTCCCGTTAAGGTGGAGGGAGTCTACAACTCTGATAGGCAGCTGGTGGCGAAATCAGTGAGTTTCAAAGGTAATGATCTGGCACAAGCCCAGGCCATCCAGGCGGGCATGCATGAAAGCAAGAAGGAGATCCAGCAGACCCAGGAGGAGCTGGCGAAAGCGAATGCTGAACTGGAAGCACACCAGGCGCAGCTGACGGAACAGCAGCAGAAGATCGCCGCTAACAAGGTGGCCGTTGATGCTGCAATCGCGCGCTTCGGCCAACTCGATGATTACTACATCTTCGATGAGGTAACGGTCCATTTTGCCAACGGCAAGGTCAAGCTCGACCCCAAATACAACTCCCAACTGCTGGCCCTGGCACAAAAGGCCGCGACGATCAACGGCTACATGGTCCAGGTCAAGGGCTATGCTTCCTCTTCCGGCAGTGTTGCCCTGAACCAGAAGCTAAGCGAGGACCGCGCTAACGATGTCACCAATTTTCTGCTGCAGCAGGGTCACATTCCTCTGACCAGAATGCTCGCGCCGGGCGCGATGGGCGAAAGCCAGCAGGTTGGCTCGGACAAATCGGCGGAGACCGAGGCGGAGAACCGCCGCGTGGTCGTCCGGGTTCTGCAGAACAAAGGAATCGCTGGGATCCAGTAACCGTCGGAATTCAAGAACGCAGCAGAGTAAATCAGGGCGTCGCGACCGCTAGTAAGTAGAGGTATCTGCTTTACCGCAAGGGTGGGTGACGCTCCCGCACCGTTCTGCGGTGTTCGTGCCAGTTGACTCTACTTCCTTCAGCAAGGGACGCAGGCAGTCTACTGAAATCCCAAGAGTGCTGCCGGTAAACCCATCCATGTAGGCGAAGTTGACGCCGATGACTTCGCCCTTCGAGTTGAGAACTGGGCCACCGCTGCCACCATGGGCACTGGAGGCGTCGTAGACTATTTTGTCGCCGACGACGTCACCGAGATGTCCGTATGTGGTGGAAGGGCGGATCAGAGACATTGCGGCCAGTTTGCTGACGGTTTCCATGTCGTTGTGCCGGTACGCGAGCCGTTCATAAACTGCGGACGGAGATTTGGCAACCAGTCCCTGGGTGCCCAAGGGATACCCAATCACCATCACGAGTTGTCCGGCAGGCCCCGCTGAGTTCGCGAGAGGTAGCACCGCGAGAGCTCGCGTAACATCGCAATTTTCTATCCGCAGAACCGCGAGGTCGGAGGTTCTTGAAATGGAGCGGGAAAGCAGTCGGACTGGTTTCGGGGAGTTGGGGAAAAAGACCACGAGGCTCTCAAGCACTGCAGTGGCGCCCCGGTCCATCAACCTTTTGGCATCCGGATCTCCATACCAGGGTTCGGCAACGTGGCGGTTTGTGGCTAGCAAACGATCGCTAACCAGAAAACCGGTGCCCGAAATGCGCGTCCGAATCTGTGGATGCTGGTTACCGAAGCCAACATGATAGACCCCGTAAATGTAGCCAATCGAGTTTCTATAACGATTCAGCAGGTCGGCGGGTGCGGCCTGTTCTTTCTTCAACTGCTCGACTTGGTCGGCAAGTTGGCGGACCTCTGCTTTCAACTCGTCGACGGAGGCATCTTGGAAATTCTGGGCGGAATGACAACCAATCAGGCACGCAAACAGCGTGAGTACTCCCAACACAGCGCCGAGAGTTTTCCGGCGCCTGTCAAAACTGACAGTGCCCCCCTTGATCTTTTCTGGCTTCAAGTTTTACCAGGTTAGTTGCACGTCCTTTTAACGTCGTTGCTCAAGGACAAATTCTATCTCATTTTAAAGAGGGGGAGATGACGGAGGGACTCGGGAAACAAACAACCCGTGATTTCGGGGTTTAGAGTAGACGAGGCGGCTTGCCTACATCCTCAATTCGGGTTCCCGTGGCCGAAGATTTCGAACCATTTCGGAGATTTCTCTCGACTGTCGCAGAAATATTCTTTCTAGGTCCGCGGAATGGCGGGGTTGCGCCGGAATAGCGGATCAAACTACTGCGGAAGCGGTTCGGTTCCAGCCGCCGCGCAACCTGCAACTGTCATCACGATTCAATTTACTAAATTGCTGATTCCTTCAGCCCCGTTGGTGGCTTTCCGGGATGAACTGCTGCACGATGTCGAGAATGGTGGTTGACCTTTAAACGAAGTTCTGGAAATCTCGCTGTGGATCCGAGTGAGGAGTTTCGAGGTGCTTCCGTAAAAGATGCCGACTGGGGGCCTGTCGGACGGCGTCGAGGACGCGTCTTAATTCGCCAACAACCTCTGATTTTAATAGATATGCTTCCGCTCCGGCGGCAAAAGCGGCGGCCATTACGTCGCTATCGTGTTCCTGAGTCAGGAAAATGATCTTTGAGCCGGGAGATGTTCGTCGGATTCTCGGCGCAGCTTCGATTCCGTTCAGCAACGGCAAGCCGATGTCAAGAAGCACAATGTCGGGACGCAGTCGGCCGGCTTTCGCTATCGCTTCCAGTGCATCCCCGGCTTCAGCGACGACCCGAAAACCCTCCACTGCTTCTACAACCGATCGCAACGTCGTACGCCACTGTTTGAAATCGTCAACGACCATAATCCGGATTGCTGACACGAACCTTATCCTCCTAACCGGGCAAGGGCTCATTCTTTTCATGTTAGAGTTACGCTCTGATGAAT
>DASRRV010000237.1:0-6527 GCA_035695545.1 Candidatus Sulfotelmatobacter sp. | reverse complement strand
GCTTTCCGCCCATGGCGTAAACATCGCTCCGTGGACTTCTTCACGCCAATCGTCGATGACCCATACACGTTCGGACAGATTGCAGCGACCAATTCCCTGAGCGATGTTTACGCCATGGGCGGAAAGCCGCTCACCTCGCTCGCTCTCGTATGCTTTCCCGAGAAAGCAGATCTCGCGATCCTGGAGCGGATTCTCGCAGGCGGCTTATCGAAGATGATCGAAGCGGGATGCACCGTGATCGGCGGCCACAGCATTCGCGACGAGGAAACGAAGTTCGGGTATTCGGTGACGGGAATTGTGCATCCCAAGAAAGTTTTGGCGAACATCGGGGCCAAGGCCGGGGATTCTTTGATTTTCACGAAGGCCCTGGGTACGGGCGTGATCTCGACGGCGATAAAGAAAGGCAAAGCCGAGTCTGCGTGGATTGATGCGGCAGTGCTGTCGATGACTACGCTGAACAAACGCGCGGCCGAAGTGATTGTCGACGGCACTTTTCGCGTGCATGCGATGACCGACGTCACGGGATTTGGATTGATTGGGCATGCACGCGAGATGGCCCTGGCCTCGGACGTCTCGCTCAACTTTTATGCCGGGCGAATTCCGCTGATTGAAGGGGCGCTGGAGTGCGTGCGCGCAGGGTACATTCCTGGAGGGCTTAAAAACAATCGGGACTTTGCCGAGTGTTTGGTGGAGTATGACGACGCGGTGTCAGAGGACGTGCGGGCGCTGCTGTTTGATCCGCAGACGGCGGGAGGGTTGCTGATTTCTACGCCCGAAGGCGAGCGGCTGGCGAGTGCTCTGAAAGATGCAGGTGTGAGCGCAGTGTTGATCGGAGATGTAGTACCCAAAACCAAACCACGGATTCGAGTGGAATTGTAGAGCAGCTATGAGAGAAGTCGAAAGGCCTCGGGCTTCATTCCTCCGCGTACTCCGTGGCCGTTCTCAGCGCTCTCCGCGGCCAAAAAAGCTTTTCACCGCCGAGTTCGCAGAGAAAGACCGCAGAGGACGCAGAGCGAACGGGAGACAGGCCGCCCAAGTGAGCCACCACCCGTTTCCTTCTACCTAGTGAATCAGTTCCCAGATGCGGGCCAGGTGGTGATCGTCGTGTTCGGCGGCGAAGTACAGGTGGTCGACAAGCCGCATGGGTTGCTTGAGGCGCGGGTGGAGCATGGTGCGAGCCAGCACGTCGGGCTTGATCGAGTTCAGTCTCTGCATCGTTGCCGATCTGGCGCTGCGAAACTCGGCGAGAATCTGCTCCAGCGGTCTCCCGTTGTGATTGGCTTCGTGGGTCTTTCGATTCTTTAGGTCTGCGGCTGTGAGTTCGGCGCCGCCACGAGCGAAATCGTCCACACGCGCCATCCACAGGGATTCCAGGTCGAGCAAGTGTCCGGCGTGCTCCTGGGCTGACCACTTCTCTTGCTCCCTGTTCACGAGGGTTTCTCGGGGCGTGCCGCGGAGAACTTCTTCCAGGCGCGCGGGCGTGCCGCGTAAACGGGCCGTCAGGTTGGGATAGAACTCGACGGGAAACGAAAACTCAAACTTGCGTTCAAACCAGACGGGTACTTGGCTCATAGGTCCCTCTTGATCGTCGGGCGAAAATCCCCACCCTTCGGCTGCGCTCAGGGCAGGCCTCCTCGCAAAAGACGCGAGAAATGGGGCACCCGCATTGTGCCCTTTCCGATCGCATCTACTCGACCGCGTTTAGAAAGATGCAGCCAGCCTGCGCTGCGACTCATTGAATCGTGCGGCGCGGGCGGCGGATCTCCATCTAAAATAGGCACGCGAGATTTCGCGTCTACATTCACCCATCGAGGAGCCAGCCATGAAAATACGTCAGCTTGGTCGTAGCGGTCTAACGGTGTGCGCGCAGGGTCTGGGGTGCATGGGGATGTCGGAGTTTTACAGCGGGTTCGATGACGCGGAATCCATTGCGACCATTCATCGGGCTCTGGAGCTGGGAATCACGTTTCTCGACACCGCTGACGTTTACGGGCCGCACAAGAATGAAGAGCTCGTCGGGCGAGCGATCAAGGGCAAGCGCGACGGGATCGTACTGGCGACAAAGTTTGGAATTGTGCGCGACCCGGCGAATCCGGCGGCGCGGGGAGTGAGCGGCACGCCCGAGTATGTTCGCACGTCTTGCGAGAACAGTTTGCGGCGGCTGGGGGTGGAGACGATTGATCTTTATTATCAGCACCGCGTCGATCCGAAGACGCCGATTGAAGAAACCGTCGGCGCGATGGCGAAGCTCGTGAAAGAAGGCAAGGTGCGGTATCTCGGGTTGTCGGAGGCGTCGCCGGCGACGCTGCGGCGGGCGGTGAAGGTGTATCCCATTGCGGCGCTGCAGACGGAATACTCTCTGTGGACGCGCGATCCGGAGGGCGGAATCTTGGCTACGTGCCGTGAGTTGGGGATTGGGTTCGTCGCTTACAGCCCGCTGGGGCGCGGATTCCTGACGGGGCAATTCAAGAAATTTGAAGATCTGCCGGCCGGCGATTACCGGCGCAATACGCCGCGGTTTCAGGGGGAGAATTTTCAGAAGAATCTGGATCTGGTGCGGCGCGTCGAGGAGATTGCTCGCGAGAAGGGATGCACCGCAGCGCAGTTGGCGCTCGCTTGGGTGCTGGCGCAGGGAGAGGACATTGTTCCGATCCCAGGCACGAAGCGGCGGCAGTATCTGGAAGAAAACGCGGCCGCGGACTCGATGCGGTTGACGCAGGAAGATCTGCGGCGAATTGATGAAGTGTTTCCGCCCGAGGCGGTCGCCGGGGAGCGGTATCCGGAGCATGTGATGGCGTTAGTGGAACGCTGACCGTCCTTCGACCATAGGCGCGGGATGGCCCGCCGATCGCATCGTCGACAGCCAACAACGTAACTCTGGCGGCGGAGATTTTGACAACGATAATGACAAAAACAAAGATAAGAACCTGCCTTGCAGCTGCACTGTGCCTCTCAGTCGTTCCGCTGTTCGCAAGCTCCTACTATCCGGCCCGACTGGACGATGCCAAGGCCATCTACCTGACGCACGATCGTTTTCCGGTAACCGGCGACGGAGTCGCGGATGATTCGCCAGCCCTGCAGCAGGCCATCGACAAAGTTCAGGAGAGTACGAACCAAGGCATTCTGTTCGTTCCTTCCGGACTTTATCGCATCACGAAGACGATTTATATCTGGCCGGGAATCCGCTTGATTGGATTTGGTGCGACCCGTCCGATATTTGTGTTGGGTGCTGAGACGCCGGGCTTTCAGAAAGGGCCTGCGTACATGGTGTTTTTCGCAGGCGGCCGTCCGGATGCGGGGGGGACACCGCCGGATGCGAGCCCGGGCACATTCTATTCAGCCCTCAGCAATATTGACTTCGAGATCAACGACGGAAATCCAGGGGCGGTTGCCGTGCGCGGCCGTTATGCGCAGCATTGCTTTCTGGCGCACATCGATTTCCGCATTGGCTCCGGTCTGGCGGGAATTCACGACGGCGGCAACGTTGCCCAGGACGTTCATTTCTATGGAGGCCAGTACGGCATCTGGACGCGGAAACCCTCACCGGGCTGGCAGTTCACGGTGATCGACGCAACCTTCGAAGGCCAGCGAGAAGCAGCCATCCGGGAGCACGAAGCTGGACTTACGCTGATTCGTCCGCAATTCAAGAACGTGCCGACCGCGATCTCCATCGATGCGAACTATTCCGACGAACTCTGGATTAAAGACGCACGCATGGAAAATGTCACCGGCCCTGCAGTGATGATCAGCAACGAGAACAGTGCCCGCACCGAGATCAACATGGAAAACGTGGTATGTCGCCACGTCGCTACTTTTGCGGCTTACCGCGAGAGCGGCAAGCGCGGTGCCGGTCCGGCGGAAATGTACGTGGTGAAAACTTTTTCGCATGGACTGCACTACGCCGACCTGGGCGCCGTGCCTGCGATTCAGGACGTTTTTGAAACGGCGGCGTTGAGCGCGCTGCCCGCGCCCGTCGACTCTGACATCCCAGACCTGCCTCCAATGGACACCTGGGTGAACATTCGGTCCCTCGGGGCCACGGGCGACGGCGTGACGGACGATACGGAGGCGTTTCGAAAAGCCATCGCGCAACATCGCACGATTTACTTACCCTCGGGCCAATATCGCGTGACCGACACAATTACGCTGAAGCCAGATACGGTTCTCATCGGCCTGCAGCCCAGTGTGACTCGAATCATCCTTGCAGATGCAACCCCGGCGTTTCAGGACGTCGGCAGTCCCAAGCCCCTGCTCGAAACAGTGCCAGAGGGAACGAATATTGTGACCGGCATCGGCCTCTACACGAATGGAATCAACCCGCGAGCGGTGGCCGCGAAATGGGGCGCCGGAACGCGTTCGATGATGAACGATGTCCGGTTTCTGGGAGGGCACGGCACGATTGATCCGAATGCCTCCGTGCGAGAAGCGCACAACGCGTGGAGGGAAATTTACAACAACACGCACACCGCCGATGCGAACCTGAATCGCCGCTGGGATGGACAGTATCCGAGTCTTTGGATTACAGGTGGCGGCACCTTCGTCAACCTGTGGACGCCGAGCACGTTCGCGCAGGCAGGACTTTACATCTCGAACACGTCGACTCCTGGACGCATTTACGAATTGTCGAGCGAGCATCACGTTCGCAACGAAGTAATTCTCGATCATGCGTCTAACTGGCAGATCTATGCCTTGCAAACGGAGGAAGAGCGCGGGGAGGGTGGGTTTGCATTGCCGCTCGAGATTCGCTCTTCGAGCAACATCACCATCGCCAACCTGCACATGTATCGCGTGGTGAGCAGCTATCAGCCGTTCAAGAATGCCATCACGGTCGCGGACTCCAGCAACATACGGTTCCGCAATGTCCATATCTACAGCGACAGCAAAGTGTCGTTTGATAATGCGCTCTACGACGAGACGCATCGCACCGAGATGCGCCAGCGCGAATTTTCATGGCTTACAGTTTCGGGCGCCGCGCCGCAGGTTGCTCGCAGGAAGCAATCTCCTGTTCTCGCTAAAGGTGCGCAGTTAGAAAAGGTGGCAGGCGGCTTTTTCAATATCTCCGGTGGGACCATTGACGGCGCGGGCGACGTGTATTTCGTTGATGCCAAGTGGCAGACTATCTATCGCTGGTCAGCCGCGAAACGGCAATTGAGCAAGGTTCGCGACAATCCTCTCGATCCGGTTCAGCTGTTCTTCGACAAGGCTGGCGACTTGATGGTGGTTTCGTATTCAGGAAACGGAACGGTCTATACCTTCAAACCGGGCGCAACCGACGATGACATCACACTGCTGAAGGCCGTCCCAAGTACGCCGCGCCCGGGAATGACTGCGGTTCTTCCGGTCAGTTTCTGGCGCAATGAAAATGATTTCGTGGACGCGGTTCCGGGCACGCGGCCGTACCAGTTCATCTCTCCGGATGGAACCACATTCCTGCCAACCGACGAGAACTTCGTCAGTGGTCAGCTCTATTACGGCTCCAAGTTGAATAGCACACTGCGCGCGTTCGGCTTTGCGCCGGTGATCGCCGGCCAGCCCTACTATGTCTCCGATGAAAATGGGGAGAAGACTTACGTTGGAACTGTGGGGGACGATGGAACCATCTCGAACCTGAAGCTCTTTGCCAATCAAGGGGGAGAAGGCCTGGCGGTGGACGAGAAGGGCAACGTCTATCTCGCCGCGGGTCAGATCTTTGTATACAACCCGTCGGGCGAATTGATCGACACAATCGATGTCCCGGAACGGCCGACACAATTGCTGTTTGGAGGCCCTGACGGCCACACTTTGTTTGTTCTGGCACGCAGTTCTTTGTATGCCGTTCAAGCTTTATATAAAGGACGTTGAAGGACTGCACTGTAGATATGCGATTAGGATCACAGACCGCCCCAGGTCCCCACAGTTACAGTAAGTGTGAAGAGGCGCGAGCGTCGGACCGCAAATCTGAGCGCAAGCCGGAACTTTGTTCGCCTGAAATTCATAAATTCTATTATGCGGTGGTTGGTCGACAGCTTCGGACAGGTATTGGCCGCCATGTGGGCGCACAAACTGCGCTCCTTCCTCCCAATGTTCGGCATCGCGTGGGGAGTTGGATCGCTGCTGCTGCTGGTTGGATTGGGCGAGGGTTTCGCGCGGGAACGGCAAGGGAACTGGCGAGTTTTGGCGACGATCGCATGCAAATCTACAACGGCCGCGTGCCGGCGCCTGGGGGTAGCCAGCTTTCGTCTCGCCAGTACTACCTGAACTACCAGGATTATCTGGACATTCGGGATTCGCCCTATGTGCGGAATGCCGCGCCCATAATCTACCGTGGCGATCTTCGCCTGGTGAGCGAGTATGCCAGCAGCAACGGCTACGTGGATGGATCCGAGCCGCAGTTCTATGACATTCGGTACCAGCCCATTGAACAAGGGCGCTGGCTGAATTGGAGCGACGAACAACAGCGCAACAACGTCTGCGTCATCGGCAGCGAATTCATTCGCATCCTCTTTCCCGGCCGGCCGGTTGTCGGCAGCAGGCTGCTGATCAATGGC
>DASRRV010000236.1:0-2468 GCA_035695545.1 Candidatus Sulfotelmatobacter sp. | reverse complement strand
GTACGACGATATGGTGATCTGCGTGTATGATCTGTCGAAATTTAACGCGACCGTGGTGATGGACGCCCTGCGGACGCATCCAGTAGTGATTGTCGGTGGGTTATTGCAGGAGAATCCGTTTTTCGTTCCTCCTGACCAGTTCTTGCTCGAGATACGTGAGAGACGATTGCTTCGCAAGAACGCGGCATAGCGAAAATGCACATTGAAACTAAAGCCGGGATCCTGGAACTGCGAGCGGCGCTCAGGGATCTCGTGGCCATTTCCACCATCCCAGCGGCGTGGGTGGGAAGAGAGCCCCCTGCCATCGCTGCAGGCCTCGCTGATGTGCTGTTGGGATCGCTAGGCCTCGACTTCGCGTTTGTGCGTTTGTGCGATCCCAACGGGGGTTCCGAAATCGAGGTGATCCGCGGAAATGGCTGGAGTGGATTTCCCAAGTGGTTGTCAGATCGCATCGGCCAGGGCGCGTTTTCGCGTAAAGAAATTGTTCCCGACATTGGCAGAGGGGGCCGGCCATGCCGCGGTGTCGTTATCCCCATCGGCGTCAACGCTGAGGCCGGTCTGGTAGCAGCGGCGTGCGGTCGCGCCGACTTTCCCAGCGAGATTGACCAGTTGCTGCTTTCAGTCGCTGCGAATCACGCCGCGGCAGCTTTTCAAAACGCGCGCCTGCGCCACGAGCTTGATGCGAAAATGGCAGAACTCCGTCAAGCCCGCAACGAACTCGAGATGAAGGTGGCGGAACGGACTGCCGATTTGCGGCGGAGTGAGGCCTACTTAGCGGAAGCACAGAGAGTGAGCCATACCGGCAGTTTCGGCTGGAGTGTCTCCAGCGGGCAGATTTATTGGTCAGAAGAGACGTTTCGAATTCTTGACTGCGACCAGGCTCACGAACCTACAGCCGAATTCGTCCTGCAACGAACTCACCCCGAGGATAGAGCCTTGGTCCAAGAAACACTCGACTGTGTGGTACGGGATCGGAAGGCTTTTGATTTTGAACATCGACTCTTGATGCCAGATGGCTCGGTCAAGTTCGTTCGCGTTGTGGGCCATCCCTCAATCGAGGTTGAATCGGGCCACTTCGAGTTCGTAGGAGCCGTAGTGGACGTGACCGAGAGTAAGCAAGCCGAGCAAAAGTTCCGTGGGCTTTTGGAGGCCGCTCCAGATGCGATGATCGTGATGAATCGGCAAGGGAAGATCGTGTTGGTCAACGCACAGGTGGAGAAACTTTTTAGATATCGCCGGCAGGAGCTCTTGGCACAGGAGATTGAAATTTTGGTGCCGAAACCGTTTCTGGGCCGACACTCAGAAAACCGCAGGCGGTTCTTAGATCAGCCTCGGGTGCGGCCTATGGGGGCGGGTCTTGAGCTGTACGGACGGCGCAAAGACGGAACAGAATTTCCTGTGGAGATCAGCCTCAGTCCGCTTGAGACAGAGGAGGGCACCCTTGTCTCCGCTGCTATTCGCGACATCACGGAGCGCAAGCGGGCAGACGAGGCACTGCGTAGGAGCGAGGCTTATTTGGCAGAAGGACAGAAGCTGACTCATGCAGGCAGCTGGGCGGGTAACATTCTCACCAGAGAAATCCTTTACTCATCCGAGGAACATTCCCGCTTGTATGGCTTCGACCGCAACAGAGGATTACCCTCATTCGAAGAATTACATCAGCGTGTTCACCCAGACGATCGAGGCCGCCTCATCGCAGAGTTCGAGACCGCAAGTCGCGCGGGCTCGGATGTCAATGTGCAGTACCGAATCGTACTTCCGGACGGTAGTACGAAATTCGTGCAAGCGATTGGGCACCCCGTTTTCAAAGCGTCCGGCGAGATCGGCGAACTCGTGGGTATCCTGATGGATGTGACCGATCGCAAGCGTGCTGAAGAAGAGCGCGAGAGGCTGCGACAGCTAGAGGCAGATCTCGCACATGTGAATCGGGTCAGCATGTTGGGAGAACTGGCGGCCTCCTTGTCTCACCAGCTAAAGCAGCCTATCGCCGCGGCGATCACAAGCGCGGACACCTGCTTTCGGTGGCTCAGCCGCGACTCGCCGGATATCGAACGGGCGTCGAAAGCGGTCATGAGGATCATGGAGGACGGCAAACGAGCGGCCGAAATCATCGACCGCTTGAGGTCCTTCTACAAGCAGGGCGCTCCAGCGGAACGAGAGTTGATCGATGTGAACGAAGTCGTCCGCGAGATGCTCGTCCTGCTGCGCAGCGAAGCCAACCGGTATTCAATTCCGATGCGCACCGATCTTGCTGCCCACCTTCCCAGAGTCAGTGCCGATCGTGTTCCACTGCAGCAGGTGTTTCTGAATCTCATGCTCAACGGCATTGAGGCCATGAAGGACTCAGGCGGAGTGCTTACCATTAAGTCGCAAGTGGGCAACGATGGTCAACTGCTCATGTCCATCAGCGACAACGGTGTGGGATTGCCTTCCGGGAAGGCGGATCAGATGTTTAACCCGTTCTTTAC
>DASRRV010000235.1:0-4360 GCA_035695545.1 Candidatus Sulfotelmatobacter sp. | reverse complement strand
TTGGACCGAGAGATCTGCCCCCGTGGTCGGACTTGTATTCAACATAACGGTTACAGTGTTGTCGGCAGGATCGGTCGCAATTAAGTCCGGCAGCTTGTCGCCGTTAAGGTCGACCGCGAGCAGGAAATTAGGTCCGGCGCCCGTGTCAAAAGTGAAGGTCGAGGGGAAAGTTCCGTCTCCCTTCCCAAGCTCAACATAAACCAACGGACTGTCCTGCTTGATCGACGGCATGATCGCCAAGTCAGGCTTCCCGTCGCCGTTGAAATCTGCCGAAGCAACGAACGCGCCGGAAAGGCTCATTTCCACAGGGGTTTGAAACGTGCCGTCTCCATTGCCGGATAGTATGAAGACGGCAAGACTTGTCTGATGTGAACCAATTGATTTGAGCGATCTCACCAGCGCGATGTCTAGTTTCTGATCCTTGTTGAAGTCGGCAGCGCCGGATGCCGAAATGTAAAAGCATGACGTCACAATGCTGCAATTGGCACCAGGAAGTGGCTTCGGAGCCTGGAACGTGCCGTCTCCGTTTCCCAACAAAACATTCTTGCTTGTAAGTACGTCAGGTTTACCGTCTCCGTTGAAGTCAGCCACCAGGAACGGGGCAGCGCCATCCAAAAGAAGAGACGTCTGGAATGTCCCGTCGCCGTTTCCCAGCAACAAGCCGCCATTCGTGATTAGGTCGAGTTTTCCGTCTTGGTTAATGTCCGTTGCCAGCATGCTGGATGCATTGACATTGATTTGCGTCGGCGGGCCAAACGTCCCGTCCCCGTTTCCCAGTAGCATAATTGCGCTCGTAGTTGAGCCGATGACCAGATCGAGCTTATGGTCTCCATTGAAATCGCCGACCACGATTGAAATTGGGGTTCCGCCAACACTGACATTCTTCGCCGCCTGAAAAGTCCCATCGCCATTGCCAAGCAGGATGCTCACGTTTCCGCTTCCTTGATTGACAACCGCCAGATCCAGCTTCCCGTCGCCGTTGAAATCGCCCACGACTACGGCGGCGGGATTTGTCCCAACGGGATAACCCTTCGGCGACGTGAAGTCGGTCGCTGCACTCTGCAACGTCCAGGCGAGCAACGCAAGAGCCCCAGTCATGATTCGAACAGCAAATCTCGTCCCCGTCTTCATGATCGTTCTCCTTCCGAGGTTCGACTCGTAACGTGCCGTTGGACCGCGATTCGCGGAACCTATTCATGCCGCCCTTCGCTAGGGGCCACGCGCAGCTCGGTTAGTCCAATTGATCTGTAAAGATTCTTTTCGCTTCAGCAGTAATGCCATCAGACGCCCCAGCACAGCGCTATTGCCGCTCTTCTTCGTGAGGTGAAATCTTCACTGCATCGACGGTGGCAATCACGGGCAAGGTGATGCCGTTAGGAAGGGTCAAAGACTTTTGCACCATGCGTATCTCGCGATTGTTGTCATCCGAAATGGTGCTCAGAACAGAAACGCGCACCAGTTGTCCATCCTCGTAGAAGTTCAACGTTGCCGTACCGGTGCAGTCGGCGTTGAACGAGAAAGTTCCGGTGAAAGTCTCATCAGCGTATTCGCCGCCCACGCTTCTCGCTTCGGTTCCCGAAACGCTTCCGTCGGCCTTGAGATCGGCCCGTCCTACGGCCACGAATGGCACCGGGCCTGTGGGAAGGATCAGGGTGCCACTTAGCGTGAACGCAAAGCTCCCTGCTCCCTTCGCCGTTGAGCACTGTGCCGACGGGGCCGGTTTTGCCAGCGCTACTGTGCCAAGTGCGAATACCAGAGTTGCCATGGCTATCTTCGGAAACCTCATTTTCTTTTTCTCCTTTTGCCAGAGAGGCGGTTGGTACTTCGGTCTACTGGTGCGCGGGAGGATGAATGGGGCGAGGCGCAAGGACAATGGACAGCACCTTAGTTGGAGCTTGAGAATTTCTTGATAGCCATCCTATTGAAGAAGCGGGAGTTCTCAGGCGCGTCTTCAGGACAGTTGATATTCTCGCCGGCCATTGTTGGTGATAGACTCCGCCGAGAACAGCCCTCCATGAAGGAATCTGTCCGATCTGGACGCGCCTTGAAGTTTGGGCTCTTTGAAGCGGATCTCGCCGCCTGCGAGCTCCGCAAGAGTGGCGCAAAAATTCGCCTCCAGAGTCAGCCATTCCAGGTGCTGGCTCTTCTGTTGGAAAACGTCGGCCAAGTAGTAACACGGGAGGAGATACGCCAAAAGCTGTGGCCCGTCGATACGTTCGTGGATTTCGACAACGGGTTGAACACTGCGATCAATAAGATTCGAGAAGCCCTAGGAGATTCGGCGGAAAATCCTCGATTCATCGAAACGCTTTCGAGGCGTGGGTATCGTTTTCTTGGCGACCTGAATGGCAGTCCGGGTCGGACCCAATCGCTGCTGGTCCTGCCTTTGGAGAATTTATCGGGAGATCCGGAGCAGGAATTCTTTGCGGATGGACTAACGGAGGCACTGATTACTTCACTGGCGAAAATTGGTGCACTGCGCGTGCTATCGCGGACCACGGCCATGCACTACAAGAGTGTGCGTCGGCCCCTTCCCGAAATCGCCCGGGAGCTTGGAGTTGACGCCGTGGCGGAAGGCACGGTCCTTCGCGCCGGTGAACGAGTTCGCATATCAGTGCAGCTCGTGCACGCACCTACGGACACCCATCTCTGGGCTGAGAGCTACGACCGCGATCTGCGCGACATCCTAGCGCTGCAGTCAGAGGTTGCCCAAGCTGTTGCCCGGCAAATTCAAGTCAAGCTAACTCCCCTGGAGCAGGCACGGTTCGCGCAAGTGCATCCCGTTGACTTGGAAGCTTACGAGGCTTACTTGAAGGGTCGGTATCACTGGAATCGGCGGATCGGGAAGGAGCTGCCAAAAGCCGCTCAGTGCTTTCAGCGAGCGATTGAAAAGGATCCGTCCTATGCCGCGGCCTACGCCGGGCTGGCTGATTCACTGTCCTCATTGGGCACGTGGAGTTTTGTATCTCCGAATGAAAGTTGTGGCAAAGCGAAAGGTGCGGCGCTCCGGGCGGTTGAACTAGACCCTGGTTTGGGGGAAGCGCACGTCTCGCTGGCTTGGGTCACTGCCTGGTATGACTATGATTTCGCGACTGCGGAGGGTCAATTCGAACGGGCTATTGAACTCAGTCCGCGTTACGCAACAGGACACTACTGGTTCGGCTTCTTCCTAGCCTATCTGGGACGCTACGAAGAGGGCTACACCGAGCTCAGACGCGCCATTCGCCTGGACCCGTTTTCCGCCGTGATCCATTGGGGATTGGGCTTTGTGTACTGGTGTTGGCGCCGATACGACAAGGCGCTTGAGGAGCTACAGCGGACGATCGAACTGGACTCGAACTTTGCCCCGGCGCATGCGTTCCTCGGTTGGGTCTACTCACTAGAGTCCTTGCACGAGCTCGCCATCACGTCCCTGCGCACAGCAGTGCAGCTTTCGCGAGGTTCGCAATGGCTTGGCTCCCTCGGACGCGTCTATGCCGCAGCTGGTCGCCGGGAAGATGCGCTGGAGATCCTACAGCAGCTGAACGAACTTTCCAAGCAATGCTACGTGACTCCGTACGTTCTTGGCCAAACCTACGCTGCTCTAGGGGATATCGACGAAGCCTTTCGTTGGCTGGAGACTGGATACCAAGAGCGCGCCGCTTGGATGGTGGTGTTGAAAATCGATCCTCACCTCGATCCGCTTCGCTCTGACCCGCGCTTCGAAGATTTGCTGCGCCGGATGAATTTTCCCGACGCATAAAGCATCTGCACAAGCTTCTCTTGACTGCCGTTAGGCCAGCTTACCGGAATCTACGGCGATGACTACCCTCAGGCGCTTCGCCGCGCACACAAAGGATTGCGTGAACCTGTTCCTTAGCTTGCTTGAGGTTCGGGTTTGCCATCGCTTCGCGAATTGCGGCGTGGATATCGGCTTCGGACGCTGACGCGATAGGTGTTGGGAAATCCGCTTCCCACCACCTATCTCAGAGTGAGATTTCTGATGATAATCCGTGTTCTCGACACCTATCCGGTAGCAACTTCCCAGAATGCCGTTTCTGCATAACTTCCGGATGGCCGACGATGCGGAAACCATCGCATTTGGCTCAAATTTGATTGACCGTTTGCGGCCGGACTTTGAGGGTTGCTATACTCCCGCCCAGCTTCACGCTGACTGGGGGGCTCATGCGGCTGCGCTTCCTGTCGACTTTTTTTGCATTCACGACTGCAACGCTTGGCATACTTCTTGTTCGTGGCCAGAGCCCTCACGCTTCACATTCGACTGTGCCGACTACGCAGAGCCCAGTTTCTCCCACGCCGCTGATTCTGGAAGAGAATGATGGCGAGCGCCGGTTGCGCCGTCCCCAGGGACCAGTCGGTT
>DASRRV010000234.1:0-5668 GCA_035695545.1 Candidatus Sulfotelmatobacter sp. | reverse complement strand
ATCTGTCCTGCTACTCACAGTCGGACCTGGACAAGATCGCTCTGCGCCTCAATCAACGGCCACGAAAAACATTGGGATTTGAAACTCCGGCGGATAGACTGCAAGCCAGTGTTGCATCGACCACTTGAAATCACCCCTGTTACCAACATCTATTCGGATACCAGCCCTTATCTGATAAAAACCATCAGCAGTGCTTTGCGCTGAAGCGACGGTGTGAGTCTAGAAAGTCGTTCCGGGTTCCCTCTTCGGCGGAGGCTTGTTCGACGCTCAGCAAATTGAACTTTCGGCGGTTGTCTGCGACACGTCTCGCATCTCTGTAAATGCAGCACGTTTCGAAGAGGGCTCTGAAATCTACCGATAGCGCGTCGCTAACACCTCCTTGAATAGCATTTTCCCATGCATCTACCACATCTTGCGCGAGAGCGTCAGCTTCAATTGTAATTTGCCCGCCTGAAAAATTGACGAACTGAGGTAGGCGCTCGATTTCTTCCCAAGAAAGTTCAGGCACCCTGGCCAGAATGGTGGCGACTGTTCTGTTGCCAGCCTTTACACACTCGCATGTGTACATAATGTCGTCGCCCTTCTGTTCTCTTGCGTAAATGATGCTGAAGTTCTTGGTGATTCGCCTTTCGTGCGTGGCTCGCATAGAGTCTGCCACCTCGTGCATTTTCGGCCGTCGCCTGTTCTCTCCCGCGCGCCGATTCTATCAGGAACTTAATCAAGTGTTAAACTTCAAGGAAGGGTTTGTATTTTTCACAGCAGTAGAGCGTATTCCTTGGAGCTGTACGGATCAAATGTCAGCAGGAAAATTCTCTGATTCACTCTTAAAGCTGGGTGCCGCAGCGCTTGCAGAAGATTGCGTCCTGGTCATGGGACGACAGCCCACAAGCAGAACAGACGCGGGAACGGCCGGCCGCCGACGCTCGCGCAAACTCAAAGGTCACGATTCCAGTGGGCACGGCGATGATTCCGTAGCCGACCGTCATGAGTAGGGAGGCCAGGATGCGCCCGATAACGGTTTTGGGAGAGATGTCTCCGTAGCCGACTGTGGTCACGGTGACGATTGCCCAATACATGCCCGTAGGAATGCTGGTGAAGCCGTTCACTTCACCCTCAACCTGATACATTAAAGCGCCAACGATGACGACAATCATCAAAACCGTAAGGAGAAATACGGTAATCTTGCGGAGGCTCGCCTGAAGGGCTATGCGCAGTGCTGCCGCCTCGCCGACGTATTCCGTGAGTTTCAAGATGCGGAAGACGCGAAGCAGCCGAAGCGAGCGCACAACCGTGAACGAGTGCTCGACGGAAAACAGCACGCTCAAGTAAATCGGGGCTATGGCAAGCAGGTCGACGATGCCGAAAAAGCTATGGGAGTAGCGCCTGGGATTTTTTGCCGTCGCGAGCCGGGCCGCGTACTCGATGGTAAATAGCCCGGTGAAGATCCATTCTGCGGTTTTGAAATAAATGCCATGACTGTCGCGAATAGAAGGGACGCTCTCAAGAACAACGCTGAGCACGTTTAGCACGATCAGCGTGAGCAGAACGATGTCAAAGAGCCGGCCGGCGGGAGTGTCGGCCTGAAAGATGATGACGTACCATTTGTCTCGCCAGGGAGCGCGAGCCTGTTCGACAGGGTGCGAGCCAGCCATATTAAGAGTCGGTCGGCGTAAGGATACAACATGAGTTGTTGGCAGCGCTTAATGTTCGATAACGCAAACGGTCGACTACCTTGGACCATTACTGGGTCAGGGGGAATCAGCATGAGTAACGAAATCTGATCGGAGAGTTTGCCCGAGGCCGGTCCGATTTGACGGATAAGTGCTCCTCAGCTGTGTACGGAATGCAGGTTTGCTGATGAGGTTCGCCCCTTTCGCCCCCCCGCACCTTGCCCAAGCGCAACGATGCAATCTAGCCGTTATGCGACGCTCTCTTGTGGGTGCCCTGAAGGGCATCGTTTGTTAACGAGGTCGCAAAATGCATATTTTTCCTTTGTGTCTCTATCACAATGTCCCGATGCTTCTTCTTGACGAGGGTTACCGTTTGTTTGATTGCCCTCTAAGCTGTTGCAATCAGAGCTATGATATGCGGCACGGCTACTACGTGATGAGGAATGGTGTGGTTGAAGGCGTAACAAATAAACAGCCGTGCCCAGAGTGTTCGCTGTTTCTGTATTTGGCACACCGCGCTGCAACTTTGGGAGATTCGGTGTGGCTGTGCGCGAATAATGAGTGTCCATCTAACAAGTCTGGAGACGCAAATAGAAAAGCGCCGGTAGCTACCTTTATGGGGTAGGCAACTTGCCGATGCTCTCCCTTCTGACTATTTAAGCTTGCAGTGGGAAAGTGTCCGCTACCGTGACTGGGCGCGGATAGGTGTCGAGAAATCCGCTTCTCACAACCTATCTCAAGGTGAGACACGCGCTGTTGGGAACCCTACTGCAACTTACAGGTCATAGTCGTTTGGGACCTCTCGCACTTCCAGAGCTTGTTGATGTCCGCCTTGAGTGATCCCCAGAACCTGACAGGCAGCACGTGATTTTCTGGCGAATGTCCGAATATGCCGTCTCTTTTGGTCTCCTGCGTTTCAAGGCTGCAATCAATGCCGAAGAATTCGCCGTTGAAAAGAATTGAATAGCACGTTCTGATCTCGCCCCCTATCCAATCACTGGGATCGAAGAATACGGCGACTTTTCTCTGTTGTGGATACCAGCCGGAGTCGTGAACGTAGTAGTCGATGCAGAGGGCGGCGAGCCACAGTAAGAATGCTCGACCAATGAACTTGCGGAGTCTCTTTATTTCAGGGGCATTCCAGAAGGGCATAGACTTCGGTTCAAGTGCAAAGACGCGCGTAGCGGCGTGCTTGTGCGCTCCGAGAGAGATCGCTTGTGCTGAGGGAGCCGCTTGCCCGTTCAGAAATAGATTTGGAAAAGGGCACCACCATACTACTGCGACGGTGGTGGCAGTGTCAGCGGCGCAGAGAAACCAAACGTGAGCGCGGTTTCCGCCGGGAGCTCGATCTGTTTGTTTCCAGTCAAGGCGCCTCCCACGAGACCTCCAGCTGCACCTACAAGGGCACCGATGCCAGCTCCTTTTCCCCCACCGGCTATACCTCCGATCAGCGCGCCTCCCGCCGCTCCTCCGCCGGCAGTAGCCGCTGTACGCTTGCCCTTGCCTTTGATCGTACTGTCGAGAACACCGGTTTGGATCTGATAGGTTTGCCCATTGACAGTGATGCTTCGAAGGGTGAGAGACAATTGGCCCTCGCCCTTTATCTTGCCCTTTTCCTTGGCCGTAATCACTGTGCCTGTAACGCTGGATCCCTTAGGTATCGCCGTCTGATCGCCAACAGTAACGGGCCGTGCCACGGTGGCGAGAAAGGACTGACCTGATTGACTAGTCTTGGACCCCAGGGACTGGCTGAGGGTGATGACAAGGTCGGTTCCGGCAGGCACAACAATCGGGGGAGGTGGTGGCGGAACCGCAGTCTGATTCTCAACGCCGGCGATTCCGGGCTCCTGGCGGGCAATGGCTTCCAGCTTTTGTTGGGCGGCTGGTGTACTCGCCGTTCCCGTCAGAGTAACCTTGCCATCCTTCGAGGCCACAGTTACGTGGGACTCCTTGGTGTCAGGATCCGCCGCGACCTTAGTCTGAATATCTTTGGTAATTGTCTCGTCGCTGGGGCGCTTCGAGCAACCGATCGGGAAGCTGAACAACACACAAACCAAAGCGGTGGAGACAGCCGATTGAAAAGTATTTCGCATGAAATCACCTCCAGATTTGTTGCCCCAGCGGCGCACACAACGAGGAAAAGCAGCTTCAAATTTCTACACCCTCACGATTGTAAATATCAAGTGGGATTCTTTCTAGCTCTGCATTCTGTCGCAAAAGTTCCGCGGCTTGATTTTTCCCCGCGCGCAATTTCTGCCAGGTCCTTCCCCGCCGCGTACCGCAGTATGGACAGTGACAGTAGTCGCTAGCGAAGGCTTGCGATATTGATAAGCTCCCCGCTAAAGAATCCAAGTCTCTTGTAACCTTCTGGCAAGCTACTACGGCAATGAGGGCAATCGCTCGGTCAAGGAATCCCAACATGCCCATGGAAGCGTTCCCTTCATTTTGAACGTTGCGAAAACGTGCTCAAATCCCGCTCGTACCCAAGTCCGACGATAGCCTAACTCTTGGCGCAGAAGCGGACCACGATTACGGTCACGTTGTCCTGGCCGCCACACTCGTTGGCGAGATTGACGAGCCGGTCGGCGGCTGACTGCGCGCTCGGCGCGGCCAGAATTGTCGTCGCAATTTTGGAATCTTCGACCATCCGCGTCAGACCATCCGTACATATTAGGAGAGTTTCGTCCGGATTCAGTTCGAACTCACGAACGTCAGGTTCAACGGCTGCGTGAACGCCCAGGGCACGTGACCGGACCGAGTTTTTGTACCACGGCGAATGAGAGAGTTTACATCACAGCCTGAGGCTGTGAAATCGAGTTTGGTGGAACCAGAGGGTTATGGGCCGCCGGCGCCGGCGGCCTATAACCGAGCGCCGAGTGTGGTCGCTTCGTGTTGTATTCCACCCGCCATCGTTCGATCACGATCTGCGCCTCCTTCAGCGAGTAAAAGATTTCTCCATTCAGACACTCATCTCGCAACTTGCCATTGAAGCTTTCGCAGTAGCCGTTCTCCCAGGGACTTCCTGGCTCGATATAGAGCGTGCCCGTACCCAGATTGCCCAGCCACTTCCGTAGTTCCCTCGCCACGAATTCCGGTCCATTGTCCGAGCGAATATTTTCCGGGATTCCTCGCCACAGCATCACATCTGCCAGCACCTCGATGACTTCGTAGCTTCCGAGCTTACGAGCCACACGGATCGCTAAACACTCCCGCGTGTATTCGTCGATCAGGGTGAGCATCCGCACGGTTCTTCCGTCGTGCGTCATCGCGCTCACGAAATCGTAGCTCCACACGTGATTGGCCCGCTCCGGCCGCAGTCGAACACACGACCCGTCGTTCAGCCACAACCTTCCTCGCGGTCGTTGTTTCTGCGGCACTTTCAGCCCCTCCCGCCGCCAGATGCGCTGCACCCGATCCTTGCCCACATGCCAGCCCCCTTCCCGCAATAGCGCGGTGATCCGTCGATAGCCGTAGCGGCCATACACGCTGGCCAGGGCCACGATGTCCCGTGTCAGCGCGTCTTCGTCGGTTCGATGAATCAGTTCGTAGCGTTGTGTCCCTCTCCACTGCCCCAGCAGCCGGCAGGCATGCCGCTCTGATACTTGGTAGTTCTCGCGCGCATGCCTGACCGCGCCACGCCGCCGCTCAGGGCTTAGAAGTTTCCCTCCGCGACGTCCTTCAAAATCTGCTTCTCCAACGACAGCTCCGCCACCAGTCGCTTCAATTTCGCGTTCTCTCTCTCCAGCTCCTTCAACCGTTTCGCTTGATCCAACTTCAGGCCGCCGTATTCCTTCCTCCAGCGGTAGTAGGTCTGTTGGGTGATCTCAGCTTCCTTGCACGCTTGCGGGGTCGTCTTTCCGTTGGCGATTTCCACCTCGATTTGCCGCAGCACCGACACGATCTGCTCCGGCTTGTACCTCTTTATCGGCATGACCGGTCTTCCTCCCAGGTGAATTCTCTCTCAGTTCACCTGGTACAAACATCCCCGGTCAGGTCAC
>DASRRV010000233.1:0-3318 GCA_035695545.1 Candidatus Sulfotelmatobacter sp. | reverse complement strand
ACAGCCAACAAACTGGCGCAGCTCGGCATTCAGGTTGTGGTCGTGGGGCGCAATGCGGAGCGCGGGAAGAAGACAGTCGAGGAAATTCGAGCAGCAGGAGGCAAAGCGGATTTTATTTCTTCTGATCTTCGAGATGCAGCCAGCGCACGAGAAGTGGCGAAACGAGCTATCGAACTGGGAAATGGCCACGTTGATATTGTCATCAATAATGCGGGGATCTATCCGTTTGGGCCCACTCAGGAAATGACGGAAGAACAGTTTGACCGCGTTTTCTCACTAAATGTAAAGGCACCCTATTTCCTGGTAGCGGAACTTGGTCCGCTAATGGCGGAGAGAGGCAAAGGTGCAATCGTAAATCTATCCACGATTGTTGCTGATTACGGAGCGCCCGGGATGAGCCTTTATGGCTCGAGCAAGGCCGCCATTAATCTATTGACGAAAACCTGGGCTGCTGAATATGGACCGAGGGGTGTCCGGGTGAATGTAGTGGTTCCTGGACCCACGCGCACAGAAGGTACGGACGCTATGGGCGAGGGTCTTGAGCGACTAGCAGCCGAGGCACCGGCGGGTCGTCCGGCTACAGCCGACGAGATCGCCGAGGCAATTGTCTTCCTGGCGACCGACCGCGCCAGTTTCATCTATGGCGCAAAACTTGCTGTCGATGGAGGGCGCACCGCGATCTGAGGTACATGCGAAATTCACCTCTCTAACTTCTTCAATCCTTAGCTTCCTCGCCACAGAAGGGGGTCTGCAATGGGTAGCCTTCAGGAACGGTTAGACGAGTTCAAGAACTCGTTCGAGTCTGGAGCTCCACCCTACAACGCGCCGCACGAGGTGATCGATAAGATGCATCGGGCGACAGCGGAACTTAAGGCTACCGGAATTGAAGAACAAGCCTTAAAGGTCGGCGACCGTGCTCCGACTTCACCTTGTTCCCAAACTGTCCAGCAGTTACAGGCTTTGAGTTCGGAACTGGGCGGTTTTAGAGGGTAGAAACCGAGGAGAATCCTATGCAACTTCCACAGAACTACTTCGATGCTTATCGCAGCCTGAAGCTAACCCGGGATGTTCACGGCGTGCTCGTGGTCGAATTTCACACCGATGGGGGGCCGCTCGTCATGAGCGCGCAAGCTCACACCGAGTTTGTCGATGCCTTTTACCGGATTGCGCAAGATCGAGCAAATCAGATCGTGATCATCACCGGCGCAGGCGGTGATTTCATTACTAACGTCGACTGGTCATCTTTCGGCGACGTTGCCGATCCCGGTGTTTGGAGTCAGGTTCACGACGAAGGCGTTCAGGCTCTGGAAAACATCGCCAACATACGTGTGCCAGTCATTGCTGCGATCGAGGGACGCGCCCATGTGCACTCAGATTATGCGCTACTTGCCAGTGTAATTGTGGCGGCGGAGGGTGCGACCTTCCAGGATGTGGCCCACTTTTCTGCCGGCGTCGCTCCTGGCGACGGAATTTTTACCACGTGGAGTTATCGCGCAGGCGCAGGACGAGCGGAGGCGTTCTTGCTGAACCCACAGCCACTGGCAGCGCGCACCGCGTACGAATGGGGAGTCGTAGCCGAGGTCGTACCGAACGGTAAGGCACTCAGTCGGGCGCGTGAACTGGCCGAGTTGTACTTGAAAGCTCCAGAGGTCACACGCCGCAACACTCGCGTGCATTTCATTCAGCCGTTGAAGGAACGCATCGTGCGCGAGGTTGGCTACGGACTGTCGCTCGAAGGAGCGTCGTCAGCCGATCTTGTCAAATCAAAACAATCTAAGAGGGAGCCTGTCGCTCGGAAAGGAAAAGTCGCATGAAGCGCGGAGAACATTTCACGCGCATACCGATCCTGAACTCGCACATATCGGCGTTGCTGAAGTGACCACGTCTGCGACATGATCTCTGCGCCTTTGTGCCGGGGGAAAGCCGGTTCACGGATTGTCGGCAACTCTTCCGCAACACCACCGCTTCAAGGATTTCGATTCCTGACGTTACTCCGGCAGAACTCCACACATTTCCGTCGTTAATGAAAATTGCATCGGGTTCAACGGTGACGTTGGAATGCCGACTGACAAGTACCGGTGCATGCATCCAATGCGTTGCAGCACGGCGCCCATCGAGAACTCCCGCCGCAGCTAATAGGAAACTCACACAAACAGAGCACACACGCCTGCACTTGGGAGCGACTTTCCTGATCCACCGGACGGGGGCCTGATCACGCGTCACATCCTCCAGCATGAAGCCGCCCGGCACGACGAGGGTATCAATCGGTTTACTGCCTAGGCTGCGGACAGACTTCGCATTCAGTTCCACGCCCTCAGCCGTCTTCACGCGTCCACCACGGGGAGACACCACAGTGCACTCATAACTCATCCTCCGGTCTTTGAGAACGAAATCGGCCGCGATACGGAAAGCCTCAAGTGGTTCGGAAAGATCGAGCAACGAAACGCCTTCGTAGGCCGCGAAGAACGATATGGCGTGATGTGGATGGTCGCATAGAGGCCAGAACCAGTCTGAATAAGTTTCGTCTCGAATCACCCGAGCGAGCTGCCACTACCAGCCGACGACGGCAATTTTGTACACCAGCAGAACGGGTACGGTCGCTAGCGCGATCCAGGCGGACAGCGTATAGCGTTTGAAGAAGTAGAAGGTCACGCCGGCCCAGCAGGAGCAAGCAGCGATCAAAGCGCCGGCGACATATGGCGTGGCGACTGCGGGCAAGAAGTTCGTGCCAAGGACGTGCCTGAGCCGAAAGAACTCACCTAGAGTCCTGACGACGATAAGAAAGTCAGTCGTGATTCCTATCTGAGCCCAACGTTCTTTAGTCACGAGCAAAATTGTAGCTTGGGGCGGCACTTGACGATAAATCGCCGAGTATCAAATCTAGCGCTGATCACTCGGAAACGCGCGTTGGATTCCCACCTACGAAGACGCGAGGGGCGTGGTATCACGGCCCGACATATCAAGCGGCACCGAAGCATCGCCACCAGGGTGGTGACTACCGCTTCATCTTGACGGAAGGCACCTCAGCACACTGATGTGGGCGTACTCGGACATGAACTTCGCTATCCATTCGCAAGGTATCGGTGCACAAACATCACGGCCATGGCGCCTTCTCCCACTGCCGAAGCGCATCGCTTCACCGATCCGTGCCTGACGTCACCCGCGGCGAATACCCCCGGGACGCTCGTCTCCAGGTAATACGGCGCGCGGTCCAATTGCCAAACCTCCGGCCACTTGCCGTCCTTCAGCAGGTCAGGACCGGTCATCAGATAGCCTTCCGAGTCGCGGACGATACCTACCTCATCCGCCCATTCCGTG
>DASRRV010000232.1:0-2813 GCA_035695545.1 Candidatus Sulfotelmatobacter sp. | reverse complement strand
TCAAAAACTCTCAGACCTCAAAAGAACGAAAGGTCCAGACTCAATCGCATTCATCTCTTCTTCTAAGTGTACGAATGAAGAGAGCTACCTGATGCAGAAGCTGGCGCGAGCCGTGATCGGCACCAACAATGTCGATAATTGCTCACGTTACTGCCAGTCGCCGGCAACGCAGGGGCTATTCCGCACCGTGGGCCTGGGCGGGGACTCGGGATCAATCTCGGATATCGAAAAAGCCGATCTTGTCCTCATCATCGGCAGCAACACCGCGGAAAGCCATCCGGTCATCGCTACCCGGGTCAAGAGCTCCCATAAACTTGACGGGCAAAAGCTTATCGTCTCCGACCTGCGTGAGAACGAGATGGCGAGACGCGCCGATCTCTTCCTGCACCCTAATCCTGGTACTGATCTTTGGTGGCTCAGTGCAATCAGTCGCTATGTGCTGGAGACTGGGCTTGCACATTCCAAGTTTCTGCATGAATGGGTAAACGGGCTGGATGAGTACCGTGCCAGTCTCGAGCCCTTCACGATGGAAGCCGCTTCGCGTGTCTCGGGACTGCCTCAAAAGACCCTGAGGACGGTCGCGCATATGATCGCCGAAGCCAAGGCTGTTTGCATTCTCTGGGCGATGGGCGTCACCCAGCACACACAGGGCTCGGACACGTCGACTGCCATTTCGAATCTTCTGCTCATCACAGGAAACTATATGCGACCGGGAACCGGTTCGTATCCTTTGCGCGGGCACAACAATGTACAAGGGGCGAGCGACCACGGCTCAATGCCGAATAATCTCCCCGGATACCAGTCTGTCGACGATCCAGAGGTTCGGGCGCGCTTCGAAAAATCATGGAATGTGCCGCTTCCTACCACCAAGGGTCTTGATAACCATCAAATGGTGGAAGCCATCCATGCAGGCAAGCTCAGGGCCATGTACCTGATCGGCGAGGAGATGAGCATCGTTGACTCAAACGCCAACTATGTCGGCGCGGCATTCGAGAAAATGGATTTCTTTGTCGTGCAGGACATTTTCTTCAGCAATACGTGTCGGTACGCTGACGTTGTGCTGCCGGGTGCTCCGAGCCTCGAAAAGGAAGGGACATTCACCAGCACTGAACGGCGCATCCAGAGGCTTTACCAAGTTCTCGAGCCCCTGCAAGGTTGCCGTCCGGACTGGGTAATCATTCAGGATATTGCCAATCGTCTAAGCGCCAACTGGAACTATCAACACCCGTCCGACGTAATGGATGAAATTGCATCGGTAGCCCCATTGTTTGCTGGGGTGAATTACCGACGGCTGGAAGGATACAAGTCTCTGCAGTGGCCGGTCGCCGCGGATGGAACCGACGAACCTCTGCTTTACACGAAGCGCTTCGCGTTTCCGGATGGGAAGGCCAGACTGTTTCCGGTGGCATGGCTTGGTGTCACGGATGAGCCAAGCGCGGAATTCGACTTGCATCTGAATAATGGACGGCTGCTCGAACACTTTCACGAGGGAAACCTTACGTACCGCACGGAAGGCATCCGCGAGAAGACACCGGACACGTTCGTGGAAGTCTCTCCTGAGTTAGCTGAAGAGCGCGGAATACAAAGTGGGACGTGGGTGCAACTGGTCTCGCGTTACGGCCAAGTGCGAGTCCGCGCACTCGTCACCGACCGCGTGCATGGGCGAGAACTCTACATGCCGATGAACTCAGTCGAGAGTCCCGTAAACCGATTGACCAGCAGCCACACAGACAAAGTCACGAATACGCCCGCTTACAAGGAGGCAAGTGTCCGGATGAAAGTGCTGCCAGAAATCGGCGAAAGCCCACTACCTCGTATCAATTCTCGCTTCGGCCACCCGACGCCACAGAACGGCGTAGAAGTGGAGCGCAAGTGGAAGCGGCCGGATTATTCTCCTCCAGGAAACGGCCTCGTGCAGTTGCAAACGAAGAAATGACAAGGAGGATCCATGGCATTGCCGATTGCACTGGACGTTTCGCCCCGGGACCCAGCCGCCGAACTGAGTTCGCGACTGGAGCGTGCTCCTGCGGAGCATGCTGAAGCATTGCTGGCCGCATTTGAGGTATTGCAAGCCATGCACGAACAGGGAGTGCTCGACATTCTGCGAGCAGGGCTGAGTGCAAGGGATCAGATACTCGACATGGCAGTAACCGCGGCGAACACTCCGGAAGCGATTCGTGCCATTCGCAATCTTCTGTTCTGGAGAAGCGTTCTGGGTGGTATTGAACCGGAATGGTTTAAAGGACTCTTCCAGGCCATTCCAGAAGGCATAGCACAAGCTACGTCCGAGCGGAAAAAGCCGGTTGGGTTGTGGCAAATATTCCGGAGGGCATGCAGTAGAGATAGCCTCCGCGCGATGGCGGCCGCAGTGGACTTCCTTGAGGCCTTTGGGCGCCATCTCTACTCGCTCAAAGATTCGCCGCGCTAGTCAACTTCCATACGCAAAACAGCAAAGGGGCAGGATAATGGGGACGAATCGCAGGGCAATCGCAGTGGCAGGTGTTTTCATACAGATGGTTCTGGGCGCCGTTTATGCATGGAGCGTATTTCGGACTGCGCTGTCGAAACAATTCGGGTGGAGCATTTCTGAAGTTACCCTGACCTTTACCATCACTATCTTTGTGCTCGGCGTTTCCGCGTTCTTTGGCGGGCTCTGGCTAAACAAGAAAGGACCTCGCATTGTTGCCGTCACAGGTGGCTTGCTCTACGGCGGCGGTGTATTCCTAGCCAGCCTTTCCGGCGGTAATCTGTGGTGGCTGTACTTCACCTACGGCGTGATTGGCGGGATGGGCTTAGGCTTCGCCTATATTGTG
>DASRRV010000231.1:0-20614 GCA_035695545.1 Candidatus Sulfotelmatobacter sp. | reverse complement strand
GATGGGACTTTCCAGCCTGTGGCGGTCATTACCGTTCTGGGGGGTGCAGCGTCTTCGGGTGCGATCGCAGACTTCGACGGCGATCAAGGACCCGACTTGGTCATCACCTTCAGGCCGGATGTTATGGCGCCCGCACAGGTGGCCACCATATTGGGCAATGGCGACGGCACCTTCCAACCACCGCGTACCCTGTCGATAGCCTCCTTCGCAACCACGGGCGATCTCGACGAAGACGGCAAGGCTGATCTGCTAACGCTATCTACCTTTGGCCCCAGCCCGTATGTTCAGATATGGTTGGGAAACGGCGACGGCACCTTCCAGACCGGAAAGCAGTTCCTTATGAGTAAGGGGTCTTCCATTACGATGGGGGACTTCAACGGGGACAAGTTGAACGATTTAGCGGTGACTCTGCCTTCAGGTAATAGTGTTGCCATCCTGCTCAATAACAGCGGATCCAGTGGCGCCGATATCGCAACCAGCATGTTGATCAATGGAGACCTTGGGCTGGGTCAAGTAGTCAACATAAACAACCGTGGGCCAAACGCGGCGACTGGCGTAACCCTTACCGACACCCTGCCCGCCGGTATGACACTGCATTCTGTGACTCCTAGCCAGGGAACATGCAGCGGTAGCAACGTCGTGGTGTGTAACTTCGGCGATTTGGCATCGGGAGGCGTAGCTTTCCTCATGGGTACTATCAGTGCGAGCTCATCGGGAACGTTTGCGTTGTCTGCATCGGCGGTCGCAAACGAATTCGATTCTGATTCCAGCAACAACATCGCAACTCAATCGATGACACTATCCAGTCTGAGTGTGAACAAGTCCGGAACCGGCTCTGGCGTCGTCACCGATATTTCCGGAGCAGTCGATTGCGGGAGCGTGTGCTCCGCCATCCTCCTCAGCAGCCAACCAGAGACTCTCACCGCGTTCCCTGATGCGGGTTCCACCTTCATCGGCTGGACCGGCGGCGGTTGTTCTGGCACCGGACAATGCAACATTACGCTCACCCCAGACCAGACCGTCACGGCCATCTTCGATCTCGCCGCTCCGGATTTTGCGTTGTCGGCATCTGCCCCGACGCCAGCCACGGTGAGCCCCGGGCATTCCTCGACTTCAACGATTGAATTGACCGCCAGTGGTGGTTTCAACAGTTCCGTTGCACTGACTTGCTCGGTTTCGCCGAACCCATCGCTTACGCCTCAATGTTCCATCAATCCGAACTCGGCAATTCCAGGAACTCCGGCAACGCTGACCGTGACGACCACGGGCCCGCAGGCTGGTCTGGCCGCGACGTCTGATTCTGGCCTGGGCACAGCGCTGTCAATACCTCTCTCCGCCTTGGTACTTTTCGGGATTGTTCTCGGCCGGCGACAGGAGAGAAGCAGGGTGCTGAAGACCTTGTCGTTCGCGGCGTTTATGGCAGTACTGTCCTTTTTGCCTTCCTGCGGTGGTAGCAGCCGGCAGCACGGTACCCCAGGAACACCATCGGGCAGCTACACCATTACCGTGATGGGAACGTCGGGATCCACGAATCACTCGACCATTCTGACGGTGATAGTGCAATAACTCGTCAAGCATGCAGGCACGATGGCTAAGGCTGCCTACATGAGGAGGAGACATTGTCGAGAGTGGGACTGGGTCTAGTTGCCTTTCTTCTACCGATTGGGTTGGCTTCCTGCGGACAATCACGATCCGTCACGCAGGCTCAGCCGCCGTCCTTTTTCCAGATGGTCGATGCACTCGACGATGGGTTTTCCTACGCCTATGCACCATCAATCATCGTAAAGGATGGCAGTTACCATGTTTTCTTTTGCTCGATGGCGGTTTTAATTCCCACCTGGGACGCAGTCCGATACACATCTTCTGCAGACGGCAAAACGTGGTCCTCGCCTGAGATCATGGTGCTACCCAGCTTCGAGGACGGGATGGATATGGCGGCGTGCGATCCGAGCGTCGTTTTCTACCAGGGGTTTTATTACATGTACTATTCCAGTGCGATAACGACGGCCCCACAAGTCTTTCAGACAGTGGTTAGAGTGGCACGATCGGTCCACATCGATGGTCCTTATTTTACTTACACCGACAGGGGTACTTGGGAAGCGGGGCCTCCTGATCCTCACATCATCATTTACCCGATGCAGATACATAACACCGATCCGCCCGGCTACGGGGCGGGACAAACGTCTGTCATCGTTCAAGACGGGAAGCTGCTGATGTGGTACACCGACGATTCGTTGTTTGTCGGTGGCCAGCCCAACCTTCAAACGTTCATGCTCGAATCAACTGATCCGGTGACTTGGACGCCAGGCCCCGCCCGCGCGACAAACTTGGTCAACCAGGCCTCGATTGACGTCAAGTACGATCCGTCTAGGGCGCAATTCGTAATGTACCGAGTAGAGAACGAGTTCACGTCGACTACCTATCTTGGGCGCTCCGTTTCCAGCGACGGGATCAATTGGAGTGCGCCGGAAATCGTTATTCCGCCTTCTCAATTTCCTCTCTACACGCACGATGCCGGAGTGGCCGGCGACGTGACAGGGAACATCGTGGCGCCGCACACGCTCGTCGGATTCGGAGCGCCTTACGATTTGACGCAAGTAAACGATTGGGGGCAATGGGACCTCTACGGTGTGTATGTGAACCCACGGTAACCGATATTAATGGAAGATCAACGCGGGTAGCGTCGCGACCTGTAAGAGTGCAGTGATCTTTCAGGTTGCTCCTCAATTCCACTCTGGTACCGCAGCGTTTGCGACTACGATACGATCTCCAAGGGAATTGCTCGCGATGTGCGAGAAATTCGAGAAGAACGAGATCCCACACCCGGAAGGACATGCAATCGACAAAATTCTGAAATCGCCCCAACTGGATGTGGAAAAAGCTCTGCACCGAGATGCGAGGGCCTCCTTGTGGAAACTCAATGACCTTGTGTTGCGAGCCAATGAAATTGACGGCGCTTACCTCGGCGAGTACCACGAGGGTGAGCGCCAAACCGTAAGTAGACGGATCGTGGAAGCTCAACGCTTGGCGGGAGATTACAAGGGCATCGCCGCCGTGCTCTTAACGAAAGCGTAAACGGCCGCCGTCTCAGAACCAACTGAGAGCACCAGGAGAACCTATGGGCAGATCTTTTCCGAAATCGCTGGGGGCGGACTCAAACGTTGCCGCACGCTCTTCCGTACCGAGTGCCTTCCGGTTACAGGGCCGTCTGTTATCCTCTCGGACCGGAATTCATGGTTGCATCACGCAGCGCAGCCAGGTTTCGATCGCCGCAGGGTGATGATGTTGTGACGTGAATCTAAATGCGACAACAAATCCTGCCCCGCCTCCGTGAGCTTCTCCGGAACGATAGCTTCCTTATCTGCGGCAGCCTTTTTCTTCTGCGCCACGGATTTAACTGTTCGCCCTAAATACCAAGAGGAAGGTTCCAACGAACCAGAGAAACTGAATTCCGAACGCCGCCACAATCCGCCATATCTCCGGCGGACGGCTACCCTCCGGTCGCCCGTTGAGCACTACCGTATTTGTCGCATAGTCGTGCAGAGCTTGTTTCTTAGGAGCAGCGATGATCGTCGCCACGCTGACAACCCCGAGATAAAACACACTAAAAAGGTCCTTTGCAAACGAGCGAGCAAGTGACCGGCCGAGATGCAGCCGCCTTCCTGCTGTATCGGTCACGTAGATATTGAGGAGCCGCTTGCCAACGCTTGCCTGCCAGGCGGACGCTTGAAACAGTCCCGTGTAGATCGGCCCCATAGAGACGATAAAGACTACAATAACAGCAGCTTTGGCTGCAGCACCCAGCCCGCGCCAAAGCATAAGTGGATCTGCTTCTCCTGCCGGCGGAGTAGGAACCGTCCAGGCGCCCAGCGCGTGAAGCCACTGCATAAAGAACCCGCCAGCAAATACAATGGCGAGCGCGATCAGGGCATCAATGAGATGCGCCGCGACCCTGTGGCCCAAACTGGCGTAAGTGTTTTGGCGAACGACAGTAGGAGCAATCGGGGTGGAAACTTGCGAGGAGGCCATGCACACCTCTCACTTGCGCCGCGCAGTATACCATCGCCACGCATGGCCGACGATCCAATCGCCGAGAAACAGAAGACATGCAAGGAGTTAGAGGAAGCGGCCGATCACCCGCAAGTCGCTAAGATGGTTGCGAAGCACGAAGAACTAATCCCCCCTGGGAAATAGCCCGAAAACGATGATCTATCTGTGCTGATGCGCTTCTTTGCCGGACTCTCAGTGGAAGAGACCGCCGATGTTATGGGTATTTCGACCTCCACTGTGAAGCGCGACTGGGCCATGGCTAAGGCTTGGCCGGCAAGAGAGATGGGTTTATCTACAAAACCCAACGCGGCTTCGTGCTAAACGGAGCGGCGACGTGAAAGTCGTCACGTGAGCTCTTTCTGGTCCATTTGGCACGTATATGAGATGAGATGGGTAGCAAGCCTAAGACGGCGCTGCAACATACTCATCTCAACGCAAGACCAAATCAAAGGAGGAGATCAAAATGAAACGGTTAATTTCTTGGGCCCTACTGCTGAGCGGAGCTCTAGTCGTGACACTGGTCCCTGTACAAGCCGCGGCTAGTCATTGTTCTACCGCCAGCACGGCGGGTGACTGGGCGTACACCTACACGGGAACGATCTTTACTCCCGGCGGCTCCGTGCCTGCGGCAACGGTAGGCCATTTTACCCAGAGTGCAACAGGGGGCGTTAGCGGCAACCAGACACGAAGTGTTGCCGGAAGCTCCGGCGTGGAGGATATCTCTGGAAGTGTCACGGTTAACAAGGACTGCTCGGCCAATGCCAACATCGATGTTTTGGTTGACGGGCAGGTTCAGCGCACGGCAGTCCTCGCCATCATGTATGACAGCGACGGGAACCACGCCAGAATGATCTTCCAGTCATTGACGCTGCCGGACGGTACGAACGTTCCAGTGGTCCTGACTCTGGATGCAAATAGACTAAACACCAAGAAGTGAAAGGCTGGGCTGGGCGGAGCGGGTGCTCTGCCCAGTTTCATATACGCCAACTTAAGCTGGAATCCCGAGGGGATATTGCCTCATGTTCTCGAGACGCGCGGAGAAGGCTCGTTCCTCTCGTCATGGTACTGATCTTACGCCGTGCTGGCGATAGGTTGCGGATAAACGATGTCCGGAGAGCTTCGAATGCTGACGCTTCCCAGATTCCTGATTGTTAGCATGCTCATTGCCCTACTTGGTCATTGCCAAGCACAGAGTGCTAACAGCAAGCGCAACTCGTCCCAGGAATTTGGGCGGAGTGCGGCCTCAAACTCTTTGTTGTCCCTTTATCAGAAGACTCGCCTGCAGAACGAAGGACTGCCCATCAGTCGTGCCGTGACTTCGCCCCTGTTCTTCGAAGCACCACAGGTCCCCGCGGGCACCGTAGTTAAGGCAGTTGTATCCGGAGATTTCAATCATGACGGTAAGACCGACCTGGCGATCGCCGACTATTGTTTGGACGGCAGTAGCCAGGACGCATGTCTACAGTCTGGCAGCACCGTCAATGTACTTCTCGGCAATGGGGACGGAACTTTCCAACCTCTCGCCCGCTACGCTACTGCGACTGGTTCGATTGCCCTCGTGATTGGCGATTTCGATAATGACGGAAACCTAGATATTGCGGTCACAAATATCTGCTCCAACCCATCGTGCGTGGCCAGCTCGATTAGTATTTTGCTGGGCAAGGGGGATGGCACCTTCAAGCACCATGTTGACTATGCCACGGGCCTCGCTCCGTTCGGAATTGCCGTGGGCGACCTAAACGGCGACGGCAAGCAGGACTTGGTCACGGCGGATTTTTTCAACGCAGTCAGTGTCGTACTGGGTAATGGTGACGGCACGTTTCAACCCAATAACGATCTAGCGATGTCTTGTGACGCAGACGCCTGCGGTTCGAGAGCGATTGTCATCGGCGATTTCAATGGTGATCATAAAGCCGACCTGGTTACTGCCAACTACTATGGTTTTAATCTCAGCCTGTTCCTTGGAAATGGCGACGGCACGTTCGAGACGCAGTCCGACTTTGCGCGACTTGGGAACCCTTCAACACTCGCGACGGGAGACCTTAACGGAGACGGAAAGCTTGACATCGTCACCAACAACATCAACGGCAACCTGCCCGACAGCCTTGTCGTTCTGCTCGGCAATGGTGATGGTACATTTCAATTGCAAGTGGCCTATTTTACCGGCGTTGACGATGGGCCAACTCAACTTGTTATCGACGACTTTGGCAGTGGCATGAAAGCAGATCTAGCTGCCGTTAATGTCCTCGGAAATTCGGTTAGCGTGTTCGGTGGTGCGGGCGATGGCACCTATCCCACACACCAGACATGGGGCGCGGGTGGCGCATCCGATGGCCTGGCCGCGGGCGACTTCAACGGTGACGGCCGTGTCGACATTGCGACTCTGAACATCTCGACTAACACTATCGGCCTGCTTCTAGCCGGCGACAAGAGTTTCCAAGCCAGTGCTCACCTCGACACTTATGTCGATCCCGAATACGTTGCCACAGCAGACTTCAATCGGGATGGGAGAGTAGATTTAGTCACGGTGAATCCGAACTACAGCACTGTCAGCGTGCTCTTAGCCGCCGCTGACGGCAGGTTTCAGCCGCATGTGGAATATACGATTCCTTCCGACAGTCTTTTCGAAGTCATCGTCGGGGATTTCAATCTAGATGGAAACTCCGACTTTGCTGTCGGGAACAGTTCTGTCAGCTTCTTCCTTGGGAGAGGTGATGGCACGTTCGAGTCCAGAATTGATCTGACAATCGACCAAACTTATGGACGTGCCTATTCTCTGGCGTCTTCGGATTTCAACGGCGACGGTAAGCCTGATCTGGCGGTCTCGCAGTGCTGCGGCGATCAGGATCCAATTGGTAACGTTGCCATCTTCCTGGGAAACGGTGATGGCACATTCAAACACAAGGCCGACTATCCGGTGCACCTGCCCGGACAGCCAGGGACTATTCGCGCTGCCGATTTTAATGGTGATGGCACAGTGGACTTGGCTGTTTCTAATCCGCCAAACGGGATGATTTTTTTGGGTAACGGCGACGGCACATTTGCACCACCGATCAATTCAATTGGGCCCATCGTGTCTCTGGTTGCAACGGACTTCAACAACGACGGCAGGGTGGATCTGGCTGGGATCGATCCATCTGACTCCGGTGTGAAGATACTTCTGGGAAATGGTGATGGCACATTCCAGCCTTACCGGGAATATTCCGCCGGAGGAAGCCCCTTCGGTTTAGCGGTTGGGGACTTCGACGGGGACGGAAACAACGACCTGGCCGTCGCCAATCAACAGGATGCTGTGGTTCTCATGGGAAATGGTGATGGGACTCTCCGAACTCCTCGTCCTTACACTGTTGGAGGCGATCCCGTGCGGCTAGCGGTGGCGGATTTCGACGCCGACGGAAAGCCGGATCTCGCCGTCGCGAACGCGCTGAGCGACGACATCAGCTTGCTCTTGAACATCGCCGACATACCGATGTTCACCGTGTCGGCTGGCCTCGGCGGACAGGGTAAAGGCACTTTGACCCTGAATCCGGGCGGATTCGTTTGTCGCTCGGACTGCTCCCGCAGTTATGCTTCTCGAACAGTTGTCGGCGTGGCGGCCGTGGCAGATTCAGGTTCGATCTTCGAAGGTTGGAGCGGAGGTGGCTGCTCCGGCACAGGTCCTTGCTACATGACGCTCACTTCCGACCAGACGGTAACGGCGACCTTCACTCTCGCGCCCGACTTCTCCGTCTCCGTCACGAGTCTGTCGCCAGGCATAGTAAATCCGGGACAATCCGCAACCGCCACCATTAATGTCACTGCCATCAACGGCTTCAATAGCTCGGTTGCGTTCTCTTGCTCCGTCTCACCTAAACCACAACTTGTACCGCAGTGCTCCGTCAGCCCCACGTCAGTGAATATCGCAACGCCGGCTACTCTTACCGTGACGACCACCGCCCCAACCTCGGCAAGAGCAACCCTTGCCCCGAATGATCACTTCTTCCTCGCTTTTTGGCTTCCGATACTTGGGCTGACGTTGACGAGGAAGACATTCGTGTCAGTGCAAGAAAATAAATTTCTCGGCACCTTCAAGTACGCAGCTCTGTGTGCGGCGCTGCTCGTGTTTTCGGGATGTGGAGACGGTGGTGGTTCGCATGGGGCTCCAGGCACTCCTGCGGGCGGCTATGCCGTGACCATCATCGCAACTTCTGGGTCAACCCACTCCTCAACGGTAATGCTCAGTGTTCAATGACCGAAATACTTCTCCATGGTAAGTCATAGTGATCGCCTTCGAAATGCACGCGAGAGAGAATAATGGGCCATGACTTGACTGAATGGCTCTGTTGGCTCATTGCGACTATGCTCAAATGCGGACCGTTTGTCCTTACGTTTGCTAGATGGACGAAACTGTTGTGGCTTCCGAATGCAAAGTTGTTTCGGAGGGTTTTGGGGAGTGAGTTTTTCAATAGCCACGCCTACTTACAACAGTCAGACTCGAAACCCGCGACGAAGCGCGACAAACGTTGCACAAACAGGGGAATTCACTCTTGGTCGCTTGCCGATATTGACAACGCCAGTTTAGTGTGGCGACGGTGACTGAGAAATATTTTGTACCCTGCTCGGAAAATCGTTCGAAAACGTTTGGCCAACAATGTAAGCATTGCCCTGTGGATCCAGCGCAATACCGTTGGCAATATCCCCGCTGAAGCCTCCAACGTACGTCGAATACACCAGTAGGGTTCAACTTTGCCACAAAAGCGTCGCCCATACTGGTGTTGCCTGGCCCTCCATAAGTGGTTTGAAAAGCATTGGGGGTCGTGGGGAATGCTCGGTCTTGTTCGTTCCGAAACTGCCCGGGCGGAGCCCAAATGCATGACAGAAAGCGCCATAGGGTTGTCTGGGAGTTCGGCGATGCCATCTCAGGTCCTGTCGGCCCGTACAAAGACGAATTTAGGCAAACCCTCGCCCGTCCGCTGCTGGAACAGGCGTTGTTCACGATAAATCCGCCTTAGTACTGATTGACCCCGGGAACTGGGCACCAAGATGGGCGGACCGCAGAAATCCAAAGAAGGTTAGCGAGCGTCAGATGCGCGGCGGAGAAGGAATCGCATCGCGGCCCGACGCATCCGTTGCGAAACGCCGCGACTGTTACAATTTCGCGCGAGGGGGATTCAAATGACGAATCTAGGTGGAGTAGTCAAGCAGTTAAAGAAGGAACATGATCGGTTGACGAGAGAGATCAAAGGAGTTGCGGCAGCACTCGCAGCTTTCGGCGCGGCATACGGAAAGGGAACCGGAACACGCAGCAAGATTTCAGCGGCGGGTCGGGCGCGGATCGCAGCTGCCCAGAAAGCACGATGGGCCAAGGTTCGGGCCACGAGTGGACCGAATAAGAAAGTCGTTGGCATGCCCAAGAAGCGAAATCTCTCAGCGGCGGCTCGCGAGAAGATTGCTGCTGCCCAACGGGTGAGGTGGGCGAAAGTGAAAGCTGCAAATAAGTAGAAGTCGAGCAAGACTGCTTTCGTTTTCATGCTGCGACCCGTACGCTGCCATTCCTGCTTAGGTGTAGGCGACCAGGAGGCGGTAGCCCAGCTCAGTGGCCCATTTGCTCCGCAGGAAAGCACGAATTTCCTCGCGCCCTTTTAATGACACGGTGGATCAATGGGGGCGATCGGGACAGACCTGCTCACCATCCTGTCATGTCATGCAACTGCCCGATGACATCCTTCTGATTTCACAACTCGCTTGGTCGAGGCGGGGTTCTTCAATAACATCGCGGGCGGGCGAATCGGTCTTGGCACCAGATTACCGCCGCAGTTTGGGCAGATGCCATTCAACAAATGCTGGACGCACGCCACACAGAAGGTGCATTCATAAGTGCATATCATGGCATCCGTGGAATCAGCGGGTAAATCGCGGTCGCAGCATTCACAATTCGGTCGAAGGTCCAGCATCGTGTCCTCCAGGATCGAGTTTGCATGTTCGGTGATTCTCATTTATCTGTCAAACGCGGCTAGGAATTGCCAAGATTTGCCTGAACGCCAACGGACGACGTTTCGAGGGCCCATCCACCGGCTGCCGGGAGCGGTGCTCCAGCCACGTTCCCTCGCAAGACGGTGACTCGGGCAATTTGGGCAGTGCGCAAACGCGGCCGTAGAGTTCCCGATAACCCAGTTTCAACAGCCGCGAGATTCGGCCGACCTGCGTACCTTTGCCAAAGCTCACGGAGCAGCAGCGGTTTTTCCGGAACCAGAGGAGACTACCCTTCTCTCACTCTCCTTGATCGGTGCATCGTTGATACTCGCGATTCTTCGTCGCATCAAGCCCTCTTCGTTGAACTCCCACAGTTCAATGCCATACGATCGGTACCATTGACCGGCGGCGTCATGCCACTCGACTCGAAGGTCACGGCCATCCGGTTTTGGCGAAATCCCCACAGTGTCTTCTTCAGCCGGTAGCCCAGTTCTCTTGCCCACTTCCGTCGCAGAAATGCGCGGAGCTCTTCGCGGCCATTCAAGAACTCCGCGCGATTCCGCCACTCCGAGTCCTCGGTGTAAGCCAGCACGACGCGCTCTGGATCGCGCGTGTTCCACAGGTCCTCGGCCATTTGTACCTTGGCGAGAGCGCTCTCATCTGTAAACGGCGGAACAATTCCGGGCGTCACCATGTCGACCTCGCTTTCGTTATTCACGGATCCTGCTGCCATGGAGGACCCACAAGAACGGCCCTCCCTGACAACTGCGATCCACTACGCCGCTCGCCGCAGGGAAATCTTCGGAAAGTCGACGTCCGTTGCCGCCGCAAGATTGAAATAGTTTGTGAAGACGTTCAGTGCCACATGCGCGATGATCTCCGCGATCTCGCCCTCGGAGAAACCGGCTTGCCGCACTGCTTCGAAATCGGCCTCAGTGACCTGACCCTTGCTGGCCAGCACCTGCCGGGCAAAGGCGAGCGCCGCCGTGTTTTTCGGTGAGCTGGAACGTGCGTCCCGCGCCTGCTCAATCTCGGTATCGGTGAGGCCTGTCAGCTTGCGGATCGCCGTGTGCGCCGACACGCAGTACTGGCAAGCGTTCTGCTCGCCAACTGCCAGAGCGAGTTCCTCGCGCAGTTTGGCTGGCAAGGTTCCGCCGGCAAGCGCTCCGCTGAACGACAGATACCCTTCCAATACGGCGGAAGAGTTGGCCATCACTCGGGTCATGTTCGGTGTCATTTTGAGTTTGGACTGCACGGCCTCGAGCAGTTGCTTAGCCTTGCCGTTCGCAGTTTCGGTCTGAATTGCTGGTAATCTCGACACTTTATTCGTCTCCAATCGGTCGCGTTATCACTTTCTCGCGTGTCTGTTGGATTACGGCGCGTCGCGGAGGTATCACCGAAACTCTGTAATCTGGATTACATTGGCTTGCTGGTCTTTTGAGACGACAATCGGGAGGAGAAACTCTGTCGTGCTGAACGCCCGCGCCAAGGCATCCGAAAGTCTCGTCGAAGCCACCGCGCTCTCCGCGGTCGATCTGTTCAAGGATCTCCCCGTAGCCTGTCTCCGGATGCTAGAAGAGGGGAGTGGCCTGCGCGACTTTCGCAAGGGGCACATTTTCTTCCGTGCTGGTGAGAGCGGCGAGCGCCTGTTTCTTATCGAGAAGGGACGAGTGCAAACCTATCGCACCTCCGGCACGCGGAGGTTGATCATCGCTGAATTAAAGCCGCCCGCGGTCTTCGGCGAGATGGCCTGCGTCGGCCAGCGCATGTACCACTGCTCCGCCCAGACTACCGAGCCATCGCGCATTCGCGTGATCGAGCGTTCGGACCTCGAAGCCCTACTCGAACAATACCCCGTCGTCACGCGCCGCCTGCTCGATCTGGTTAGTGACCGCTTTGTCCGGGTGCTTCTCAACCTTGAGTCCACGTCCTTCCGGCAGCTGATGCCGCGCATCGCCGGCCTGCTACTCGAGCGTGCGCAAGAAGACTCCGTCGAAGATTTGACGCATCAGGAGATCGCGCAGCACCTGCGCGTCTATCGCGAATCCGTCACCGCCGCTCTGGGTGAACTGCGCAAAGCCGGAATCATTGGCATCGGTCGCAAACGTATCCGAATTCTCAATCGTCTCCGACTGGAACGAGCCGCACGCGAGTAAGGATCTCCCTACCTCAGTTCAACAATCTCAGTCTGAATTTTGTCACGTTCCGAGAGCATTCTTCGCAGAAATTGAGCAAGACGATACGGACCGATCCATGCCGAGTTCTCAACGTTACTGAACTCAAACGTGAAAACGTATTGCTTCGGGCGAGCTACTACGCGTTGCCAATCAGTCACCTGAAATCGCGAACCCTTTTTGGACACAGAAAAACGCCAAAGCCATGGTCCGTCTTTGGAGCGGATTTTGCAGTTCATTACCGGCGTTACGGCTTGCGGCTCGCTGCTTTTTGAACTTGGCTGAGACATGCCCCGGCGATATTACCACCAGTTAATTGGTCTTGAGTGTAATCGCGATGTTACAACAACTGACGCTTGGAAACGCAGCCAACTTCCTCACCTTCATTGACTTGCGCTACCTCCGAGCCTAAGATTTTAGCTCAATGATCGGCGAGACCATCGCGCATTACGGCATCGTCGAGAAATTGGGCGTGGGCGGGATGGGCGTGGTTTATAGGGCCGAGGATCTCAAGCTCGGTCGTTTCGTGGCCCCTTAAGTTTCTTCCAGAGGAATTGGCGAGGGATAACCAATGAAAACAAGAGTACTGTTGTCTGTTTTCCTGCTGGCTGGGATCGCCCTGGCCGCCAACCCACAAGATGAGGCACTTGTTCGTAATGCCTACGCCAAGCTCGCTTATGCCTCACAAACGAAAATCGTCGCTATTGAGGCTCAAAGCAATTCGGACCTCACCACAGCAGACCTTTCGAAGAAGCTCCAAGACAACGAACTACGCTTTGAGATCACCGCGATGTCGAGCGGGAGTATTTCGGACATCGAGTCCAGACCGTATTCGGAGTTTGTCACCAGACCGGACCAGCAAAAGGTTTTGTCAATTCCGCACGAGACACACTCCGTAACAGAGTTCGGGAAGTTGCTTGCGATTAGTCTATTTGCGACTCCTCACTGGACGACGATGAATGGTGAATCGAGAGAAGATTGGGATATGCCCGTCAAAGCTCTTGTCTACTCAGGTAACGCAGGGAAATATTCTCGTTACGTCACCGCGACGATCACCGTTAGCTTTCAGGGCACATCACGAACGTACCACACACTATGGTTGTTTTCCGACTCTGACGTGATGTGCGTCGATCTCGTGACCGGGGATGTTGTGAGATATTTCGTGAAGGAGAGTGTATTCCCTTCCGTGCTCACGGATACGCACTTGCGATACCACCCTGCTGTGGAGCAATGGCTCACCTCAACACAACGGTTTGACGCATCCTGTAAAGCAGGGAAGCTGGATGTTTGCTGCGATTCAGCGATGCACTGCGGAGTGCTTGAAGAGGATTTACGAACCAAACCTGCGCCGAATATGCTGACACCGAAGGAGAGACAATGAAATCACTAGGCGTTGTGGTTGTGCTGTTGTTGTTCACTGCGACTAGTTGTTCTGGCCGTGCCTCATGATTTCTTCCTTCCTGCGGTAGTTCCCATGTTCCGATGCGGCCAAAGCTGAAGTCTACATACTTGAAACCATCTCTGTCGTTAACAGGCCTCAAAATCCCCGAGTCGAGTTATGAGTGCTATGGATTTCTTGCCAACGGGCTCTGTGGGGTGTGCAAGATCTTGCGATAGCCGCGATTGCGGCGGTTGCCCCTCGCGCGGCTTTGACAGACCCGGAGAATACGGTGGGTACAGTATGGACAGCGCCTGTCCCGTGACCTTTAATACTCACCCAGTCCTGTAGTCGCTAGTCTGTACGGGTGGCACAGCTTTCAAATCTCCGCATCTCGCGAAGTGGTCTACGATCTGCCAGGTTTACAGGAGAGGAAACGATGAAAATGACCGGTAGAGTAATAGCTTTAGCCGCGATCCTGTTGTTGATCACGAGTGAAGCGCTGGCCCATCCCTTTAAATGCACAAGCGCCATAACATCGAACTTCAATGGTACTGCAATCGCCGACGGTGATTTTGTCTGGTTCAACGGGGTCGCGAAAGTGAGCGGCTTGAGCGCGTCCCCCACCACTATTTTTGTCACACATGCGACGATTACATTCACGGCGAATGGCAAGACGTACGTGCTGGCGGTACCCGATTCGGAGATCACGTTCTCGGCTTCGACTACCTTGGCCACTACAAACTTCGAGGTGCTCTCGTCAGAGATCGGCAGCCCTCGAGGCTGGGATACCGATCTCCCCTTTTCTGGCCTGGCAGGAAATGATTTCCTCGCAGCAGTGAGGTTCAAGGTGCCAGCCGGGGGCCTTCCTGCAGGCATTAAGAACGTCACCTGGCAGGCGACGTTTTCCTCTGGCAAGACTGGCCTCACCGTGAATTGGCAATGGGGAGCGGCCGTCTATACCACCTTCAGCACGAGCTACAACTCTCTGGGGGTAAAACCGGTAGACGACAACACAGCCAGTCAGTATAAGGACTCCGATCATGCGGGAACGCCGGAAGACTTTAAAGCATTTGTGGTCGGAGGCGCGCGTGGCGGCGGCGGATCGAATTTCACCGGGTCCTACAGCGGAACTGGTAGCTGTGCTCTGACTTTGCAACCAACTACTTCGCTCACCGTCAGCCCATAGAATTACGAATCCGTACTCGGGCCTAAGGCGCATGCACGATTATTTCCTAGACCTCGTCATGGCTGCTTTGTTCTGGTTGTGTCTCGCGCCCCTCCGAGTTCGGGTCTCATAGATCAACACATGTTGACTCATAAACTCATAACGGCTCGCGATCATGTCTTCTCCTAAACGCAGAATCGAGGACCGCATACGAGAACTCTGTGCGAAGGCGGCTGCTGCAACTGATTCTGGTCTAGAACCGGCTCTGGACGAGCTATCGCAACTCTTGCAAAGAACGATTGCGCACCTTAGGAAGGGTGCCACAAGTTTGTTGGTCGAGAGGAAGCCTTTGTTGGAGCCTAGACGACGCGCAAATGACAACGAGGTGTAGACCATATCACTGGTCGGGCTTTTGGGGAAAACAATTTCAGGAGTGGATGCTGTGCTCACGCGCGCGAACGCGCAAACGCTGAGCGACCCCCAACCGCCTCTCCCGTCTGCTCAACAGTGAGCCGATAGGGCTTTTGCTTAGGTTGTCTTACTGCATTCGCTGGATTCTCGGTCTGCTGGTAACACGCTACAAATTTACAAATTCATTTCCGTCCGTGGAGCACTTCGGGGGAGGGACTCACCAACAAGAGGGGGAGCCTGGAAGTCGGTGAGCTCTTCAGAGGAGAGATTTTACCGACGAGCATTAGGCTCCCCACTTTGACGAGCACTGATCGAAGAAGCAGACCGAAACCTTTAGTCGTTCCTCTTCCACAGTGGAGCACTTCTACATCTGCGAGAAGGGCCATTCGTTCAAGGTCGTGGCCGAGGGCGATGCGTCTCCAAAGGACGCAGAAGCGGAGGTCTACATCAAAGTCCCGTGTCCGCACTGCGGCTCGCTCTACGAAATCCGCGGTCCGCTCGTTGCTCCTGGAACGAGACCAACAGAAGCAGCGGGCTGAACAGCAGACGAAACGCGCGGACGAACTGCACCTGGAGAACCTGCGGCTCCAACTGGAACTACCACGATTAAGAAAATGGTATTACGGACCGCGAGCGGATCGGCTGGCAACGAATGAAGAGATGGCGCAGGCCCTGCTGGAGTTCGGCGAACCGCTGCAGAGCAAGCCGATCCACCCCGAAGAGGTAGCCGGGAAAGCAGACCCCGAGTATGAGCTGAGACGGGTGAAGCGGCGTCCAGGACGTCGGCACCTGGCCAACTTCGAAATCTTCCGGTCACCACCCAGGTCTACGAACTCAGCCCCCAGGAACGCATCTGCCCCTGCTGCGGCAGGGCGCGCCAAGAGATGGGGGCGGACGAGAGCTGGCAGATCGAATACATTCCTGGCCGCTTGGAGCGTCTTCACCACGTACGTAAGAAGTATGCTTGCCTGGGATGTGAGCGGGTAGGTGAGAATCCGCAGATGGAAGTAGCCACCAGACCAGCAGCGGCGATTGAAAAAGGCATGGCGGGGCCGGGCCTGTTGGCCTACATCGGGACCAGCAAATTTTCCGATTACCTGCCCCGGTATCGCTTGGAAGACATATTCGAACGCCAGGGATTTGAGATTTCGCGGGCGACACAGTCCATCTGGTGTGGTGACGTGGCCGACCTGGGGGAGCCCTTGTATGAGTTGATGGGCGAGCGGGTTCGGCAATCCCATGTGGTCGCGACCGACGACACCATCATGCCGATGCAGAGTGTGGGCAAGGCCAAGTCGGCGCGCATGTGGGTGTATGTCGGAGACGGGGCCCATCCCTATAACGTTTTCGATTTCACCTTGAACCGGGGACGGGATGGACCGAACTATTTTCTGAAAGACTACCGCCAGGTGTTGTTGGCCGATGCCTATGGCGGATACAACGGTGTGGTAGCGGGCCATGCGATGGCGCGCGCTGGATGTTGGTCGCATTCGCGCCGGCGCTTTATGGATGCCGAGAAGGTGGCGCCGGAGATTGCACAGGAAGCAGTAGAGCTTATCAACGCTCTGTTTCGAGTGGAGAGACAGGCCAAGGATTTTTCTGTAGAGCAGCGCCTGGGGGTTCGCCACAGCCACTCCGTTCCTCTGTTAGCCAAGCTACGGGAGAAGCTTCTGGAATGGAAAGAGCAACTGTTACCCAAACATCCCATGGCGGAAGCGGTCCACTATGCCCTGAGCCAATGGGCCGAGCTGAACGTATTCTGTTCGGATGGCGCGGTGCCGATCGACCACAATGTCAGTGAACGCGAGATGAAGCGCGTCGTGCTGAATCGGAAGAACTCCTTATTTGTCGGTAATCCGCGAGGTGGACGAACGGCTGCCATCTTAGCCAGCTTAACCAGCACCTGCCGCCGGCATGACGTGGATCCCCAGTTGTATCTCACGCAGCTGTTGATGAGCCTGCCCCAGGCGAAAGTGAGCGAGTTGCCGGATTGGTTGCCCGACCAGTGGAAGATCCGCCACCTCGCCAGAATGTCAAGCCTCAACAATTCGTCCTCGCGATAACTAACCTGTGATTTGCGTATCGCTCACGATCGTTCCGCGTAGCCACAACTGGTTTCTCCTCCTTCTACGCCTCTCAGCGCAGTTCCCCGCCCTCATTTAAGTGCTAAAAAAACTCAGGGTCACACTCAATCGGGTGTAGAATTGCGCCCGTTTTTGCGGGTTTCCGCACCTGGGCTCAAATAAAAACATTTTGCGCGGCAGTCACTGGGGTGCTGCTTCCGCTTTCATTTCCAGAGATTCGCCCGCCAACACACGAGGTAAAGCTACATGAAGACCTTCAGGCTCGCTGTGGCAATCTTCGTTGCACTGCTGTGCTCTCTTCCGTCCTTCTCGCAGATCGCATCCACCCGGCTTGGGGATGGGACAGGCGAAGACTGGGAACCGGCGATCATGTTGTTTGATGGCTCCTATGTGTACGCGCTATGGCCACACTTTGCGGCAACCCCGTACAAAGACACTTCGGGCGCAACCTGTATGCCGTTTTCGAGCAAGGCCAAGGGTGGGACCACTACGGCATACATGTATTTTCAGATGTCCAACAACGGAACTTGGACGACGGTCGTCATCCCCAGATGCCCGGTGAATGGCAATGTCGTGGATGCCCAACTCGCCATCGGCGCCAACGGCCGTCTCTATGCCAGTTACATGGATGGAAACGGACAGTACACGCCGATTATGGCGATCTACTCGGACGATCATGGCTCGACGTGGAGCCAGCCGGTTGATGTGACCAACGGAGGGAGGGGTGACAAGGACATGCTGCTGGTCGACCAGAGCAACAACGTGATGGTGGCTTACGAAAACGGAGGCAAGCAGTATGTCAGTGTGAGCACCAACGGCGGCACCAGCTTCACTTCCAAACATTTGACGATTGCCCCGAACGGCGTGGCTCTGGCGACGGGCGCCGTGCTCGACACGAAGGGGAACGCGTACTTCGCGTGGTCCGGCACCAACAACACCGGCAAGGGGCCGACCATCTTCTACCTGCTCCATTCCAACAACCTATTTGCTACCTCGTCCGTAACTACCATCGATGAGGGCGAAGGCGAGCCCATCGTATCGGGGGCGGGATGGGACTATTGGGGTGGATCGGTGCAGATCGGAGTGCAGCCGAAGACTGCGCCGGCGAATGACCGGCTCATCGCCATTTACAACGCAGGAGCCGGATCGAACGGCACGCCGGAGCGGATATATACAAAGTATTCCGACACGCTGGGCGCGAGCTGGAATATCCCCTTTAGTTCTTCTTCGTGGCCGAATGGATCGCAGCTTTCGCTGGCTCCGAGCGGCGTATGGCATGGATTTCCGTCGATTGCGGGCTCGTCATCTTCGGTAAAAGCGATCTGGATGGACAACCGAGCCACCCCCGGCGGCAACTACACGTGTACGAGTTCGAGCACCACGGGACAATGCGGAGTGTGGAACGTATACGAGCGCAGCAGCGCGGATGGCGCAACCAACTGGAGCGCGGAGCAGACGATGACTCAGGTGGCCCCGTTCCGGGATTATCAAACTGCCTCAGGCTTCGATCACCCTTACGGCGACTACACGGAGACGGTTACCGATGGAGCTGGGAACTTCCACGCGATTTGGGCGGAGGGAGAGTCGTATCTGGGAAGCGGGGACGTTTACTACGCAAAGTTTTGAGGGTTGGGCGTCATAGAACCGCGCCTGGAAAGGTGTCATAGCCGTAGCATGCGCCCCCAGGACATGTTGTTGGCGAAAAATCCCCATTACGCATCTCAAAACCCCTTAGTGAGCGAAATCGCTTGACTAGAGAGTTGTCGTCTATGGACTCTTTCTCTGAAACTTTCCCGAGCCCACGCCTGCCTGCCAAAAAGCCGAGCTACGGGATGACCTCGTAGACAACGCCCGTGCAGTTGTAGCCACCACCACACGTGTTGGTCATGCCGTAGAAATGGCCGGATTTGTCTAGAATCACACCGCCTACCGGGCTTAAAGCAGGTTCACCGTAGAAGTAGCGGAGAACGCTGTACGCCCATCCTCCGCCCGACCGGGACGCCAGCTTGAAAACCCGGCCATCATTCGCAGGACCGCCAAATATGCTCGTCCCATAAAGATTGCCAGCCGCATCGAACGTGAGACTTCCGTCAGGAGTAGCTGCGGTATAGAAGTAACGGATCACGCTTTCGGCCCAGCTTCCGTCGGAGTTCGGCGTCAATTTGAAGACCGTTCCACAGCCCGGAGGGTTAGGGGACTTGCAGCTGAGAATGCCTCCCCTGAACGTCTCGCCGTACAGATTCCCCGTCGAGTCGAAAGTGGGCGCTGTTATCGGGAAGGCGCCGTCACCTCCTTCGAAGCTATGCAGCACGCTTTCCGTCCAGCCGCCTATAGACGGCGTCAGCTTGAAGACGGTTCCGCAGCTATTCATGCAGTTGGTACTGCTGCCACCAAAACTCGTTGTGCCGTAGAGACGCCCTGCCCCATCGAAGACTAAGCCACCCTCCGGCTGTGCTCCATCCGTACAGCTCGCGAGCGAGCAGAAGTTATATAAGACACTCTCCGCCCATGTTCCGTTCGAGTTCGGCTTCAGCTGGAAGACCGTACCACTGTCATCAGCCCCGCCGCCTCCAGTCGTACCGTAAAGGTTCCCGGCTACGTCGAAGATGAGGACACCAACGGGGCCCTCTCCATCGGGTGGCCCCGCGAAGCTATGCAGCACGCTCTCAGTCCAGGTTCCATCCAGGTTCGGCCTCAACTTGAAGACGACACTCCCCGCAGTGCCATAGAGATTTCCCACGCCATCGAAGACTAAGCCGCTCACGGGAGCCGCTCCATCCGCACAATTCACGAGAGAGCAGAAGCTATATAACACACTTTCCGTCCAACTTCCGTTTGAGTTCGGCTTCAGCTTGAAGACCATGCCAGCGTCATGAGCGCCACCGGCTTCGGTGATGCCGTAGAGGTTCCCTGCTTTGTCGAAGATGAGGCCCCCTCTGGGACCTATCCCATCTGGTTGACCCTTGAAGGCATGCAGAATCTTGGTCGAACTCGCCGGGCTAGCCGCTGGAATCACCATGACAACCATCCCCAGAAGTGCCAGCATTCCACTCATCCCTTTTTGCCGCATAGGATCACTCCCTTCTTGTCGACTTTGTTTCTTGTTGGAGGGATTTTATGACCCAAGCTTGCTAAGAACCGCCGCAAAACTTTGCCGCTTACCGGGGCCTTGCGAAAGCGAGGGGCACAGGTTCCGTCGGTCATTGTTATCACCGACCGTGTCAGGATCGCCGCTGTCATGACAGATAGTCCCGTCGAACGCAGACCATGCTACGCCCGTGGCAGAGGTTGTCAACCAAGAATGACGGGCCGCAAGCTCAATGCGCCGGAGTAAGAATTTTAGTCGGCAAAATAGCCCCAAGATTTTCGCCCGTCTGGATCAAAGCGTCGGTTGTCG
>DASRRV010000230.1:0-47102 GCA_035695545.1 Candidatus Sulfotelmatobacter sp. | reverse complement strand
AGCCGCTCATAACCGCGCAGAACAGGCGCAGCGGCCAAGCCCGAATGTGGCCAGGCCAGCGCGACACCGATCCTGCAAAGCGCGAGCGCCGCATTTTGGCGCAGCAAGATCGCATCGCTCACCATTTGCCGGGCAGCTTCCACGGTGCTCGGATCGCTCGCCGTCATGGCCGCTTGTCCTATACTGATCAGAACACCGGCGTTTCGCCACGCCGTTAATATATAGGCTGCCATGGCCCGCAGACGCTTTCGCTGTACCGTTCGAAACTCGCCGGAGAGCAGGCGGCGACGCAGGTACTCCTCCTCGTCGGGATCAACCAGATTGCGGAAGGCCGCGACATCTATGGGTTCAATCTGACCTTTGAGACTGACGTCCCGGGAAATCTGCAGACTGTGCGCCAGTGCGAATCGTAGAATGACACCCAGAGCCACCACTGAAAAGACAACGAGAATGATCGCTAAAGTCATCGGTGCAACAGACGCTCCAATTCCTGGTTCCACAGCGCGAGACCGTTTTCGGGAAGCGAAATAACCGAACTAGCTGCAACCTTCGCCGGCACCAGCATGTAGTACATCCAGATCAGTACGCAGACATGGTAGGTGCCCATGTTGGCGAAATCGAGAATGCCACTTTCACTTGCAATCATCCCGCTAGCGGCGATCGCCCAAACAACTAGATGTTCACATGACAGGATGCCGAGGCCCAGAGCAATACCGAAAGTTTGCCTGTCCCAAGACAACCTGAAATATGCGCCGAACAGCACGATAAACAGGATGAGGCCTGACTCAATCACGTACATCGACTGTTGCAGAACGTGTGACGCAGAAATGAGCCAATATGGATTGGAAGACATCGTGAAGCCGGCCGTCAAGCCGGCAACCAGGACGAGGGCAACTCCCGCAAGCGTGATTAGGCGATTGCCAATTTTTGCTATAGCGCCCCAGGGGCGCAGAAGGTGACGGAACAACTCGCCGGTCAAGGCAAACTTCAACAAACCCTCAATAATCAGACCAACCAGGAATGCTTTCCAGAACGTCCTGTCCTCGACTGAGGGGAGAACATCCATTCCGTAAAGTGTGAATTCCTCGACCGCTTCAAATAGAGTGTACGCCAGGAAAACTGGGAAGAGCCTCTGCAGCCCGCCCCGTAACATCAATAACGCCAAGACCACCTGCAAGATATGAGGTGCGAGCCAAAGATAATGCCAGAGAATCGAGTGCGCCTGCAGCATGGGCGGTCAGCGGGCACTATACCGCGACTTGCTGCAGGCAGCAATCGTTTCGTGATTCCTGTTCCGTTTTCGTAAGAGACGGAATTTCGTGTTACGGTTTACACATCTTTCCGCCACAATTGGTAGTGCCGACTCCGTCGGCACGCACCAGCGTGGGGACCGCCAAAGTGTTCAAAAAGAGCATTGCGACTCCGAGGATAAGTAGCACACGTTTCACGGTTGTTATCTCCATGTAACTGCTAGTTGGAACGTGATAGTTTCATGCGGGGAATCCCGGTGCAACGGGGGTGGCAAACCTTTGAGCGTCCGGAATTCGTAACAAAATGACCCTGAAATCGGCTCTACAAGACGTCAAGGAGACTACGCTGGTGGCGGTCTCCGGGTTGCTGGGGAAGCTGTCCTATCTGGCTTCCTTGCGCCGGGCCCAGGGTCGTTACGAGCATTGGGGCATGGAGGTCGTTCACGGCCCTGAATCTTCTGAGCGGGCGCTGAGGACGGCCCATGCTGAAATCGTGGCGGGAATTCTGCGTACGCCGCTGGCTTCTCTGATGAAGGATTTGCAGGAATCGAGCCAGGGCAGCGGCGTCGCCGCGCAGGCTTACGTGGAAGGATTGCGCGAAGACTTCGATGACCTGCTGCCTGGCGAGCGCAAAGACTCGCCGGAGGCTAGTCATCTTAGTTCAGTGCTGGTGGCGCTTTCGAGCCTGGAGAAGAATCGAGGGCGTGCCACTCGGTCAACTTCATAGCCACTCCCACGATCTGGCCGAGGACCTCAGCTTCCTGCGGATGGCGCAGAATCCGAACCGGAACGGGTGACAGCGGATGCGATTGCAGAATGATCTCGTCGCGGCGCATGCTGCACCAGCAGCAAGTGTGCCCATCGCGCGTTTCCACAAAATAAATGGGACGTTCGTATTCCGAGCGCCACGAGCCCTCTACTACCTTGGCTTTCGCTTCATCGACCTGGATGAAGCTGCCCGGCGGCAGAATCGGGTACATGGTGAAATCCTGCGTGCCGACATATCCGTAGGTGAAAACGTCGTTAGCAAATTGCGCCAGGTACGCGAACGGCACCAAGCCCCACTTCTCCACCATGCGCCCCAGGTTGGTGGTGCGGCGCTCGTCAAATCCAGGATCCATGCGGATCGGAACATTGACCGACGAAAGCCCCGCGAGTGCATCCGAAACGTGCGACTTCGGCGGTGCCACCAGGCCCAGATCTGCAGCCAAGTTGTTCAGGTCGACTCCGTACCACGACATCAGCTCCCGCAGATCGCGCCGGTAGATCACCGACAGCGTGTAGAGCCGGTAAATGCTAGGCAGAATGCCTTTGGTCTCAATGTCCGACAAACGGCTCGGAGGAATCGAAAACTCTTCGTTGCGATATTTGTCGGCAACGCGCGCGCTGGAGTTCTCCACGTCGCGCATCGTCAGGCCGAGTTTCTCGCGCAAAGTACGAAGGCTTTTTCCAGCGGGGAGCATCAGCACGCCTCCAAAGAATGGGGAATCATACCAAAGGCGCAACTACCTGTGTCGCCAAATTTGTGCAAAATCTCGAGCGCCCGCACTCTGTTACGAAATCCGAACACGCGCTGTGCCTTGTCCAGTGCGAACATCCCGAGGCCTACCCTGATCAACGGCTCAGAATCAGCGCCCGTGCCTCCCTTGTGGATTTTCTGTGGTTGTTCGGAATTCGTAACAAGCCTCGGCGGGCTTCTTCTTCGCAGAATTCATCAGACCTTGCCCGAATAATGACGTCCGACGCCTTGCTGCTCGGATGACATTTGTCACGCCCGCCGGGTGATGGATGGCACTGGTGCGCTCCTCCGGCTTCCGCGATGATGCATTCACGGATGGGAAGTACGCGATTCCCGCCGAGAGGTCTCAAGATGATTGCAACCATCGAACAGCCCCAGGCCGCAGCGAGCGCGCGCTCCGCGAACTCAGACCCCATTGTAGCCAGCATCGAGAGCGTCAATAAGAACTATGGAGACGTCCGCGCATTGCGCGGCGTTGACTTTAGCGTTCGCGCCGGTGAGCTCGTGGCGCTGCTCGGCCCTAATGGCGCGGGCAAGACCACCGCAGTGAAGCTGCTGTTGGGGTTATTGCAGCCCAATGCCGGCAGAGTTCGCGTTTTCGGAGGCGACCCCACGAATCCTGAAAACCGGATGCGAACTGGTGCCATGTTACAAGTCGGCAGAGTTCCTGAGACCCTCCGCGTCCGCGAACACATCGATCTTTTCTCGACCTACTATCCGAAGCCCATGCGGTCGGCAGAGGTTCTCGCTGCCGCTGGGCTTGAAAAGCTGAGTGACCGCAAGTTCGGCGATCTCTCCGGTGGCCAGCGCCAACGCGTCCTCTTTGCTCTTGCAATCTGCGGCGACCCCGATCTCCTCTTTCTTGACGAACCCACGGTTGGTCTCGACGTGGAAGCGCGCCGCATGCTCTGGGACGAGATTCGCCGCATGGTCGGCCGCGGCAAGACCGTCCTGCTCACCACTCACTATCTGCAGGAGGCCGACGCACTCGCCGATCGCGTGGCCGTCATCAATCAAGGCGAAATCATCGCCCAGGGAACTCCCGCAGACATCAAGGCGAAGACCAGCGGCAAGCGCATTCGCTGCATCACTAGCCTGAGCATCGCCGCCATCCTCCAGATTGCAGGAGTGACCGACGCGAAAGAGGACCGCGAAGCCGTCGAGATTCACGCCGTCGCCGCCGAGCCCGTCGTCCGCGAACTGTTGCGGCTTGATGCGACGCTCTCAGGACTCGAGATCACGAGCGCCGGCCTGGAAGAAGCCTTCCTCGCCCTGACGCAGGATAGTACCCGCAACGGAAACTCTAACTGATCGATTCGACGCGGAGTGCGCAGCCCGCCCACAAAGCTGCAAAGGGGAGAAATTAATGAGCACCGCAACCATAGCCCTCAGCAACCCGCGGATCGAGCGTTCGCCGCGCCACACCGCGACGATCTACATGAAGGAAATACAATACGAGTTTCTGAAGAACCTGCGCCTCCGAATGTACACCGCGTCGGTGCTCAGCTTCCCTCTGATGTTCTATGTATTGTTCGGGCTAGTGCTGAACTCTCACCAGATGATCGGAGGCACAAGCGTTCCCACCTACTTGATCGGTACCTATGGTCCCTTCGGTGTAATGGGTGCGTCGTTGTTTGGTACGGCGGCCGGACTCGCTTCCGATCGCGGCTTGGGATGGCTTCAGGTCAAGCGCGCCAGCCCGATGCCTCCATTCGCCTACTTCGCCGCCAAAATCGTGACGAGCATGATCTTCAGCACATTCATCGTTCTTGCGCTCTTCGCGCTCGGATATTTCTTCGGTGGCGTGCGCTTGTCGATACCGGTTGCGGCTCGTGCGCTCGGCACTCTGACTATTGGCTCGCTGCCCTTCTCCGCCATGGGCCTTGCCCTCGGATATTTCACCGGCCCGAACTCCGCCCCTGCCACCATCAACCTTATTTATTTGCCCATGTCGTTCTGCAGCGGTCTGTGGGTGCCGTTCATGTTTCTGCCGAAAGTGGTGCAGCACATCGCCCTCGTGCTGCCTCCGTATCACTTGTCGCAACTGGCGTTGGGAGTTGTCGGCGCCGGAAGTCACGAATCGGCCGCAACCCACTGGGAGGTGCTGGCCGCCTTCACCATGATCTGCCTTGGCGTAGCTCGCATCGGCTTCCAACGCGATCAGGGAAAACTGTACGGATAACGTTTCAAAGTTTCAGAGTTCAAGGGTTTCAAGGTAGAACCTTCGACCCTGAAAACTCTTCCTCTGAAACGTTGAAACCTTGAAACCTTGAAACTTTGGTTCTTTACATGAGCATGAATTCGAAAAAATCGATGGGCTCGATGGCCCTCCTCATCTTCCTCGGCTTGGTCGCACTGTTCGGCGGAGTGAAGTGGCTTGTCGTGCTGATTCCAGCGGCTATGATGGTCTGGTATGGCGTCGGTCCCGCTCTTCGAGGTGGCCGGAATTGACCGCCGGAGTAACAATGGACCGGAGTAGCAATAGAAAGGTGAAAACAGAAAAGGGCCGCAATGGGTTTTGATGACGCAGAATCGTACAGTACGGTTAGTCGCTGGAAACTGAAGCCGTGGAAGTCCGTCGTCAAAAACAGGGACCATGGTTGGAGCCCCTTTCTCTGGGTTGCTTATCTCGGGTTCTTTTTCGTGGACCCGGTGATGAGTCACGCCGGCTTCAGGCTCTGGCTCCTCGATGGCCTTGGCGCCGCAACATTCCTTGTCCTCTACTTCGGCCTCTTCCTCCTGGAGAATCCCAGGGGGCTCCTTCACATTTGCGGGATGGTCGTGCTCGGACTGCTCTTCCAGCCGATCAATGGCGGCGCGTGTACGTTCTTCATCTTCGCAGCAGCCATGGTTCCGTTTTGCGTCGAAACGCAAACCCAAGCGGTAATCGCATTGCTCACCATCGGATCGATCGGCGCCATCGATGGGCTGTTGCTGCACATACCCGGCTGGTCGCTTTTCTACTCTGCACTTTTTCCTGTGATCATTGGCGCAGGGAACACCTTCTTCGCCGAGCGCAACCGCATGAACCGCCGACTGCGCAAAGCCAATGAAGAAATCGAACACCTCGCAAAAGTCGCTGAGCGCGAACGCATCGCCCGCGACCTGCATGATGTCCTCGGACATACTCTCTCGGTCATCACGCTCAAGTCGGAACTCGCCGGAAAATTAATCGATCGTGACCCGCAGCGCGCCGGAAAAGAAATTCGCGAAGTCGAGCAGATCTCGCGGCAGGCACTGTCCGACGTGCGCGACGCGATCCGCGGATATCGTTCTCAGGGTCTCGCCGCGGAACTGGCGCAGGCCAAGTCCACCCTCGAGACCGCCGGCGTCGCGGTGCAATGTGACGCCGCGACTACCGTGAAACTTCCCGCAATGCAAGAGAGCGTCCTCTCGCTCGCCGTGCGCGAAGCTGTGACCAATGTCGTTCGCCACGCCCAGGCCCGCACCTGCCGCATGCGTCTCGACCAGCAGAACGGCTCCTGCCGTCTCGAAATTCAGGACGACGGCCGCGGCATTTCGAATGGCGAAGGCAACGGACTGCGCGGCATGCGCGAGCGCGTCGAGATGCTCGGAGGTACCTTGCGGCGCAGCACTGAATCTGGCACCACGCTTACCATCACACTGCCTCTGAAAGAAATCGCAACCCAGGGCGAAGGCCGCTAGCATTGAATCCCACTGGACGAGACAACGCCAAGGAAGGCCGCAAGACGATCCGCGTAGTTCTGGCCGAAGACCAGGGCATGGTGCTGGGCGCGCTCGCAGCGTTGCTCGAGATCGAGGGTGACATCTCTGTCGTCGCTCAAGCGCGCAATGGCAAAGAAGCTCTCGAAGCAGTCCTCGCCCACAAGCCCGACGTCTTCATCACCGACATCGAAATGCCGCACATGAGCGGCCTCGACGTTGCCGCCGAATTGAAGCGCCGCAAGACGGGAACGCGCGTTGTCATCGTCACCACTTTCGCGCGCGCCGGATATCTGCGCCGGGCCTTGGAATCCGGAGCCAGCGGCTATCTGCTAAAAGACATGCGTGCCGAAGAACTCTCCGACGCCGTGCGCCGCGTCCATCAGGGCCTGCGCGTCATCCATCCCGAATTGGCGACCGAAGCCTGGGGAGACATGGATCCCCTCACCGACCGCGAACGCCAGGTGCTGAGGCTAGCCGGCGAAGGCATGGCCAGCGGCGACATCGCCAGCGAACTCAACCTCTCCGACGGCACGGTACGCAACTATCTCTCCGAAGCTATCAGCAAACTAGGTGCCGGCAACCGCGTAGAAGCCGCAAGAATCGCAAGAACCAAGGGCTGGCTGTAGGAATTTCGTACGCCGTGGCGCGAACATTCGTGTCCGCCTGCCCGAAGTTTCCAGGTCAGCGGGATTGCCCAGCGCCTATGGCGAACGCAGCCACGGATTCCGACGCTTCGAAGCACAACCGGCGCAGCCGAATCAGCACGAACAGGATTCCTCCGTCCAGTGCGAGTCCCAGCAGGCCGTAGTTAAGCTCAGCCATTGCGCTGCGATGGTACGCCTCGGCGGGCGGCACCACGTTATACACCGGCACGCGCAAACGTCCTTTGCGATTGGGAAAGAGATAGACCGGAATCGATGTTCCCACGGCAACGCGCTCTTCGAGTTGCGCTTGACCCTGCGGGCGTGTGTGCAGATAGGGAAGCAGGTCTATCCACTCCCGATTGCCCTCGACTGTCCCGCTGGCGTATACGTCGGCTCCGCCTTTGGGGTGCTTCTGGTAGTAAACGCGCGTCACTTCAAAATCTGCTCGGTGATGCGGCTGTCCCTCATAAATCTGGTAGCGGGACCAGTCATTCATAAACATGACAGAGCCAAACAGCATGATCGAGACAAAAACGAACGCGCACAATGCCACCGCAAGACTGAGAACTCGAAACAATATCGGAGGAGTGATTGTTCTCTTCGCGGCCTGCGCTTGCGCGACCCCGCTCGCATCTTCATCTGGCGGGAGAGCGCCGTAGACAGCAAAATCAGCCCCCCGAAGATCACAATCATGATCTTGGGAAAGCGAAACACCAGCATGAAGACCGTGGAGAGGGTAATCTGCAACAGCGCTATCCACCATCTGTTCACGCCCGCGAAGGCGACGATCTAAGTCCCGCATCCGGGACATGTCGACGCCGACCCGTCGCTGAGCACAAGCCCGCACTTCGGACACTGCCGCGTGAATGCCATCGTCGCGATTACAGCACCCACGCGCGGCGGTAACAATTAACCCAGGTAATCGGGGGGAACTAGATCTCGCGGGACAATTACCAAGGACACACTCATCGCCGACGAATAGGCCATTCGGATTTCCACGTAAATTGAAAGAGGTCGCTTACGGCTTGGCCGGTTCCGACTTCTGCAGCACATCCAACTCGGCCAAAACTTCCTCGCTGTGCTTGACCGGATCGACACTGGTATACGCCTTCGCCACCTTGCCGTTGGGATCGATGAGGAACGTATGCCGCGCGGCAAACTTCACCAGCCCTAGATTCGTCAGAGCTCCGTAGGAGTCGGTCACCTTGTGCTCGGTATCGGCCAGCAGCTTGAAGTTCAGGCCTTCCTTGGCGCAGAACTTCTTATGCGAATCCACGCTGTCGAGGCTCACGCCCAGCACCACCGCGTTCCGTTCTGAATACTTCGGCTGGTCCACCTGGAAGTTGTGGGCTTCGCGGGAGCACCCCGGAGTCTGGTCCTTGGGATAGAAATAGAGCACCACCCATTTACCACGGTAGTCTTTTAGGCTGACCGACGAACCCTCCTGCGAGGGAAGAGTGAAGTCGGGGGCGCTGCTTCCCTCGGACGGTGCAGCCGCGTGAGATAGAAGCCGCGGAACCAGCATGATGAGCACCACCACAACCACTACCAGCAGCACGATCCGCATCATGAAATCCTCCTACAATCGCAGCAAGCGATTTTAACCCAAGGCCAAAGAGCAAAAGGCATAAACCACAAAGGACACGAAGGCCCACGAAGGGTCGAACTCCCTGTCTTCCTTGTCTTCCTTCGTGAACCTTCGTGTCCTTAGTGGTGAATGGTTTTGCCTTCCTCCAGCAAAAATCCGCGCGATTGCATATGATGAAGTATTGCGCTTTCAACGACGGAGAAACCAGACGTGGCTCAGACGGAAACTGACGGCTTAGAGGTTTTGGAAACCAGGGAGTGGGTCGATTCCCTGGATTATGTGCTTTCCAAGGGCGGCCCCAACCGGGCCGGCCGGCTGCTGCAGCAATTGGCGCTGCACGCGCGGCGCGAAGCCGGTATCAACCTGCCCTTTTCGGCGACTACGCCCTACCAGAACACCATCCCGTCTAAGCAGCAAGCCCCATTCCCCGGCAGCCAGGAGATGGAACGGCGCATCAAGAGCCTCGTTCGCTGGAATGCCCTGGCCATGGTCGTCCGCGCCAACAAGATTCAGGAAGGCATTGGCGGACACATTTCGACCTTCGCCTCCGCCGCCACGCTGTACGAAGTCGCGTTCAACCATTTCTTCCGCGCGAAGACCGAAGGCGGAGATCGTGACGTGGTCTACTTCCAGGGTCACGCCGCTCCCGGAATCTATTCCCGCGCTTATCTCGAAGGCCGCATCTCGAAAGAGAAGCTGCAGAATTTTCGCCGTGAACTGAAGCCCGGCGGAGGTCTCAGTTCCTATCCCCACCCGTGGCTCATGCCCGATTTCTGGGAGTTCCCCACGGTCTCCATGGGCTTGGGACCGATCCAGGCGATCTACCACGCGCGCTTCATCAAGTACCTCGAGAATCGCGGACTCAAGCAAACCACCGGCGGCAAGGTATGGGCGTTCCTCGGCGACGGCGAAATGGACGAACCCGAGTCGCTCGGTTCCATCACGCTCGCATCCCGCGAGAAACTCGACAACCTGATTTTCGTCGTGAACTGCAACCTGCAGCGCCTCGACGGTCCGGTGCGCGGCAACGGAAAGATCATTCAGGAACTGGAAGCCATCTTCCGCGGCGCGGGATGGAACGTCATCAAGTGCATCTGGGGTTCTGACTGGGACAGTCTCATTCAGAGCGACCGCGATGGTCTGCTGGTCAGGCGTTTGGGCGAAGTCAGCGACGGACAATATCAGAAATACTTCGTCGAGAGCGGAGCCTACTTCCGCCAGAACTTGTTCGGAACCGATCCGCGGCTGCTCAAGATGGTCGAGCATTTGTCCGACGATCAACTGGCCCGGCTGCGGCTCGGCGGACACGATCCCATCAAAGTTCACGCCGCCTTCCGCGAAGCGGTCGATCACACGGGCCAACCAACAATCGTCTTGGCCAAGACCATCAAGGGCTACGGCCTGGGTGAAGCGGGTGAGGGCAAGAACATTACCCATCAGCAGAAGAAGTTGAACGAGGACGAACTGGAGCTGTTCCGCTCGCGCTTCGGAATTCCTATCCCCGACGACGAACTGCACAACGCCCCGTTCTACCGTCCAGCCGACGACAGCGCCGAAATCAAGTACATGCAGGCGCGCCGCGAGCAACTCGGCGGGTACATGCCGACCCGCAGAGTGCGGGCCGCAGCGCTAAGTTCCATTCCCGACGCGCACTTCGAAGAATTTCACAAAGGCACCGAGGGACGTGAAGTCTCCACGACGATGGTTTTCGTGCGGCTGCTGGCAAAACTGCTGCGCGATCCCGAACTCGGCAAGCTCATCGTGCCCATCGTTCCCGACGAGGCGCGCACGTTCGGCATGGAAGCCCTCTTCCGCCAGGTAGGAATCTATTCCAGCGTCGGCCAGAACTACGAACCCGTCGACATGGACACTCTTCTCTACTACAAAGAGGCCAAGAACGGACAGATTCTCGAAGAAGGCATCACCGAGTCGGGCTCGATGTGTTCGTTCATCGCAGCCGGCTGCGCCTATGCCAACCACGGCATCAATACGATTCCCTTCTTCATCTATTACTCCATGTTCGGCTTCCAGCGTATCGGCGATTTGATCTGGGCCGCCGCCGACATGCGCTGCCGCGGATTCCTCGTCGGCGGCACCGCCGGACGCACCACGCTCGCCGGTGAAGGCCTGCAGCATCAGGACGGTCACAGCCATGTGCTTGCTCTCCCTGTGCCCAACCTTCATGCGTTCGATCCGGCTTTCGCCTACGAACTCGCCATCATTATTCAGGATGGCATCAAGCGCATGTACATCGATCAGGAATCGATCTTCTATTACCTGACCGTTGGCAACGAGCCGCTGGCCATGCCGGAAATGCCGCAAGCCGGCAATGTTCGCGAAGGCGTTCTGAAGGGCCTGTATCGCTTCAGAGCCTCAACGAAAGCGGACGCGAAGTTGCGGGCGCAGCTGCTCGGCAGCGGGGCCATCATGTTCGAGGTGCTCAAGGCGCAGCAGATTCTGGAAGAAAAATACGGCGTCGCCACCGACGTTTGGAGCGTGACCAGCTACAAGGAACTCTATCGCGATGCCAACGATTGCGAGCGCTGGAACATGCTGCATCCGGCCGAACCGGCGAAGGTTCCCTACGTCACGCACACTTTGAAGGATGCGCCCGGACCATTCATCGCGGCCTCTGACTACATGAAGATCTTGCCGGAGAGCCTGGTCAAGTGGGTGCCGGGACAACTGGTTTCGCTGGGTACCGACGGGTTCGGTCGCAGCGAGAGCCGTGTGGCGCTGCGCGATTTCTTCGAAGTCGACGCCAAGCACATCGTGCTGGCAACTCTTGGAGCGCTGGCCCGCGAAAAGAAGGTCGGCACCGACGCGGTCAAGCGCGCCATTCAGGAGCTGGGGATCAATCCCGAAAAAGCGAATCCGGCGGTAAGTTAACCTCCGCTCGAGGGTTGTTTGGGCGGCGTGAGTTTATCAAGTGGTGTGGGTTTATCGAACGGCGTGAATTTAGCAAGTGGCATGAGTTTATCGAAGGGCGTCATTCCGAAGCCCCGCGTTTTCTCCAGCGGGGCGAGGAATCTCGCGTGCAGCGCATCCGATCTCCGCGAGACCACTCCGCCCATGGCTACGTTCAGGATGACGGCAAAAATTAAACGACGAAGGTTTTGATGCGCAAAATTAAGAACAGGCTGAGGGGCACGCGGTGATTGAATTCAAACTTCCCGAACTGGGAGAGAACATCGAGCAAGGCGACCTGGTTCGCCTCATGGTCGCGCCAGGCGCCACCGTCAGCGCCGGTCAATCGGTCATGGAACTGGAAACCGACAAGGCCGTCGTCGAGGTGCCGTCTTCGGTGAGCGGGACCGTGCAGGACATCCGCGTCAAAGAAGGCGACAAGATCAAAGTTGGACAGGTCATCTTTACGGTGGACGGAGCGGAAGCAAAAGCTCCAGCCGCGCCCAATACCCCAACAGCGCCAACGACGCCTCCACCGGCTCAACAAACTCCACCACCGGCGCCACCATCCGCCGCCCCTGCGGCCGCCGCTCCCGCCAGGACTTCCACGGCTGTTTCCGGCCCCAGCGAATTCAAGCTCCCGGAACTAGGTGAAAACATTTCGCAAGGCGACCTCGTCCGCTTGATGATCGCCCCCGGTGCCAAAGTGTCCGAAGGCCAGCCGGTGATGGAACTGGAAACCGATAAGGCCGTCGTCGAAGTTCCTTCTTCGGTAAGTGGCGTCGTTAAAGAAATAAAAGTTAAAGAAGGCGAAAAGGTCAAAGTCGGGCAGGTCATCTTCACTCTTGAAGGAGGCGCGGCCGCGCCACCCGAGCCCGCCCGCACTCGCAACGCTCCGGTCGAACACGTTTCCGGACAACATGGAGCACGCCTGGCGTTTCAAGCGGCCATTCGCGCCGAAGGCAAGACGGAAGAGCAGGCGCTGCCTCCGGATCAGCCACGGGAAGCTCCAACGTCGTTCACCATGCCGGTGCAACTCGGCAAAGTCGCCGGCACTGAGCAGCGCCAGCCAGTCCCCGCTGCGCCGCATGTGCGTCGCCTGGCGCGCGAAGTCGGCATCGACATCTACGAGGTCAAAGGCACTGGCCCCGGCGGGCGCATCAGCGAAGACGACGTCAAAGCCTGTGCGAAGGCGTTGTTGTCTGCCGCCGCCACCGCTGCGCAGGCCGTGCCCCGCGCTGGACACTTCGCGCCGCCCCAGCTCCCCGACTTTGCCAAGTGGGGCAAGGTCGAACGCGTTTCCATGCGCGGAGTTCGCCGCAAAACCGCCGCGCATCTGGCTGAGTCCTGGAACACGATTCCTCACGTGACGCAACACGACCGCGCTGACATCACCGAACTCGAACAACTGCGCGCGCGCTTCGCTCCGAAAGCGCAAGAAGCCGGCGGCAAGATGACGGTCACCGCCATCGCCCTGAAAGTCTGCGCGGCGGCTCTGAAAGTATTTCCGCAGTTCAACGCCAGCATCGACATCGAGAAGGAAGAAATCGTCTACAAGCAGTACATCAATATTGGCGTTGCTGCCGACACCGACCGCGGCCTGCTGGTTCCAGTCATCCGTGACGTGGACAAAAAGAACATCGTCGAACTGGCGGTCGAGTTGTCGCAGTTCTCCAAGAAGGCGCGCGACAAGAAACTCACGCCCGCCGACATGGAAGGCGGCACGTTTACCATTACAAACTTGGGCGGCATTGGCGGCGTCGGATTCACTCCCATCGTCAACCATCCGGAAGTCGCGATCCTCGGTCTTTCGCGTTCGAGGATGGAGCCCGAGTGGATCGAATCGAAGGACGGCGGCAACTTCGAACCCCGTCTGATTCTGCCGCTCTCGCTCTCCTACGACCATCGCCTGATCGACGGAGCCGACGCCGCCCGCTTCCTGCGCTGGATAGCGGAAGCCTTTGAACAGCCCTTCCTGCTGTCGGTGCAGGGATAGAAAATCAAGTGTCAAAGTTTCAGAGGTTCAAAATTTTAGCGGTGCCTCAACATTCAGCCACATTTTGTCATCCTGAGCGAAGCGAAGGACCTGTGTACTTGCTGACGGCGCATCTGCCGCCCGATCCTTCGATCGCTCTAGCTTTGAAACTTTGAAACCTTGAAACTCTGAAACTTTAATACCCATGTCTGACACTCAATCCCTGAACATTGCCGTAGTCGGCGCCGGTCCCGGTGGATACGCCGCTGCATTCCTTGCCGCCGATCTCGGCATGACCGTGACGCTCATCGATCCGGAAGTAAACCCGGGCGGAGTCTGCCTCTATCGCGGATGTATCCCGTCGAAAGCGCTTCTCCACGTTGCCAAACTGCTGGAAGAGTCGCATCAAGCCAAGGACTGGGGCATTGATTTCGCCGCTCCGAAAATCGACCTCGCGCGCCTGCGTTCGTGGAAAGAGGGCGTAGTCAAGAAACTCACGGGAGGCCTGGGCATCCTCTCGAAGCAACGAAAAGTTCACTACGTGCAGGGCCGCGCGGCCTTCGCAGACTCCTCCACGCTTCGCGTCACGAAATCGGATGGTTCTGAAGAAACGCTGGTATTCGATCACATTGTCATCGCCACCGGCTCTCGCCCCGCCATCGTTCCAACGTTGAAGCTCGACACGCCCCGCATGATGGACTCCACGGGTGGGCTGAATCTCGAAGACATTCCCGGCACTTTGTTGGTGGTTGGCGGCGGCTACATCGGTCTGGAACTCGGCTCCGTGTATGCAGCGCTTGGCACCCGCGTGACCGTTGTGGAAATGCTGCCGGGTCTGCTGCCCGGCGCGGACCGCGACCTGGTTCTTCCGCTTCATAAGCGGCTGGAAAAAATGTTCGACGGAATCCTCCTCAACACGACCGTCGCCGCGGTCAAGGATGAAGGCACCGGAATTCGCGCCAGGTTCGAAGGCCCCGAAGTGAAAGAGCGCGAGAAGGTATTCGATCGCGTGCTGGTGTCCGTCGGTCGCAAACCAAACTCAGAAATCCCCGGCCTCGAAAAGACCCGCGTGCAGGTCAGCCCGCGTGGCTTCATTCAAGTGAATACGCAATTGCAGACCAATGACCCTTCCATCTACGCCATCGGCGACGTGAACGGTGAGCCTATGCTCGCCCACAAAGCCATGCACGAAGGCCGTACCGCCGTCGAAGCCATCGCCGGACACAAAGTCGCCTTCGAGCCCAACGCAATTCCCGCTGTGGTGTTCACTGATCCGGAAGTCGCGTGGTGCGGTCTCACCGAGACGCAAGCGCAAAAAGAAGGCCGCGAAGTCAAAGTTGCCCGGTTTCCGTGGGCCGCATCCGGCCGCGCCCTCACTCTCGGCCGAACTGAGGGCATGACCAAGATGCTCGTTGATCCGCAAACAGAGCGCGTGCTCGGTGTCGGTATCGTGGGCGCCGGCGCCGGAGAGATGATCGCCGAAGGCGTACTCGCCATCGAGATGGCGGCGCTTGCCCAGGATGTGGCACTCACCATTCACCCGCATCCCACGCTCTCAGAAACAGTGATGAATTCCGCCGAAGTCTTTTACGGAACCAGCACCGACATTTACCGCCCCAAACGCGGGTGATGGCGCCACCCGGAGAACGGTAGCCGGAGAACACCATGCCTTCTCGATTCGCGAGAACGTCCAAGTCAATCCTGATCCTTGCGCTGTGCCTCGTCGCCACGCTGCTCTCCGCCCAGACGTCTCTGCTGCAATCAACCACCTCGCCGACGCCCCCCACGAACTCTCCCGTCGACCCGTTCAACCGCACTACTCCGTCGGGCGCAGTGCTGGGCTTCCTGGCAGCGGCGCAATCGGGCGACTACAGCATTGCCGCGCAATACCTGCAGATGACCCCGGCCCGCCGCCAGAGCGAAGGCGACGACATCGGCAACAAACTCAATGTCGTAATGAATCACGCATGCGCGTGCAATTTGGGCCGCCTAAGCACTCAGGCTGATGGATCTCCTCAGGAAGGAGTTCCTCTCGGGCGGCAACGAATCGGCACCATGTCGTCAGGGGACATCGAGGTTGATCTTGACCTCGTGCACGTCACCGATCCGAACGCCGGCAGGATCTGGCTGATCTCCTCCGACACGCTGACAAAAGTTCCTGAACTCTACGATCAGTTCGAGGCCCGGCAGGTGGAAAGCAAAATTCCCTCCGTCCTCGTGAAGCATCAGTTCGCGGGGATGCCGGCGTGGCAGTGGCTGGCTCTGCTGCTGGCGATTCCCGTAGCGGCCGCAGTCGGCTGGATCATTTTGTTCCTGCTGGAAAAGCCGGTTCGCTGGTGGGCGCGAAAGCGCGGCCAAGTGGATGTCGCCAACTGGCGCTCGGTCTCCGCGCCCGCGTGGCTGCTCACCGGCACCTTCGCCCACCGGTTGTTCGCCCGCTATCTCGGCATCGCGCTCCTTCCACGTCACTACTATTTTCAGCTCACTTCAATCGCGCTCATCATCAGCGCCACCTGGATTCTCTGGCGCGTCGTCCGCTGGTCGCTGCGCCGCGTACGCAATCGCGCTCTCGCCCACGGCCACGTCGGCACGGGATCGCTCATGCTCCTGGGCGAGCGCATCCTGAAAGCAATTGTGTTTGGCGCGGGACTTCTGGCCGTGCTGGGCAGCCTCGGCTTCAACATGAGCACTGCGCTCGCTGGTCTCGGCATTGGCGGTCTGGCCATCGGCTTCGGCGCGCAGAAGACCATCGAAAATCTTTTCGGCGGCGTGTCCATCCTTGGCGACGAGGTGCTTCGCGTGGGCGACGTCTGCCGTTTCGGCGATCGCACCGGCACGGTAGAAGATATCGGCCTGCGCTCCACCCGCGTCCGCACCGAGGAACGAACGCTCCTGGCCATTCCCAACGGCACCGTCGCCACCATCAACCTCGAAAACCTCAGCCGCCGCGACAAGATCCTTTTCAAAACGACCCTGGGCGTGCGTTCCGAAACCAAGGCCGATCATCTGCGCTTCGTGCTCTCAGAATTGCGGCGCCTGCTCTACAGCCATCCGAAAGTCGAGACCAAGACCGTGCGCGTGCGCCTCACCGACATCGCGGGCAGCTCGCTCAGCGTGGAGATTCTCTCCTACATCCTGACGCAGGACTTCAACGAATTCGCCGCCATCCGCGAAGATCTCCTGCTGCGCATGATGGACATCATGGAAGACTCTGGCAGCGGTCTCGCGCTTCCATCTCAAACTCTGTTTCTGGGCCGCGATGCAGGTCTGGAAAAAGAGAAGACCGAGAGCGCCACAAAGAAAGTTGCCGAACTGCGCGACGGCAAGCAGTTGCCCTTCCCCGACTTCCACCCGGAAGACATCTCTTCGTTCAAGGGATCAATCGAGTACCCGCAACCGGAATCAGCCACACGCAATCCACCGGGCGAGTCCGGCAAAACCCGCTAGCGTCGTGTCCCCTCAATTCGCGCCATTCGCTACGGGGTTTGAAAGGGCGCGGCCGTCGAACTTGTCGCACGGGGAGTCTTTTCTATCCCACTCGTGTATATCGTTGTCGCGGAGGACAATCCATGCGAAAGCTCCTAATCTGCATCTGCCTTCTTGCGCCCGTTGTTGCCTGGGCGCCGGAGAATCCGCTCAGCGCATTCACCAAGCGCGTCTATGGATTCCAGAAGGACATTCTGCTCCCCTCCTCCGAAAAAATGCCCGAGGACAATTACAGCTTCAAGCCCACCGATTCGGTGCGCAGCTACGGCCAGATCCTTGGGCACGTGGCCGACGCGCAATACCTGTTTTGCTCCAAAGTGCTCGACGAGAAGAATCCTGAGCCGAAGATCGAACAATCAAAGACTTCCAAAGCGGATCTGAACGCCGCTCTCAAGACCGCCTTCGCCTACTGCGACAAAGCTTACGATGGAATGACAGACGCGTCGGGAAGTCAAATGGTGAAGCTATTCGGGACCGACACGCCAAAACTAGGCGCGCTGAATTTCAGCAATATACACAACATGGAACACTACGGAAACCTTGTGACCTACATGCGGATCAAAAACATTGTGCCTCCCGGCAGCGAGCAGGCATCGCCGCCGTCAGCCCCGCCACAGAAACAGAAATAGCGCGTGTTTGAATGGATCTAGTTGACTTCGAGTGATGAAGGATAACAACACGAGATTGCGATCTCCAATCGCTAACATCTCTTAATTGCACGTTGTCCCGACTCGCTTGACGTTGGATGTGATAATTGCTCGCATGGCGGCTTGGAGCGCGATCACGGTTCCGAGAAGAGGGTATGAGTTCCCCGCACTGTGCCCCGATTGCTTGCGAACGGGCCCACTCACTCGTGTACTGATTCCGGCTGACCTGCGTACCGAGGTACCCTTTTGCGAGCCGTGCGCAGCACGGCAAGTGAAGTGGCGTAAGCTCGGACGACCGCTAATGATCCTTGTCGTGATTATCGCCTTTGCTGTTACGCTTTGGTTCGATCTCAGTAAATGGGTAGGCTGCTGGCTTGCAGTGGTCTTAGTATTGCCGGCAGTTTGGCTGACAGACTATCGGGGGCGGGTCGTGCGTAAAAAGGGCTACGACGCTAACAGAGTGACGTTTGAATTTAAGCGCAGCGAGTATGCGCAACAATTCGGACAACAGAATTAAGATTGGGGGCTGGCCCATCCTATCCAAATCATCTTGACCCCCGAGGGTGCCCCGCCTTCTCGGGTTTGTTGCGAGAGGGCAGGGTGAGAAAGTGCGCTTATGGACGTGTGGGTGCAAACCGAACGAACTGCCAAGAGCGATCCTTCCCGGCTTCGTCTGACCCGCAGTCCCCGGCAAGCGACCGCAATGAGCCAGAGCAACGCCCGCGAGGCGATGCAGCGAGCGAAGCGAGACTACCCTGAGTACACATGGGAAATGGAATCCGGGTTTAACAGCGGCGAGTTCATGTTGCACGGACACGCCAGAGAGGGAAGCTCCAAGGATATGGTGCCGCGTTTGCCTCAAAAGGAGACTTCCGGTTCATTACGCAAAGAGATCGATGAATTGCGGTTGGAGGTCACCCGCTTGCTGTCAGAATCCGAAAGAAACAGACACGCCGCAGAGAAACTAGCCGAGCGAATCAAGCGCATCGAAAGAACTGCGCTCTGACACTTCGGGTCAATGAGTGGGGGCTGGAGACGTAGATGAGAACTCTCCTAAATGATGTGAAGTACGGCGCGCGCGTGTTGCTCAAAAGTCCGGGATTCGCAACAGCAATCTGACAGGCAAACTTATGTAACTCCACTGTAACCAGTGCAATGTAATCTTTCATGAAATTGACCTTCCCCGTAATGTCGCACTGTGGGCTGAATGATTCGCAGGAGAGGTGCACCCTGACCTTCTGCTCATCGTTGGCCGAGAGGCGCAATTCGGACAGCGAGGCGCGCCGCGCCGTATGACCAGGAACATGAGCCCAGACGCAATCACCGCGATTACTGCTTGGCCGCACAGGTCGAGCAGGGAGAAGATTCGGCAGTACGGTCGGGGCGAGGAGCCGGGCCTCAGCGAAGTTGAGCGCTACCTCACCGAGCACGGCATCACCGCCAAGAGTTTCCCCATCAAAGGCGGGGATGGGCGCGAAGTCACCTTCCGCGCTGAGCGGACGAAACTGAAGGGTCTGGTCAAGGATCTGCTGGGAGAGACAATCGACGATTCGTGGGAATGGGGTTCGTTTCACTGATCGGCCGGAACAGAACGACGGTCCTGCAGTTACCTCGCTACTCTGAATGCCGTGCCTGCCAGCAGCCCCTCAGCCAGTTCAGAAATAAGTGCGTCGGAAAATAAACGCACAGCGTCACTACCATCAAATATCCCGCCAGATATGCCCAGCCCGGCATGAAATGCTGTTCGTGAAAGTACGGCCCGCGCGCCCAGTTCACATCCATTTCCGGCCGCCAGAAGTAGTTGATCGGCACGACGATCCACGCCATCAGAGTCTGCACCTTCCATCCGCGACGGTCGTACCCCAACCGCCATATTGCCCACAACAACAACGGCGGTGTCACTACATGAAACAGGCTCAGAAGCCGAACGCCCAGCGCCAGACCCGGATCGAACATGTACTCTGTCCCGCCAATGAAATGATGTCCCGTGAGCAACGCGCCCGCCAGGTCGATGATATAGAGCGTTTGGAATAGCAACAGCCCACTCGCCACCCACGAAAAAATCAGAGGACTTTCCAGCCACAACCCAATCCCGATCAGCACATTTCCGATGTCACAAAAATAAAGAAAGTTCTGCGCTCCATACTGCCGCCAATACACAGGCGCCCAAACCACAAGCCAAATGGTCCACGCGATCTTGAGCCACCAGGGCACACGCATGGAGCGTTATTGTATGCGAGCGGCCAGTCTTCTCACCGAGGTACATGGCCGGGAGTAAGCCCGCGCCTTTTCACCCAGTGCTTCCGCCCCACGCTGTACCACCACAAAATTAGCGGCAATTCGAATTACCAGCGTAACTTGCTGGCGCTTACGGGTGTACCTACGATGACCTTGGTATGGCTTACCGAGCTCTTCTCTTCTGTCCCGATGAAAAAACCGCTCGCACGGTGACGCAGATCCTGGGCGAGCTGGAGTTTACTGTCGAGCCCTGCCTCGAACCCTTCGCTGCGGTCAAGAAGTTGATGGGTGAACATTTCGACGCCATCGTGGTGGACTGCGATAACGAGCAGAACGCCACATTGTTGTTCAAGAGCGCGCGAAATTCGACGTCAAACCAGGCGTCGCTTGCGGTGGCAGTAGTGGAAGGTCAGGCCGGGGTAGCAAAGGCGTTTCGTATCGGCGCCAATCTCGTCCTGACCAAACCCATCAACATCGAACAGTCGAAGGGAACTCTGCGCGTGGCGCGTGGTCTGCTGCGCAAGGGAGAGCCGGTTAAACCGGGAGCACCAGCGCCAACGACTCCAACACCTGCGGCATCGGCTCCGAAGCCAGCGCCTGCCAGGCCCGTTGCGCCAGCGAAACCAGCGGCTTCGGCGCCTCGCCCCGGGGTTCCACCAGTGGCGAAACCAGTAGCCAGTCCAACACCGTCTGCCGTCGCCAGCTCTGCTCCGGCTGCGCAGGATCAACATCATCAGGCAATCAGCCTGGAGCCAGTTTCACAATCGCAAAAACTTCCGCTTCCCCCGGACGCGAAGCCAGCGTTCACGTCTCCTTCGCCTGCCGCCTTCGCAGGTGGCGCCGCCAGCGCACCCGCTCCGGCCCGCGACGCGCACGAGCCGCACTTTCCAGAAACGACGCCCGCCAGCGCCCCCAATCCCGCAGAAGCCCTATTTGAAAAGCCCGCGGAAGCCGTCGCCAGCGAGTCGCACAGTTCCAGCGTAGCTCCAACATCGTTCACGTTCGGCGGCAGCAACGTGCCCGCTGAATCGAGTGGCGGAAAAAAGAAAATTCTCATCGCAGTCGCCGCCGTGGTCGTGGTCGCCGCCGGCCTCTACTTTGCCTGGACTTATTACCAGGGGCGCAACACTCAGACCGGCACCTTTGAATCAAGAATCAGTGGGCCCGTCGCCACTCCGCAAGCTACGAAACCGGTTAGCATTCCGCCGAAGCCTCTGCCCACAGAGCCGGCGCCTGCCACACCAACTTCTTCTTCGCCGAGCGCAAAGCCTGCGGCGCAACCCAACGCCGAGGCTGCGGCGCCAGCAACCAGCACTGCCGCCGATGACAACGACGCTCCGTCTGAAAACGACGCTCCGGCGCCCACGACTTCTTCCAAGCCATCAACTTCAGCTTCGACATCCGGCAAGGCCGCATCTTCAGCCAAGCCTGCCGCTGCTGCGCCTCTGGTGGTCAAGGGCGGCTCGGCTCCGGCGGTTCACAGCAAGCCGGCACCCTCTGCTGACGCGCCGGCGCCCAGCATGATCGGTATCGCAACGACGGCCGCAAGTGCGCCTCTGCCGAACTTGGTCAACAGCACCGGAAGCGCGCCCAAGCCGGTCCTGCAGACCATCAACATTTCGCAAGGTGTTTCGCAGGGACTATTACTCAAGAAAGTGCAGCCTCAATATCCCAGGAACGCTCTGGCCATGCACGTGGAGGGCGCCGTTGAGCTGATGGCAACTATCTCCACTACGGGCAACATCACCGCCGTCAAGGTTGTGAGCGGAGAGCAGTTGCTGACCAAGGTCGCCGTGGATGCGGTCAAGCAATGGAAGTACAAACCGTATCTGCTCAACGGCGAGCCTGTCGAGATTCAGACGCAAGTCACCGTCAATTTCAAACTGCCTCACTAAACTTTCGCGACAAAAATTACAGGGCATGCAAGATACCTCGCATGCCCTGTTTCCCTTTTCAGCGCGCCCGACTTTCCGCAAAATCAGAAAACCTGCTGGCCCGTGCTCGGATTCAGGAAGAGGAAGCCGTTTCCCCGGAACCTGGTGAAGTTGAACATCTGACTGATCGAACTGGCGATTCCGTCATACGAACCGTTGCCAATGCGCTGTCCGCCAAGCCAGTTGTCCTCGACAAACCGGATGATCGAAGACTGGTCAGTGACGGTGTGATCGACAAAGTTCTGCTTTGCCCAGGGCGAGATCACCAGCAACGGCAGTCTCGGGCCATATCCGCAACGTCCAAGAGCGTGCGTGTTGGCTGGATTCAACCCAGGCAGCGACGTCGCCCCAGTGCCGCAGGCGCCCGGTCCGGTCAGGCCATCGGCCGTGCCCGTTGATGTGTTCACGATCGGCCCCATCTGATGGTCGTACCATCCGTCGGAGTCGTCGTACACAATAACGACCGCAGTAAACTTCCACGAAGGCAGCGTCTGCAAGAAGTTGAGGGTCTCGACCAGGAACGTCTGCTCGTCCAGCGGGTCAGAATAACCGGCGTGCCCATCCTGAAAGGCCGACGCTTTCAGAAAACTGACCGCGGGCATCCTGCCTGCCGCTGCGGCGAGGTAGAAGTCCCGCAAGTCATACTGGTGATTCGCCGGTCCGGCGTTGCCGATCTCCGCCAACGATGCGGGGCGGGTGTGTTTCAAATTCGCCGTGGAGGCGAAGTAGTTAAAGAACGAGTGATGAGGAATGTAGTCGCCGGTGGGCACCCCATTCACGGCGTTGGCTGAAGTGCGTCCGCATCCCGTCGTTCCGTTGGCGTTGATGGTCGACAAGTTGAAGCCGCCCATGAAGGATCCCCAGGTAACGCCCCCAGCACTCAACAAGTCGCCAATATTCTTGCTGCCCATGGTGACTTGATTGCGCGTGGGATTCGAGCAGACATCGCCCAGCGGGTCGGCATCACCGATCAGAGTCAGTGAGCCGTCGCTTCCACCGCTGACTTCGAAACCCGTTCCGTTAATGATCGCCGCAATCCCGTTCGTCTGCCCGGAGACGAGATTGATCACTCCCGGCGTCGACGGACCGAATGTCGTGCCGTAGGAGTTGTCGCTCATGGCGAAATGCTGAGCGTAGTTCCATTCGGCCGTCACCGTGTTGCCGTCGTAGTAGCCCAGGACGAGGCTGCTGTGCCCGGAGCCCACATCCATGGGAAACAGATCCATGAGGCCGGAATCAAAAGCCAGTTGCTCATCGAGGTAGTTGTGATCCTGGTCTGCCGTTGCGGCCTGGGAACGATCCAACCGGAAGGGATTCGAAGCTCCCGCGCCGTTCACAGGATTGAGATTGGGATTTGCATTCAACAGCGCATTGCTGAGCCCGTTCACCGTCGGAGTTCCAGGCAACGCCGTGAAACTGGGTTCGCCGGAAGGATTCGTCGCTACCGGATACGTTCCGAAGTAGTGGTCAAACGAAACATTCTCCTGGAAGATCACCACCAAATGCTTGATGGGCGTCGCGGTGGCTGACTCCTTCGTCACGGTTTTGGAATCGGCAAACGCGGGCGTGGCGATTGGTCCCAGTGCGGTCACCAACGCCAGCAGCAGCGCCGTCGTCTTTCTGGGGGCATTTGACTTCAGCGGGTGGTTCATTTACGTCCTCCTGTGCCCTGCTGGAAACCAGTGCTTAAGCACGCACCAGTACCTGACCGGGTTTAGGGGACTTACCATAGCGGCCCAATGTTTCGCTTACGTTGCACCCTTGTAAATTTGGCGTAAAACTCGCAGGAGCCTTGGCCGCCCGTTTTCCACAGAATTATTTTTCGGATTGTGACATCCGTCCTTGTGCGGAGATTTTCAGATTCCCTATTGGGGGGAGCGTAGGGCCCGGATGCAACGACGCGCAAGTCCTAGGAAACTGGCGACCCCCGCAACCTCCCCATGTGAGTGAGGGACAGCCAGGGACATCCGAACGCCAGGGCGCTTCAGATAAGCTACTCCGAATAACTCGGAGCCGGCGCCTGCAGTGGGAGTGATCACTGCTAAGCTTTAAATGGGCTAGAACTTAAAGGTAAATGAAGAGCGCGGACGATTTAGAAAGACGGAGGACTAAGAAGATCAAAGATACAAAGAACGAATGATAAGAAGCGCCATCAAAGCACAAACACAAAGGACACGAAGTTTCACGAAGATCGTGACTCTGATTCCTTCGCGTACCTTCGTGCCCTTTGTGGTAAACGCTCTTCCTTGTTACTGCTGATGCAGCACTTCGTCCACAACCACTTTGCCGCCCTTGTCGGCGGTGATGACCTTGTGTATTGGCTCATACCCGCTCAGCGTGATGTCGACCACATAGTTGCCAGGATCGAGCGCCACGTCGAGCGGCGAGTTCTTATCCATGATGTGCTGGTTGATGGCAACCTGCGCGCCCTTCGGCTGTGTGCGAATGCTCAGAGTAGCCTGTCCCGCCTGTGCACCCTTACCGCCAAACAGCTTCGACATCTTGCCGACGGTCTTGATGTTGTCGGCATTGCCGAGCGGCCGCAAGGCCGGAGTGAAGTTAAATGTCTGCCCGAGCACGAACTGCGCGTTCATGGTCTCGTCAATGTAGCCCATCATGCGGACGAGAACGACGTGCTGTCCTTTGTCCACACTGACCTGCGCCGGCGTTTTCGCGCCCACGTCGCGGCCGTCCACGTAGATGTTGGCGCCGGGAGGATCACTCTTTACCACCAGAGTCGCCATCAGCTGCGCCAGATGAACGACCGTGGTTGCGCGGTTCCCTGAGGTGATCTCCACCGTACGTGTGTCAGTCGAAAACCCCGGTTTGCTGACCGTAATGGAATGCTGGCCAGGCTGAAGATTGGTCAACGCGAACGGCGTAACCCAGTGCGGCTCACCGCGGCCATCCACTTGCACCTGCGCTCCCTGCGGTGTGGAGTCCACGGCCAACTGGCCGGGGATGACTACCGCCGGAGCAGCTGCCTTCTTGCGGGAGTTGCGTGATTTCGGGCTTGGCGCTGGCTGTGCCGTGGGAGCCTCAGGCTCCGCCACTTCAGTTGGTTGCACGGCTTCGGGAGCGGGCGCCGGTGCTGGCGTCTGCTTTGGGGCCTCGCTGACCACCGGCTGTGCCGGTGCTACCGCGGCCGCGGTCGGACGTGCCGCACCGGAGTCTTCGTCGCTGTTCTGGCTGTGAATGTAAACCGTCACTCCAATACCGATCGCCAGAATCAATGCTCCGGCTCCACCCAACGCGTAGAGCATCAACTTGGGCGGAACACCTTTAATCTCTTTAATCGCTTTCTGGGCGACTACCCGCGGCTGTACCTTGGGCCTCTCGTCCGCTTTCGGTGTGCCTCCTTGGTACACCGTAGGAGCTGAAACTGCGGCCGAGGCCGATTGAGACGGTGACGGTGGAGACGGAGGCGGAGCAGGCGCAATGTACACTTCCTTGAGCGGCGGCAGTTCCGTCATCTCCGAGAAACTCACACCACCACGTCCGCCACCAGACCCGCCTTCAGCCATCATCGGATCGACTGCAATTTTCGGGGCTTCGTCTTCCTCTGCGGTCTGCGGCTCGAAGGTTTCAACCTGGGGCTCATCCATCACGGCCGAAGACATGGGCTCAGGCTCTGAGTGCGAGCCTTCCATGGTCGGTTTGGCGCCGAATCCGACGAACTGATCCGACAGATCGAGCTCTTGAATTTCAGAGGGATTCACTTCGGAAGACTTGGGTTCAGAAGACAAGGGCGAGGCATCGTAGCCGCCCCCTACGCCCGCAGCAGCCGCTGCAGCCTTCGGGGCAGCCAGCAATCCGGTTGGCTTGGCCAGTGTCGACGGCTTCGCTAGCGCTGACTTCTGTTCGGCCGCGCGTGCTGCCGGCGCCGCTGGCGCTGAAGCTGGCTTGGCTACACCGGAGGCCTTGGACGCAGGCGGTGCGGATGCAGTCCTCGGCGCAGCCGGCTTTGCGGACGCCGACGCTATGAATTTCGATTGCGCCGCGGCCTGCGCTTTCGCTGGAGCCATCGTCCCCTTGGACGCATCCGGCTTCTTGGCCGCCAGAGTTTTCGATTCCTTACATTTTTCGAGATCGTCGAGCAGCTCTCGGCCGCTTTGGTAGCGCTCCGCTGGATTCTTCGCCAGCACCTTCATGATCAGGTCGCTGAGAAGCGGATGCACCTTCTGGTTTACATGAATCGGCGGGACCGGCGTGCTCTCGAGAACGCTTTGCCGCAAACCTTCAATGTCATCGCGGTCAAAGGCCTTCCGCTCTGTCACCATTTCGTAGAACATGGCGCCAAGGCTGAACAGATTGGAACGGCCGTCCGTCGACTGGCCTTGAATCTGCTCCGGCGACATGTAGTGAAGAATCGTGGGGAGCCCTTCGGGAACGAACTGCACAAAATTGCCTACGCCCGAAACACCGTACCCTAGAATTCTTACGGTGCCATCCCAGCCGCACATGATCTTGGATGGCTCCAGGCTGTAGTGAACCGCCTTTTGCGAGGCTGCGTAATCGAGGCCGCTGCACAACTGGCGGCCGATGTCGAGCAGATCCCAGATGGAAAATCCTTCTTTGCGCGCCAGCATCGTAGCGATGCTGTTGCCCTGTACGTACTCCATGGCGGCGCAGAACTGGCCTTCAATCTCGCCCGCGCCAAACACAGGCGTAATGTTAGGACAGCTTAAGGCCTTCGTGCGCTCAGCTTCAGCCAGCAGCGCTTGCTGGAGCGCGGCTGCGTGCTCGCCGAACACGCTCAGCTGAATGGCCTTCAGCGCAATGGTTTGTCCGCTCTCCGCGTCGTTGGCTTTATAAACCGCGCCTGTGGGCGATTTCGCCAGTTCACTCAGAATTTCAAAGTGGCCGATTTTCGTAGACATTTCTATCCTAGCTCCATTCCATCGCGACCCCCTTCGCGTCGCCGCAACAGGGATCGGCCGGCGGAGGCCATGGGGGATGGTTAGGGTAAGAATATCTCTGCCTGCGCGAAGGTTCGAGTTACCAAAGTAAGCCGGTGGTAGCCGCTGGAATGGCCGTCCAGCACGCCATTCAGGCTAGCCAGATGCGCGACTCAAGCGCTCCGCGAGCCCGCGCATGTACTGGATTAGCTCTGCAGGTTCGTGTACCTGGAAGTCAACACCGAGCATCGACAAATGGATCGTGATTCCCTCCAGCGATTGCGCTCCAGCGTGCAGCATGCAGGACCGGTCATCGATGGCTTCGAGCACTCCGGCCGACGACGGCACGCGCTTGGCGATCGCGTCTACCGGCGCGTGCAGCGTCACACGCGCGTGGTAGGGATACGGCACAGATGACAACGATTTCGAGACGAACGCGGCGAAGTCTCCCTCAGGCGGTTTGCGCGGCTTGAATCGCACTGAAGTCTTCAGCTTTCCTTCGATGCGGTCGACACGGAATGTTCGCCAGTCTTCACGGGCAGTGTCCCAGGCGACGAGGTACCAGCGATATCCGGTGTGAACGAGCCGATGGGGCTCTACGTTGCGCGCGCTGGGTGCGCCCGTACGGTTGTGGTAGTCGAATCGGATCCCTTCATGGTCGCGGCATGCGCCTGCGATGACCGACAACCGATCGGCGTCCACTGTTGGACCTTGCCGGGTCAGAGGCACGATAAAGGAATGCAGCGCGGCAACGCGATGCCGTAATCGCGAAGGGAGGACCTGCTCGAGTTTCAGAAGCGCGCGCACCGATGCTTCCTCGATGCCCGTCACGCTGCCGCTCGCGGAAGTTCTCAGACCTAGCGCGACCGCGACTGCCTCGTCATCGTCCAGCAACAGTGGAGGCAGGTTTGCGCCCGCGCCAAGCTGATACCCTCCCGCTGTTCCTGAGGTCGAGTGAACGGGATATCCCAGGCTGCGCAGGCGGTCGACGTCGCGACGCAAGGTTCTGCCAGTTACATCCAGCCGCCGGGAAAGTTCAGAGCCAGACCAATAGCGTTGCGCCTGAAAAAGAGACAGCAGCCGCAGCAGCCGTGCAGAGGTCTGGAGCATGGATTTTATTGTGCCACGGATCGAGGACTGATTCTGTCCTCAATTGCTGCTAGCGTTTTTTATGTCGAATCTGGGGAGTCTCAAACGTCGTATAGATAGAGGGGTGATAAATGAAGCTGACTGATCTTTTGCTGACCGAACTGGAGCAAGAGGCCGCCAATTCGCGCCTCGCGCTCGAACGCTTGCCCGAAGGGCGCAACGACTGGAAGCCGCATAAGAAATCGATGGCGCTCGGCTATCTGGCCTCTCTGGTAGCCACTATGCCTTCGTGGGTGGTGATGATGGTGAAAGCGGACGAACTGGACCTGAAATCACCGCAAGCGGCGAAGTTCAAGCCCTTGGCATGGCGGACGCGGGGCGAACTGATCGCCGCGCTCGAGAGCGGCCTGACGGAGGCGCGGGAGGCGTTGCGCAGCACGACTGAAGAACATCTGCTGACTCCGTGGAGGTTCATGGTTGGCGGCCAGGTGATGGACGAGAAACCTCGCCACATCATGATTACGGAATCGGTGTTCAGCCATCTGGCGCATCATCGCGGACAGTTGACGGTGTATTTGCGCTTGAATGACGCGTCCGTGCCTGCGCTGTATGGCCCGTCGGCGGATGAAGGCCGAGTTGCCTAGGACATCGTAGAGCCGTCGGCGCTACCAGCGTAACTTTAGCGCCCCGCCAGCGGTTCTAATGTTATGTGTGGCGTGGTGTGACATTTGTCATCCCACGCTGATGACGATCTCCACTTGTCGGCGCGACCGGCACGCGGAAGTATGGAGAAGGTGATGGAGATGAGCCCTTTCGGCGTAATGGCAATCCAATTCGGCTCGGTTGCCGATGGCGAGTTGCATCGTCTATTCTTGGGGGGCTGGGACGTGCTTACCTCTCGTGTCCAGCTCCCGGTTCCCTCTGGAGTTCAACCATGACTCTGGTTCGGTTTGTCCGAAAAAATACATTTCGCAATCTTCGGCGAAGCATCCTCACCGTCTTGAGCATCGGCTTTTCGTTGCTCTTGCTCACCCTGATGATGGCGATCTGGCGGAACTTTTACATGTCGAAGGGCACGGAAGAATCCGCTCTGCGCCTGGTCACGCGCCATAAGGTTTCTCTGACCTTCTCCATGCCGAGCTTTTACCGGGAGAAGATCCGCGCGATTCCGGGAGTGGCGGTCGTTCTCCCGCAGAATTGGTTTGGCGGCGTCTACAAAGACGACAAGTCGGGGAACTTCTTCGCACAGTTTGGCACCGATCCCGACGAGTTCTTCAAGGTCTACAAGGACTGGAAGATTCCGGAAGATCAAATCAAGGCTTGGCAACGCGATCGCGCAGGCGCTGTCGTGGACAGCAAGAAGGCCGCTGACTATGGCTGGAAGATCGGCCAGAAAGTGATCATCACGGGGACGATCTTCCCGGTGAATCTTGAGCTTACGATTCGTGGGATTTTCACTGCTCCGCGACCCACAAATTCTCTTTACTATAACCAGACTTACGTGGAAGAAGCTGTCCCGTACATGAAAGGACAGCAGGGCTTTTATACGATCCTGGCGGAATCTCCTGAAGCGGTTCAGAAAATTGGCCCGGCCATCGACGATATGTTCCGCAACTCACCTCAGCCCACCCGTACCGAGACTGAAGCAGCATTTCAGCTTGGTTTTCTGGCAATGCTGGGAAACGTGAAGGCGTTCATTCTGAGCATTTGCGGTGCGGTGGTTTTCGCGATTCTTCTGGTCTCTGCCAACACCATGGCCATGTCGATACGCGAACGCACACGGGAAGTGGCGGTGCTCAAGACCTTGGGCTTCACGCGTAGCACCGTTCTCAGTCTCTTTGTGGGTGAAGCAGTCGTGTTGGCGCTGGTGGGCGGAATTGGCGGATCGTTGGTGGCATTCGTGCTCGGGATGGGCGCCGCCAAGGCTGGAGGCTTCGCGGGCGCTCTACAGGTGAACGGTGCCACCATGCTGGTGGCGTGGATCGTAGCAGCCCTGGTCGGCTTTATCAGCGCCATCATTCCTTCGTACAACGCGTCGCGTTTGGGAATTGTGGAGGGCCTGCGCCACATCGGCTAGGAAAAATCATATGGCGATCCCCATCAGCTACAACATACGGAACATGACGCTTCGCAAGGGCCTGACCATCATGACGGCTCTGGGCATCGCTCTCACGGTGACCACTGCGGTCTTCATCATGGCTTTGCTGGCGGGGTTGCAGAAGGCTTTTCAGAGCACCGGTAATCCCTTGAATGTGTTGGTTCTGCGCAAGGGATCGACCAGTGAACTTACTGGTCCGTTTCCGCAGGAAGATTTTCAGACTTTGAAAACTCTGTCGGGCATTGCCAAAGACAAGAATGGCGATCCGCTAGTTTCGGGCGAAATCACGGTCGTGATTGTGCTGCCTCGCAAAGATGGCTCCGGCGAAGCCAATGTGACGGTACGCGGCTTGATGCAAGACGGTCTGGCACTCCGGGAGACGGTAAAACTGGCAGAGGGGCGCTGGTTCACGCCGGGCCAGCGAGAAGTTGTGGTCAGCAACAGCATCCGCAAGCGGTTTGTCCACGCCAACGTCAACGACACGCTGGAATTCGGGAAAGGCAGCTGGAAAGTGGTGGGAGTATTCGACGCCGGCGGTATGGCGTATGAATCGGAAATCTGGGGCGACGTGAACCAGATGACCTCAGACTTCGATCGCCAGGGTGTCTACAGCTCCGCGTACCTGCGGGCCACCGATGCCGTTGCGGCAGAAACGCTGAAGCACCGGGTCAGCGATGATCAGCGCCTCAAGCTCGATAGCATGCTCGAGCCCGAGTACTACGCCACGCAGACAAAGTCCGGCGCCGTCATTCAATTTATCGGATGGCTCGTAGCCGCCATCATGGCCATCGGTTCCAGTTTCGCGGCGATGAATACGATGTATGCCGCGGTTGCATACCGCTCGCGCGAGATCGCTACGCTGCGGGTTATTGGTTTTTCCCGGCCGAGCATTTTGACCTCCTTCGTGCTGGAAGCGGTCTTGTTGTCCCTGTTGGGCGCAGTCGTTGGCATCATTCTGATGCTGCCGTTCAACGGAATGACGACTGGAACGCAAAATCAGGTCACGTTCAGCGAAGTTGTATTCGGGTTGCACATGACGCCGGGCGTGGTAGCAGCGGCCATCGTTTTTGCTCTGATCATGGGATTGTTTGGCGGAATCTTCCCGGCCTGGCATGCGTCCAGGCGCGAAATTCTGGCGGCACTGCGAGACTAGTTTCCTACACGCGTAAGCAAGGCAACGGAGTCGAGAACTAATTCATGGCGATTGATACTAAACACGAAGAGTTGCAGGGGCTGCGCATCGACCGGTCGGAACGCGGTGGCGAGGGAGAACCCTCGCGCTGGGCGAAGCGAATAATTATCGTCGGCATTTCAGTGGTTGTCCTGTTGGGATTGAGTGTCCTGGCCTATCGCGTCTTCGCGTCCGGCGGGATTGAGGTGGAAACGGCGCGCGCGACGGTGGAGAGTACCGGTGATCCTACTGCCGGCATTGTCCTGACGGCGACTGGCTATATCGTGGCGCATCACAAGATCGAGGCCAATTCCAAGGTGACCGGCCGCGTGGCGTGGATCGGAGTGGAAAAAGGCGACCACGTAAAGGAAGGCCAGGTGCTGGTCCGCCTCGAAGATCAGGAGTTCCGCGCGCAATACCAACAGGCGGAAGGCGCGGCAGAGAGCGCGCGCGCACAGCTTGTGGAACTGCAGCACGGATCGCGGCCGGAAGAGATCCAGCAGACAGAGCACAATCTGAGCGAGGCTAAGGCTACTGCCGCCAACGACAAAATCACGCTCGATCGCACAAGCAATCTCTTCGCCCAGGGAGTTATGTCTCAGCAGGCCCTCGATGATGCCAAGGCAAAGTATGAGGCCAGTCAACAGCGCGCGCATTCCCTGGAACAGAGCTACCAACTGGCGAAGCTTGGCCCACGAGCCGAGGAGATTTCCCGGGCCAAGGGCGCTGTGATGCAGGCCGAGGGACAAGCTGCCTACGCCAAGTCGCAGCTCGATGCCACCGTGATTCGAGCACCTATCACGGGGACCATCCTGGACCGCAGCGTAGAAAAAGGTGAACTGCTCACCGGACAGTTTGCCAGCGCGGCGCGGCCGGTTTTTTCGCTGGCCGATCTGAAAGACCTTCAGGTCGAACTCGATATTGCGCAAGATGATTTCGCCCGCTTGGGACCGAAACAGAAGGGCATCATTACGGTCGATGCGTTTCCCGATCGCAAATACAACGGGGTGATTGCTGAAATTTCTCCCGAGGCGAACCGTCAGAAGGCTACGGTGCAACTAAAGGTTCAGGTTCTGGACCCGGACGAGTACCTTCGCCCGGAAATGAACTCAACCGTAAAGTTCATCGCGGACGAGCCCAGCAAGAAATCGACCGTGTCAGGTCCGGCCGGAGTATTCGTGCCAACGAATGCGGTCCGCGATCATGCCGGCAAGAAGGTTGTGTTCATCGCGTTTAAAGACAAAGCCCTTCGGCGCGACGTGCGAGTCCTGGCGCAGCGCAGCGGAGGATTTCTGGTGGAAGGCCTCAATGGGGGCGAGGATGTAATCACCGCCGGCCCGGCGGATCTGAATGACGGAGACAAAATCAAAATTAAGGGGCAGTCGTAGAAAGGGCAATCATGAGCACAGTCGCACAAAACAACGTTGCCACGGGCACGAAGGTCGTACAGGTCCGCGGTGTCAGCAAGATCTTCAAGCGCGACGCCTTCCAGGTGACGGCGCTCGACGATGTCTCGATCGATATTGCCAAGGGCGAATTTCTCGCACTCATGGGACCTTCGGGTTCGGGCAAGACGACGCTTCTGAATATGATTGCGGCCATCGATCGCCCGACTGCCGGCGAACTGCTGGTGCAGGGGCAGGATATTTTCCGTTTCAACGACTCGCAGATTGCGCGCTGGCGCAATGAGCACATCGGCTACGTTTTTCAGACGTTCAATCTAATCCCGGTGCTCACGGCGTTTGAGAATGTGGAGTTGCCGTTGTTGCTGACCAAACTCACGGCACAGCAACGCCGCGATCACGTTCTGACCGCACTCAAGCTAGTCGGGTTGGAGGATCGTGTCGGCCATCTGCCCAAGCAGCTCTCGGGTGGACAGGAGCAGCGCGTCGCCATTGCGCGCGCGATCGTAAGCGATCCAACGCTATTGCTCGCCGACGAGCCCACGGGCGATCTGGACAGCCATTCCGCTACGGAAGTGTTGGAAATTTTGAAGCGGTTGAATGAAGACTTTCACAAGACAATTGTGATGGTCACGCACGATCCACACGCGGCTTCTTACGCGCACGTCACCAGGAATCTGGAAAAAGGGATGTTGCTGCCTCCAGGATAGTTCGTGCCAAACAAATAAGGCACGGCGCGCGAGGGCATCGCGCCGTGCCGAGAAAATCTCTTGCAGGCTCCGTCAGCGAATTGCTAGCAGCGCAGTTCGCCGACGCTTGGGGCCGACGATTCCGCCGCGGTTTCCGTAACCCAGCGCCACGCCCGCCTGCCGTTCGACACCACTGCCTGCGCCTCGCCATATTCCACCAGGCGGTTCAGCACGGTTGTGACCGAGGCCATGGGATCCTTGTGGCGGGACAACATCGCAGGCAGGTTCTGCTGGAAATAGTCGCAGATATCCCGCGCACTCATTGCCCGGCCGGATTCCATCAGCATCATGCGACAAGCTTTGGTAAAGCCCGGCTGGCGGCCGTTGCTCTTGCGGTCGACCAGTTCCAGCAGTTCCTCACTCAATACGCCGTCGCCAAACAGATTCGCCAGCCCGGCGATAGTTTGCTTGACGGTGCCAATGCGCTTCATAACTTCTCCGCGCTGTTGTAACAGTTGGCGCAATTCGTCATGCGCCTGCCGGATTACTTCCTGCACATGGCCGACATCGTACCGTTCCGACGGTTTGATCGAGCCATTTCCCCTCTGCCCAGTTTCCATAACAAATGTCCCCCATTGTTTGAACGCGTTAGTTTCGGCTCAACTTCGGTTTTCACGCAGTCGACGAACTGGCGTGTCCCACAACCGCTTGCACGCAGGGGCGCAGTAATTCTCTAACCCGGCTCCCCGGTAGAGACCATAGTCGAGGGGCAGAACCTCGCTTAGGGATCTATACGCAGGAAGACGTGCCGGGGTTCCCTCGATTTCCTTCGCAGAAACGCTTTCCGAGGTTACGCCGCATCTTGTGGCATTAGACGCGGCAATTGCAGATTGGTTAACAAGGCAAATGGTAACAACCGCAGAAATTTGCAGGGGACATCAAGTATCAGTTAGACACTAGCATAACTCTACTGAAGGAATATTACGAGGAGTCTACCGTCGGAATGGTAACCATCTCCCGTTGCGTTTTTGGCGTCCTGCACAGGGTTTGGAGGCAAATAATAACTTAACATCTTCGCCTTGTTGGCCTTTTGCAGGCTGCTGCCAATATTGTCGCGCTCACCATCAACCGCAGGATCGATTTTGTGAGTGACATTATTATTGCGTTTGTCTTTGGCGAAGCCGATGTCGTGCGTGCCGGCACCCACCCACACATCGCTACCCTTCCAAGTAAAAGAAGCCTTCCAGATGCGGAAGTGGTGACGGCTTGCGACCATGGCGATCGGCTCGGCCATTTCGTAGCCGAAGTCCTGCTTTCGTCCGAACAAGAAAAGCGTGCTCATCGGCATCGCCAGGTAGTCCTTTTTGTCGTAGGTCTGCAGGATGGCGTTAATCACGGCTTTTGAATTGTCGGTATCGGCTACGTGCCAGGTGGCGGCGTCGAGCGCGGCTTGCACATCTTTTTCTGGCCCGACGATGACGAAGTTCACCATGTCGCCGAGATTCTGAAGCTGATCGTTGACGCGGCGGGGCAGGCTGTCAATTTTTTTGCGAAGCTCCGAGTCGAGCGGTGTGTCTGACACTTTGAGCAGCACTGGCGCCGGCGAGGCATCGGCATTGGAAGTGGCGCCCGAGGAGGTTGCGCTGGAAGAATTCGAGTTCGTACCAGATTCCGGCTTGCCTATTCCAAACTGGCCCTGCATGAATACTTGAGCGGCGTTGGACAGCTGAGACTTGAGCTGATCTCCGCGCGACTGCTGAGCTTCAGCGGTTCCCGCGGAAGACGAGGTCGGCGGTGTGGACTGCGCGTTCCTGGCGCCCGAAGATGAAACCAGGCTCTGAGGCTGCGCGCTGACTGCGGACGACGTGGCCGCCGCCGTCGTTCCCGCTGGAATTCTGTGGACCTTAACGGCGAACCCTCCCTGGCACGGCGCAGCACCAGCCACGTTCATCCCGAGGAAAAGGTGGGAAGCCTCTTCAATCTGAAGTTGAGCGCTTGCACCTACCAGCAGCGGAGCCGCTCCCTGTGCATGCAGCCGCGCAAGCAGCGCGCCTGCGGGCGCGGAAGGCAAGGGCAGGCCGTTCGTTTGATCAGTACTCACGCCCTTGGGATCGCAGGCGGCCGCTCCGGGAACGGCATGTCGGTCCGGAACGGACGAAGCAGCAGCCGCGGCTGAGATTTCGAGCATGTCACCGGATTGAAGGTCGAGGCCGGTATCGGTCCAAGGCTGCGCCGTCGAAACCTGAAATGTGGAGTCTGGCATCGTCGCGGGAGTCTGGGCGTCAAGCTGTGTGGCACAGACCAGCAGGGTCACGAGGAGCAGGGTCAATCGAGGCATAGCGCACTTCCGAAAGGACAGTCCTTATTATCTTCTAATTCTGCCCTTCTGTGGCAAGTATGGCCGGCCTCTTTTCAGGCTGCCCGGAAACTGCCCAGCGAGACTGCACCCGCGCCCCTTTTCCAGCACCACCTCAGAATGGGAATCCGTAGCGACAGAAGACTCATTAACGTGAGCGCGCCCCAACATTCCGATCGTAACCAGTGACGAAGCCCATGCAGTGTTGACGGCTGTACAACCCGCGAAATCTCCTGAGCCCCTGCGCGTCTTGCCGGTGGGCGATCAGGAAGAGGACTTCTTTCTGATTCGCGAGATTATGGAGCGCAACCGCAGCGCGCTCGAAGCCGCCCTCGATCATGCTCATTCGCTGGATGAGGCGAAGGAGATGATGCAAAAACAGCCCTACGGTCTGGTTCTGTTCGAGCATGAAACCGGCGACGCGGAGGCGGTCCACCTGCTGGCGGAGTTTCTTCATGCGGGAGTCTCCGTGCCGTTCATCCTGCTCACCGAAGACGCGGGTGAAAAAACCGTCGCCGAGATCATCGCGGCAGGCACATGGAACTGCGTGGCAAAATCGCAGCTCGACGGCGCAACGCTGCTACGGACCATCCGCAGCACGCTGGCTCTGCACTCGCTGCAACCGGAGCAGCACACGGCGGAAGAGTCGTTGCGGAAACTGTCGCGAGCAGTCGAGCACTCGGCCAACACCATCGCCGTCACCGATCAGCAGGGAATCATCGAGTATGTAAATCCTGCGTTCGAGATTCTCACCGGATACAGCCACAATGAGGTGTGCGGCAAGACTCCGCGAATCCTCAAGTCGGGCGAGCAGGGTCCTGAAATTTACCAGGAAATGTGGCAGACAATTCTCTCTGGAAATGTCTATCGCGGCATTCTGGTGAACCGCAAGAAAAATGGCGAGTTGTATTACGTAGAGGAGAGTATTTCGCCGGTGCGCGACGCCGACGGACGAATCACGCATTTCATCTCGAACGGACGCGACCTGACCGACCGGCTGCATCTGGAAGCGGAGTTGCGGCAAGCGCAAAAAATGGATGCCACCGGGCCCCCTGGCCGGCGGCCTCGCACACGACTTCAACAACCTGTTGACGATCATCACCAGCTATTCGGGGTTCGCGCTCGATGCCGTGCCGCAAATAGCCGGCTCGAGGCCAAGCTTCAGGAAATCCAGCTGGCCGCGCGGCGGGCCGCAGAGTTAACGCGGCAACTGCTGGCGTGCAGCCGAAAGCAGCCGCAGGCGTTGCGCGTGATGGATCTGAATCCGGTAATCGCGCGCATCGCTACAACTTTCCCGCGCCTCATCGGCGAAGACATTCAGTTCACGTTCACGCCCGGCGCAGGACTAGGGCGGGTGCGAGTGGACCCGCTGCAGATCGAGCAGATCCTGATGAACCTGGCCGCCAATGCACGCGACGCCATGCCGGAAGGCGGCCGCCTGCGGATCGAGACCTGCAACGTGTTGCTCGACGAAGGTTATATCCACCGAAAACATGCCGTCATTCCTCTCGGGCACTACGCGGTCATCACGGTGAGTGACGATGGCGCCGGCATTCCGCCGGAGCATTTGCCGCACGTTTTCGAACCCCTTCTACACCACGAAGCCCTCGGGCAAAGGGACCGGGCTGGCCTGGCCACCGTTTATGGAATCGTGCAACAGAATAAAGGATATATCTGGGCTTACAGCGAGCCCGATCTGGGGACCGTGTTCAGGATTTACCTGCCCTGCATGTCCGCGCATAACTCTGCGAGCGCGACCGAACACATCAAGCGCGAGTGCGCGGCGCGCGGTTCGGAAACTATTCTGCTGGTGGAAGACGAGCAGGCGGTGCGCCAGGCGACGGCCGAATTTCTTAAAATTCAAGGCTACACCGTGCTCGAAGCCAAGGACGGCCTGGATGCGCTCTCGATCGCCAAGACCTATGGCGCAAGCATACATATGGTGGTCACCGACGTGGTGATGCCGAATATGAGCGGCGGGCAGTTGGCCAACGAACTCAGGACGCTGCGTCCGGATGCGAAGATCCTTTTCGTTTCCGGCTACGCGGGCCAGACCGTGCTCGACCCCAGGGTGTTCGATCTGGGGACGAACTTTCTGCAAAAGCCTTATACCTTGAAACAACTCTCCGGCAAGATTCGCGCGGCGATAGGCCACAACCCGCGCTGAGATATAGCTGTCTCCGCAGTAAAGGGCCGGTTTGATCGGCCTCTCGTCAGACCCTATAATCACCTGCGCGGACCCTGCATGAATTCTCCAGCACCCCCCCCAGACCGGGAAGCGGGCACTTCAACATCTCCTATCCAGCAGGTTCCGACCCAGCAGAGTTCCTCTCAGACAACATCGCGTTCACTGCTGATTCTGATCGCGCTCTGGATTGCGATTTATGCCGCCGGAATGTTCACTCCGCCATTGCTAGACGATGTGGATACCGTCCACGCCGAGGCCGCGCGGGAAATGTTGTTGCGCCACGATTGGGTGACGCTCTACACCAACGGTCTTCGCTATCTGGAGAAGGCGCCCTTGATGTACTGGAGCCTTGGCGCAAGCTACGAAGTTTTCGGCATCAGCGACTGGAGCACGCGCTTTCCGCTGATGCTGGGAATTCTGGCACTGGTGCTGGCTACTTACCGGCTGGGGAGTTATGCCTTCGGGGAGCGCTGTGGGTTCTTTGCAGGACTGGCGCTGGTGACTTCGGTTGGCCCGTACATCTTCACGCGGTTCTTGATCCCGGACGTGCTGGTGGGATTGTGGCTCGTGATTTCCTACGATTTCTTTCTGCGCTCGCTCGACGAGGAACGGCCATCGCGCCTGACCTGCTGGGGATTTGCCGCTGCCTGTGCGTTTAATGTGCTCACGAAAGGTCTGATCGGGCTCGCATTCCCAATCGGAACCATCGGCCTTTATCTGCTATTGACGGGGAACCTGCGCCACCTGGCCAAGGTGCGAATTGTCTCGAGCACCTTGGTCTTTTTCATCTTGGCAGCGCCGTGGCATATTCTGGCTGCCATCCGGAATCCGGCGCAAGGAGAGGCGCGCGGATTTCTCTGGTTCTATTTCGTCAACGAACACATCCGGCGATTCCTGGGCACGCGCGTCCCACCCGGTTACGACACGGTTCCGCTGGTGCTGTTCTGGGCGTTCCTGCTGCTTTGGCTGGTGCCGTGGGCTGTATTTCTGCCGCAGGCGTTACGAGACGTGCCCCTCCGGTGGACGCGACTGCGCTCGCCCCTGGACCGCTACTCAAGAGCAAATCTGCTCTTCTTCCTTTGGGCGTTGGTGATCCTTCTCTTCTTTAGCTTCTCGACGCGGCAGGAGTACTACACGATTCCGGCGTTGCCCGGCATTGCATTATTAGCTGGAGGATGGCTGGCGCGCGAATCCTCGGCAGCCGCGACAGAAGGCGAGCGGCGCGCGGGACGCGTATCGTCGTTGGTTCTGATGTGCGTGGGAGTTGTGGCGGGAATCGTTGGCCTGGCCCTGCTTTCGCTCACGCACCAGCCACCTGCGGGAGTGGACCTCGCCGAACTTCTGAAGAAGAATCCGCAAGACTACGATTTCTCGCTCGGCCACGTTCTCGACTTCACTCCGCAAGCCCTGGGAATGTTTCGTGGGCCGCTGCTCAGCGCCTCTTTATCTCTGTTTCTAGGCACGCTCGTGAACTGGTGGATGCGGCGTCGCGGCCGGCCCGCGTGGGGAAATGCGGCTCTGGCTTTGATGATGGTTATTTTGCTGACTTGCGTACACACTTCCTTTGCGACGTTTTCGCCGATTTTGTCGTCGCACGATCTCGCGATGGCAATTCAAAAGGAGTACCGTCCCGGCGATCAGATCGTGGTGGACGGCCAGTATCACGAGGCCTCGACTCTCCAGTTCTACACTCACCTTCCGCTGCTTGTGCTGCACGAGCCGAGCGGCAATCTCTGGTATGGTGCGAAATTTCCGGACGCGCCGCATGTGTTCGAGACTCCACAGTCTTTCGCCGTTCTCTGGGCAGGGCCCGTTCGCGTTTTCCTTTGGACGGACCAGGACAATCCGAAAGAACTCCAGGGCCTGCCGCACTTCCTGCTGGCTCGCAGTGGAGGGAAGGCGATCTTCACGAACCGTGGGCGGTGAATCGGTGCGTTCTCCGAGCGCTCAGAGGGAAGGCCAGGCACCAGCGGAAGGTATAATGACACCCTTGGTCTCGGCTGATCCTGATTCGGTTGAATCTGATTCGGTTGATCCTGCGCTCGGTTCACCCATGGTCTCAGGCGCGTGCGCGCTGTTCTTACTTTCTTTCGATGCGCGTCCAGGCAAGATTCTGGCGGCGGCGCTGCTGCTGGTTTTGTGCGGAGCGATTGTCTACTCTCTACTGGCGATTGTGGCGGCTCTCCGCTATCTGGCGGTGCGTCCGCCATCCCTCCAAACGACTGAGCCGATCAGTATTCTGAAACCCCTCGCCGGCCTCGACCTTGACCTTGAGTCGAATCTGCGGACGTTCTTCGCGCAGGACTATCCCGCATTTGAGATCCTGTTTGCGGTGAAGACCGCGGACGATCCGGCAGCGGAGGTCGTCGCCCGCCTTCAGTGGGAATATCCTCATATTCCATCGCGATTGATCGTTACGGGCGAGCCTCCGTATCCGAACGCAAAGGTCTACAGTCTTGACCAAATGCTTCCGGCCGCAGCCCATGATTTGGTGGTGATGAGCGACAGCGACATCCGCTCGACCGCCGACATGCTGCGTGTCATTGCGGCGGAATTTCAGGATCCGAAGCTGGGGGTTGCGACTTGTCCTTACCGCGCCGTGCCTGGACCGAGTTTCTGGTCTCGTCTGGAAGCCACTGGCATGAACACTGACTTCTGGTCGGGCGCGCTGGTAGCGAGGATGCTCGAAGGCATGCGCTTCGCCGTCGGTCCGACTATCGCCGCGCGACGCCGGGTGCTGCACTCGATCGGAGGTTTTGAGCGAGTAAAGGACTACCTGGCGGAAGATTTCGTCATCGGAAAATTCGCCGCCGAAGCGGGGCACGGAGTGATTCTTTCTTCGTACGTGATCGAGCACCACATTGGCGACGCGACGCTCCCGCAAAACCTTACGCACCGCCTACGCTGGGGACGGAGCACACGCCGTTCACGCCCCGCCGGATATCTGGGCCAGTTGTTCACCATGCCATTACCGCTGGCTCTGCTGGTGTGTGCCGCGGCGCCCGCATGGTGGCCAGTATTGGCGCTCACACTCGTCGTGCGCGCGTTATCCGCTTACACCGTTTCGGCGCGAGTACTGCGCGCCAGAATCAACTGGCTGTTACTTCCAATTGAGGATCTGATGGGCTTCTGTTTCTGGATCGCCGGATTTTTCGGCAACACAATTTCCTGGCGGGGACGGCGCTATCGGCTCTTTTCCGATGGGCGGTTCGAACTGATTCCTCCATCGGAGTGACTAGGCTCAATCAAAGTCGTTACGGATCGATGCGCATGAGCCGCCCATTCTTTAACAGAAAGCGATCACCGCGCCAGGTCACCGTGTGTCCTGCGAAACTTGCAATCCACACGAGAACTCCAACAAGGTCGCGGACCGGGAGCAGCCACAGATGCTTCAGCAGGTAAGGGTCATGCAAGACGGACTTGCCAACAACGAGCGCCACTGCCAAGCGTAGCAGCACTGTTACCCCGAGCACACCCCACGACCACGGCGCCGCATGCGCTGCGATCATGTTGCCCAGCGACCATATCAATCCGAACGTGGTGACGAGGCCCAAGTATCCTCCGGCGCGCGAATCGCGTACACCCCGCGCCCAGCGTAACTGGTGAGCCAGAAAATCCTGCACACCATAAGCCGGGAGATGTGTCTCAACGACAACATCGGAGAGGCGTACCTCGAGGCCGAGGCCGGCGATGCGGCGGCCGAGTTCATAGTCGTCGGCAAGGAAATCGACAATCGACTTGAATCCTCCGATGCGCTCCAGATCGGAGCGCCGGAACGCCAGAGTCGATCCCAGTCCGAAGTGAATGCCACCCTCCAGTTGCCGAGCGACCAGTACGCCAGCACAAAAATCCGTACTGATTCCCAGCGACTCCAACCGCGAGCCGAGCGTGTCTGCGGCTACTCCACGATAGAGACACGTGACCATTCCGACGTGCTCGTCGCTGGCCGGCAAACTGGCCAGCGGCGCAAGAACGCGGCGAAGATAGTCGTGTTCGACTCGAATGTCGCTGTCGTTAACGATCAAGTGCTCATAGCGCGCTGTGGGCAGCATCTGCTCCAGATTGCTGACCTTCACGTTGGCTCCGAGCTTGTTCGGAGAGACCACCAGCCGGATCGTACGACCCGGAAACTCCTGCTGGAGTTGATGAACGCTGGCAACCGCAGGATCGTCGGGGTCGCTGACTCCGAAAATGATTTCGAACTCCGGGTAGTCCTGAAGGCAGTGGCTGCGGAAGCTCTCGTAAATGTCGGGGTCCGTGCCCTTCAGCGGCTTGAGAATTGAAACGGGAGGAAGTGGTTGTGTGGCGGGGGCGTCCTTGTCTGCGTTCCGCAAACGTAGAAACGACGTGGCGCTCCACAAACAGAGAAGGTAGTAGACGGAACTGGAGACACATCCGAGGATCGCAACGACCTGAAATGTCCTGAGGGTGTAGTGAATCATGCGCGAGTACAGGCCAGTTTACTCGTACCGCAGCGACTCAATCGGATCAAGGTTTGCCGCCTTCCATGCCGGATAGATCCCGAAGATCAGCCCTACTCCGGCCGCGGCGCTGAAACCGAACGTAGTCCAAAACATAGACATGCGAGCGGGCAACGAAGGCCATATGGATGGGATCACCCAGACCACGATCGCGCCCGCAGTCACGCCGATCACGCCGCCGACCGCGGTCAGCATGATGGCCTCAAGGGTGAACTGCAAGAGAATGTCGCGCTTGCGTGCGCCAATCGCCTTGCGCACACCGATTTCGCGGGTTCGTTCCGTCACGCTCACCAGCATGATGTTCATCACGCCCACGCCGCCGACGACCAACGCCACGCTCGAAATCGCGAACATGCCAATGAAGAGCGCTCCGGTAAGCTGGTTCCAGACGTCCGAGATCGCTTCCGAGGAGAACACGGCGAAATTATCAGGCTTGTCGGATGGAACTTTCCGCCGCCGCCGCAACAGTTCTCGAATCTCGTCGATCGCCTTCGGCATGTCGTCGTGGGAAGTGGCTTTGACGGTCATCCAGTGGTCCTTTATTTCGGGATGAAGCGTCTTGAACGTCGTCAGCGGGAAAATGATCCGGTTATCGTTGGGATCTTTTCCGCCTCCAAAGGCCGACTTGAGCTTGGCCAGCACACCGATCACCTGGAATAGTCGCCCTTCGATGTTGATTTCCTTCTGCAGAGGATCTTCGACTGGAAACAGTTCTTTCGCGGTGTCATAGCCAAGAACAATGACGGTTGCCCGTCGCGCCTCGTCGGCTTCGGTGAACCATCTCCCGGTGGTCATCTGCATATCCCAAACATCACTGCCGGAAGCCGTGTCTCCTTCGAGAATTGTGTTCTTGACCTTGCGATCCTGATATTTCACAGAGAACGTACCCACGCCGAGTTCGGGACGGAAGTAGCGGATGCTCGCCGTCACCGCCTTCACGTGAGGCAATTCGGTCATAGCCTCCATATCCTCGTAAGTAAGCTTCTTCCGCATTCGCATTTCTTCGGTGGGCCGGCCGAAGACAAAAGGTTCCAGATGGTAGACGAAGATCAAGTTGGAACCCATGCTGGCCACCATATCGCGGACGTTTTCGTCGAGACCGCGGCCAATCGAGGAGACTCCAATCACAACCGCCACGCCGATCACAACGCCCAGCACGGTCAGCGCAGATCGCAGCTTGTTGCTGCGGATCGTGTCCATCGCCATACGAACAATCTCGCCGAATTCATCTTTGCGCATCATGGAATCAGCTTCTGGCTCTCTCAGTCCGCGGGGCTTCCGGATGCCGGCAGCCGAAAACCTTTACCGGGGCGACTTACTCGTACCGCAGCGATTCAATGGGATCGAGGTTCGCCGCCTTCCACGCCGGATAAATACCGAAGATGAGCCCAACTCCAGCGGCAGCGGTAAAGCCAAAGGTGGTCCAGAACACTGACATACGCGCGGGCAGCGAGGGCCACAAGAAAGGGATCACCCACACCACGAGTGCACCGGCAGTTATCCCGATCACGCCTCCGACCGCAGTCAGCATGATGGCCTCAAGGGTGAATTGCAGGAGAATGTCACGCTTGCGCGCGCCAATGGCCTTGCGCACGCCGATTTCGCGCGTGCGTTCGGTGACGCTCACCAGCATGATATTCATCACACCCACGCCGCCCACGACCAGGGCGACGCTCGAAATCGCGAACATGCCGACGAACAGCGCGCCGGTGATCTGGTTCCAGGCGTCGGAGATGGAATCCGGCGTGAAGACGGCGAAATTGTCGGGCTTCTCCGGCGGAACTCGGCGACGGCGCCGCAAGAGTTCACGAATCTCGTCGATCGCCTTGGGCACGTCATCGTGCGACGTCGCTTTGACGCTGATCCAATGCTGCTTCAGTTCAGGATGGAGCTTGCGCAGAGTGCTGAGCGGGAAGATGACTTTGTTGTCGTCGGGATTCTTGCCACCGCCAAACACCGACTTGATGCGCTGGACCGTGCCGATCACTGTGAAAAGTTGGCCTTCGATGTTGACTTCCTTGCCGAGCGGGTCTTCTGTGCCGAACAATTCCTCAGTCACGTCGGCGCACAATAGAACCACGTTCGACCGGTGCTCCTCGTCGACTTCGCTGAACCAGCGCCCCGAGGCGATTAGCAGATCGAACACTTCCTTGGCGGCAGCCTGGTCGCCTTCGAGAATTGTGTTCTTGGCTTTGCGGTCGCCATATTTCACGGCGAACGAGCCCACTCCTAACTCCGGGCGGAAATAGCGTACGCCGGCAGTGACCGCCTTCACGTGCGGCAGTTCCCGGATGGCGAGCGCGTCGTCGTAGGTGAGTTCCTTGCGCGTGCGCATTTCCTCGGTGGGCCGGCCGAAGGTGAAGGGCTCCAGGTGGAAGCAGAAAATCACATCGGAACCGATACTGCTGACGATGTCGCGAACGTTGTCGTCGAGCCCGCGTCCAATCGACGACACGCCAATGACGACCGCGACTCCAATGACAATGCCGAGCACGGTCAGCGCCGAGCGCAGCTTGTTGCTGCGAATCGTGTCTGACGCCATGCGGACAATTTCGCTGAATTCGTCTTTGCGGATCATAGAGATCGGCTTCCGGCTCTCGGCTTCGGGCTTCCGGCTATCATCCCGGTATGTTTTCCGGAAGCCGAACGCCGAGAGCCGGAAGCCTTTTACATTTCAAATCGTAACGCCACAATGGGATCCAGCCGCGCGGCTTTGCGCGCGGGATAGACTCCAAAGAACACGCCCACGCTTGCTGCCACCACCAACCCGGCTGCCACTGCCCAAAGCTTGATCGACGACGGCATTCCAATCAACAACGTAACCATCTCCGCGACTCCGGCGCCGCTGAGTACTCCCAGCACTCCGCCGATCAGCGCGAGGGTCACGGCCTCGATCAGGAACTGCAGCAGCACGTCGTCGCGCCGCGCACCCAAGGCCTTGCGAATCCCGATCTCGCGTGTACGCTCGGTCACTGAGACCAGCATGATGTTCATGATCACGATGCCACCGACCACAAGAGAAACGGCGGCAATCCCAATCGTCGCCATGAAGAATGTGCTGCTCAACCCTGACCAGATTCCGAGCAGGCTGGCGTTGGTCTCGATCTCAAAGCTGTCGTCCTCGCCCGGGCGATCGTGCCGGTGCGCCCGCAAGGCCACGCGCGCTTCGTCGATCGCCTGATTCAGCGGAGCCCCGGTCGCTGTCGCTTTGCCCCATACTCGAAGGTTGTCAGTGTGCGATCCGTATTGCTTCAGGTAGACAGTTACCGGGATCAGTACGTAGTTGTCGGCGCTCTGCCCCAGAGTCTTACCCTTCTTTTTGCCCACGCCGATCACCTGGTAGGTCCAGCCATCTATGCGGATTTCCTGGCCCAGCGGATCGGCGCCGCCCAACAGGTGCTCGACGATGTCGGTGCCGACCACCGCGACCTGCGTGTGGTTGTTGAGATCGGTGTCGTTCAACATGCGCCCATAAGTCAGATCGGTATCGAGAATGGACGCTACTGACGGTGTGATGCCTTGAATGGTCGTGTCGCTGATCGATTGCTCGTTGTGCTTCACTTTCCCACTCCCGCGTGCCATTGCGCCGACATATTGGCAGTGGCGGCAGGCTTCGACTACGGCCTCGTAATCCTCAAGGACGAAGTTCTTGCGCTTTTCTGCCGCGAGAAAGTGTTCGGGATTAGTCTCGATCGGCGACATCTTGGAGATGATGAACACATCGGCGCCGAGGTTGAAGATCTTCGTGGCGACGTAATCCTGAATCCCGGAGACGAACGTGACCACCGCAATCACTGCGGCGATCCCGATCACTACGCCCAGCAGTGTGAGCACGGAGCGCAACTTGTTCGCCCACAGCGACCGCAACGCGATTCGAAAAGCTTCGGCGATGTTCATTGGATCGGCTTTCGGCTTCGGGCTTTCGCCTTGAGCAGGGGCGGGGGACTTCGGCCAGAATCAAGTTTACCAGCATGGCCCAGCGAAAGCCCACAAAAGCGGTGTCACTTGAACGCCTCCGGACGCCGGGTGCCGAACGCGGAAGTCGGGTGCCAGAAGCTTAACCGACCTCTTCGCATATAATGGTTGTGTAGGCAGCCGGACCGGACGGTCGCTTCCCGTGCTTTCGGGCGTGGGGAGAGGAAAGTCCGAACTCCGCAGAGCAGTGTGCCGGATAACGTCCGGGACGGCCGGTTCAAGCCGGCTGGACGGAAAGTGCCACAGAAAATATACCGCCTTGCTGTCGTTGCAAGTGCTTTGTTGTAGCGAATGAGGATGCGTGCTAACCGCGCGATTGATTTCGTCCGCAAAAGACGCGGCTGATTCGGGCGGCACGCCCAGTTGCTTTATTTCGTTGATCCTTCACTTCGTGCAGGATGACAAAGCCCTTGCAACGACAGCAGGGTAAGGGTGAAAAGGTGCGGTAAGAGCGCACCGCCGCAGCAGTAATGCAGCGGGCAGGGCAAACCCCACGCGGAGCAAGACCAAATAGGGAGGAAGTTCCGCTGTCGCTTTGAGCTTTGAGCGCCGAGCTATGAGCTGTGAGCAATCTGTTGCTCATCGCTCATGACCCATCGCTCATGACTCAGAGCTCAGAGCGACGGCGGGACACGTGCCGGCTCGGTGCGTCAAACCTTCGGGTAGGTCGCTAGAGCCGCGCAGCAATGCGCGGCCCAGAGGAATGGCCGTCCAGCGGGAGCAATCCCGCGGACAGAATTCGGCTTACAGGTCCGGCTGCCACAAGTCTTTAGTTTCAGTTACTTGCAAAGCCCGAGGTTCGATTGTGACGCCGGTGTGACGCAGTCGAACGGTATCGGATGGAAGCTCGGTCTCCACTTGTAGAGAATCGCCTTACGA
>DASRRV010000229.1:0-11252 GCA_035695545.1 Candidatus Sulfotelmatobacter sp. | reverse complement strand
GGCTTTCGTCATTACTTCATACATGATGATGACCGTGACCGGGATGAGAAGAAACAGAAGCCGGTAGGTGAAGCGGCGGTCTCGCACCAAAGTATAAGCCGCCAGAAGCGGCACCAGACTGGCTCCAAAGTATTTCGTCAGCGCGGCCGCGGCGGCGAGAACGGATGCTAAGAGAAGAAACCGGTAGCTATGACGCTCGAGCCCCCGCAACCAGCTCTCGACTGACCACACCCACAGTGCCAGCAGCCAGACATCGCACATTACTCCCGTTGCCGAGACCAGGAAGACGGGCGTGAAAAGCGTAAGGAGGGCGGCAAGTAGCGGTGAATCGCAAAGGCGCCGCGCCAGAAAGAACGTTCCGAGTGTGGCCGCGACTGCTGGAACGAGGAAAGCGCCATGCATTGCCGGCTCGCTCCAACCAAGGAAGGTGGCGGCCAGGGCCATGTAATACGAACTTAAAGGGGGATTTTGCATGATCGAAAACATTGGCTGAACGTTTTCATACCAGTTCAGCGAGAAGCCGTACGGGTCGCCCGGATGCTGAGATACTTGCTGGGCAATCCACAGGAAAAGCGGATCGTCGATGTGAAAGGCTTTGTTCAGAAATGGAAGGAGAACAGCAATCACCGCAAAGATGGCGAAGAACGCATCGCGAGTTGCCGAATTCTTCACGTCAAAACGAATAGCAGCTTAAACGTCAACCTGGAAGCGTGTAAGTATTCTTTGTAGAATCGGGGATTGAAAATGACCGTTTGCATTCCGCCGGGTTGGGGCCAATGCGCTGAGAGAGCGCCTCTCTTGGTGTGATACGAAGTACGGTCTGCGTGGGCGATCCGCGAATGTAACGCGCGCGTGGAATGGGTCCCGCAGCAATCTCCCCTTCTGTATTTTCGCTCTGCGACAAGAGACACCGAAGTCAATAATTGACGGGCGATAGTTCCGTCGCTCAATCTCAAGGCGCGTGTCATTGAAGCGGATATCGAAACCTGGAGTGGAAACTGTCGCAGCTCTGATCGGCACCGCCTTCTCGGCCACGCTGCTGGTGTTGGCGGCAATGAATGCTGGGCCGTTATGGCGTGATGAAACCAACACATTCAATCTTGCGCACATGCCCTCGCTGCGGGACGTCTGGCGCAACCTGCAGTTTGAGTCATTTCCGCTACTCTGGCCGCTGCTGGTGCGCGGATGCGGCATGTTCGGGCTGGCCGACAGCGATATGGGCATTCGTATTCTGGGGCTGGGTGTTGGTTTGTTCTTACTGGCCTCGCTGTGGCTGTGCCAGCGTTGGATTGGGGGACCCACGCCAATCTTGAGCATCGCGTTGCTGGGTGGTTTGCCCGCGTTCATTTTTGTTGTGGGAGAGAATCGCGCCTACGGCCTGGCGAGCTGCCTGCTCGTGCTCAGTTTCGGCACGATCTGGCGGGTCCTGGAGTCTCCGACGAAGTCACGGGTCCTTTCAGCCGGTTTTATCTGCCTGCTGTTCGCCCAATGTGTCTATTACGACGTGATCTTTCTCGGTGCGATGCTGGCCGCTGGAGCCCTCGTGGCAATCCGGCGGCAACAGTGGAAAATAATTTGGGCGATGGCGGGCATCGGTTTGGTAGCCGGCGCATCTTTGTTGATTTATTTGCCGATCTTCCATCGGTTTCCGGAACACCCATCGTTCGTGCGCTCGCCATTTTTCGACGCTGCAACCATTTGGAACGGACTCGGCGACACTCTGGCCGCACGAAGCAGTGCCAACCCTGCCAGTGCCACCGGACCGCAGATCTGGATTTGGATCGCGTTATTGATGGTGGGCATCATAGTCGCCGCCACAATGCAACGAACGCGTGTGCGCCAAGAGCGAAAACCCGAAGATACTTCGGGGGGTGCCAACCCTCAGCGGTCCGACCGGGCATTGTTCTGTGTTACCAGCGTGGTTCTGGGAATCATCGGGTATTTCGCGTTTCTGCTGAGACTACGGTTTTTCATGCAGCCATGGTATTATGTAGAAATCCTGATCCTCTGCGCTATTTCCCTCGACGGAATCTTAACCGTAAACTGGCCGGCGCTCCGTCCCTGGGGACTGTTACGTATTGGCTTCCTGGTGCTGGTGATGACACTAAATGCCGGGCCGGCGTGGGTGGAAGCGCACACCCGTCGGAGCAATGTAGATGTGGTTGCTGATTTTCTTAGCCAGAACGCTTCAGCGGGCGATCTCATTGTGGTCCAGGACGCATGGGAGGGGATCACGTTTAATCGGTACTACCGCGGCCAGGCTCAATGGCTGAGCGTACCTCCGATCGATTCGCACAAGGTGCATCGCAACGATCTGGTAATGGCTGCAATGAACCAGCCCGACGCAATGACTCCGGTCTTACGTGCGATAACCACTACTCTAGCCGGCGGCAACAATGTTTGGGTGGTGGGGAGCATACGCATCGCGCGTTCAGAGAATTTTCCACCCGGGCCAACTCCGCTGCCGCCCCCGCCGTCCGAAATGCCGACCCGATGGTGGTACGGGTCGTATTTGTACTGGTGGAACCAACAGGTTACCGCGCTCCTGCTGGATCACGCGCAGCAAGGAAAGGTCGAAACAATTGCTGCGCCTGGACTGGTGAACCATTTTGAAAACGTTTTAGTCGCACAATTCACCGGCTACAAGCCTGGCGTCGAATGACCCCACAGGCTGTCGCGGCACCTTTACCCTTCACTTACGGTGCAAGTGAGTCTGCTCGACGGCGACGCTTTGACGAAATCCGAGTCATCCCATAGTTTCCGAGGCTTCCCCGACATGGTGCAATCTCACGAGCGGCATTCCATTTCGGTCGTCACGCCGGTTTATAACGGCGAGGCTTCCATCGGTGAGTTGTGCCGCCGCTTGGCGGAAGTGTTGCCGCGCATCTCGGCGCAATACGAGATTATTCTAGTTAATGACGGCAGCCGGGATCGAAGTTGGGAGGTGATCTCGGACTTATGTTCGCGATCGCCCTCGGTCCGGGGCCTGAACCTGATGCGTAACTACGGCCAGCATAATGCGCTGCTTTGCGGCATCCGCGCTGCGAAATATGACTTGATCGTGACCATGGACGACGACCTGCAACATCCGCCAGAGGCAATTCCGCAACTGCTCGCCGAACTGGCGCGGGGCGAGGCCGACGTGGTCTACGGCCGGCCGGAACGGGAGCAGCACGGTTTCTGGCGCAACCTTGCCTCGCGGGCGACGAAGCTGGCGATGGAACAGATGATCGGCGCGACCAACGCCCGCGACATCAGTTCCTTTCGGGCGTTCCGGACTCACCTGCGCGAAGGCTTCACAAGTTTTCAAAGTCCGTTTGTTTCCGTCGACGTGTTACTCACTTGGTCCACGGCGCGGACGACGGCGATCGACGTGCGGCGTGACGCGAGAAAAATCGGCAAGTCCAACTACACGATCTGGAAACTTGTGGTGGGAACGATGAACGTGGTGACGGCCTTCAGCACGCTGCCGCTGCGGCTGGCGACGCTGCTGGGATTTTTCATGGCGCTGCTCGGCAGTGGAATTCTGGTTTTCGTGATCGGGAATTATGTTTTGCGCGGAAGCGTTCCGGGATTTCCATTTCTGGCGTGCATCATCACAATTTTCGCCGGAGCGCAGCTCCTGGCGCTGGGCGTCATCGGGGAATATCTGGGCCGGATGTTCATGCGGAGCATGGGCAGGCCCATTTATGCGGTGAAGGAAGCGATCGGTTCGCAGCCCGTGGCGGCCACGACTGAAACGCATTCAATGGATGAATCCTCATAATCTCGACGCCCTGACCGGTTCCTATAGCGAGCAGTTCAAGTTTCACGATGAAAATCTAATCATGCTCGGCTGGTATGCTCGGCGCATGATCCAGGCGCTCCGCGGCCGGCCGCATCGCAGCGTGTTGAGCCTCGGCATCGGGCACCAGGTTTTGCCGAAGGCCATTGTCGAAGGGCTCGGCGAAGGGCTGAACCGTTACGTGATTCTCGAGGGCTCGCGCGACATCATCGAGAACTTCCGTTCGCGCGCGAAACCTCCGTCGCACGTCGAACTCATTCACTCGCTGTTCGAGGATTTTAAGCCCAGGGAAAACTTCGACGTGATCGAAATGGGATTTGTCCTTGAACACGTGGATGATCCGGGCGTCATCGTCCGGCAGTTTTCGCGCTACCTCGTGCCGGGAGGGACCATGTTCATTGCGGTTCCGAACGCGCGATCGCTGCATCGGCTGATCGGACACGAGGCGGGGTTGCTGGATAATTTGTACCGGTTGAGCGCCGAGGATCTGCAGCTGGGTCACCAGCGTTATTTCGACTACGGCTCGCTCTGTAAACTGGTGATCGAGTCCGGGCTCAAGATCGTCAAGACCGAAGGCATTCTCCTCAAGCCGGTGACGACGGGCCAGCTGCGGAGTCTGAATCTGCCGGCGGCGGTGGTGGAGGGGCTGCTCAAAGTGGGTGTGAACCACCCGGGGATCTGCAATTCGATTCTGGTTGAGGCGAGGCTTTGATGCCCGCATCCTTATCCATCGTCAACGTCCTGCTGGTGGCCGGCGGCGGTTTCCAGGGACTTGCTTTGCTGAAGGGATTGCTGCGGGCAGGAAACATCCGGGTCGTGCTGGCGGATTGTTACGAAGAGAACATCGGCCGTTACTTCATGCACCGTTCGTATGCGGTTCCGCCGATACTGCGCCAGGGGGAATTCATCAAGGCGCTGCTCGAGATCTGTGAGTCGGAAAAAATTCAATTCGTGTTTCCCTGCACGGAGCGGGAGTTGCCAGTGCTGGCGGAACACGAATCCGAGTTTGCCGCGCGCGGAGTGAAGCTGGCGATGTCCGGCGCGGAACTCCTGGAACGAATCTGCGACAAGAAACAGCTCTGCTCCTTTCTGCACAGCGAAGGCTTGCCGGCTCCGAAACTCATCGACCTCGCTTCGCCCGCGCTGAAATTCCCGATCCTCGGAAAACCGGCGAACGGCTGGGGCGGCCGCGGACAAATCGTTCTGCATTCGGCGGACGAGTTGAAACGTCATTCATTGAACGAGCTGCGGGAAACCCACGTGTGGCAGCCGTTTCTCGAGGAGTTCACCGAATACTCGGTTGACTTCGCGATCAACTTTTCCGGGCAGGTCTCCGAAATCTGCATCCGCGAACGGGTGAGGGCCTCGGGTGGATTTGCGGTGATCGCGACCGAACGTCATCCGGACCGGGTCACAAAAATCGCGGAACAATTTGTCCGGAGCATCGCCCGCCATGGAGGACTGGGAATTTTCAATCTACAGATCATCTGCGCTGGGAGCGAGTGCTTTATCTCCGACGTCAATCCACGCATGGGGGCCTCCGCGGTGTTTGGCTACGGCCTGGGCGTGAATCTGCCGGTGTTTGTCTGTTCGCCCGCGGTAAAAGTGGAACCGGCCGGAACTCACTCGTCGCGCCGGCCGCTCACGATGGTGCGTCATCTGGAGGAATTGTTCGTGCGGAACGAAGGACTCGATGGCATCCGCGGCGTGATCTTCGATCTGGATGACACGTTGCTGGATCAAAAGCGCTGGATTCTGACTAAGCTCCGAAAGGTGCATCGTGATTTTGAATCGCGACTGCCGGAAGCCAAGGCTTTTCTCGCGAAGGCAATGGCGATTCTCGAGGAGGGAAATCGCAGCAGATTGATCGACGCGCTGCGGGACGGTTTTGGTCTGGGCGCCGAACTGGGCCGGGAACTGATCGAGGCCTATCGCAACGTCAGCCCGCCGGAAGCGCGGGTGTTCGACGACGTCCGGCCGCTACTGGATGAGTTGAAGCGACGCGGATACCGGCTGGGAATTCTGACGAACAATCCGCCGCGGTCGCAGCGACAGAAGATCGCGGCATGCGGATTTCAGGATTGTTTCGACGAAATTGTTTACGCGCAGGAACTGGGTGCAGAGAAGCCGGCGCGGGACGGGTTTGTCGAAATAGCGCGCCGGCTCAAACTCGCGCCGGAACAATTGGTGATGGCCGGCGACCATCTGTACAGCGACATCGGCGGAGCGCTGGGTTCGGGCTACGCCCATGGCTTTTTCATTCAGCGACCCGGTGGATTCTTTAACTTCGACGTCGGCATCTTCGCAGAGGTATGTGGCGGGGAAAAGTTCACCGTGATCACGAGCCTGCGGGAGATGCTGCCTCATCTCGGCGCCACGCGATGAAATGCGTCATCCTGCAACCGAGTTACATTCCGTGGCGCGGGTACTTTCACCAAGTGCAGAAGGCGGACGTGTTTGTTTTCTACGACTGTGTGCAGTACGACGATCGCGGCTGGCGCAATCGCAACCGGATCAAGACCGGCGCCGGTCTCCAGTGGCTCACCATCCCGGTTTACAGCAAGGGCGCGCAAACGCAGACCATCCCGATCAAGGACGTGCGGATCGTTCGCGACCAGCCCTGGAGCCGGAAACATTGGGCGGCGCTAGTGAAGAACTACGGCAAGGCGCCGTTTTTCGAACGTTACGTGCCGATGCTGGAAAAATTTTACGGCCGGTCGGATGAAATGCTGGCGGACTTCACGTGCGAGCTGACCGTGGCCCTGGCACGTGAGCTGGGACTGGAGACGCGCTTTGTCCGTTCGTCCACCTTGCCCGCGCAAGGAACCAAAACCGATCGGTTGCTGAGCATCCTCGCGCATCTGGGCGCGAAACATTATATCTCGGGACCATCGGCCAAAGAATACATCGAGCTGGATAAATTTGAGGCCGCGGGCATCGGCGTGGAATTCCTGACTTACTCGTATCCCGAGTATCCGCAGCTGCATGGGGCGTTCGAACCGGCAGTGACTATCCTCGATTTGATCTTCAATACCGGCCCGGAAGCGCCGAAATACATCTGGAAGCAATCATGAACGCGGTCGTGCCATATCAGTTCTCGATAATGTGACGAAACCTGCACGCTTAACCAGACGCAGCAACGCGACTTAATCCCACCATGCAAAGTGACTCTGGATTATTGCGCTGTCTGAAAGTCCCATGTTTGTACAACGTCTTTCAAGCTGTCGTGAGCAGAAATGCGTCGCGTCGCAGAATCATTCAAAGTCATATCCGGGCCAAACCTGGCGATAAAGTGATCGATATCGGATGCGGTCCAGCGCGAGTTCTGCAAAGCCTCCCGGGCGTCGAATATCTTGGGCTCGACATTAACCCACATTACATTGCGTTTGCGAGGCGGACGTACGGTGACAAGGGGACTTTTGTCGTTGGCGACACGCGATCTCTTCGCGGCGACTCGCGATTTAAAGATGCCGATATTGTGATAGCAATCGCCGTGCTACACCACCTCGACGATGAAGAAGCTGCGGATTGCATTCGCTTCGCATATGACGCTCTAAAGAGAGGCGGTCGATTGGTCTCTTATGATCCGTGTTGGATTCCGAATCAGGGAGTGGTTTCCAGGTACATCATGTCTCACGACCGGGGCCGGAACATTCGAACGGAACGACAGTGTCTCCAGCTTGCGGCGAAGATTTTTCGGAATGTCCATACATGGATCGACACGAAACCACTGCGTATCCCATATGTGACTATCGTTCTGGAATGCGAAAAGTGACGCTTCGTGATGTCGATATTCTGCATCCGAGCTTCAGGTTGAGAGGTTTTCTATTGCGCTAAAGCTCTCTAGTATTGATAGCTCGTAAACCTTTGAGCCACTCGTGATCCGCATTCCTTTCAATCGTCCGTTCGCGACGGGAGATGAACTTGATTACATCCGCGCCGCCGTCGCGGCGCCGAAATTTTCCGGCGACGGCAGCTTCACTGCGCAATGCCACCTACTTCTCGAACAGTCGCTTGGTATCCAGAAGGCGCTCGTGACGACGTCATGCACGCACGCGCTGGAAATGGCTGCGCTGCTCTTGGATACCGGACCTGAAGACGAAGTCATGGTTCCCTCCTTCGCATTTCCCTCTGCGGCAAATGCATTCGTGTTACGAGGCGCCAAGCCTGTCTTCGCGGACATTCGCGCGGACACACTAAACATTGACGAAAGCCAAATCGAGCAACGCATTACCGCGCGCACAAAGGCGATTTTTCTTGTGCATTACGCGGGCGTTGGATGCGAAATGGACACGATCGTGGCTATGGCGCGCCGGCATGCCATTGCGGTAGTCGAAGATAACGCGCATGGCCTGTATGGAAGATACCGCGGACGATACCTCGGCACACTTGGCCAGCTTGCAACTCTCAGTTTTCATGAGACCAAGAATTTCACTTGCGGTGAAGGAGGTGCGCTCCTGATTAACGAAGCGCAGTTTAACGAGCGAGCCGAAATTCTTCGGGAAAAGGGAACGGATCGAAGCAGGTTTTTCCGCGGCGAAATCGACAAGTACACCTGGGTCGATGTCGGCTCGAGCTATCTGCCTGCGGACCTGCTGGCGGGCTTTCTCCGTGCGCAGCTTGAACATCGCGACCAGATTCAGTCGATGCGGCGTCATATCTGGGAAATCTACGCTCGCGAGCTGGCTTCATGGGCCGAAGCCAACGGCGTCCGTCTCCCGATCGTCCCGGCAGAATGCGAACAGAGCTACCACATGTTTTACGTGATCATGCCGTCCTTTGACAGCAGACAAGCGTTGATTTCGCACCTCGGTACTCTTGGAATTCTGGCGGTGTTCCACTACCTGCCGCTGCATTTATCTCCAATGGGTCTGCGCTTTGGCGGACGCCAGGGCGACTGTCCTGTCACGGAAGATTTGGCGGATCGCCTCCTGCGCCTTCCGTTTTTCACTGGAATGAGGAGTTCGGAGCAGAGCCAGGTAATCGAGGCTGTGCGCGGATTTCATTGCTAGGCAGCATGCCCTGGTGATCTTTAGTCAGTCCTTGCATTTTTATCGTGGTACTGCGAGTGCCATAGGCGGAATTCCGACCCTGGTGACGGCTGCCAAACATGATTGGTTGAAGCGGTGAACCGTAGAAGCGTTCAATGAGGACGGCGCGCATTTGGTAGGGCGCGCACTCCCGTGCGAGCCGCTCGGGCCCGGAAACGGCGCGCATGGACTGCACGCCTACCTTTTCGCCCTTCACTATTCAACCGGTCAACTGGCGAAGCCATCTACGCCGCTCAATGCGAACAGCAGGTTGCGACGGCGGTACGACAGCTCGCTTTGCACGAGGAGGGTCAGGGATCGGATCAACCATCCACTTCCAGCCCAGATGGCCATTTTTGTCGTAGGTCCAGGCTGCGCCACCGCGTTTCCAAATCTCCATTCGCCAGTAGGTGCTGTTGGCCGGAATTGCGAACACAACCGTGACTGCGGCTGTGATAATGACGCCGCAGAGCATTCCAATCAGAAATAAATGTTTCATTTCTATTCCTCTACTTCCTACGCTCCCTACTTCTACTTTCTTTTGCCACGGTCAGTACGGTGGATTTTGCCGTGCCACCCAGGAGCTAGAGATCGTTGGGTGTTAAACCGGTTCTTTTTCCAATACGCGCGAGCATTCTCGGCCCGATCTCTTCTGCTCCGTGAAATGCAAACACCACATCTGGCCAACCGGCACGCGAGAGGATTCGGTGCGGTCCGCGAGACTCTCGCTTGATAGTCCAACCGATCCGCAGCAGCGCCGCTAAAACTTTGCGAGCCTTAACAGAGCCCCACTGGCTCATGCCGCTGCAACTGAAAAGACTTTCTCGATTACCGGCGAGGTCTCTCCATGCTCGATACGCTCAGCCAAAACCCGCAACGCCAGCGCTTCAACCCGTGACACGGCTTGTGCGCGGGTCTGTGCATAAACCATGACACCCGGTAGTTCGGGGATCTCCGCGATCCAGCGACCATCTTTCTCCTGTTCGATCTCGATGGTAAAAGTCATGACCAAGGAAGATTGACGAGAAGAATCAGAAACTCAAACCTATTTCGCCGAGGTGAGTTTCCGAATCTAGAGTAATTCAAAAGATTCGTGTCTGATTCGTGTCAATTCGTGTTTTTTTCTTTTGCTTTTCAAGAAGCGAAGCTGGCCTGCCACGCCGTAGCCTGTGGCGTAGGTGGGCTCGTTTTGTTTAATTAATTCAGAGCGCCCAGCTACTTGTTTCCAAGTAGCTGGGCGTTTTTGTTTCTACCGACAGCAAACACCGAACGTCGAGCATCGAACATCCAACGCCGAACCCAGATGGGTGGAGCACTTTTGTTTAGGAAGCGCGCGCCTCGCGTGGTGGCGATTGCGACCGCCGCGATCTTCGGAAAACTTATGGAAAAAGGTTGGCCGGCGGTTACTGAATATGAGAGGTTCGCATTATGAGTAACCGCGAAATGGTAATCGATCTCGTTGGTAAACTTCCTCCGGACACCTCGTTTGAGGAGATCGCCCGCGAAATTGAACTGCTAGCGGGTATTCAAAGGGCTCGGGAGCAAGCAAGCCGTCGCGAAGGCATCGAAGCTGAAGAGGGCCGAAAACTTGTGCGTAAATGGGCGTCCCAGTAATCCTGACGCCGCAATCGCAGGATGATCTACGGGAGATTGTCTCTTTCATCGCGCGGGATAATCCAAGTCAGGCAATGAAATTCGGTTACGCGCTGATCGATAAGGCACTTTCCCTTGATACCTTTCCTGAAAGAGGGCGGACGGTACCGGACTCCAGCTGGAATCTTTGCGGGAAATCATTCACGGATCGTATCGGATCATTTACGAACTGCTTCATGATCCAGATGCAGTTTTCGTTCTCCGTTTCTGGCATGCAGCCAGGGGAGCTCCGCAGATCGAACCGAAATAGTTTCCAGACACAGGTCGGCTACAAGACAGGGGATGCTGAAGGAACTGTGACTGCGAATGATCCCGCCCCCGTATTCCAATATCCGCAAGTTAACGGAAACTGACTCGGTTTGGTTTAGTTAATTCAACCCAGCACTTTGCTAGTCAAAGTGCTGGTTTTGTTTTGCGAAATGTGCGGGACCTGCGTATCCGATGATCGCGGCACTAAGGCCACTCCCACATTCGGAGTCGGCTGATCTACAGCCGCTCGGTACGAGCATCCGTTTGCGATGATGGTACGACAACTCGCTTTGCGCGGGGAGCATCGGGGATCGGATCAACCATCCACTTCCAGCCCAGATGTCCATTTTTGTCGACAGTCCAAGCTGCGCCACCGCGTTTGTAGATCTCCATTCGCCAGTAGGTGCTGTTGGCAGGAATCGCGAACACAACCGTGACTGCGGCCGTGATAATGACGCCGCAGAGCACTCCAATCAGAAATAAATGTTTCATTTTCTACTCCTCCACTCCCTACGCTCCCTACTTCTACTTTCCTT
>DASRRV010000228.1:0-56804 GCA_035695545.1 Candidatus Sulfotelmatobacter sp. | reverse complement strand
GTCCCGTTCCGCGTTCGTGTTCCTCGGCAAGAACCTTTTCGAGCCAGCGTCGCCTGATGCTCGGCGACCGCCTTGTCTACACGGGCGGGATCATGAAAGACGCTCGGCAGAGTCGGAAAAACCAAGGGCTTTCCACCGCAGGGACCCTGCACCGGGTGCCGCGAACCCGTTCCTGGACGTCATTTGTCAGAGGCAACGCTTGAAGATGCGGTGAGTAGGATCGGGGCGTGTTCTTGCTCAGGAACATGTCAATGCAATGGGGATATTTCAATAGTTAGGCACGCGGGCGGTTGGTGGGGGTGGTGGCCTGCTCCAGCAGTTGTCTGAGGACGTGCATCCCTCGTGCATGCCTCTTGTGGCGGCATCGTCTTTCGAGGTTTTGATGTCAAGAGGCTTGTCACAGATGGGGCAATTGCGCTCTGTTCGAGAGGAACGGGCAATACCGTACGTCAGCGAGGAAATCTGTTCGGTGACAGCCAACGGCAGTGGTCGGACGGCCATTAATGGGATTGGTCTCCTTGATTTTGAACTGACCATTGGAGTTGAGGCCTACGTTGGCAGGCAACTGTCAGAAACGGCAGGCAGGAAATTGAGGTCGCTGAGAGTCAGGCCGTGTCGAAGTCAAGGCAGGGTTCCAACCGTCCCACAGAATGATTCGCCACCAAAAAAAGGCCGCCCTCGGTGGTTTCGAACCAAGGACGGCTCCCGGTTGGGGAGAGGGGTAATCTCTCGTGAGTTGCATACAGAATTATCCTGTCGCTCCCTCCGCGTCCCCGCCACTGTCAGAACTGACAGTAGTGAACCGCGGTGGGATCAAACAAAGTAATGCCGGAACATCCGCTATCATACTGCAGTCAAAGGAAGTCTTTTCTGCCGCGTGGTGCCTGCATCCTAGCACCTAGACCAGAAACAAGGCGTATGGACGATACTTCAATTGCGGGACGCATTGAAAAACTCCGCCGCGAGATGGAACTGATCCTGCAAGAGGAGCGCAAGTTTCGAAGCCTGAATGTTCACACGCAGGCGGCTAGAATGGCCCGTGCGAGCCGCGAACTACGAATCCGCGAGATACGTGTCGAACTTGAAAACCTACAAAGACCGAAAGCATCATGAAACCTCTTCCACATTGGAGAACACTTTCAGCACGGCGCAGCAAAATGATGTTCGATCTTTCAGTTGGCTGCCGCCGTCATCGAGTCTCACGGTTTTCGTCAAGAATGCGGTGCTTCCACTTTCGTGACATTGACTGGTGCCATTAAAGCGCTAATACTATCAATGCTAGTAGAACGACAGGTAGGCAACTAGCTTGTGATTCTTGCAATCTGAACGGAAGCTCTTGGGCACATCCTCAATTCGGATTCTGGTCGCAGAAGATTTCGAACCCTTTCGGCGATTTCTGCTCTCCACGTTACGAAATACGTGGGATGAAAAGTATATTCAGGCGGTGTCGGGCGGCTTGGAAGCCGTTCGATGGGCGCAAGAACTGAAACCAGACGTGATCCTGCTGGACATCGGACTTCCGGGTCTGAATGGGATCGAAGCCGCTCGGCAAATCCGCAGGTTCTCCCCCAAATCGAAAATTCTTTTCGTGAGCCAAGAGTCCTCGGCTGAGGTTGTGCAACACGCTTTCAGCTTGGGTGCATGTGGTTACGTCGTAAAGATGGATGCGGGGAGGGAGTTACTCGTAGCTGTGGACGCCGTGCTTCGGGGTGAGAGGTTTGTCGGTAGCAGATTTACGGGCCACCATTTTGCGGGAACTTCAGATACAGGAACTCCCCAAATCATCCGACGCGACAAAGTTTTAACATCTCTGCAACGTCACGACATATCGGCGACCCGCCGCCACGAGGCGACATTCTATTCTGATGATGAAAGCTTTATGGAAGGCTTTACTCAGTTCATAGGAGCCGCTCTCAGGACCGGGAACGCGGTCATTACTGTGGCGACCGAGTCACACCGAGACAACCTTCTTCCGAGATTGCAGACACACGGTTTGGATATCGGTGCCGCTATCGAGCAGGGGAGATACATCGCCTTGGATGCTGCCGAGACACTGTCGACATTCATGGTCAACGACATGCCTGACCCAGTTCGATTCATGAAGGTGGCAAGCGATCTAATTGCGGGAGCGGCCAAGGCCGCGAGGGGAGAGCAACCCCGCGTTGCCGCTTGTGGAGAATGTGCGCCTCTCCTGTGGGCGCATGGCAATGCCGAGGCGGCGATTCGGGTCGAACATCTATGGGACGAGATCGGAAGGACATACGACGTTGACATCCTGTGCGGGTATCCACTGGGCGGCTTCCACGGCGTTCTAGGCAGCCGCATTTTTCCCAGAATCTGCGCAGTACATTCAGCCGTTCATTCTTCGTGAAAGACAAATCTCCGTTTCAAGCTAAAGGGCGTGGCGCTTTTCCGCAACTTGCAGCAATTCGGTTTCAGGAATTGAAAATTCCGTAAAGCCACAATCCAAACAGACTACAAGCTGTGGGAATACCAAGACCAAGGGCTTGTCCAGACCCTTGATGCCGGGAAAATGGACGGCGATTTCACCGTTGAAATTGCGCTGGTTATCAGATAGGCATGACTTGCAAGACACACACTCTCTCTCCTAGGCGGGAGGAAGTGTACATCAAATACGGTTAAAGCTTCCACAACTAGAAAGGTATATGCTGTTCAGCGCGGATTTCTGGGTTAAGTGTCGTAACATCCCCTTGAACTCGTTGCCAGTGTTCTCGGGCAAGAACAGCCCCGCGTCCATTTTTTATTTCTTGTTCCAGTCCGGTTCGGGCCAGCGACCATACTGAAGGAAGAACTCTAGCTCGTCGTCCGACTTGTCCTGGAGTTCCCGCGTGACATCGGCAATCGCTAGCGACTGGTGAACTTTGCCCTCGACTCTGTCCGCAATTTCTGTAGCCGCCGCAATCGCGCCCCGGTCCCCTGAGCTGGCGATCTTAATCAAATTGTCCACGATGCGCTCTCCGTGTGTTCGATGTTGCGGATCATTGAGGTCAACCTCGACCAGCTTCTGCCGCAGCAGTTCGGAGAGCGTTCGCGTTCGAGGTCGGCCTCCTGGATTCGGGGACGCCCCGCCCTTTCGCCACCTCGTGCTCTTGCCAATCGCAGGATCGAAAGTATTCGCCATATCGACGTTATGCTCCCACTCTGGTCAAAGGTCAAGACCCTCGTGCGTTGAGCATGCCTGCAAGCGGCTGCGCGTGCGCTACGTTGTAAAGAGGATCGGAGAGGACGCCGATGGGTGAGAGCAACGCGCCTGAGAAGAGGCGAGGAGCAGGCGGATTGCGGCTCGTCAGACGAGCTATCAACCTGTGTACCGCCTTGCGTACCACAATTCGCGCTATCGTCCGCTATTGCGGTTCATGGAGCCATTTCCGAGAAAAACAAACCCGCTGATTTAGCGGGTGTTAGCGGATGATAGTTGGTAGCGCTACCGGGAATCGAACCCGGGTTTGAAGATTGAGAATCTTCCGTCCTAACCCCTAGACGATAGCGCCACGCTTTTACATTCAGCGATTTAGTCGATGACGACGTGAGTTCATCGTCTCACTTTCACTATACTTTCACCTGAGACTCCACTCAGTTCGACGCGCCGCATCGCTTCGTAAGGTCCGTCTCGGAAGCGATTGCGTACCGGTCGAATACCGAGCGCGTCTTGTGTCCGCTGATCTTCATTGCAACCGTCTCAGGAACCCCGGCGTTTACCAGATTCCGAACGGCTGATCGTCGCAGGTCATGGACGATGAGCCCCTCGTAGCGAGGGTCATACTTTTTCCCCTCGACTTTGATGATACGACCCAGCCCGCGGGCCGCGCAAGCCTTCGTCCACTCTTTGCGGAGGTTCGTACTGTCGAACACGGGGCCGACCTTTGGCGTAACTTCACGGAGCGTGTTCACGAGAACAGATGGCAGGGGGACCACCCGAGGCTCGTCATTCTTCGTTTCATGGAGCCGGACGATGCGACGGTGGAGGTCGACTTCCGGCCACTCGATCTGGAGCGCCACACCCAGGCGGACGCCGTCGTAATACAGGAAAGTGATGAGCGGTTGGAGATGCGCCGGGAGTAGGCCCACCAGCTCCTCAAACTCTTTCATTTCCAAGAAACCCTCGCGAGCTGGGGGTTCCTTCAGCAACCTGATCACAGGAACATTCTGAATTTTCCCGTCCTCATGGGCGATGCGAAGCATGCGCCGCAGACAGGCGAGTGATCGGTTTATGACAGCGGCTCCAGCAGGTGGGTCCTCAGACTGGCGCGCCTTGACGAACGCACGTCCTGTGTCAACGGTGATCTGCATCACGGACGGGCTTGGGTTCTTTGGTTCGAACTTGAAGAAGCTATCAAGCTGTGGAAGCCCCGCGATTGTTTCCTCACCATCAGCACGCGTCGCCAGGGACCTGTTTCCGCGTTCGACGTATGATGCTAAGAGCCCCGAACGAAGATCTGCGTAGGTGATCTTGCGCGCATCGGTGATGGGCGCAAGTCCGCGATCACGATCTCCCAACGCCTTTCGCAGGAACGCCAGCGCCTTCATCTTGACCGGCGTCCCGTCACTAGCTCTTCTGCTGCCGCAACCCCGCCTTACGCATAGCTTCCTTCGACAGGGAGGTGAAGAAGCTTAACGACTGACGCTTAGGACTCGACGACAATGCATTGGTGCCGTCAGCCATAGCTGCGAAGGCGTCCCGATATTGATCGGCACTATACAGCGCTATGTTGGCCAATTGAACGCCATACGACCTGCCCTGGTGCCAGGCATCAAGACCTGCTCCTAGGAATACGAAGGTCCAGTTGCCCTCCTTTTCCTTCTGCTCGATCAGACTCCTCACGGCATCGTGAGTCCACTCCCGCGAAGAGTTTTCTTCGCCGTCGGTCATGATCACCGTAACCACCTTATCGACCTTTGGCTGATCGGCCTCGACCTTGCGCACTGTAATACCAATGGCGTCATTCAACGCCGTGTTCCCTTCGGGTCGATACGACTTGCTATCGAGTTTCTTTACCTCAGATAACGGAATCGCCACGTGTCGATAGGCAACCTGAGTATCAAAAAGCGTGAGCGAGAAAAGATAGTTCACTTGATCTTCTTGGCCAAGTCCGGCGATGTAGGCATTGAATCCCCCAATTACGTCGGTGGTCTTGCTTGCCATGGACCCGGACTTATCAAGAATCACGTTTACGAGCACGTCCTGTTTTCTTTCGCGGTGGTTCTGCGACACTGGGTGCCTCCGGTTTGGCGGCGGTCGTTGACGGAATGTAGCGCGTCACCACTTTCTGCTCAAAACCGAACACGCCGGACACGGTATCACTCGGGATCTTGCGGCCGCTGTACAGGTCCCCCAGATACTGCTTCGAGATGCCGAGATGGGCGGCGAATTCGGTGTTGGATTTTTCTCCCTGGATTTTCTTCATCAAGGCCAGGAGTTCCTCGACGGTCAGCGCCTTGTACGCCATAACAGCGTACAAGGTACGCCAGATCAGCGTACATGTCAAGTTCGAAAGGTTTCTTGCCTGCAGTGGCGACGCACATCTCGGAATGCGCGGCACCGTTGTTATGTCAAGCGGTTTGACAGGAGGCGATGTTACGCCAACTGACTTTAGCCTCCGAGTCGCCGACCGACATCCAGAGTATTAGCGCGTCCAAACCCTAGCTGCTCATAGACGGTCGAATCGGCGGAGGCAGACCAACTAGGCTGGTTGGCCATTTGGTCTCGCGTGCCTCTTGGCCCAAGGCTGCGAAGACGCGTTGCCAACGCGGAACCAATTCGGGCGCATGGATGAAAGGTTGGAACCCGGCACGCAGATAGGATTGAATAGCCGGAAGCCGCCAGCTTTGCACCCCGAGAAAGATGTGGCGATAGCCGCCTTGGTGCAGTCGTCTGACGGCCGCGGCGATTAGTGCTGCGCCAAGTCGTCGCCGGCGGTGCTCCGGCGCAACCACCAAGTACCCCAATTCCCCACCGCCGGGAAAATAGAAGCGAGTTGCCGCTGGATTATGGACAGCGCTAATGATGCCGACCCACGCGGACGAGGCGCGTTCCTGAATAACAAACATCCCGTCTGGCACGACCGCATTGCGAAACCAACTCCACCCAGAATCGCTAAGCGGCCCATCTATTTCTATGACCGAACGCGTTTTGTCGATGTCTTCACTCACGATCATAGACAGGCTGTACGCCTTTGGGATGGACGGGATATCAGGCTCAGCACGCCCCTGCGGCCACAGCATGTACATGGCGGATTCTGCGTTTTCTGCTATTCGCTCATCCACTGCCATCCGAACAGTCTGAATCAAATCTGGATGGGAGACAAGCTTGGTTCTGTGCGTTTCGATCTTTCCCGCATTGCGGACACTCCGGAAAGTAACTGTCGGAATCACACGATTACACGTTTCGACCCATGGTGAATGTAATGGGGAGTGGGTGTTGAAAAAGTCACTGAGATTAGCGGGTGAGATTTAGCAGAGGCATGTTAGAAGGTCTCACATGCTTTGCTGGATTTTGATCGTCGGAGGCCTGCTGATCATGATGGGGCAACACGACCGCTCAGAAGCGCTGTTCTACTACTTCCGCCTGGAAGATCAGGTTCCCGAGAATCATCTGCTGCGGCTGATCGACAAGCACATCAGCTTCGAGTTTGTGGCTATGCCTTCCGCTCAAAAACTCGACACTCACCACTAAGGTCCGCGCGGACGAACGCTCGCCTTTGAGACAAGTTACCAACGCATGAAAGGCGGCGCACCTCGAACCTGAAGAAGAATTACCTGAAGAAGAATTAACAGACCGTTGCCTTGAATGTCGCTAAAGACGTCTGCTATAAGGATCGAAATCATCCGGCGAGATCAACATGAATTGCGCAAAGATCAAGGCAGTCGTGTATCCCTTTCGGCGTCTGCGCGGGCTTGCTTCAGCTTTGGTAGCCCTCGCTCTTGCTACTTCTTTCGCCCTCGCACAGCAGACCCTAGGCTCGATGAACGGTACGGTCGCAGATAGCAGCGGTGCGGTCTTGCCTGGAGCCAGCGTCAAGGCCCGCGCCATCGCCACCAATCTCGAAGTCGCCTCGCGGAGCAACAGCGATGGCTCCTTCAACATCGCCGACTTGCCCATTGGCCCTTACGAAGTGACCTTCACCAAGGATGGGTTCCAGACCACCGTCTACCCGCAGATCATTGTGCAAGGCAATCGCACCAGCACGGTGAACGCCAAGCTGAAGCCGGGCGCAGTTTCGTCGAGCGTGACAGTCAACGCCACGCCGTTGCTAAACGAGACCGACACCACGACTGGGTACACGCTGAGCGCTCTGCAGATTGACAATGTGCCGCTGGCCACTGGCAGTTTCACCCAGCTGGCAATCCTGAGTCCGGGGGTTAGCGCGGACTTTCTGAACAGCTCAGGTACGAATGGCGGGTTTGGTAATCAGGCAATCTGGGCCAACGGACAGCGCGACACAAGCAATAGCTTTGCTTTCAACGGCATCTCAGCCAACAACATCTTCAACGGAAAGTCGACGAGTCAGGTGAGTTCGAGCCGCGTTGCGGTCAACATTGGTGAGAGCGGCCATGACACCAACAATCCCAGCGGGGAAATTGTGACGAGCACCTCCGTCTACGGTGCCATCGGGCAGGCCCTTCCCAGCCCGCCCCCGGAGACCATTGCAGAAGTTCACGTTAACTCCGCGATGTACGACGCCTCTCAGGGTGCCAACAGCGGCGCCCATATCGAGATCATCACCAAGTCAGGCACCAATGTGGTCCACGGCGGCCTTTATGACTACTACCAGACGTCGAAGTGGAATGGCAGCCCTTGGTTCCTCAGCCAGGCACAGGTTCAAACCGGGGGCTTGGCGGGCAAGCCCTCGATGCACCGCGACGTTTTTGGTGGGTATCTCGGCGGACCGATCGTGAAGGACAAGATCTTCTATTTCGCCTCCTACCAGGGGATTCGGGTGGGGGACAATCTGCTCGGGCTATCGCTGGTCGCGGTTCCTCCCGACCTCACCAATGCCCGAGATGCCTCAAGCCTGGCGGCGGTGGCAAATCTGGATTTCGGCACCAATCTCACGGCCAACGACATAACACCGCAGGCGCTCGCGATTCTTCAAGCCAAGGCGCCCGATGGTACATACTTCGTCCCTAGCGCGGCGACCACCGGTCTTGGCAATCTGCAAAATTTGAGTGCCGACGCGGCTGTGCAGGGGCCGGGCTCAAAATTCACTGCTGACCAGATCAACGGGAACGTCGACTATTTCTTCAGTTCCAAGGATCGGCTCGCGGCCAAATATTATTTCCAACGCAACCCCAACACAACTCCGTTCGCCAACAGCCAATTACTGGGATTCCCTCAGACCATGGATGCTGGCGGTCAGGCGTTCTCACTCGACAATACGACTTCGGTCACTCCGAGTTTGACCTGGGAGCAGCGCATTGGGTTTATTCGCCAACACGCCTTCGCCACAACGAGCCAGTTCCTAAAACCTTCCGATATCGGAATGAGCCTGCTGGGATTCAACCTCTACCCGCAGATGAACATCAAGGACGCGGACAACGTCACCTTCAATAGCCTCTCCGTTGGTCCCACCAATAACTTTGCTAACGCCGGGATGTTTCAGAATAACTTCGAAGGCGTAACCAACCTGCAGTGGGTTCATGGGAAACAAAACATAGCCACTGGGTTCAGCTTCGATTACACTCAGTTGAATGTCATCAACAGAAACAACGAAGTAGCGCGCGTCACCTTTGCCGACTTTCCCGGCTTCTTACAAGGACAGGTCTGCGGCCCCAACACTGTGTTCTGCGGCGGTCAGGATCCGTCGCAGATTCTGGTGGGCGCCACCAGCCGCTACTATCGCACTAAACAGGTCGGCGCTTACGTACAAGACAACATTAAGGTGATGTCAAACCTCACCCTGAACATTGGCCTTCGGTGGGACTGGGATGGTCCGCTCTCCGAAAAGAACGGAATGCTGGCCAATTTCTACTCCAAGAACTACGCCTACGATATCCCGACCGATACGGTGACCGACATCGGCCTGGTGATCGCCGGTAATAACAAGGACTTCGGAACCAAGGGGGTGAGCAACTCCACGCTCACCGGGAGGCAATGGGGTTTTGCTCCGCGCATTGGCATGGTATACAGCCCGACGTTCGTGAAGAACGTCGTCGTCCGCGCCGGCTTTGGAATGTACTACGACCGCGGCGAGTTTTTCACGCAGCTTTCCTCGCCCGCCGGGGGAGGCATCAGCGGTCCCTTCGGCGTAACCGTTTCTCAGCCTTTCGTAGTACCTTTCTACGCGGTCGGAGGCATCGACACCCCTTTTGGCACGACTCCGCCTCCTCCACCTCCTACGAATCTTTCCGGCGTACAAGCTCTGGTTCCCAACGCCTCGCAACTGTTCGCTCAGACCACACCCTATTGCATAAGCGCCGGGCAGACGGGCTGCGGTCCATTCTTCTTTGGAGGATACGATCCGAAGAACTCGCTACCCTACTCCGAGAACTGGACTCTCGACTTCCAGTGGCAGCCCACCAACACCCTGGTGTTAAGTCTCGGTTACGTGGGCAATCACGGAGTGCATCAAGTACTTCCCCTGCCCTTTAATCAGGCACAGATTGCGACTCCACAGAATCCGCTTCTCGCCAGCGGACCATTCCCACAGAACTATTCCTACGGTTACAGCGTGCCGGGTGTGGTCGCCGAAGACCCGCAAGCACTCGTTGATGGTTTTCCCACCGGCAACGCTGCACTGCGTGCGCCGTTCATCGGATACGATCCCAACTCCGTTTTCAGCCGAGCGGTCGGAATAGCCAATTACCACGCTTTACAGCTCAGCCTGAATAAACGTTTCAGCCACGGCCTCTTCTTGACCGCGGCTTACACCTATTCGCACACTCTCGACGAGCAGAGCGCGGTTGGATTGTTTTTCAGTGGAAACGACCCCAACAACCCCCGTTCGTCGTATGGCAACTCCGACTTCGATCGCACCCACGTGTTTACCGTGAACTATCACTATGAGTTTCCAGCACTGGCGGCGGCGCACGGATTTCTGGGGCACGTGGTCAACGGCTGGGGATTGGGCGGTGTCACGGTGCTTCAAAGCGGCCAGCCTTACAGCGTTTTCGACTTCAGCGGCGGTGCCGCCAGCATTTACTGGGGCGGCGGCCAGGACGCGATTACCAACCCCATCGTGCCTGTCGGCGGCGTGGGTTCAACCACGACCAAGGCAGTACTGCAAGGCACCACCGGCGTCGATGCCCACAAGCCGGTTTTGGACGTCAACGCTTTCGGAGTCCCACCGATCTTTGCTCCGGGGACCAACGGAGTTCCACCTTGTGATTCGAGCACCGGCACTCTCGTGTGCGATAACTTTGAGAATGGTTATGCCAGCGGTGGCAGAAATATCTTTCGCGCCCCCTTCCAGGTCCGTTTCGATTTCGACGTCTTCAAGAACTTCAAGATTAGTGAACGTTTCGCGCTGCGATATGACTTCAACGCATTCAACCTGTTCAACCATCCCAGCTTCGACGTGCCCAATAACAATGTGCTATTCAACCCGTTTTTCAATAACCCTCCGCAATATGGATTCAGTGGGTTCCCGGCATGCGTTCCCAGCACCGGCGCCTACGCCTGCCCGCCGTCGGGAAAGCTCGGCGTGATTCAACACACCCTCGGCAGTCCCCGCATTATCCAGATGGCGCTGCACCTGACGTTCTGACAAATTTCGCAACGAAGGAAGTGCGCGAAAACTGCGAACGCAAAACGCAAAAGGATTCTTTCTACGCGGACTGATCAGCACTCTGCGCGAACGGGCGATACTCTTGTCCGACAAAGCGAATAGCCACCCTGCTCGGTGGTTAAAGTCGAAATCCCCATGCCTCCGACTTCGCTCAGGGCTGGCAACTCCCCGCAAAGCAGATTAATACTGACGTTGGCGTACCACCCCACCGCCTGGTCGGCAGCCTTCGCGAATATGGTCAGCGTGCCAGCGCGAACCTTAGCAGTACGCGGTGAAGCCAACCAACGTAGCGAGCGCCTCCCAGTGCCTCGGATGCGGGCGGTAGCCCTCCCGGACCGGTCCAGCATACCAGCGCGAGACCCCAATCCGCTTCGCGATAGCCGTAGCTGAGGTCTGCGCAAGTGCCGGTTGAATTTTCTCGGAAAACATCTGCGGCGTGAGCCATGCGGGTTGGCTCGAAGCCTTCCACTCACCGCCGAAAGCAATTGCAGAGATGACAGGCGGAGAATACAAATCCTTTTCAACACGAGAGGGTTTCGAAACCCATATGTTGGAATTCACCAACCACCTGCAAAGACCCCGGCCTCGGGAAAATTCCCGATTGACAAACGCGCCTGGGGCGATCAGTATTCATGCGTTTTATTGAAACCGTTCACTAAGGAGTGTCCCCCATGGCCCTCCCGATCGGGAAGTCCAACGCCAGCATTCTGTCCCACGTTTTCCTCACCATCCTCTGTGTGTTCGCAACAGCTGGCTTGTCAAACGCAGCCAGCGCCTACATTCGCGTCAATCAAGTTGGTTATGCAAGCGGCGCGACGAAGCGCGCCTATCTGATGAGCACCGCTGCCGAGACTGGGGCGACGTTTGCAGTCAAGAACTCCGGCGGCACAACCGTGTATTCGGCTTTGGTCGGGGCAAGTCTCGGTGCATGGGGAACCTTCACCAGCGTGTACGCCCTGGATTTCGATTCCGTATCGACGGCAGGGACCTACACCGTCGCGGTGGCGTCACCCGTCGCGGCAACGTCTCCTTCGTTCGAGATCGACACGGCCGCGAACCTGTATGCAACTTCGCTCGCAAACTCGCTCTTCTACTATGAGACCTCCCGTGATGGAGCGAATTACATTCCCAACTCATTGCGGACCGCGCCTGCGCACCTGAATGACCAGAGCGCGACGGCGTACCTGAATCCCACGTTTGACAGGAAAGACAATGCCGGAGCTTTGACCGCAACCGGAGCTGTGCTCGACGCCTCCGGCGGGTGGTGGGACGCTGGCGACTACCTGAAGTTTGTTGAGACCCACAGCTATACCGTGGGAATGATGCTGGTGGGCGTGCGAGATTTTCCCGGACAGATGGGCTCGGGATCGAGCACGTCGAACTTCACGGCGGAAGCGCGGTTTGGACTCGACTGGCTGCAGAAGATGTGGGTCGACAGCAGCAAGACGCTGTACTACCAGGTATCGGTGGCGTCGGGCGGACGAAAATACACCGGGGACCATGACATCTGGCGTCTGCCGCAGGCGGACGACAACTACCAGGGATGCGTTTCTCCCTACCAGTTCATCTGTCACCGACCGGTCTTGCAAAACCCGGCCGGCGGCGCGGGGGCGTCGATCAGTCCGAACCTGGCGGGTCGGCTGGCTGCCTCGTTCGCGCTCTGCTACAAAGTGTTCGCAGCGAGCGACACGGCTTACGCCAATCAATGTCTGCTTTCCGCGGAGCACATCTTCGATTTGGCGAACACCGCTCCGACTGGTAATCTTGCCACCGCGGGGCCGTTCGATTTCTATCCGGAGACCGAGTGGCGGGATGACTTGGAATGGGGCGCGACCGAACTGTATTTTGCGTTGCAGGGCGCGAGCAATCTGCCTTCCGGATTGCCGCATACCGATCCCATGTTCTACCTGCCAAAAGCAGCAACGTGGGCCAATGCTTATATCACCGGCCCGAATGATGCCGCCGACACACTGAATCTTTACGACGTGAGCGGACTGGCGCACTACGAACTCTACCGCGCCATTGCGCTCGCAGGAAATCCATCCGGATTGGCGACTTCCCAGGCCGCGTTACTCGCCGACTTGAAGAAGCAACTCGACAAAGCTGTGACGCAGGCCGGCACGGACCGGTTTGGATTCGGATTCCCATGGAACACGTACGACACGACTTCGCACGGCGGCGGGCTGGTGGTCATGGCGAACGAATACGACTACCTGACCAGTTCGACGGCGTACGCAGCCTACGGCAATCGCTGGCAGGCGAACGTGCTGGGCGCGAATGCTTGGGGCGTGTCGCTGATTGTCGGCGACGGAACCACGTTTCCACTCTGCATGCAGCACCAGGTGACGAATCTGGTCGCCGTACCGCCTAACGGGCCTCCCTTTCTCCTGGGGGCGGCCGTCGAAGGACCGAATTCGGCGGCAACCAAGGGATCTCTCACCGGAATGGTGCCGTGTCCTCCAAACGGCGTGGATACCTATGCCGCGTTCAATGGGAACGGTGCCGTTTTCAAAGATAATGTGCAGTCCTACTCGACAGTGGAACCGGCCATAGATCTCACGGCGTCGTCGTTCCTGGGCTTCTCGTGGCTGGTCGCCGGAGCTCCGTCCGGAACTCCGTAATTGCAACGCGAGGGGAGCAACGCCAAGATCATGGCCTGCTCCCTTCATTACTTCCCGTTGCCTTCCGGTCTCAAACGCCGGATCGGCCCTCATTGAAAAGGAGACGCCTATGATCCGAAACATGGTTGTGCTACTGTCTGTCGCCCTGGCATTCGTGTTTCTGACCGGACTGCCCGGTATCGCTCCCACTGCGAACGCGCAAACCCCGCTGCAGATTTACGGTGTCTGGCATTGCTATACGGATGGTTGCAGCTGGGCCTCCGTACCGAACACGACAACTTTTGACACCGATAACCGATGGCTGATTGACCGCAACATGAACGGGACGTACCAGCCCTCGGTGAACCTGGTCATCCTGAGCTTTGTGGATCCGGTAAAGCTGATGAACGAGACCACCGATTCCGGCGACGTCAACGGAATTCCCGTAGGCATGAATACGGCGGTCATCAACTACTTCCAGAGCAAAGGCGTGCGTGTGATGATGTCGATTGGAGGAGCCAGTTACAGGAAAAACTGGGACAAGGCGCTCTCCGGCAATCCGACGCAACTGGGCATCAACGCCGCCAACGCCGCCAAACAATTGAACGTCGGGATGGAAATTGATTACGAAAACAGCAGCGGTCCGAATCTAACCGGACTCCAGAGTTTTGTAACCGCTTATCGATCCGTCGTCCCCTACGATGCTTCCGGCGCGAATTATGCTGCGCGTCTGACCATCGATTTGGGAAACAATGATCTCTACCTGACCAAACTCTCGAACTATGCCGTCACGAACTGGTTACAAACCAGCGCCCCAGTGCTCGACTACGCCAACGCGATGGTGGCGTCCCAGCGGACAAGCGTAGCTACGCTGGAAACAGGCTGGCAGCAGCATGTGGACGGTGTGTCTGGATCCGTGCCACCGACGGCGCCAGCCAAGTTGACCGGAAGCCTTTGGCTGGTCGGCGGCAAACCCAATTGCGACAACTTCAGCAACTCGGACCAGAACACGGCAGCTAGTTTCGTCGAGGATCTTGTCCCAGCCGGCGCAGGGAGCACTGCAGGCTTGCTGGGTTACATGTTCTGGGCAGCCGGGTGCCAGGGCAACGGGACAGGATGCACGTTTCCGCCCAACACATGCGAGAACGGAATGGGAGGGGCTGCCACAGCTTTCGCCATTCCCATCCCCATGCCGGCGTTGCGGCAGAACTAATCGGCTTTCCCGGCGCAGCTCAGCCTGGGTAGCGGTCCGACAGTGGCGCTACCTTGCGTCCGGTAAGTGCGGTCGAGAGACCGGTACTGGATGGCCTCAATGTGCTTGGGCGTAAGACTGGTAGCGTCTCCCAGATCGGCAATCGTGCCGGCCTTGCGGGACACCGTTTAGCCGACCTGTTGGGCGATTGAGAATCTTCCGTCCTAACCCCTAGACGATAGCGCCATGCCGGGTCCATAAATTATAGCAAAGCCGGGATGGCTTCGATTCGCATCCTGCGCGTCTAGCGTTTAATCTAACTGGATAATCTGATTGTAGAAATCTCCCTTGCGAGGATAACTATGCGTGTGGGTGCCGGCAGGATCGTTTCCGCAGGTTTAATGATTCTTGTGTCCGCGGCGATGTTGCGCGCGGTCGACAAAAACTTTCATGACGCGCCGGATTCGGCGAAGGCGCAAAAGAATCCGTTTGAGGGGCAACAAGCTGGCGCGGACGCGGGCAAGCCTCTCTACGCGAGAAACTGCCTGGCCTGTCATGGCAAGACCGGACAGGGGACGGGTAATGTGCCGTCACTAGTTGACGGGAAGCTCAAGGGCGTGGCCGAGGGCGAGGTGTTCTGGTTCATCACGAAGGGAGACAAGGACAACGGGATGCCTTCGTGGGCCTTTCTGCCCGAGGAGAAACGCTGGCAGATTGTGACGTATGTCGGGGCACTTGGCGCGGGCAAATCAGCGCCAGCGGCAACCGCGGCTCCGTCGGACACGGCAATGGTTTCGCCATTGAAGGATCCTGCGCCACGGCCGCCCTTTACCGACTTCCGCTTCGAATCGCCGGGAACGGTTCACAAGATCACCGTGAGTGATCTTCCACAGCCCTTCGCGTCTAAATCGTCGAATAACGGTCCCGACGTAGTTTCGCGTCCGGATAAAGCATGGCCGGTGGCGCCGGCGGGTTTCAAGGTTGAGCTTTATGCGGCGGGGTTGGAGAATCCGCGGTGGCTGCGGACCGCACCCAATGGCGACATTTTCCTGGCGGAGAGCAATCCCGGGCGAATTCACGTGTTCCGCGGGATGACCAGCGACGGCAAGCCGGAACAGTCGGCGGTTTTCGCGAGCGGGCTCAAGAAACCGTATGGGATTGCATTTTATCCGCCAGGGCCGGATCCGCAATGGGTTTATGTGGGGAACACGGCCGAGGTGATTCGTTTCCCGTATCACAATGGAGATTTGAAGGCCAGCGGCGAGGCGCAGCACATTGCCGATCTGCCTGCCGGTGGTGGACATTGGACGCGAGCGGTCGAGTTCTCTCGCGATGGAAAAAAGATGTTTGTGGGGGTGGGCTCGGCCTCGAACGATGATGATACGGACACGCATCCGGGCGAGAAAGACCGAGCGGACATTCTGGTGTGCGATCCAGCGAACTGCACGATCAGCGTGTATGCCTACGGTATTCGTAATGCCGGTGGAGGGATTGGAGTAAATCCGCAAACTGACGAGCTTTGGTGCTCGGTGAATGAGCGCGACGCTCTAGGCGACAACCTTGTGCCTGACTACATCACGCATGTGCAGGAGGGCGGATTCTATGGCTGGCCGTGGTGGTACATTGGCGCGCATCAGGATCCGCGGCAGCAGGGGAAGCATCCCGAATTGAAGGACAAAGCGATCGTGCCTGACGTGCTGCTGCAGCCGCACAACGCATCGCTGGAATTTACGTTTTACGGCGGAGATAAATTTCCAGCGGAATATAAAGGAGATCTGTTTGCTTCGGAGCACGGATCGTGGAACAAGTCAGTGCGCGTGGGCTATGAAGTGATTCGGGTGCCTTTGCACCAGACCGGGCATGCTTCGGGCGAGTATCAGGACTTCCTGACCGGGTTCGTGCTGCCGGATGGACAGGTTTGGGGCCGGCCCGTGGGGATCGCTGTGGCTCCGGATGGTTCAGTCCTCGTGAGCGATGATGGGTCGAACTCGATCTGGAGAGTCAGCTACACAGGAAAATAATCGGGTAAAAGAGCTTAGTGCGGCGTGGCGGTGGACGAAAGAACAACCTGCTGTTCGTCGTCGGTGCGCACGCTTTGGAAGAAAGTTCGCAGCTTAGGGTAGAATTCTGGCCCGAGAAAATGCAAGTCGATCATCAGGCTCCGGGTGAGGTGTAGAGCTCCGTCTTTCTTATTGGCGGTCATGTCGTAGACGCAGGCCCTGGCATCGATACGCTCCGGTGCCGGCAGATTTGCGATCTGGGTGCCCGCGGGCGGAGTAATCGTCACATCGTCCGTATCCGTGTATACAAAGTCAAAGTAGATGGGGTGAACGCGGGTAGTGTGATCGAATACGTGCTTCTCGGTCCCACTGAAAACACCGACGGCAAGCATGGTGCGGCGCCCCGCTGCTGCGGCCCAGCCGGTAATCTTCAGATTAAATTCCGCAACCAGAGTATTCGAGGCGCCTTTCCAGTCGGGAGTATTGGAGAGTTCGGCTTCCACCGAGGCAGGGATGTAGGCCTTGATTTCGTCTTCGAGAAATTTCTTGCGGTCAGCGTCATCCTCATCGCGTTCGTCAATGCGCCGCCGAAGAGCAGAAAGTCCTCTGAAGGTGATCGTGGCTTTGCCCTCGAGTGTCCCCGAATCGTCGAGGGCTAGGGTCGCGCGGCGTTCCACTCCAGACTCGGAAGGTCCGGGCATGGTTGTCATTACCCAAGTGCCGGCTTCTTTCTCGAGGCGCAAACCAACAACTCCAGTTTCGGGCCATGGCAGCATCGCGAAGGGAGCAAATGGAACGCCGGGATCCAAGTAAAGATCCTTGCCGTCGAGCTTAACAAGAACGACGTTCGTATTCAGATCGTAGGGATTCATCAGATTCTTGTTGAAGAAGTGCCGGTCACGGGTGGAGATGAGAACCGGGCTCGCATCGAATCCAGCAGTGCGCGCCAGGGCGAGGAAGAGCCAATCGATGTCCCAGCCGTCGCCGTAGCCCCGCTTCCACACGTCTTCCACGTTGTGAGTATCTTTGAGCTTCTCGCGGTTCAGTTCCTGCTGTGTTTTCTTTTGCTCGTAACTCGTGTTGCGAATTTGCTGACAGCGCGCATAGATCTTCTGCAGTTTCTGTTGTTGCGAATCGCCGGGCGAGACGATCTGCGCGAGCGCCTGTTCCATCGCTTTCCGTTTGTCGATAAAGCGCTCGATCGCCGGATAAATTAGCTTCGACTCGTCCTTCCAGAATTTTTCCGGATCTTTCTCGAAGGCGTTGCTGTAGCTGAACTCCACCCGGTACTTCATTTCGTTCCGCGGCGGCATGTAGTCCTCGATCTGAAATGCCGGGACATTTTGCGTTTCTAGACGAAGGACGTTGCGGTCGCTGGTGGGAGGCAAGGTGCCTTCGGGAAGGCCTCCCGGCCAGCTCCACTGCAGCGCGTACCAGGTGCTTCGGATCAACGAGAATTTTGCGTGTTTGGTAAAGAGTTCATCGCTGAGAAGCCACTCGTTGGCCCAGGAACTGGTGAATGAGAAGCGGTATTCGATGATGCTTCCGGCCTGCACATCAGGCATGGTGAAGGTCTTGGCCACGTATTTGAGGCCTTTGGCCTTCACGATCATCTTTTCGTAGGCCTTGCCTTCGAAGTTGATGATGGTGCCATCGGGGTGGATAGTGCGAGCCTTAATATCCTTGACGTCGTTCAATCCTTTTTCGAAGGGAACCTCGACGTCTGCGTATTTGCGGCCTTCCTCGGTAAAAATCTTGATGCGGGTATAGATCGTCTGGCGGAATGTCTGATCGTTGCAGTCCACCTGGCGATAGAGGTAGATTGCGGGCGCGCCAGGAGCCTTCGGTTCGCCCGTCATTTTGAGCTCTTCGGGTGTAATGGGGAGCCAGTCGTCGCCGGCGTGGGCGAGAGGAGTGAGAGCGGAAAGCACGATCAAGATGGGGAGGATCAAGTTGGGCAGGGTGCGGGACATGGGGCCTCTTCTTTGGGTTGCATCGCCGGTGGTGGCACAGGGTGCCGGCGACGATCTCGGGGAAGGAATGGCTCCGGGCAAGATGTGGCGATTCCGACCCCTCCTTCGGAAAATTGCCCGGCGCGAATTCACAGGGAAATCTAGTCGTGAAAGGCTTTGACGTCAAGGGGAGCTTTTGGCTTTGCGATTCGAGGAGATTAACTGCGAAAAGCGCTTAACCGCTGAGAACGCAAAGAAGTGCGGCGGAGTTCGCGGAGGAATTCGCTTAAGACAGCACACTGCGGAGTTTTAGTGAAAGTCGTGGGAGACGGTCTCGGCTTTGGTGACGAATAACGGGGATACGCGTTCGGCTTTGACGGAGATGACGTTGTCTTGATTCTGAAGAATTCCTTCGATCGCGAGAAAACGCTCGCTGGCCAGCAAGAGGCGGTTCTGGTGAAACAGGTCGGGACGGATGATGGCGTTGGCGACTCCGGTTTCATCTTCGAGGCTGATAAAGACGAATCCTTTGGCTGTGCCCGGACGCTGGCGGGTAATGACGCAGCCTCCGATGCGGAGGCGCTTGCCGTTGGGGATGTCGCGCAGGTCGCTGGCGCGGCGAATGCCCATGGCATTGAGCCATTCGCGCTTGTAGGCCATGGGATGCGGGCCGACAGTGAGTCCGGTGCCGTGGAAATCGGCGACCAGGCGCTCTTCGTGATTCATAGGCTGGAGCGGGGAGGATTCATCGGGCTCGGCGTTTTGTTCCAGCAATGGTCCTGAGGCGCGGACGGCGCGCTCGACTTGCCAGAGGGCGTCGCGACGGTGGAGAGGAACAGTTGCCGGTTGCCAGTTGCCAGTTGCCAGTAAAACCTTTGTCATTCCGGCGGAGGACTCTTGATACTCCGTATCCGTTTGCAATTCGGTTTTTCTGGGTGCTGGGTACCGGTTACTGGCCACCGAGTTTAGCGCTCCGATTTCTGCCAGCGTGTTGAGTTCGTCTTTTCGGAGTTCGGGGACGCGGCGGGAGAGATCGTGAATGGATGCGAAGGGGGCGAGCATGCGTTCGCGGAGCAGGGACTGCGCGGCTTCTTCGCGCAGGCCGCGGACGTAGCGCAGGCCCATGCGGAGGGCGGGAGTCACGAGTCTTGAGTCCCGAGTCCCGGGTGCGGAATCGCGAGTTGCGAGTGCGGAGTCAGGAGATTCATTGAGTTTGGGGAAATTTGCTTCAGTGTGATTCTTTCGCCCCTCCGGGGCTGGGTTTTTACTGAGAACTGAGAACTGAGAACTCGGAACTATTTCCAATGTGCAGTTCCAATCGGAACATGTCACATCCACCGATAGAAGTTTCAGGCCGTGGCGCTGGGCATCTTTGACGATGGTGGCCGGCGAATAAAATCCCATCGGCTGATTGTTGAGCAGAGCAGCGGTGAACGCGGCGAGATAGTGGCACTTCAAATACGCGCTGGCATAGGCAATGAGCGCGAAGCTGGCGGCGTGTGATTCGGGGAATCCGTAGAGCGCGAAGGAGGTGATGGAAAGAATGATTTGCTCCTGCGCTTCATGCGGGATTCCGTTGTGCGTCATGCCGGAGCGAAGTTTGGCTTCGATTTCGCGCATGCGGGCTTGCGAGCGCTTGAATCCCATGGCGCGACGAAGTTCTTCGGCTTCGCCTCCGGTGAAGTTGGCGGCGATCATGGCCAGACGCAGCAGTTGTTCCTGAAAGAGCGGGACGCCGAGCGTGCGTTTGAGCACGGGTTCGAGCGATGGATGTGGATAGGTGACTTGTTCGCGTCCCTGGCGGCGAAGGATGAAGGGATTCACCATCTGGCCGACGATCGGGCCGGGACGGATGATCGCGACCTGCACAACGATGTCATAGAAACGCTGCGGACGCAGGCGCGGCAGAGACGACATTTGCGCGCGGCTTTCCACCTGGAACAATCCCACAGTGTCGGCTTCCTGCAATGAGGAGTAGACCTCGGGATCGTCTTGTGGAAGATGCGCGAGATCGACTTCTTCACGATAGTGTTCGCGAATAAGTTCGATGGAATCTTGGAGAACGGCCATCATGCCGAGGCCGAGCAAGTCGACTTTGACGATGCCCATGTCGGCGCAGTCTTCTTTGTCCCATTGCACGACGACGCGGCCGGGCATGGATGCGGGTTCTAACGGAACAACGGAATCGAGTTGTCCCTGGCAAATGACCATGCCGCCGGAGTGCTGGCCGAGGTGGCGGGGCATGTCCTGCACGGCGAGGCAGAGTTCGTAATATTTACGCAGACGGGGATGAGTGAGGTCGAGTCCGGCGTCGCGAAAGCGGCGGTCGAGGGCGTCGTTTTCGTCGCGAAATTCCCAGGTGGCAACCGCGGCGGAAATTTTGTTGAGCGTTTCGGGATCGAAGCCGAGGGCCTTGCCCATTTCGCGCGCGGCCATGCGGTTGCGATAGGTGATGACATTGGCGGTCATGGCGGCGCCGCGTGCGCCATAGCGCTGGTAGACGTACTGAATGACTTTTTCGCGCTCATCGCCGCTGGGTAGGTCGAGATCGATGTCGGGCCACTCGCCGCGTTCTTCGGAGAGAAAACGCTCGAAGAGAAGCTCCATGCTGACGGCGTCGACTGCGGTGATGCCGAGCGAGTAGCAGACGGCGCTGTTGGCGGCGGAACCACGTCCCTGAGCGAGAATGTTTTGCTCGCGGCAGAAGCGGACCAGATCCCAGACGATGAGGAAGTATCCGGCGAGTTCAAGCTTTTCGATAAGGGCCAATTCTTTTTCGATTTGACGGCGGGCTCGGGTCTGCAGATCTTGCGAGGCGCGGCCATAGCGCTGGCGGAACCCTTCCCAGGAGCGCTCGCGGAGGAAGGAATTCATGGTCTCGCCTTCGGGCACGGGATAGCGCGGGAATTCGTAGCCAAGATCGTTGAGGGTGAATTCCAGGCGGGAAGAAAGTTCGAGCGTTTTGCCGATGGCTTCGGGCAGGTCGGCGAAGAGTTGTTGCATGTCCTGCGCGGATTTTAGAAAGCGTTCGGAGTTGCGGGTGAGCAAGCGTCCGGCGGTGGAGAGCGTGCGGTGGTGGCGGATGGCGGTGAAAGCGTCACAAAGTTCACGAGCTTTGGCGGTGGCGTAGCAGACTCCGTTGGTGGCGAGTAGCGGAAGATTCAGCGAGCGGGCGAGGTCGATGGCAGCGCGGTTGCGGGATTCTTCTTCGCGCTGGAAGTGACGTTGCAGTTCGACGTAGACGTTGCCGGGGCCGAAGATTCCTACTAGCTGATCGATTTGTCGTTGCGCTTCTTCGATGCCACCTTGTTGTAATGCTGCCGCGAGTGGGCCTTCGGCTCCTCCTGTGAGGCAGATCAGTCCCTGGGCGTGTTCTTGCAGTTCTTGTTCGGTGACTGCGCCTTCGCCTTTTTTGGCGCGCAACTTCATTTTGGTGATAAGGCGGCAGAGGTTTTGGTAGCCAGTGCGGGTGGAGACCAGGAGGGGAAGGCGGAATGATTTGTCATTCCGAGCGGAACGAGGAATCCCTATTACCTGAACGTCTCGTCGGGGGTAGGGATCCTTCGACTCCGCAAGTGCTTCACTTTGTGAAGCCCTTGCTCCGCTCAGAATGACCGGGTGGAGAGAGCTGCATGTGACTTCCGCTCCGATGTGTGCTTTGATCTTTGCTTTTTGCGCGGCGAGGTGGAAGCGCGGGGCACCGTAGACGCCGTCTGTGTCGAGTAACGCCATGGCGGGCATGTCGAGTTGGGAGCAGACTGCGACCAGTTCCTCGGGCAGGGAGGCGCCTTCGAGAAAGCTGAAAGCGGAGCGGGCGTGGAGTTCTACGTACAAGTTCTCAGTTCCCAGTTCTCAGTTGAAAACGTTCAGCTCTGCGTTCTTACTGAGAACTGAGAATCGAGAACTGAGAACTTGTTTCAGTCATACGTACCTTCTACGAACCAGCCGCCTCCGAGCAGGTCGTGGACTAGCCGGAAGAAAGAGATGGAGTCTTCGTTTTGCAAGGCCAGGTCCCATTCGTCGCGGGACCAGGCTTCGCGCTCCCACCAGTCGCCGGAGGAGCGCCACGGGCCGGCCCGCCAGAGCACGTTGCCTTGTACGTCTTTTCTTCGACAAGCCAAATGCATAGGCTGGCCGTTCTCCAGGGTCACATTGGCGCGGAGCGGAGGACGGAAGCGGCGAAGGGCGGTGACAGCGGAGTCGGCTTCTGTCGAGTGATTTATTTTCTGCGGAGATTTTCGTGCGACCTCGGCTACGAAGCGGCGCATGCGGAATCCTTCGGGATGATGCGTGTCGAGCAGTTCGAGCGCTCCGACTTTGTTAGCACCGACCATGCCGGCGATGCGGGCGAGGGTGAGTTCCAGTTTTTCCGGCTCCGGCGACGGAGGGAGAAAAAGGCCTCCTTGCGCGGAGCGCGGGCGGGCGGGTTCTGCGGCTAGATGAATTTTCATGATAGGCGCTCCGGGTGGGTGCGCGCTCAAATCCAGTTGCAGCAGTTTCAGGAATACTTTGGAGTCGAGCATGGGGAGAGGGAGACGAAGAGTACGAAGAAATTGTTGGTTGATTCTTGATTGTTGATTGAGTGCCGAGAAACTTTCGAGTTCCAGCGTCAGGCGCAGTTCCTGCGTGGCCAGGGCTCGCGAGCCCAATCGGATGCAGAGTTGTTCGAGCAGGCGATTCAGCAGGAAAGCCAATGGTTCGAGCAGCACGATGGGGTGCTCGAGTTCGATGGCTTCTTCAAAAACCAGCGGCACGTCCACCGGAACCAGCGTGCGTGAAGCGGCGCCACGGGCCAGTTGTCTCAGGCGTAGCCCCTCTTGTCCGAGACGTTCACTGAGCGCGACTTCTGGCAGCGTGGCTAACGCGCGCAGGTTACGGATGCCCCAACGATCGAGCGTTTCGAGCAGGCGGCCGGATTCCTTCTCCTGATCTTCGGCGAGCCGATCTTTGTTGATCCCAGCTTCTTCAAATCTTTTTGCGAACAGCACTTCCGTCGGCAATGGACCCAGTCGCTCTGCTTCTTTGCCCTCGGGGATCACGGTTATGCCGGAGAAGCCGCGGGCAGCGAGTATGGCGGTATCGGGATTAGAGGCCGCGGCAACATTCGCTTCGAGTCCGAGGGTGGTAGCGCGATCGTAGAGGGCGCGAGAAATTTCAGGGAGCGATCCGAAAAGAGATTCCATGCCAGCTAGATCGAGTAGAGCGGTGTCGCAGGCTGCGTCTTCCACACATGGCGAGAACGATTGAGCGCAGTCGAGCAATGCGGCGTGCGCGGCGGATTCCTGCAGCGAGGAGCGCGAGCGTAAGGCGAGTTCCGCGCAAAGTTCAGCTTGTGCCTTGGTCATGCCGGGCGCGATGCCCATGCGGCCGGCTCGTTCATTGACCGCGATAATTTTTTCCAGCGGAGGCTTGCCTTCGAGAATGGCGGCGGCACGAGACTTCAGTTCCGCTTCGGCGCGGAGTGCGGCGGCCACGGGAAAATTCGGAACGTAGATGCAGGCGAACATAAATGCAGTACCCAGTACCCAGATGTCAGTACCCAGTAGGTTTTTGCCGGCAACTGGATACTGGCAACTGACGACTGGTTTATCCCGCCCAGGCGGTTTTGGTTGCGAACGTGACGGAGCGGGTGGGTTTGCGATCCAGACGGGAGCGGGTCAATTCCGCGGTGATGTCCAGTCCGGTCAGCAAGTGCGTGTGCGCGGGGGGCGGGAATGTGGAATCAATCGGTGATTGATCGCCCATGCGTTTTTTCTTTCGTCCCTCCGGGGCTTGTTCGTTTTCCGCTGCTAACCCACGGCTTACGCCCCCTCGGCAAGCTCGGGGCAGGCTGTGGGCTGCATTCTTTTGCAGCTTCGCGGCTGCATTCACGGATTCATTCATTGTCAGCATCGGATCACTTGATCCCAACCGCAGCAGCAACGACGAACAACTCCCGGCAATCGGTTGTTGTTCGATCGTGAGTAGAATCGTGGGTTTGTTCTCAACCGCGCGACGGAAGCGGAACCAAGTGGTCAGTGGGATGCGGCGAGCGGTTTGAGACGGCAAATCGCCGAGATCGAGGACGATCAGGCCAAAGCCTCCGCTTTCGAGGAGGAGATCGGTAGCGCGCAGGACTTGTTCGAGGCGGCGCTCGGATTGCCGTGAACTATTTTCCCTTAACTGATTGCGATCAAAGTCGAAAGTAGTTTGTGAGAAAAACCCCGCTTCTGTCGCAGAAGACGCGCGAGAAATGGGGCACCCTTTTTGTTTAGCGCTTGAGTTTTTGAGAACATCTTCTCCGCAGCGTACCCACAGTAGGTGGTCCAGTTCTACACCGGCGGCGGCTGCGGACTGGGGATCGAGCGCGTCGCTGGCATCGACTACGGCGCAGAATTCTCCGCGGCGAGTGGCGGCGGCCAGGGCGGCCAACAATAAGGTGGTGCGTCCGGAGGAGGCGGGGCCACAGATTTCGGTCAGGCATCCGCGTGGCAGACCGCCGGTCAGGGCGTCGATGGCCGGGGCACCGCTCGAGGCCATTTCCGGCGCGGGGCGGATTGCGAGGTGAGAGGCCAGGGTTATGCTCGATGGAGAAATTTTATGATGGCTGATCGTTGATTGAAGAAGATGCTCCCCTGCGGTCGAGCTGCGATCGACTGGACAGCCGGGGGCGGCTGTCCCCCCATGAGGATCGGGGATGCCGTCAAAGACAAAAGGGCGGCCCAGGGCCGCCGAAGTGGAAACCACTGCGGAAGACATAAGATTCCTCGGAAGATTTCAGGGAACGCCGGGGCTGGAGCCGCGGAGGCGTATTCGCTTTTTATTCGCCTTTTTAGATTGTGCTCTGGCGGGCTGGGTTTGTCAAGATGGGAACTTTAAAAAGCTTTTCACCGCAAAGATCGCTAAGAAAACACGCAAAGGACGCTAAGAAAAGCCTTCTATTCAGCCGGTCTCTCAATCCTCTGATTGCTTACTTTGTTGGCGACCGCGCGTCTAAGCCACACATCACCACGAAGACGCACGTGTTCAATTCCTGTTCTCCCATTCACGTCGTTGCCGGCGGCTCGATTCCGGCTACTAAAAAATCTCACCTTACAAAAAGGAGCTTCTTCATGAACAGAGTTCGTCTGACTGTTTTGTTTCTGGGTGTCTTGTCGTGGGCGGCGAGTTACTGCCCGGCTCAAACCGCCACCGGCGAAACCCTGATGCTCAATCTACCCCGGCAGAGCCAACACGCCCTGGTGACCCAACGCATCGGCATCACCGACATTACCGTTAACTATCACCGCCCGCTGGCGAATGGCCGCCAGATCTGGGGCAAGGTGGTGCCCTACGGGAATGTGTGGCGCGCAGGGGCGAACGAGAATACGACCATTTCGTTCAGCGATCCGGTCACCGTGCAAGGCCAGGCGCTCGACAAGGGAACGTACGGTCTGCACATGATTCCAGGAGAGACGCAGTGGACGGTGATTTTCTCGAAGAACGCAACGTCGTGGGGAAGCTTTACCTACAAGCAGGAGGAAGATGCCCTGCGCGTCAACGTGAAACCACAGACGGCGGAGGCGCATGATGCGCTGGCTTACGATTTCGACGACGTTAAGGCGGACTCGACCGTCGTCACCATGCGTTGGGAGAAAGTTGCTGTGCCATTCAAAGTCGAGGTCAAAGTGAACGATCTGGTCAAGGCCAGCATTCACAAACAACTGCACGGGCTGAACCAGTACTACTGGGAAGGGTGGGACGACGCAGCGGGCTACTTCCTGGCAAACAAAATTGATCTCGACGAAGCTTTGAAGGATGAAGACCAGTCGATTCAGGTGGAAGAACGCTACGAAAACCTGCTCAGCAAGGCCAAAATCCTGGAAGCTATGGGGCGCAAGCAGGATGCCGATACGTTCCGTACCGAGGCGTTGGACAGGGCGAACGCTCTGCAACTTTACTTCTATGGCCGGCAGTTGCAGGGAGATAAGAAGCAGGATGAAGCTCTCGCAATTTATCGGTCCAACGCGAAAAAATTTCCTAACGAGTGGACTACGCACCTTGGCCTGGCCCGCGTTTACAGCGCGCAAGGGGATTTCGACAATGCCGTGAAGGAAGTGAAGCTTTCCATGGTGGGAGCTCCCGATGCCAATAAGAATGCGTTGGAGGGTTACATGAAGCGGTTGCAGGGCAAGGAGGACATTAACAAGTAGCGGTGTTTCGATTAATTTGGAAAACGTAAAGCCCCGGACGTTCGTCCGGGGTTTCGCGCGTATGGGGGTTCAAGGTTTTCCCGCAAGGGCGTAACATTTGCGTCGCTTGGCTCCGCGGGGCGGACCCTTCGGGGTGCTCAGGGCAGGCTGCGTCCGCCCCTACACACAAGCGTTACCAGACACGGCAGGCGTTGGCTCTGACCATGCGTTGTCCAGCTTTGCAGCCGAAGGCCTGCTGGAACTCCGACAGATTCGAAAGCACGTTGTCGATACGGAAGGACGGCAGGGAGTGCGGGTCGGTGGTGACAGCCAACCGTGCAATCTCCGGTCGCACGTTCGCGCACCACGAATAGGCATTCGCCAGAAAGAAGCGCTGGCGATAGGTCCAGCCATCGGGACCTTTGTCGTCGAGCGACTTGCCCTTCTCCTGGAGCGAAGCTTCGAGTGCGTTCAGGGCGAGGCGGATTCCGCCATTGTCGGCAGTGTCTTCTCCCAGGGTGAGGAGACCGTTCTGTTTGACTCCGGGACCGGCGTCGGGAACGTCCTGAGTGTACTCGTCGGAGATGCACTTGCCGCGTTCGTCGTATTGCTTGCCGTCTTCCGCGGTCCACCAGTCGCGCAAGTTGCCCTGGGCGTCGAACTTGCGGCCCTGGTCGTCGAAGCCGTGAATGATTTCGTGTCCAATGACCATGCCGATGGCGCCATAGTTGACGGAGTCGTCCTGTGCGGGATCGAAGTACGGCGGCTGCAGAATTCCCGCGGGGAAGTTGATGGTATTCAACTGCGGATCGTAATAGGCATTGATAGTGGGTGGAGTCATGGTCCACTCGGCGCGGTCGACCGGTTTGCCAACTTTTGCGACCCAGCGCTCGAACTCGAATGACGTGGCCTGCGCCACGTTGCTCAGATAGCTATCACGCGTAATCTTTAGCGTGGAATAGTCGCGCCAGCGCGAAGGGTAGCCGATCTTGTCTTCGATGCCCTTCAGTTTGGTGATGGCCTGTTCTTTAGTGGCGGGGGACATCCAAGCCAGGCTCTGAACATCTGAACCCAAGGCCGTTTCAATGGAGTGGACCATCTGAATGGTGCGGGCTTTGCTGTCAGGCGGGAAGGCACGGTCCACGTAGGCCTGGCCCAAGGCGTCGCCAAGATCGCGGTCAGCGGCGCGCACGCAGCGTCTCCAGCGCGGTTGCTGCTGTTGGGCGCCGGCCAGTGTATGGGCGAAGAAATTGAAGTTTTCATCCACCACTGGCTGGTTGAGATAAGGCGCCGAACGATGGACGACCTGCCAGCGCAGGTAGGCCTGCCAGTGGTCGAGCGGGTGGTCGGCAATCAGCTTTTCTTCCGCGCGAAAGAAATTCGGCGAGGTCACGATGTAATGGTCGCTGGTGGGAGCCTTGATCGCTTTGAGGTAAGCATCCCAATCGATGGAAGGCAGGAGCTCGCGCACTTGCACGAGGCTCATTTTGTTGTTCACGTTCTTGGGATCGCGGCGGGTGACGTTGTCCATCTGCGCCTGGGCCATCGCGGTTTCGAGTTCGATGACCGTTCCCGCATCGGACGCCGCCTGGGTTTCGGATTCGCCGGCCAGAACGAGCATCTTTTGCACGTGGACGCGATACTTGCTGAGAATTTCCTTGGACTTGTCGTCCGTATTCAGGTAGTAGTCGCGGTTTGGCAGACTTAGTCCACCCTGATCGATAAAGGCGACGACCTTGGAGGCATCGTCGTAGTCTTGCTGTCCGGTGAAGCCGAAGAATGGTGCGTCTGTCTGATTGTCGCCAACTGCCCAAGCGCCAGGAAACATATGGTGGAGATGTGCGATTGCGAGTGTGAGATCCTTCTTGGACTTCAGAGCTGCGATGCGCTGTAGTTCCGGCTGCAAAGGTTTCACGCCGGCGGCATCGAGGCCGCTTTCGTCCATGCAGGCGGCCCAGTAGTCGCCAATTTTCTGGTGAACGGCGCTGCGCTTGGGATCATTAGTGCTGGCGGCTTCCAGAGTGTCGCGCAGCAGGTGCTCGTTCCATAACTGCAGGCCGCTGCCGGTGGTCCAAAACACCTGGTCGGGAGGGATGGGATTGGAGGTCAGCCACTTGGCGCAGGCGTACTTGTAAAAGCCATCACAGGGATCGAGTGTTTTGTCGACCAGGTTGGGATCAAAGTGCTGGAGTTCAGGTTCTTTGGCTTCGGCGGGTGCACCGGTGACGAGAGCCGAGTCGAGACGAGCAGAGTGGGCGGGCACGCTCTGCGCAGACGACGCGGCTAACAGGGTCAGACTCGTTACGAACACAGACGTGAAACGCGAGATGGACATAGCGCCTCTTCCTAAGATTTGGGGTTGAACAGATTGCGCCGGCAGAAGGTACGCATAGGGTAACAAGCAAGTTGCGTGCGGAAGGGCGAAGCGGCACACTCCAACCCGCCCGAGCAACATACTACAGACGGATCGCGGGACGTGAGGTTAGCGGCGAAGTCAACGCGAGAAGCACTAACCGCGAGGGACATCCCTCGGCTTCGCTCAGGGCCGGCTCCGTTCCGCGAAGGAGCAGCCAGGCAACCCGGCCACGCGATCTGTGAAATGATAGGAGCATGAAGAAACAAGCGTCCGATCAACAGTTTCATGACCGCCGTTATCAGGAGCGAAAACGGGCTGAGGCGGCGAAGCAGCCTATCAAGAAGAAAGCCGCGTCCGAAGGCGTTAACCAGACTGCGGTCGTTCCTGCCGAGAAAGTGACCAAGGAATAGGGCGGCAGGCGTCCGGCGTCAAGCCTTGGGATTCGACCCGCTTCAGATCGTTGATTTCATCCTGCGATACTTTGACTTTGGTCTGTTGACCTTCGGAGCGCACTGAGTGAGGCCCGACGCCCGACGCCCGAAGCCGGCGTTTCATCCGGTGTTGTGAAGTCCCGCTGCAATCCCGTTGATGGTCGCACCCAACGGATACTCCAGATCCGAACTCTGCTCGCCTTGCTGCTTGCGCCGTAATAGTTCCACTTGAATCAGGCTCATGGGATCGACGTACGGGTTGCGGAGGCGGATGGACCGAGCCAGCACACGATTCCGGCCTAGCAATTCGCGCTGGCCGGTGATGCGGAGAATCATGTGGCGGGAGCGCAGAAATTCCTCTTCCAGCATGGAGAAAACACGCTTCCTCAGCTTGGCATTCTTGACGAGTCCGGAGTAGACCTGAGCGATTCCCAGATCAGCCTTGGCCATTCCCAGTTCCACATTGCGGATGAGTTCGGCGAACACCGGGAAGCCGCGCGTGATCTGCCGCAGAAGTTGTTCGTGTCCGGTACCCTGTTCAGCGAATTGCTGGAGTGCGTGACCCACGCCGAACCACGCGGGCACGGCGTGGCGGCTTTGCATCCAGCCGAAGACCCAGGGAATAGCGCGCAAGTCCTCGAGACTATGGCCTGTCGTGCGGCGCGAAGGGCGCGATCCAATGCGGGCGGTGTCTAACTCGTTGACCGGAGTCGCCTGCTCGAAATATTCGAGAACATCTGGGTTGTCGGCGATCTCACCGCGATAGACGCGATAAGCCTCCTGTGACATTTCTTCGATGGCTTCTTCCCAGCGAGGGGGATACGCGGATTGCTCTTCTCCTGGCCGCGTGAGGGCCTCAAGACTGGCTGCGATCATGAGTTCGAGATTCCATTCGGCGAGCACCGGGTCGGAATACTTCCAGTTGAGAACTTCGCCCTGCTCGGTGACGCGAATCTGGCCCGAGAAACAACCGGGCGGCTGGGCGAGAATGGCGGCGTGAGTCGGGCCTCCGCCGCGGCCCACGGTTCCGCCGCGGCCATGGAACAGCCGCAGCTTTACGCCGTGCTCTTCCGCTGCGTGGTGCAGTTCACGATGCGCCTTGTACAGTTCCCACGTGCTGGTGAGCATTCCTCCGTCTTTGTTGGAGTCGGAGTAGCCGAGCATGACTTCCTGCCAGCGTCCCCAGGAATCGAGCGGAGTTTGATACTCAGGATCGGCCCACAGGCGGCGCATGACGCTTCCCGCTGCGCGTAGCGAGTCAATGGATTCGAACAGCGGCACCGGCATCAATCCAGGGTCGTCTCCTGATCCAGCGATCTGCACACCCCCGAGCTTTGCCAGCCGCACGACTGCCATGACGTCTTTTTCGGTTTCCGCGCCGCTGATGATGTAGTGGCGAATCGAGTGCGCAGGATAGGTGCGTTTGAGTTCGGCTATCGTGCGGAAGGTTTCGAGGAGTTCCCGAGCTTCCTCGGACTCCGCACTGCCGGTGAGCTTCGGCCCAAGTTCCTCTACGACCCTTGCGTGCACGCGCGCGTGCTGGCGGATATCTAGAGTGTGCAGGTGAAACCCGAACGTACGTATCTTGCGCAGCAAAGCGCCGACGTAGGCACTGGCCAAGCGTTCCGCGCGGTGGATCGTCAGGCTATCGCGCACGAGAAGAATATCGTTTTCAAATTCTGTGACTTTGTCATACGCGGCGGGAGCGTCCACGGCCTCGCGGCTCTGCTGCAGCCGGTGGAAGATGTACGAAAGGAACCGCCGATAACTTTCGGAGAGGTTGTGCGGTCCCCAAGCAAGATGAACGCCCGGGATCGTTTCTTCGTAATGTTTCAGGCGCAGGTGGAGATCTTCCGAGATGCGGGTCTGGCGGCGCGAGGAGCTGAGGTGATCGCTCAAGGCCTCCACGTCGTAGAGGTACTCGCGAAGAATCAAGCCGCGCGCGTGATCAAGAGCGTCGCGAATGCATCCCGGCTTTACCAGTGGATTACCGTCGCGATCACCGCCGATCCACGATCCGAACTGCACCAAGTTGGGAAGGGCAGCTTCGTCGAGATCGAGCTTATAAAACTCGCGGACCGAATCAACCACCTCAGCGTAAATCTTCGGGAGCGCTTCAAACAGCGAGAGGCGGAAATAGCGCAGGCCCATGCGGATTTCGTCATCCACAGTGGGTTTCGTCAAGCGCACTTCGTCGGTCTGCCACAGGGAAGTGACTTCGGCGTGGATGTTGCTTTCGCACGATTCCGCTTCTTCCGCGGTGAGCGGGAGGCGATCGAGTTGTTCCAATTGTTCTGCGATGCGACGCCGCTTCAAGAGAACGGTTTGCCGTGCGACCTCAGTCGGGTGTGCCGTGAAGACGGGAGTGATTGCGATCTGGCCGAGTGCAAGGGCGGCATTTTCCGCCGAGATTCCAGATTCTTTCATCCGCAGGAGAGTTCCCCGAAATGATCCGGGAAGCGGAGGATGTTCGCGGTCCAGTTTACCGGCGCGACGGCGGCGCTTGCGATGATTGGTTTCCGCGAGATTCGTCAGCTCAAAGTAAGTCGCGAACGCCTTCGTGACGTGGTAGGCGCGATCAAGGTCCATCGAGGAGACAAGTTCCTGCACCTTGAGCATCAGTTCGGGGGGCGTGGCTTGCGGCGCGCTTCGGCGTCCCGTTTCGCGATGTTCGATGAGCAACCGACGCAACTCTTCCACGGAGTCGAACAATTCCTGTCCGACCTGCTCGACCAACACTTGTCCGAGAACGGCACCTAGCGAGCGCACGTCTCTCCGCAGGGGATTGTCTTTCGCGGGTTCGTCCGAACGCGCGGTAAGTTCGGCCAGACGGGCGCTTTGGTCGTCGGCATTCCACAGCGGTTTGGACTTGTTCGTAGGCATTAAAAAGGGATGTAGGACAGAATAAACGACGCGCGGGTTGCCTGTGACGAAAAGAGTGGGCGTAGAGGAGCCTTCGCCTGAAAGCTTCGTAGCAAAGCCTGCTATGGGGACTCCAGAGGCTATACTCGATCACTCTGCCGCTCTGAGATCGTGGACAGTCGAAGCTTATATCAGCAGACCCAGAGATTGTTGGCCGCATATTGATTCGGGAGAGGGTATGAAGAATCCCATTCGCCTTCTGCTGTACGTGCCCGTGCCATGGGTGTTCATCCTGACCTATCTGCTGGGTGGGGCCATGGAACATTTTTTGCCGACTCGCGTTCTTTGGGATAAGGTGCGAGTCAGCACGATCGCGGGAGTTGCGCTGTTTGCTGTCGGCGCGGTGATAGCCGGTTGGGGACTGGTGATCTTCCGTCGCGCTCGCACTACCACGGTTCCAGGTAAGTCCTCCGCGAAGCTGGTGACGTGGGGACCGTACCGCTTTACGCGAAATCCGATGTACGTGGGGCTAACCTTCGCTTACCTCGGCGAAGCCGGATTGCTGAAGCAGATCTGGCCGATCGTTGTTCTGCCTCTTATGTGGGCCTACCTCAACTGGATCGTGATTCCCGTGGAAGAAGCCAAGCTGAAAGAAGTCTTCCCGGACGACTACGAGCAGTACCGCTCGCGCGTGCGGCGTTGGATCTAAAGCAACCGTTGGATGGCTCCGTCTATCGGGGTACTTCGAAGCGGTAGCCGATGCCTCTTAGCGTCTTCAGGTATTGCGGATGGCGGGGATCGGGTTCGATTTTCTCGCGCAGTCGGCGAATGTAGACGTCGATGGAGCGCGGAGTGACGAACGGAGTCTCTTTCCAGACTGCGTCGAGCAGTTGATCGCGCGTCAGAACGCGGCCGCGATGGGTGGCGAGGTATTCGAGCAGCCGGAATTCGCGCACCGTAGTAAGGACGTTGCGGCCCTGCACCTGCACCGTCATGGAAGATACGTCAATCTCCAGTTCGCCCAGCCGGAGTACCTCGCTGGCGACGGGAGCCTGGCCCAATCCGCGTAGGACGCTGCGAATGCGAGCTACCAGTTCACGCGGACTGAAGGGCTTGGTGATGTAGTCGTCGCCTCCCAGTTCCAGTCCTTTGACGCGGTCGGCTTCCGCCGTCTTCGCGGTGAGAAAGATGATGGGAGTCGCCGAAAGAACGGGTGTCTGGCGGATGTGACGGCAGAGTTCGAAGCCGTCGGTGCCGGGCAACATCACGTCGAGCAGGAACAGCGCCGGCATCTCCCGCACGGCTTCTGTTAGGACAGAAGCGCCGCTTACAAAGCTTTGCACTTCGAATCCGGCGGCCTGCAGATTGTGGGAAATGAGGCGCGCTATATCCTCTTCGTCTTCAACGACAAAGATGACCGGGCGCACGGACTCAGTCCGGCCGTTGCCCCCGGTCCGCTCGTAGGATTCGGCTGGCGAATGCATTCTTGGCTTCAGGCTACCCACGAAGTCCACAGGCTTTCGGGGTTTGGCAGGGTGCAGTCCAAACTCTATTGGGTGAATGTTGCGCGAATGTTTCTCTACTGTTAACGAACGATGAATTTGTGAAGCAGTCCTCAGTTCTCGGTTCTCAGTTCTCAGTTAGTGCTGGGATGGTTAAGGCGCCCCGTCTTCGCCCAGGAAACATAAAGGGTGGCACCCTGACAGGAGGGGACCTGTGACATTGCTTTGTCTGAGAGCTGAGAGCTGAGAGCTAAGAGCTGAGAACGGCCCTTAGTTTGCCGCTTTCTTTTTCGGCGCGTGCCGCAGGCTGCGGCCTTCGATCAGGCTGTAGAGATCTTCGGCGAGATTGGTGGTGTGGTCCCCGGCACGTTCCAAAGCCTGAGCCATGAGCAGCACCTCGAAACCAGAGGTGTCCCCTTGCGAGACGGTTTCCGCCAGATGCTTCTGAAACAACGCGTGACAGACGCGGTCGATCTCTTTGTCCATCTGCAACACCTTGCGGGCGCACTCCAGGTCGAGAGTGGAGAAGCCCTTGTGGATCAGGTCGAGCATCTCACGCAGAACCGACGACATTTCAACCAATTGGCGAACGTCGGAAGCCGGCATTTTTGTGGTTCTGGCCTGCATTCGCAGGGCTACGCTCATGACGAGATCTCCGATGCGCTCCAGGTCGGTTGTACTCTTCAGGCTGGAAAGCAACTGGCGCGCGCGAGCTTCGTTCACCCGCGTGATGGCCGCCGGAAGGCGCTCGTCAATCTGGCGCTCGATCAGGTCGAGTTCCTTCTCGCAGTCCTTGATGGCGAGAAAGGCCATGCGTGAAGAATTGGTGAGCAGATCATGGACGTTGAACGCCGCATCCCGGGCGATCAGGCAAGCCTTCAGGGCGAGCCGCGAGAGATCGTCTGCCCCAGCCAGCTTCGACTCGCGCGGAGTTTTTGTGGTCACCCGTTTGTCGGACCGCGGGCTGGTACTCGATTCGACCTGCCCTTCCTCTGGCGGAGGTGACGCTTTGCGTGGCATGTGAGATCAAGAAGTCGGTTCCGGGCCGCCCAATCCAAGCGAAACCCGACAACCAGTCTAGTCCTTAAATGTAAAAGGATCGTTACAACGTTGCGGGGGCCACGCGTCACCGACTACATTGATGGAGTCGCCGCGGGTAGAGCGACGGAGGAAGAGTTTCGTGAATCTTGCTGACTATCTGCGCCGCCAGTTCGCCTACGACGAGTGGGCCAACCGGGAGGTCCTGACCGCAATACGAGCCAACGGCGCAACCGATGAGCGGTCGCTGCAGCTGATGGCCCACATTCTTGCCGCTGAACAGGTCTGGCTCGATCGGCTGAAGCAACAGCCGCAGAGCGTTCCTGTTTGGCCGAAACCGGACCTTGCGCAGTGCGAGGCGCAGGCTGCCGAGCTGGGCCAGCAATGGCTAGGGTTTCTGGATCTGATCACAGCCGGTGACGTGTCTCAGTCGGTTTCTTACAAGAACAGCAAGGGCGAATCGTGGACGAGCACCATCGTCGACATCCTGACCCACGTTGTGATGCACTCCGCATATCATCGCGGGCAGATTGCCAGCCACATGCGCGCCAGCGGCCAGACGCCCGCCTATACTGACTTCATTCACGGAGTGCGCCAGGGATTAGTCAAATAGAGGGATTTCAATGGTAGGCCCGCGCCTGGTGGTGTTTACTGCTGTTCAGATCACTGCTGTCCTCGCCCTCCTTTTATTTCTCGTTATCATGCACGGATCGTGGGGCGCACAGCGTTATGCCGGAACTGCATGGGTGGTGGTGGGCGCCGCATTCATCGCGGTCGCCCGCTACCAGCTAGGCAAGTCGTTTTCCATCAGACCCGAGGCCCATGAGCTCGTCACCACCGGTCTTTACTCGAAGATTCGCAATCCGATTTATGTATTTGGGGCCCTAATGATTGTGGGAGTGATTCTGGCTTTGCAGAAGCCGGCACTGTGGATTCTTCTCATTGCCGTCGTAATCGGGCAGACGGTCCGTGCTCGCCGTGAGGCCCGCGTGCTGGAAGCCGGGTTTGGGGATGCTTATCGTGAGTACCGCCGGACGACGTGGTTCTGAGGGATCTGGAGGATGCCGCCCTTTGCCCCCGTCCTCCCAAAGACGTAATATCTCATCGATGAAGAAACTGTCTGTCATCCTTCTCCCGGCATTGGGCGCGATTTTCCTGCTGGCGGCGGACCAACCAAAGATCCCCCCGATGCCCGGCGCGGTCACCAATAACGCCGTCGCGTCCCTCAGGGGTGGTCTGGATCTTTATTCGCTGATGGGGATCGGTCCCAAAAAGACCTGGGACGACGTTACGAACCAGGTTTACATCCTGCACCTGGCGTCGGCCAGGTGGAGCGATGGCCGTCCCGTCCCGGGAGTTGCGGGCCGCCTCGGCGCTTCTGCTATCGGCACCAAGGGGCAGATTTTTCTGTTCGGCGGATATGTGGTCGATGGGCAGGGCACGGAAATGACAGTGGGTGACGTCGACGCCTATGTGCCTGAAGAGCGGCGCTGGTTTTCCGCGAAAGACATTCCGGTGCCTGTCGATAGTGCGGTGATCGGCGTGAATCACGACCGCTACATCTATCTTGTCGGTGGACGATCGAAGAACGGCCCAGTCAACAACGTGCAAGTCTACGACATTGAAAGAGACTCCTGGAGCCAGGCCACGCCTCTTCCGGGAACGCCGGTGTACGGCCACGCGGGTGGACTGTCCGATGACGCCATCGTCTACATTGACGGCGCGAAGAAGAATGCGGGGGCGGGCAGCCCGTACGTTGTGTCTGACGAATGCTGGCAGGGCAAGATTGACCACAAGGATCCAAACAAGATCGAGTGGAGCAAGATTCCCGCGCATCCCGGAGCGGCGCGATTCGGCATCGTGGCCGGACCGAGCGAGAGAGACCACAGGGTTATCTTTACCGGAGGGTCCGCCAGTGTGCACAATTTCAAAGGTTTGGATCCCGAGGGCAAGCCTGCCGAAATTTCTCCTGTCACTTTTACCTTCGACGTGCACAACGGTCGATGGGAGACGATTACGGAAGACACCTACGACGTGCGCTCCGACACTCGCGGGATTCTGACGACGCCGATCGGGCACATGATTCTGGGCGGTACGTTGAAGAATCAGGCGGTCACGGCGCGGCCGCTGGTTCTCCCTAAGAAATAGGTGCGAGATCAGGCGACTCGAGGAGACCCGGATTGGGAGGTTTCCCATAAGGAAAGCCCGTGCTGTTCGGATACTGTCGCAAAGTACCTTCGTTATCTCACTCGTCTCGACCTGTCGGAGTTAGGATCGCGTTGGCTAACATCACTCATACCTCCTGAGGAATTGGCGGGTGGCGGCTTCTGACCACCCGCCATTTTTCTGTTTTTCGTTGGCAGCCAGCGCTGATTCGGTTAGAATCCATTTGATTTCGATCATTCATTCGCCGATCGGAGTTCTCTAGAAGTTCCGCGCTGAGGATTACGATGTACGAACCCCGCTAAATTCGCCGTCCTGCCTGGCCCGCCACGCGGGCTCCCTGATTGTTTTCATCGTTTGGTTGGAGTGCACCCTGCGTCCGTGTATGTTCACGGAACGCCGGTCGCGGAAAGCTAGGGTTCTATGGAAGCGATTTCTACGATTGCCGAGCCGCAGAGCTCGTTGTGGGTCTCGCTGGTTGAAGCGGTTCGCGGGTCGCATCAGGACTACACCGCCGGAAGCCTGAATCGCGCCATCTTGTTGCTGGCTGTGCCCATGGTTCTTGAGATGGTGCTCGAATCGCTGTTCGCCGTGGTCGACGTATTCTGGGTAGGACGTCTCGGCGCTAACGCGGTGGCCACGGTGGGACTGACTGAATCCATGCTGAGCCTGGTGTTCGCCGTGGGCATGGGGCTCAGCCTTTCCACTACGGCGATGGTCGCACGCCGCATCGGCGAAAAAGATCCTGAAGGCGCCGCCGTGGCCGGGGTGCAGGCCATCGCCCTCGGACTCATCGTATCGCTCGCCATTGGGTTGCCGTGCCTGCTATACGCTCCGCGTCTTTTGCAACTGATGGGGGCGAGTCCGGAGATTGTTTCCGTAGGCAGCGGGTATACCCGGATCTGTCTGGGCGGAAGTTGCGCGGTGTTGTTGCTGTTTCTGAACAATGCCATCTTCCGCGGCGCAGGAGATGCAGCAATTGCGATGCGCTTGCTCTGGGTGTCGAACATCATCAACTTGATCCTCGATCCCTGCCTCATCTTCGGAGTCGGACCTTTCCCGAAGATGGGCGTCACCGGTGCCGCGCTGGCGACATTCATCGGGCGGAGCATCGGCGTGATCTATCAGTTCTATCGTCTGCTGAAAGGCACAGAGCGGATTCACATCCTGACCCGGCAGATTAGCCTGCGCTTCGACGTGCTGTGGCGGCTGATCCGCGTCTCGTTGACCGGGATTCTGCAATTCGCCATTGCGCATACCAGCTGGATCGGACTGGTGCGGATTGTGAGCGTCTTCGGTTCCGCAGCTCTGGCGGGATATACGATCGCGATTCGCATTGTAATCTTTGTGATCATGCCGTCGTGGGGTCTGAGTAACGCCGCGGCGACGCTGGTGGGCCAAAATCTGGGCGCGGGCAAACCGGAGCGCGCTGAGACCGCAGTGTGGCGCACCGGGTTGTACAACATGTTCTTCCTGGGAACGGTGGGAGTATTTTTTGCGCTGTTCGCCGAGCCCCTGGTGCGCCTGTTCACGCAGGACCCCGCGGTTATACCGTTAGCAGCCTCCTGCCTGCGCATCGTGAGCTACGGCAACATTGGATACGCCTACGGAATGGTTATGCTGCAGGCGTTCAACGGAGCCGGGGACACAGTCACTCCGACCGTGGTGAATTTCTTCGGTTTCTGGCTGCTGGAGATTCCTCTGGCTTACTGGCTGGGGATTCATGTGCACATGCAGTCGAACGGGGCGTTTTGGGCGATTGTGGTCGCGGAGTCAGCCATTGCTGGCGCGAGCGCGCTTTTGTTCAGACAGGGGCGGTGGAAGAAGAAAATGATCTAGCCCTGTAGCAAAGACAGTCATCCGTTTTTCGTCGGGCTTTCTAAATTCTGCTCCCGGGTGAGCCGGTCCTTCTGTACTATGTGGGCGCCAGGCTTGCTCGCCCGAGGATCTCGCTTATGTTTCGTTCCGACCACGCCCACAAGGCTCCACCACCGATCGAACCGCCGAAGCGGTGGAGTGGGCTGCTGAAAGCGGTTGGAGCCGTTAGCGCGGCGCTGTCCTTCCTGCTTGTCATCAATCAAGTCACCGGAGTGCTTCAGGGTTTCCGTGTTCACCACAAGGAATACTGGGAAGCCATGAAAATGGGCGAACAGGCGGAGGACCGGGAAGACTATCCTGCGGCATTCGCCAGCTTCAAGCAGGCTGCCGCACTCGATCCGATTGATCGTCGAGCCCGGGCGCAAGAGACCAAGGCCGCAATGCTATGGCTCGAGAATGTTCACGCGACTTCGGCCCGAAGTTTCACCGACACGGCCAATGAGTTGCTGCCGGTGCTTGACCGAAGCTTGGCGAGTGCCAAGGGCAGTGAGGCGGCAGACATTCTCGCCCACATCGCTTGGGCCAATTTTCTCCGCTACCGCGACGGCATTCGGGAAGGAGTGAATATAGATTCTAGCCTGCAGCGGGCGCTTAATATCGACAAGACCAATCCGTACGCCCATGCGATCTCCGGTTTCTGGATCATGTGGCAAAGTGGCAGCATCAGCGCCGCCAGCGAGCACTTCGCAGCTGCGCTAGCCGCTGGACGGGAACGAGGCTACGTTCGCAGTCTCGAGTTCGCCGCACTGACGAATCGCCAGGAGGACGATTCCGATATAGCCCTGCTTCGCCTTGCGAACGAGATGCGGAAAGACAGCGAGCCGATGTCTCAGCACGATCGAAGCTTAACCCTGTTTAACGTGTTTAAGGTGAGGCTGATCTATCGTGACCGGTTGGTCGCATTGCTCTCCGTATTGCCGCCAGCAGACACCGAGGCAACCGTGAACTGGCTTGGTGAGGGAGCGTCTGATATCTGGTCGGAAAGCGGCGATGCACGGCGCTACGTCTTGGCGAACCTGCGTGAGATCGGTGGAGATCGCGCCCAAGCCCTCGTTCTTTACAAGGCGCTACAGAAAGACATGGTGGGACAAAATCGATCACTCGCTCCGCAAGTGGATGAAGCCGTCAAACGCTTGTCGGCGAAGCCAAAATAATCTGGGGCGGGAGGAACGGTATCGAACCGTCATCTCCGGGATGGAGCCCCGGCGCATTGCCGTGGTTATGCTACTCCCGCTCAGTGGTAGAACACCGCACCAAGTTATTGCATGGCACTTTTTCTGTCAATGGGCGCAGGCTCAGCAAAAGGCATCAACCACGAAGGACACTAAGGTTCACGAAGGAAAATCTCTCAGGAAATTTCCTTCGTGAACCTTCGTGGTTGATGCCTTTTGGTCTTTGCGGAGTTATCGTGCCCGGGCGAGCACCAGCGTGACGTCGTCCGGTTGTTCATTGTCTCCGATCCAGTCATCTACTGCGGCGGTGACGATCTGGCTGATCTGAGCTAACGGCAGGTGGCGGTTTTCGCGGACCAGATCAATCAGTCGCTGCTCGCCAAATTCACCGAAGTCATTTTCTGGCTCGGTGACGCCGTCGCTATAAGCCAGGAAGATCTCGCCGGGCTGCATTTCGACCGCGCCCTCATCGTAGGCCATGTTGTCGAAGAGGCCGACAACCGTTCCTCCTGCTTCCAGCCTGCGGATCGCGCCGTCTTCGCCGATCAGAATCGGCGGCAAATGCCCACCGTTGCTGTAAGTCAGGTGGTGCGAGCGCCCGTCATAGATTCCCAGAAACAGGGTGGCGTATTTTTCCGGTGGAGTGCTTTCGTAAAGCTGGTGGTTGAGCAGGCTGAGCAGCGCTCCGGGAGAAACCTCAACACCTTCAGGCCAAGCTGCCATAACGCGGCCGGCACCGGTTACGGCGCCCACGGCTACTGGCTCGCGCATCTGCGGCAGATTCTCCACGCTGTAGGCGCGAACCGCCGAGTGAATGGTCGCCATCAGCAGCGCTGCGGAAATACCTTTTCCGCTGATGTCGCCGACCGCCAGAATCAGTTTGTGGGAGCTCGCGGTCAGAAAATCGTAGTAGTCTCCGCTGACCGTGCGAGCCGGGCGGCAGAAGCCGTGCACCTCGAGTGACTCCAGCTCCGAAACCTGCCGCGGGAATAGTTGTGCCTGCACTTCTTGGGCGATGGCCAGTTCGTTCTCCAGCCGCTGTTTTTCTTTCTGTTCCTGGATCAGCTTTTCGATGGAAGCCGTCATGGAGTTGAAAGAGAGCGCGAGGTCCGCTAATTGATCGTTCGACTTCACGGGAATGCGATGACTGAAATCGCCGCGGTCGATGTGCTTGGTGGCATCGTGAAGCTGGGCGACGGCGGCCGTCACCGTGCGTGTCATGCGCGTGCCAATGATCAGTGCAATGAGTTCGATGATGGCAAAGAAGACTCCAATGCCGACAAGCGTATACGCTACTAAGCCGACGAATTCTCCCAGGGCGGCGAACAAATGGCTGTACAACACGGAGGGACGGGTACGGACAGCTGCGCCCACTCCCTTTCGATCCCCGGTTTTCCAGTCCACGACCGGTAGAGGCGTCGCAAACAGGACTTCGCGATCGAAACTGCCTGTCGCTGCTGGGGTTGTTCCCACCGTGAACGCTGGGTGCAGCGGCCGCCGATTGTCTTGAAACGTAGTTCCTTGCGGATTTGAGTTCGTGACGGCTCCGCTCTTGCTTTCTTGCGAGGTCGTGGGAGATGCGCCTTGCGTATCCTCCGCTGACAAGAGCGTGATCTCGCCCAGGTCTGCCGCGATCTTTCCGACCAACTCTTTGTCGAAAGGCTCGTTGGTCACCACCGTCAGCCTGGCTGATCCCACTGGGAGGGAAGTAACTACGCGCAAATTGAGCACACCCCGGTCGAGAGCGATGTCGCGGAAGCTACCCTTCACAAAGCTCGGAAGTGTTAGAGCCGCGGCTGTCGATGTATCGCAAAGAGGCAGAGGCTTCGCTTCGTACCAGGCGCAAACTTGCCTGCGCCCCCACGCCGGATCGTGCTTCCGCAACCCCGCCAGCGATTCGGCGGCGGGACTGTCGTTGCGCTCCAGGCGGGCTGCTAGTTCATTACTGACGGCGGCGTTTGCTGCCTCGAGGCTTCGCAACTGAGAGTGGATTTCTGAAGTGAAGACAAAGACGGCGAACTGTCCGGCCAGCCCGTAAATCGTGATGAACGCCATCGCGACCAGAAGCACGGCGGGAATGACGCCGATGAACACATAAGTGACGATTAGCCGATTGCGTAATCGCCACAGGATTCTTCGCTTTAACCAGCGGAAGGCAAGAATCGAATAGAGGATGACCGCGATGAGAATAAGAAAGTCGACCCAACCGGTCAAATATTGCCCCCAAGAAGAGGCAAAGAGCCCCAGTAGCTTCTCCATCGCATACAACGCCGCGGCCAAACCCGCCAAGTAGCAAGCCAGCCGCGCCATGCGGCCTTGAGGCCACAGTTCGGCTTCAATCAGCCGACGTCGCAGTTCTGGATAGGACCATTGCATGCTCTTAGTTGGATGCCTCGTAGAGGATATGGATTATACGGCGACCCACGATCGATCTCATCAGCCAGTTTCGGCTCAAAGCCCGCACCCCACCGGCCGACCTGACCGGCACGGTTCTCCTTCGTTCAGATTTCAGGATAGAGATCGAAGAACGCTTCCAGACTCGTCCGCAGCTGCTTTTCGATATCTTCCTTGCTGCCCTCGAGCACGTGCATCGTAATGTGAGTCTGCCGGCCGTTCGTGAGCTTTACCGGAGCCTGGCCCACCTCAGCCACATCCTCAGAAGGTAACAGCCTCATGCCATACACCAATGTCAGATTCGCCATACTAGAATTCTAAGTCTTTCGAGGGACCTTGGCGAAGGCCCTTGCGGCTCTCCGGCAGCACGGAGCCCAAGATTTTTCGATGCTTCTCATTTAGAATTCCGCAGTGCCCAGAATCCCAGTCTCCATCCTCACGATCGGTCTTTTCGCAGTGGTGGCCGCGCGGCAGGTCGCGGCGCAGCAGCAGCCCGCTACACCTCCCACCGAGCCGCAGGTGAAGGTCAACATGTTGAACGTGTGCACGCCATCCGCTGAGGAGCAAAAGGAAATTGCGGCGGCGCTGGCCCGCGTACCAAAACAGCCATTGTTCAGCGCAGATTTCGAAGTCACCCGCGGACGCTCCACCCTGACCGATATGCCGACCTTTCTGCAGCCGGGGCAGGGCGGGCACGTAGCCGGCGAACCATCTGTCGCCAGCTATGTCCGCATCCGCCGCGAGTTCGCCGTGCAGGCGCTTTTCTCGAGCGTGCAGTATTCGTTTAGCGATGACGGTCAGAATATGGTGGAGACTCTGGTGCTGCACGTACGCGATCCGAAAGATTTGATCGAAGTCTCTCTGGAGGACAGTGCCTCGTCAGTCACCAGCGCGCCGGCGATGCTCGGGGCCAACAGTCCTGCCAGCCGGGTTCGGTTGGAACGTTTTGGAAAATCTTCTGTGGCGCTCGCCCGCTGCCAGGCTACCGAGGCCGGACCGGCCCCAGATCAAAGCGCGTATGAACCGTTGTTTCGCGGCGCCTCTGACGTGCTAACCAACTATCGCGGGCTCCTTGGAGTGCGCGTCATGGTGCCGGAGGAGTTGGCGAAGATTCGCGGTATCACTGGTGAGTCCAAGTTGAAGGCCGCGCCAAAGCCCAATACAACCAAGTCGGCGGAACAAAAGAAGTGATTCGAGTGCGCTTTGGCCAGTACATGAGGTCGAATTGACCGCAGTGCATCAAAATCTGAACTCAGCCATCTAATCCGCAAGAAACAATCATCCATGAGCGAAACTCGAAGCGTAGTCATCATCGGGTCCGGATGCTCCGGACACACCGCCGCGCTATACACTGCGCGCGCGAACCTGAAGCCACTGGTCATCGAAGGCCACGAGCCCGGCGGGCAACTCTCGATGACTACGCTGGTTGAGAACTTCCCAGGATTCCCCGAAGGGATTCTCGGCCCGCAACTCGTAGAGAACATGCGTAAGCAGGCTGAGCGATTCGGCGCGGAATACCGCATGACGCATCTCACCAGCGCCGACCTCAGCCAGCGCCCATTTGTACTGCATCTTGGCCATCAGCAGGTCCACACGCAGACGCTGATCATCGCAAGCGGAGCCTCGGCACGATGGCTTGGCTTGCCGCATGAGCAACAGCTCATTGGCCACGGCGTTTCCTCTTGCGCAACCTGCGACGGCTTCTTCTTCTCGGGGAAGGAAATTGTCGTGGTCGGCGGCGGAGATTCTGCCATGGAAGAAGCCCTTTTCCTGACTCGCTTCGCGACCAAGGTGACCGTGATTCATCGTCGCGATGCCTTCCGCGCCTCGAAGATTATGCTGGACCGCGCGCAGCACCATGAAAAAATTCAATTCCTGCTCGACACCGTGGTGGAGGACGTCTACGACGTCAACCACAAGGAGGTCACCGGGCTCAAGCTGCGGAATGTGAAAACGGGCAAGGTTTGGGATTTCCCCACCAGCGCGCTGTTCCTCGGCATCGGTCACGAGCCCAACGCGAAGATGTTCGCGGACCAGCTCGACACTGACGCGGATGGCTATCTCAAAACCCACAACTACGTCTTCACGCGGGTTCATGGCGTCTTCGCTTGCGGTGACGTGCAGGATCGGCGCTACCGCCAGGCAATCACCGCAGCCGGCACCGGCTGCATGGCCGCCATTGAAGTTGAGAAATTCCTCGAAGAACAAGGCAAGTAGCCAGGGTTGATGTTACCTCGGTGACCTTATGCCGAAACCATCGTTCCCTTAGAATTTTCTTACGATGACGACCCTGATGCGGCAGGGTACAGTTGGAGCACTGCTCCTGGCTGTGACCCTTGTGTTTGCTCCAACCTACTCCAGATCTCAGGACTCCGGCGATAGCGTCCGGAAAGTTCTGATCAAAACCCCAGCCATTTACCCCACTCTTGCTAAGACCATGAATATTCACGGCGTGGCCAAGGTTGAGGCCCAGGTCGCGCCGAATGGCACGGTCAAGTCGGTCACGGTAAAGGGTGGACATCCAATCCTGGCGCAAAGTGCGGTGACTGCCATAGGCCATTGGAAGTTTGAGCCGGCTGCACACGAAACCAAAGAATTGGTTGAAATCCGGTTTGATCCCGAATAATCCTGAGTCAAGGCTTCTCCCGAAAAGGGACTGCGGAGCGAAAGTGTGATCTCAGTCGTAGCTGTACGCCGCCCTGTTTGTGATACAAATTTCTGTGATCTTCATGCTCGCGCACGGCACTCCTTTCTTTGACCTTCCTTCGAACCCGGCAGGTATTGCATGCTGAGGGCGTTCTTCGTCAGTCTCTCTGAAAATCGTTCTCTGCGGAGTTTTGCCGAACGTTCGGCGATTGGACGCCGCGTTTCCGGACGCTTCGTCGCCGGCACGGAAATCGCCGACGCGGTGCGCGTCACGCAAGCCGTCAACTGCGCCGGTATGAGCGTGAGCATCGACAACCTCGGCGAAAATGTCACCAATCCCGACGAAGCGCGCCACAGTTCACGGTTGTATCAGCAGATTCTCGATGCGATCGCAGCCAACAAACTAGAGGCCAATATCAGCTTGAAACTCACCCACATGGGATTGGATGTGGACGAAACGCTTGCCCGTGAGATTGTCAGCGGCCTGGTGGCCAAGTCGGCGTCGATGAACCCGCCGGGATTCGTACGCGTCGATATGGAAGGCTCGCCTTACACTCAGCGCACCCTCGACTTTGTGCACGAACTGCATCGCATGCCAGGAAATCAGAACAGCGTTGGCACGGTTGTCCAGGCCTATCTGAAGCGTTCCGAGAGCGATGTGGAAAAGCTCTTGGCCGAGGGCATTCGCATCCGGCTGTGCAAAGGCGCCTACAAGGAACCCGCCAGCATTGCATTTGAAAGTAAAGCCGACGTGGACGCCAACTACATTAAGCTGATGAAGATTTTGATGAAGAGCGGCGTCTATCACGGCATGGCCACGCACGACGAAAAGATCATCCGTGAGGCACAGACGTTCGCTACTCAGGAGAAGATTGCGCGCGATTCGTTCGAATTCCAGATGCTGTACGGGATTCGCCGCGATCTGCAGCAGAGGCTGGTCCGCGAGGGATGGCGGATGCGCGTCTACATCCCGTTTGGCACGGAGTGGTATCCATATTTCATGCGCCGCCTGGGAGAGCGTCCCGCGAACGTGTTCTTCATTGCCCGCAACATGCTACGCTCATAGCCTGACGTGCCAGTCTTATGGCACGTCCGGGCCAATTCCTTGCCTGACCCGCCCTTGTTAGCATAAGTGCGTGCACTACACCGCCGCGCCAGAACTAATTGAAGCTTTTTCCGTCTTCGTCGCGCCGGATATCGAGGACGAAAAAATCGACCTGATTCGCGCTGCGCTGGTCATTGCGCGAACAGAGTATCCCCGTCTCGACACCGAGGCCTACGCCACTCACATTCAGGAACTGGCGCGTCGCGTGGCGACGCTCGCTCCTGATCTTCACCCGCAGCGCACGCTGGCAGCCCTCAACCGGGTGCTGTTCGATGAAGTGAAACTGCGGGGCAATCGCGAGGACTACTACGACCCGCGAAATTCTTTTCTGAATGATGTTCTCGATCGCGGCCTCGGTATCCCGATCACTCTTTCGGTCGTGTACATGGAAGTCGCGCGGCGGGCCGGGTTGCACTTGTCAGGAGTCGGCATGCCGGGGCATTTCCTCCTCAAACACTACAGCGAGGACGGAAGGGAAACGCTGATCGACTGTTTCAGCCGCGGCGACATTCTTAGCCGCCAGGATTGCCAGAGTCGTCTCGACGAGATCTACTCCGGCGAGATGACGCTGCGCCCGGAGTTTCTGCATCCCATCAGCTGCCGCCAGATCCTGACCCGCATGCTGAACAATCTCAAGACTGTTTATCTTTCTACGCGCAATTTCCGCAAGGCCCTGCTGATCGCCGACCTGATCCTGGTGATCTACCCGCGATCGTCGGAGGACTTGAAGCAGCGCGCACTTCTCCGCTACAGCATGGGACTGCACCGGCTCGCAGCCGAAGATCTCGAGGAATATCTGAAGATGGCGCCCGAAGCCTCCGATGCTGACGAAATCCGTCAGATGTCGTTGTCGATCCGGCGCATGCTGGCGTTGATGAACTGAAGGCAGTTCTCAGTTCTCCGCGAGATGCGGGGAGCCTTCTTCGGTTGCAATTCATTTTGGGAATGTGTGCATAAATATGACTCAAATTGCTCGTGCATCACAGCCGGGGGAAAGAACGATGTGCGAGGATTCTCTTTCAGTGGAACATTATGGGCGAGTCTTCCAGGGACTTGATTGCCTGGCGGAAGGCGATGCGTTTTGTCACTGAAATCTATCAGGCGACGAAGACCTTTCCTCGGGACGAACTATATGGCTCACGAACCAACTGAGACGTGCCGCCGTTTCGGTACCGAGCAACATCGCCGAAGGACAAGCCCGCTTTTCTGCGAAAGAGTTCCATCATTTCCTCAGCCTGTCGCGAGGATCACTGGTTGAGATTGAGACTCAGCTTCCAATCGCGCAGAATCTTGACTACCTACCCCCGGAGCAAAGCCAAAAGTTGCTTGCCGAAGCAGCGGAGCTAGGGACTCAATGGCCTAATAGCATCGATCAACAAGCCGACAGGGCTTGCACTCCAGCGCAGATGACGTAGTCTTTTCTGAGAACTGAGAACTGAGAACTGAGAACTGAGAACTGAGAACTGAGAACTGAGAACTGCTCTACTCCTGCGGCCCCGCCTCGCCGCTTTCGGCGGGAGCGAGCGGCAAACGGGTCGCGCCGCGCATCATCTCGCGCTCCTGGTCAGAGAACATACCTTTGAATCGATCGGAGTTAATGATTCGTTCGCGCTGGTCAGGCGGCATCGCCCGGAGGTCGTGGATCGCCGTGGTTACCGCACGCTGGCGACCGGGCGGCAGTTCCCGGATTTGACCAAAGACCTGCCTTGCCTGCTGTTTCTGTTCGGGGGTCAGATGCTCCCACGTTTCCATGCGGTTCAGCACACGCAACTGCTGCTGCGGCGGGAGATTTGAGAAATGCTGCAACCGCTGCCGAAGTTGTTGTTGTCTTTCCGCAGGCAGACGGCGGAAGGCAGGATCGGCCTGTAGTTCGCGTTCCTGTTCCTCTGGGGGTAAGTCCTTGTAGCGCCGCAGCCAGTCTCCTGCGTGACCTTGCGGTTTCGGACGCGCTAACTGTTGTCGCGGTGGCTGCGCCGGCCGTGGTGCCGGAGCAGGAGCCTGATGTCCCTGCGGCGGGCGAAAAGCCGCCTTTTGCGCCAGGCAGGGAAAGGTAAGAGCAAACGCGATCGCCAATCCGGCGGCCGCCAGCCATCCCGTCTTTTGTTCCCCCCGCCTCACGGTTTCCGCCTATCTGCGAATTATGCCGAGCAAACCCGCTTACGGGTTGGCCACGACATCTTGCTGCACATCCAGGTCGTCAAGCAACTCAAAATCCGAATACAAGTCGTGATTCTTCTCCAAGGCTTGCAGATCGCTCACCGCAGTGCCGGGTTCTTCAACTTCGGCAATCGAACCTTTCGGAGAGTAAATCTCGATGTTTCGCGTGACCAGCAGTCCCACTCCAACACCCATCAGCACCGTGAGGGCCGCCGCCAGCACTGGACGGCGGAACCACTGCAACCATCCCGTCTGCGGTTTCGCCATTTCCTCCCGCAGGCGCGCTTGCAGGCGCACGTCGAAATATGACGACGGCTCCGGTACCTGCCATTCGTCGAGCAGCGCCATGGTCGCGCGCATGTTTTTCAACTGTTCCGTACAGGTGTTACAACTCGCCAGATGCTGGCTCTCGTCCGCTGTGGCCTGGCTGAAGCCAGCCGCTACATCGGGCATCCGTTCGCGAATTTCGTCGCACTTCATAAACCGCTCCCCTTAAACTCTTTTCGCCAGTGTCGCTTTCCAGCCCAATGAAAAACCAGTGTTGCTATACAAATTCTTTTAACTGTTCCCGCAAAGTCTCATACGCCCGGAAGAGCAGCGACTTAGTTGCCGACTCGCTCTTCTTCAAAACTTCGGCGATCTGCTTGTAATCCATTTGCTGGTACTTGTGCATGATCACCGCCATTTTCTGTTGCTGGGGCAGTGCCTCTACCTTGGCGCGGATGGCCAGCATCCGCTCCCGTCGCACCAGCGCCTGCTCCGCGGTCAGAGAGCTGTCCGGCAGTTCGAGCGTCGAGCCCGATTCCTCGTCCGGCTCGTCGAGGCTGACCGTCACCTCGGGCCGCTCATGGCGCGTGTCGCGCGCGTGATTGACCGCAAGGTTTGTCGCGATGCGATACAGCCAGGTCGTAAACTTCGCGCTGGCTTCATAGTTCGCGCGCGAGCGGTAGACCCGCAAGAAAACTTCCTGCGCCAAATCTTCAGCCGCCGCCGTGTTGCGGGCCATGCGGTACATGAAACTCACCAGCGGACGCCGGTACTTCTGCACCAGATAGTCAAACGCCGACTGGTCGCCGGTTTTCACGCGCAACATGATCTGCGCGTCCGACGTTTCTTCTCCGCTCACCGGCGGCGAGAAAGATGCGGAAGCCCGCGGCGCGGTCGCCGTCAGCAGCATGCCCCGGTCGAGTGCAGCAGTGCTCACATTGATATCAACCCCGGGACTGTCCGAAAGTTGCGCCCCAGGTGTGCCAGGAGAATCGGTAGAAGTCCCTTTAGATGAGGGAGATAGCGGTGCCCGTGGAGGCGTGGGTTCGAGCGCCATGTAAATCGTGGATGTGGCCAAGGCGTCATCCGGGTCCCGAGCCCGTTGCGCCCCCTACTGCCGAATAGGCTAACACGCCCGCGACGTTGAAAGAAACTGCGAGGTTTCGCGGGAAAGTCAGGTGGAGGCAGCGACTGTTTGGCGGGTCGTGGCCAGGTGGGCAACTGGTAGGCGCGGCAGGAATCGAACCTGCAACCGTCGGATTAGAAATCCGTCCCGAGTTCGCGCACGGAAACGCACGCGGTTGCAGCATGTAACCGAATCAGCTAGTTAGAGATTCGACTGTTGCTGCGTGATGCACTGAGGCGCAGGGAATCTCAAAACCAACAGCCACCAAAACAGCCACCGGTAAATTCCTCCTGGGGAGCAACTGACTCTTAATCCGAACAACCCAGACGCATCGAAGCGCAGCGGAGAGCACCCACTAAGAGAATCAACAGATTCCACGGCAGGGGCATGCACCACGGCGCACGGAATTGCACCGAATCACAAAACACACTGACACCAGAATTGACACCAGCTTTTCGTTTTCCAACCGCCACTCATGCCAAGCCTTGAGCCACCTCGCAATGGGGTCGTAATCGACCGATCTGGGGGGTTTAAGTGTAATGGGGATGTTTCGCCAACCATTACGTAGGTGACGTGGCACGACACAGCGAAAACACTCAAGATGTAGCTATGAATGGGAATAAAGCAGAGACCGAATCGCTCCCGGCGTTCTGGGGCGAGAGAGTCCTTCATGTCGACACGTCGCTCAACCATTCCAATCGGATACTCAAGCCCATGAAATTCCGAATCCTAGCACCATTCCTGGCGATTGCTGTCGCTACCGGTTCGGCGCGTGCGCAGGCGAAATACCTGCCTGAGTCGAATAATGCGGCGCTGCGATACTGGGCGGCGATCGAGGAGATGCGCGACAACCCGTTAACCGAGGAAGCGACGCACAACATGCTCTTGGCCGTGATGAAGGGCGAGACGGCTTGGAATGAAGAGAAAATGGGGCCGGTCCTGGACGTGTATGCGGACTCGATTCAAACGATGCAGCGGGGCACAAACCTGCCTGACTGCAACTGGGGCCTGGACTACCGGTTAGGAAATCTCAACATCAACAATCTATTGATGCGGTCGCGCGGATTGGAGCAACTGAACACGGTGGAGGGAGTGCGCCAGCTGGCGAAAGGAGACAGCAAGGCGGCGGTGGAGACGTGGCGGGCGGGGATTCGGTTTACGCAGGACTTGGGGCGGGGTGGTCCGGTGATAAATGCGCTGGTTGCGAGCGCGATACTGCTGGATGAGTTGCGCGCTGTGGCGAACTATGCCGGGCCGGGAAAACTGCCGGAGGCTCAGCGAGAGGAATTGTATGAGGCCGTGAAGGCGATGCCGGAAGATGGGTTCGATTGGGGCGTGTCCTGGGGCGTGGAGACAGCGATGGGCGAGAAATGGTTGGGCAAACTGCGAAGCACGCAGGACCCGGGAGCCTATTACAAACGAATCGGGATGTCGGTGCCGAAAGGAGTTCCACCAAGCCAGCAGGACGTGGAGAAGTACAGCGAGTTCATGCTGGCAGCCCAGGGGGCGTTGCGAGAGCCGCCGGAGAAGGCGAAACCGCTACTCGAAGGTTTGGAATCCAGCAAGCATAAGCTGAGCCAGCTGCTACAGCTGCAGACAGCGGGTTTGGCCCCTGTAATGTGCAACGAGGCACGCGGGAAGGTAGCGGAGGCGCGGGAACACTTGTTGCAAACCCTGTCAGCGAAGTAGTCCTACGGCGGCGAATCCGTTGTCGCTTCACGCCAAGAAGCCCCTGTGTAATCAAACCTTCCTTAGTGTCTGGGTCAGCACCGGGGGCGGATACCCGCGTCAGCTGTTGAGAACAGGCCATAGCACTCAAAACCCCTGCCGGGGGATTGTGGAAACAGTATGAGATCTAAGTCGCTCGCCGGACGCCACGTCGCGAAAAGATGAGGGGAAGAAACATCGGCAAGCCGGGAGCCGAGTCAACGCGCTCCGCGGGGAACCAAATGTGCAGGGAGCCTGCGATATGGGCGTGCTGAACAATGAAAAATTGGCATTGAATCCGTTGGAACACAAGTTGGCCGGAGTTAAGGTGGCGTTGTGAAGGTTTCTTGCTCGACCGTCATCTGAGTAGGGTTTTTCGCGCGGTCCTCTTCCAAGAATGGAGGCACCTACACTGCGGCAGATTTGAACAGGTAGCCAGGGAGACTCAGTCGAGGAGCTTACATAGCTTTCGAATTCAACAGTTCGACAGAATGTTCGTGAACATTTGTTTTTGAGCCCCATGCTTCAGGGGCAGGCTATCGCACGTTTTTTCGAAATGCTCACGCCTGATTGCAACGGTCAGCCAATCATGTGACCGCTGAGGCTTTTGCCAGTTGCACACCCGACTGAGGGTGGTACTTAATTTGTTTGGTAGCAATTCGCGCATGCTCTCTGACGCCAGCCTTGAACGTCGATTCGTGATGACCCTCTGCGCGGAAAGCAATTATCCGGCGCAACCCACGAACGACAACGGAGATGAATTTAGTGACAGGGGTTCGAGGTGGGTCTAGGTCCTTGGCAACTAAACTTACATGGTCCACCGGGACGTTCTGAAAGTAGCGCGCGACGGGGATGCCGCGTCCTTTCTGGGTCGCGCGAACTTGGAATCAAGGAGGTTTTCGGAGCCGCGGGAGACTACGCGTGTATGGACCTGTGGGAGGCTAGCCTGCCATGACGCTGCTGATCGAAGACTACGCACTGATTGGCAATAACGCCACCGCCGCTTTGGTGGGTCGCAACGGTTCTATCGACTGGCTTTGCCTGCCGCGTTTCGATTCTGGGGCTTGTTTCGCCGCACTCCTGGGATCTCGCGAAAACGGCCATTGGAGCATTGGTCCGAGAGCGGCTTACCCAAAGGTCTTTCGCCGCTACCGGGAGGGCACGCTTGTCTTAGAGACAGAATTTTCCAGTCCGGAAGGGGCCGCTGTCGTCATTGACTGCATGGACCGGCGCGGCGAGCACCAGGACGTCGTCAGACTGGTGCGCGGCGTTCGCGGCCGTGTGTCTATGGAGATGGAGCTGGCCATTCGCTTTGAATACGGAACCGTGGTTCCGTGGGTTCGCCGTCTGGAAGACAGACGGTTATGCGCGATGGCGGGACCGGAACGGGTCGTCCTGGATGCGCCCGTCGAGCTGCGTGGCGAAGACCTCAAGACACGGGCGGAATTCGAGGTTTCGGAAGGCCAAACGGTCCCCTTCACCTTATCGTGGTCTCGCTCCTCCTCTCCGATCCCGAGTTCCCCGGATGCGGCAACGGTTGTTGAGCGTGTTACTGCCGCTTGGGAGAAATGGTCGAGCCGGTACACGCGGAAGGGACCTTACCGGGAGGCCGTTCTGCGCTCGCTAATCACCCTAAAGGCACTTACTCACCACGAAACGGGCGGCATCGTAGCGGCCGCCACCACGTCTTTGCCTGAGCAGATCGGCGGAACTCGCAACTGGGACTACCGCTTTTGCTGGCTGCGGGACGCCGCTTACACCCTGTACGCGCTATTGGACAGTGGCTTCAAGGAAGAAGCCGCGGCATGGCGTGACTGGCTACTGCGCGCCGTGGCCGGGCGCCCGGATCAGATGCAGATCATGTACGGTCTGGCGGGAGAGCGCCGTCTTACCGAGTTCGAGCTGCCGGAGCTACCCGGTTATGAGGGCTCGCAGCCCGTCCGGGTGGGAAATGCCGCCTCGGAACAACTACAGCTCGATATTTATGGCGAAGTGCTCGATTCCTCGTTCTTGGCGAGGCGCCAGGGAATGCAAGGACTCGAGGCGGGTTGGGGACTCGCCAGAGCGGCTGTTAGCCACTTGGAAAGGATTTGGACCAACCCGGATAAAGGGATTTGGGAGATACGCGGGCCGCACCGTCATTTTGTTCATTCGAAGGTGATGGCTTGGGTGGCCGTCGATCGTGCCGTTCGCATCCTGCAGGAGTTCGGCGAAGACGGGCCTCTCGAGCGGTGGGCCAGGCTGCGTCGGGATATTCATGAGGAGGTCTGCCGGCTCGGCTTCAGCCGGGAATTGAACTCATTTGTTCAGTATTACGGCAGCAAGGAGCTGGATGCGAGCTTGCTGCTAATGCCCGTCGTGGGTTTCCTTCCGCCCGACGATCCACGCATCCAGGGAACCGTCACGGCGATTGAGGAGAGGCTGCTGCAAGACGGGTTGGTGGCGCGCTACAACACCCGCAGCGCCGTCGATGGCCTGCCGGGCGACGAAGGTGCGTTTCTCGCCTGCAGCTTCTGGTTGGCCGATAACTACGTCCTGCAGGGCCGCGAGGACGAAGCACGCACCCTGTTCGAGCGGCTGCTCGGGCTTCGTAATGACGTTGGGTTGCTCTCGGAGGAGTACGATCCCAAAGAGCACCGACAGCTTGGGAATTTTCCGCAGGCCTTTTCACACTTGGCGCTCATTAACAGCGCCCACAATCTTGACGCAAGCATGGAAGGAAAATCCTCAAGGGATTAGCGAAGTCTACGGTCGACTGTTGAAAATACTAGGCGTCATCACAAGTGCGGCAGAGTCACGTGTCTTTGACTCACGATTGATGAGTGAAATGGGGGATTTTTCGTCAACCATGCGTTCGCGGCGCTGCGGAAGCTCTGCGAAATTGCACAAGCGGTGATACCTTTGTGTCGTCTTCTTACCGCAACAAAGGGGATTCTAGTTGCCATCGAAGGATGCGCGTCAGGCAGCAGGTTGGGGAACCGTTTGGCTCACGGTCCCCGCTTGGTTGATGGTCATTATTGAACTTGTCGGCGAATGGCGGTTTGAAAAAGGCCAGAGTACCGCACGGTACGCACTCGATCTTGGGGCTTGGTACAGCTCACTTGCAGCGATCACCTTCGCACTTCTTGCGATGGCTCCGTTGTTGATCGCCTTTGGTTGGAGCAAGTTCTTCGGGAAAAGTGAATTTGGCAACAGGCCGCCTCTTCCTAGATCTATGGTTCTCTTCTTCGCACTCTCTTTACTCGTAAGCCTACTCAGTTGCCTCTGGACATGCAGTGGACACCCAACCTGGACCGGCGGCTACACGCAGCACTGAACGTCAAACCGTCCAGGTCAATGAGCGTAATCGAGATTTTTCGCCAACCGAGAGCAGGCGATGCGCAGGGGCGCCGACATCGGGAGAAGGCGGGCACGAAGAGCGCGGCTTTTCACCTCTACCGCAAACGCAAGACCGAAGCGCTCGAAGGACGCAAGCTGCCGGAGAAGCTGCGGAGGGCGCCACTGTTGTTTCACGAGATAGCACGGAACGCACTCGAGTATTCGGACCGCCACAAGCGAAGTGTCCGAGATGATCGCTGTCGTATGAGTAAGCTCTTGGAATGGTTCTCCGACCGCGCTGCGGAATCCCTCACACCGCCGGAAATCGAAGAGTGCTTCCACTCACAGAAATCGAGTGCAGGGACTTGGAACCGTTATCGTTCTCTTTTGTCGCTCACTTATCGGTTGGCGATTCGCGCTGGCAAGCTGAAGGACAACCCGGCGCCACTGGTCAGACACAAGACCGAGAGTAGTGGGCACGTGCGATTTCTTTCACCAGAAGAAGACGATCTGCTTCGTACAGCTATCGTGCAGTTATTTCTTGAGCATCTGCCCGAGTTCGAACTAGCCCTTCACACTGGCTTGCGTCGGGCCGAACAGTACCAAGCGCGTTGGACGGATGTCGACTTCGGGCGCCGTGTGCTTACCGTGCCATTCGACAAGCCCGGCAGGACCAGTCACGTGCCACTGAACGCCAGCGCGCTACATGCTTTAGCTGAGCTTTACAGGCGCACTGCAGATTCCGGGCTTGTCTGCGGTGGATTGTGCAGCCCGCGCAGCTGGTTTGAGCGTGCCCTAGATGCCGCCGGCATAAAGGATTTCCGATGGCACGACCTCCGGCACAATGCCGGGTTCCGGGAAATGCCGAATCGTAATCTGAAGATCTACCGGAAGCTACTGGAATCGAAGCGCATGGCAATATCTTCGCGCTTGCGACTCGGCATTATTTTCGATCCTCCGCCGTTGACTCTACAGTGCGTTTAGGAACTCGAGTAGCTTATCGCTTGGTCGAAACCGAGCCTGCTTACCGATCAGTGGTGTCGTTTTGGCAAGAGCTGCCTCTTTCAGCGCGAGGTGGGCATGCAAATAAATTTGGGTTGTTTCCACGTTTTCGTGACCTAACCAGAGCGCGATGACCGAAGTATCGACGCCGGCGGCGAGCAATTCCATGGCCGAAGTGTGTCTCAGGGAATGGAAAGTCACTCGTTTCTTCTTCAGCGTCGGTCGCTGCCGCTGAGCGATGACGACGTATTTGGCGAGCAGGTCCTGCACGGCATCGGAACTGAGCTGGCCTCCGCGAACAGTGGGGAATAATACGTTGGTAGTGCCCCGAGCCGGTTCCTTTAACCAGACTTTTAAAACGCCGACGGTCTGTTTCGTCAAAGGCGTGCATCTTGTTTTGCGTCCTTTACCATGGCACTGAACATGCGCACCGGTGCCCAATACGACAGCCTGTCGATCGAGACTCGTCACCTCCGAAAGGCGTAGGCCCGTCTGCACTGCTAACCGCAGCAAAGCATGATCGCGGCGTCCATTCCAGATGCGCTGATCTGGCGCCGCGAGCAGCGCCTCGATTTCCTCCCGCACTAGAAAGTTGATCATCGGGCGAGCCTGGCGCTTGTTCTGGATCGCCAAGACGCGCTGAATGTGGACGGATTGTGAGGGCTCTTCGTAGGCGGCGTAGCGAAAGAAAGACCGGATGGCCGTCAGACGCACATTGCGACTGCTAATTGCGGCGCCGCGTTGCTTTTCCAACGCATCGAGAAACGCACTGACCAAAGGCGCATCCACATCCGTAAGATTCAAGCTGGAGGGTGACTTGCCGCACTGCTTTTGCGCAAAGTTCAATAGTAAACGGAACGTGTCCCGATAGGAGGCAATCGTATGTGGGCTGGCTTGTCGTTGAGCCATCAAACGCCGGGTGAAGTAACTCTCCAGCAATGCCGGCAGGGTGGGCGTCGGGTTCATGGTCGCACCTCCCAGTGTTTTTCCAATCGCCGAGCCGCCTGCGCCAGCAGTTCGGACGACCCCGACAAATACCAG
>DASRRV010000227.1:0-22693 GCA_035695545.1 Candidatus Sulfotelmatobacter sp. | reverse complement strand
GTAAAATTGCGCCCGTTCAAGGGCAGATCGTTCACGCTCTTCTGATTGACCACCTGGCCCACAGAAGCGTCCTGCGTCTGAAGCAAGGGAACTTCGCTGGTGACCTCGATGGTTTCCGACACGCTTCCCGGCTGAAGCTTGAAATTGATGAGAACGTTCGAACTCACGTCGACCGCGACGTGTATCGTACTGGTGGTCTTGAAGCCTTGCGCCGCCACGTCCAGCTTGTAACTGCCCACGCGGACCGGGCTGAACTTGTAGCCTCCGTCGGAACCTGATGTCGTGGCGAGATTCGCGGCGGTGCCTTCGTTGGTCAGTGTGATCTTGGCTCCGCTTACCACGGCGCCGGAAGCGTCAGTCACGGTGCCTGTGATGGAACCCGTATCCACCTGAGCCAGGAGCGGCTTGATGCCAAGGGTAGTAAAGATGGAAACCGCCAACAAGCTACGCAGGACCCAGGCAAATCCGTATCGCTTCATGAGCTCTCCTTTGAGCTTCGCTGGCTCGCATCTCGGCAAGCCTCGCGCCAACCAACCATCCAAATGTCACTCGCCCCAAACTTCTGAAGGACCAGCGATCTGGAAGTCGCTGGGCGTAATCGCTAACTTTACCCTTGCTAATTAACCGCTTAACCTAAATCGACGATTAAACGCTTAATCACCCAAATGTACTAGTCCGTCGGAAATATCACGCTGCGCTCGGCGTTGTCAAGATTTTTCTTTTGGGTTACACTCCACCGCTATCCACACGCCATCGTGTGCAACGCTTCCCGCACAGCGAAAACACCGGCGTTTGCGCCGATCGAGTACTGCGAACCATGAGCGTGACCATTCGCGATGTCGCCAAGGCAACCGGTGTCTCCACCGCCACGGTTTCGAACGTCTTGAACAAGACCGGCAAAGTGGGACCGAGCACTCGCCGCCTCGTCCTCAGGACGGTCAAGCAGATGGGATACGTGCCCGACGCGAATGCGCGCCGCCTCGCCTCGCGCGACAATCGCACGCTCGGCATCATCATCTCCGACATTGAGAACCCGTTTTTCCCCGAAGTCGTGAAGGGCTTCGAGACGCGCGCTCGTCAACTCGGCTACGACGTCATCCTCAGCGACACCAACTATGACCCGCGCCGGACGCGCGAAGCCGCCGATCGCATGGCCGAGCACAAAGTCCGTGGCGTCGCGATCATGACCTCCGAGATCAGCGTCAAGCTCATCCATCAACTCGCAGAAAGAAAAATCGCCGTCACCTTCCTCGATCTCGCGCCCGTCCGTAAATACATGAGTAATCTGCGCATCGATTACTCTTCCGGCATAAGCCAGATTGTCCGGCACCTTCACACCCAGGGACATCGCGCCATCGCATTCGTCGCCGGCAGGCCCGGACTCACGTCGAACGACGCTCGCCTGGAAGCCTACGAGCAGCAAATGCGCGCTCTGGGACTCGAACCCGGGCCCGTGTTCCCCGGCAACCTGCGATTCGAAGGCGGACTCGCTGCCGGCCTGAGCATCGCAAAGTTGTCGGTGCGTCCCACGGCGGTTGTCGCCGTCAACGATCTCACTGCGGTCGGTGTGGTCAAAGGACTCTTGAATTCCGGCTTCCGCGTTCCACAGGACATTTCCGTCACGGGCTTCGACAAGACGCGCCTCGCCGAATACAGTAATCCGTCGATCACCACGGTCGACGTTCATCGCGAGACTCTCGGCCAACTGGCGGCAGACGCTCTCCATGAACTTTCAAACTCCAGCGACCCGCAAGGCCGCGAATATCAGATCGGCGCAGAACTCGTTCTAGGAGGCTCCTCAGGCCCCGTGTCCCGTTGAATCAGCCGTTCCATTGGTAGACTGGCTGAGGCTTTTATCCACTGGACGCGCAGGCATGCCCCATCGGAACGGCGAAGATCGGAACAACAAAGATCGAAACGAAGACCGGTCGATTTCTCGTCGAATTTTCTTGAAGCAGATGCAGTGGGCGCCCGCACTTTTCCTGCCCGCTCCCTTCACCCACCCTCTCGTCCGCTACGGATTGCCGCGCAGCGCCTCTGTCGAAGCCTCGCCCTTCCCTCTCGCTGACCGCCTGACCCCGCACTATCCCGCCAAGTCCCCGCTCGACGATATCCTCCGCCTCGCCGCCCCCGGCACCGACGAGTACGTCGTCGAAGGATACGCGTCCGAAATCGCCATGCTCCTTGCGGAGTGGAGCCATCATCTGAAAACAGATCCGCCCGCCACGGCAATCCTCAACAACTTCGTCGACGCCTCCATGCAGTCCACCGCACTCATTCCAGTTCGCGAATCCGCATTGCGACCCGGCGATCCCATCGAAGTTCTCCGCCGGGAATTCGCTTCCACCCTCCTCCCCGGGCGCGACCAATTCCTCGACGAAATCAAAACCTATCTCGCGCCTCTGAAGCAACTAGAAACAGCTGACTTCGAAATATACGAAGTCACACAGCGATCCCAATCGCCGCTCACACTTGAAGCTCGCATTCGCTACGAGTTCGTCGGCACGCGCGAAAATCAAATCCGCGAAGAGCGAATCGGCTCCTGGCTCACCCGGTGGTCACGCAATGAATCCGGCGTCTGGCGAGCTCTTCAGTGGAGTGCAACGAGTGAAACTCTCAGCCGCGCCGCCGGCCCCATCTTTACCGACATCACCTCCCATGCTCTTGGGCAAACCGACTCCTACAAAGCTCAGTTCGCTCACGGAGCCGACTACTGGCGAACAGTTCTCGACGGTGCCGTCGGAGTCGACGTCTACGGAAACAACGGTGTGGCGGTCGGTGACTTCGACAACGATGGCCTCGATGACCTCTACGTCTGCCAGCCCGCCGGCCTGCCCAACCGTCTCTATCGCAATCGAGGCGACGGCACCTTCGAGGACGTGACAGAAAAATCCGGCCTCGGCGTTCTCGATTTCACCGCGTGCGCACTGTTCGCCGACTTCCAGAATCGCGGTCTTCAAGATCTGCTCGTCGTTTGCGCAACCGGGCCTCTGCTTTTCATCAACGATTACAACGGAAAATTCTCTCTCAAGAAAGACGGCTTCCGTTTCGCGCACCCGCCGCAGGGAGCGTTCACGCACGCCGCCGCCGCCGACTACGATCGCGACGGACGCCTCGACATCTACTTCTGCCTCTACAGCTACTATCAGGGTCTCGAGCAGTATCGCTATCCGGTGCCCTATTTCGACGCGCGCAACGGGCCGCCCAACTATCTCTTCCACAACGAGGGCAACGGAGTTTTCGAGGATCGCACCGAAGCCGCCGGACTCAACGTCGAGAATGACCGCTACAGCTTCGCCTGCTCCTGGGGCGACAGCAAGGCCAACGGCTGGCCTGACTTGTACGTCGTTAACGATTTTGGCCGCAACAATCTCTATCGCAACAATCGCGACGGAACTTTTTCCGCGGCTTCCACCGAAGCCCAAGTCGACGAAGCTGGAGCGGGCATGAGCGCATGCTGGCTCGACTTCGACAACGACGGCAAACAGGATATCTACGCCGCCGGCATGTGGGTCGCCGCCGGCATGCGCGTTTTCGGAGAAGACCATTTTCACGCAGGCGAACCGGAAAACATTCGCGCTCTCTACCGCCGCCACATGACCGGCAATTCCCTATACCGAAATCAGGGCACCGGCAAATTTCAAAACCTCGCGATGAATGCCGGCGTTGAAATGGGCCGCTGGTCGTGGTCCACCGACTCATGGGATTTCGACCACGATGGCTACCCGGATGTGTACGTCGCGAATGGCTACATCTCCGGCGCCGACGAACGCGACGTCTCCAGCTTTTTCTGGCGTCAGGTAGTTGCGAAATCTCCGCTCGATTCCAGCCCCTCACGCGACTACGAGCGCGGATGGAGCGCCATGAACGAACTCATTCGCTCTGACTCGACCTGGAACGGCCACGAGCGAAACGTCTTCTTCGCCAACAATCGCGACGGCACATTCTCCGACGTCTCCGGCGTAGTTGGCATGGATTTTCGCGACGACAGCCGTGCCTTTGCCCTCGCCGATTTTGACGGCGACGGTCGGCTCGAACTCGTGTTGAAGAATCGCAACGCGCCGCAAATCCGAATCCTGCGTCTCGCTATGACCGGCATCGGCAATTCGATCACGCTGCGTCTGCGTGGAACAAAAAGCAATCGCGACGCCATCGGCGCTGCAGTCACAGTCGTTTCGGGCAATCTGCGACAGACGAAGTACCTGCAGGCTGGCTCAGGATTCTTGTCGCAGCACACCAAAGAACTTTCGTTCGGCCTCGGGAAAAATCAAGGCCCTGTACGTGCGACCGTCCGCTGGCCCAGCGGCCTCACGCAGGAACTAGCCAATCTGCCCGTCAATCACCGGATCGCAATCGAGGAAGGCGCGCAGGACTTTCAAGCCAAACCGTTCGCAACCTCTCCGAAATCATGGTCTCAACCGGGCGATCGTCCCAGCTCAGAAACTCTCCCTCAATCCGTCGGGACCTGGCTCATCGAACCAGTGAAGGCTCCAAATTTTTCGCTGCCGGATCAAGCCGGAAACCTGCGTGATCTTCGCTCGCTTCAAGGTCCCTCAGTACTGCTCACGTTCTGCAAACCTGATTCGCGCGCCTGCCGCGATCAACTGCAACGTCTCAACAAATCTCAGTCAGCCCTCGCTGCTCATGGCCTGCGTATCGCCGTCAACGTCCATGACCCATCCGATACCCGCGCCCTACAGTCGTTCGCCAGCAAAGAGGGTCTGTCGTTTCCGATTCTGTCGGCCACACCGGAAGTCGCCGGCATCTACAACATCGTCTACCGATACATGCTCGATCGTCACCGCGATCTCTCCCTCCCAACGTCTTTCCTGATCGACGACACCGGGAACATCGTCAAGCTGTACCAGGGATTGGTGGCTGTCGAAGATTTGCAGCAAGACCTCGCGTCCATCCCTCGCACGCCCGAAGATCGCCTCCGCAAAGCGCTTCCCTTCCCGGGCACTCTCGTTCAAGACTCATTTCAACGCAACGACTTCACCTACGGCGTGGCTTTCTTTCAACACGGATTCCTCGATCAAGCCGCACGATCCTTTGAGCAGGTCATCGCCGAGAAGCCCAATGATCCAGAGGCCTACTACAACCTCGGCACTCTCTATCTGCGGCGCAATTCTCCCCAACAGGCCCGGCAATATCTCGAGCAAACCGTGAAGTTGCGTCCAAACTACCCCGAAGCCTGGAACAATTTGGGGATGCTCGCCGCCCAGAGTGGAAATACCGACGAAGCGATTCGAAATTTCCAGCGGTCCCTGCAGTTGCGGCCGGCCTACGCCACGGCGCTCGTCAACCTCGGAAATCTATATCGGCGGCAGGGAAATCTTGCCGAGTCGGAACAACTCCTCACGCGCGCTCTCGCCAGCGAGCCCACGAATCCCGAAGTCAACTACAGCCTGGGCATGCTCTATGCCCGCCAGAACAAAACCGACAACGCCGTCCAGTATCTGGAAAAAGCAATCGATCTCCGTCCCGACTACTTCGACGCGCTCAACAACCTCGGCGTGCTGTTTGTGCAAGCCCGCCGCTATCCTGAGGCTGAAGAAAAATTCCGGACCTGCATCCAGAGAGCGCCGGACTTCGATCAGGCCTACCTCAACCTCGCGCGTCTGTATTTGGTCTTGACCGAAAAAGAAAAAGCGCGCGCCGTTCTGCAAGCTCTTTTGCAAAAACAGCCGCAGCACAAGATGGCTCAGCAAATGTTACAGGTGCTATATTGAGGCCTTTGGGAGAGGCATGTTTGCTCAAAGAACAGAATTACCCATCATTCCCGCTCTGGCCCTGATCGCGCTCAGCCTCTTCGCAGTCCCCTGTTTCAGTCAGACTCAGCCGCAATCCCATTCCACCCCTCACAAAACCGTGCCAGCCGCCAAAGTCGCCTCACCTCTTCAGCAAGCTGAGGCGTTGATTCAGCAAGGCTCTTTCGAACCGGCCAGGCAAATAATCGAAGAGCAAATCAATCTGAATCCCAAAAGCGTCGAAGCCTACAACCTGCTTGGCATCATTCACACCAGTGAAAAGAATTACGGCCAGGCGATCGATGCCTTCCGACAGGCGCTAACTCTCGCTCCGAATTCCACCAAGACTCACAACAACCTTGGCAACCTCTACGTCGCGCAGCAGAAGCCCGACCTCGCCGAAAAAGAATTCACAAACGTTCTCAGCATCGCTCCGCAGGATCGCGACGCAAACTACAACCTCGGACTGTTGCTGCTCGCCAAGGGAGAGCCAGTCGCGGCCATTCCGCATTTTCAGCGCGCCCGTCCGCTGACGGTCGAAACTCGATTCAACCTGGTGCGCGCTTACCTGCAGGCCGGCAAGACGACCCAAGCGTTGCAGGCCGCCCACGAACTTTCGGCGGCGCACAAGCAAGATGTTCAGTTGCACTTCACTCTTGGTCTCCTGCTCGCTACCGCAAAGGAGTACAAATCCGCGCAAGCCGAACTTGAACAGGCCAACGCCCTGCAACCGGAGACCTTCGAGATTCTCCACAACCTCGGCCAAGCCTATCTCCGAGGACACGATTATGCGAAGGCCGACCTCGCTCTCACTCGCGCCCTGAAGTTGAAACCCGAGTCAACCGAAACTCTCTATCTGTTGGGGCAGGTTTATTTCGAGCAGGCGAGGCCGATGGACGCCCTCGAACTGCTGACGCGCGCTCACAAGTTGGCGCCCGAGAATACCGACGTGATTTTTCTCATGGCTCGCGTCGGCATGACGCAGAACTATTTCGAAGACGCGATTCCCCTGCTCGCGTCTGGCCTCAAGCTTGCTCCGAAGCGTGCCGATCTTCACGCCGCTCTCGGCGAGAGCTACTTCATGTCGGGCAAGACGGAGCGAGCGATCGAGGAATTCCAAAAGCTCATCGAGGTCGATCCGTCGGCGCGCTCCTACGGTTTCATGGGCCTCTCCTACCGCCACCTTGGACGCTTCGATGAGGCTCTGAAATATTTCCAGGAAGGCCTGAAGAAAGATCCGCACAACAGCACGTGCCTGTTCAATATCGGCTACATCGAAGAGCGTCAGGGCAACTACGCGCGCGCTGAAGATTTATTTCAGCAGACTCTCCGCTACAATCCAGACTTTCCCGAAGCGCTGCTCGAGCTCGCGAATCTCCGCTCCAAAGACAAGAAATTCGCCGAAGCCGCCGAACTCCTCCGCCGCTTCGTGAAGGTAAGCCACGATCCCGCCGACGGCTACTACAAACTGGCGATGGCCGAGCGTGGCCTCCATCAAATGGACGCCGCACAGCGCGACTTGAACGTCTTTCAGACGCTCTCGAAAAATTCAGCCACCGGGCCCTATCCCTATCAACATCTTTTCGATTACCTCGACAATCGCGCGAACCTCTCTGCCCAGCAGCGCACGCAGCTCGACGTCACCGAATTGACCGAGCAGACCAAGAAGCATCCCGGCCAGCCGCAGGATCTTTATTTGCTCGCCGAAACTTACTTGAAGCTCGGCCAGCCAGCCGACGCCCGGCAAACCATCGCCCAACTCGATCAAATCAGTGCGGACGACTATCGCACCCAGACCGGCGTCGGCGTCTTGCTCGCGCGCTACCGTCTCTACGACGACGCCATTCAACATTTCCAGAACGCCCTGCACGCCAATCCCGACTCCGACGACGTCAAGTTCAATCTGGCCAACGCCTATTTTCGCAAGCGGCAGTACCCGCAGGCGCTCGAAGCCGCTCAGAAAGTTTCCGCTGCAGGCCAACAAGACGATGCCTTCCTCGCATTGCTCGCCGACATTGAAGCTCACGTCGGCGACACCGCCAAGGCGATGGAAATTTTCCGCAACGCGATCAGCCGCAATCCCGACAACGATCAGTACTATCTCTCGCTGACCCTGCTCCAGATTCGCGGCAACGATCTCAATGGCGCCGAGCAGACCTTGCAGAAAGGTCTCGCTCGCATTCCCGGCTCCGGCAAACTCGTCTGGGGACAGGGACTCATCTCCGTGCTGCGCGGCAACGCCACTCAAGCCGCCGCACAACTGGAACGCGCAGTCGATTTGCTGCCCGAGTGGGTCGGCAGTTATTCCACTCTCGGCGTTTTCTATTACCAGACGGGACAAATCGAGAAAGCCCGCGAAGTCCTCAACCGCTTCAAAGGCAGCAACGCCGGCGGCCTCGACGTGAACCGCATCGAAGAAACTCTGGCCAAGGCTCCCGCGACCGCCCCCCTGGGCGGCCAGCCCATTCCCATGGTCGCCCGGCAACAATTGCTTCAGCTCGCGCTGATGATCGCCGATCGCAGTTTGTGAATTCTCGCGACCCGCCGCGTTACACTGAAAAGAACATGGGGATGAAGACCGCGAATCGCACCACAGCCCTGGCTCTCGGAATCTGTCGCGCAATCCCAGCCCTCATCCTCGCGATCACCGCAGCCGTTCCCACATCAGCGCAGACTTCGAAGCCTCAGCAACCGACCATTCCCATTCACTTCACTGACATCCGCGAAAGCGCGAAGATCACGTTTCAGCAAGACTCCACGCAGACCGAAGAAAAGTATTACCTCGAAACCATGGGCACCGGCGTTGGCTGGATCGACTACGACCAGGACGGCCTCATGGATCTTTTCTTCGTCCAGTCCGGCGCTACCGACATCTACAAACCGCCGCATCCCTTGCGCAGCGCGCTCTACCACAACAACGGCGACGGCACTTTCACCGACGTCACCGAAAAAGCCGGAGTCGGCGGCGAAGGCAACTACGGTCAGGGCGTCGCCGTCGGCGATTTCGACAACGACGGCTACCCCGATCTCTACGTCACCGGCTACGGCCGCGCCGTCCTCTACCACAACAACGGCAACGGCACCTTCACTGACATCAGCGGAAAGGCGGGAGTCGCCGACGAGGGCAAGTGGTCCACCAGTGCCGGATGGTTCGACTACGACAAAGACGGATGGCTCGATCTCGTCGTCACCAACTACATCGACTGGACTCCGAAAAATAATCTCTGGTGCGGCGAACATCGCCCCGGCTACCGCTCCTACTGCCATCCCGGCAACTACAAAGGCCAGCGCATCAAGCTCTACCACAACAATCACGACGGAACCTTCACCGACGTGAGCGACGCCTCTGGTGTGGGCAAGCCCGAAGCCAAAGGCATGGGCGTAGTCCTCGCCGATTTCAACAATGATGGCTGGCCCGATATCGCCATCGCCAACGACTCCTGGCCCAATTTCCTGTTCATCAACAAACACAACGGCACCTTCGAAGACGTCTCGCTAGTCTCCGGCCTTGCCGCCAGCGAAGATGGACGCTATGAGGCCGGCATGGGCATCGACGCCGCCGACGTCGACGGCGATGGATGGCAGGACGTCTACATCACGCACCTCGATTTCGAATTGAATCGCCTTTACCGCAACAGTCAGGACGGCACCTTCACCGACGAAACCTACCGCTCCGGCATCGGAAACAAAGCCATCCTGATGAGCGGCGTCGCCATGAAATTTATGGATTACGACAACGACGGCTGGAACGACATTCTCCAGGCCAACGGCTCCATGCTCGACAACGTTTCGCTCTATCACGGCGAAGTGTCCTACAAAGAGCCGCTGCTCATGTATCGAAACCTGGGCAAGGGACAGTTCGACAAAGTTTCCGAATCGCTCGGCGCCGACTTCATGCGCCCCATCACCGGACGCGGCCTCGCAACGGCTGACTTCGACAACGACGGCGACATCGACATCGTCACCAACAATCGCGGCGACTTCCCTTCCCTCCTGCGCAACGACGGAGGCAATGCCAATCACTGGCTCACCATCCAGTTGATCGGAACCAAGTCCAATCGCGACGGCACGGGCGCTTCGCTCAAACTGACCTCTGAAGGTTTCGTGCACGTCGAACAGGCAAAAGGCGGCGGAAGCTACATGTCGGCCAGCGATCCCCGCATTCACTTCGGATTAGGAAAGCGCACCAAAATCGAATCGCTCGAAATCACGTGGCCCAGCGGCCAGGTCGATCGATTGACAAACCTTTCTCCCGACCAGATCATCGCAGTGAAAGAAGGCGCAGGAATTATTTTGCGCGCGTTTCCCAAGTTCTCGAGCTCGAAGTAATGAAAATAAATTTTCCCCGGCGACGTTTTCTCGGCTCTTCCCTGGTGGTTCTCGGCAGCACGCTGCTCGACGCGCTCACGACACCGCTTTGGAAATGGAAGAATGGCATCCTGCTTCAGACCACGCCCACGCCCGCAGCGACTGCAACGTCTCCCGTGCAATTCGTCGACGTCGGCCGCGAAGCCGGGCTCACCACCCCCAACGTCTGGGGAGGCGTCGACCACAAGCGCTACATCATCGAAGCCAAAGGCAGCGGCATCGCCTTCTTCGACTACGACCACGACGGCTGGCTCGATATTTACCTGACCAACGGCACGCGCTTCGGCGAGTCCTGGCCCGCCGGACAAGCTCCCACATCGCACCTCTACAAGAACAACCGCGACGGAACCTTCACCGACGTAACCGAAAAGTCCGGCCTCGCCCGCACTGGATGGCAGACCGGCGTGTGCGTCGGCGACTACGACAACGATGGCTGGGACGATCTCTTCTGCTGCTTCTGGGGACACAACATTCTTTTTCACAACAACGGCGACGGCACCTTCACCGACGTCACACGCAAGGCCGGCGTCTACGATGAACGCCAGCGCTGGGGATCAGGCTGCACCTTCCTCGACTACGACCGCGATGGCCGCCTCGATCTCTTCGTCTGCAACTACATTCAGCTTGATCCCGTGAAGACCGGACAACCCGGAGATCCCGCAGCCTGCCAGTGGAAAGGAATTCCCGTCATGTGCGGCCCCCGCGGCCTCACCGGCGATACCAACGTTCTCTTCCACAACAACGGCGACGGAACGTTCACCGACGTCTCCGAAAAATCCGGAGTCCTCAAGCCCGGCCCGCGCTACTCCATCACCGCGGTCGCCACCGATTTCGACAACGACGGCTTCCCTGACATTTACGTCGCTGTCGACTCCGAGCCCAGCATCCTCTACCGCAACAATCGCGACGGCACGTTCACCGACATCGCCGTGATGGCCGGATGCGCCTACAGCGAGAACGGCCACGAGCAGGCAGGCATGGGAGTCGCCGTCGCCGACTACGATTGCGATGGCTGGTTCGACATTTTCAAAACCAACTTCGCCGACGACACCTGCAACCTCTACCGCAACAATGGCGACGGCACCTTCAGCGACGTGACCTTCGCCTCCGGAATCGGCATCAACAACCAGTACGTCGCCTGGGGCTGCGGATTCGTTGACTACGACAACGACGGCTGGCAGGATCTCATCCAGGTCAACGGCCACGTCTATCCCGAGATCGGCGGACACGAAATCAGCCAGACGTACAAGAATCCCCGTCTCGTCTACAAAAACATGGGGAACGGACAATTCAAAGATGTGTCCGCCGCGATGGGCCCCGGCATCACCGAGCATTTTTCCAGCCGCGGCGCCGCCTTCGGCGACTACGACAACGACGGCGATATCGACGCGCTCGTCCTCAACATGAACGACACGCCTTCACTTCTACGCAATGACGGCGGCAACAAACAGAACTGGATCAAGATCAAACTCATCGGGACCAAGTGCAATCCCACCGCGATCGGCGCCCGCGTGCGCACAGTCGTCGGCAATCACACGCAGATCGACGAAGTCCGCAGTGGATCCAGCGTCATGTCGCAAAGCGATCTGCGCCTCCACTTCGGATTGGGCAAAGCCCCAGCCGTCGACCTGATCGAAGTAAAATGGCCGACGACGCAAAAGACGGAACGCTTCACCCAAGTGAACGCAAACCAGATTCTCACCATCCGCGAGGGCGATGGGATCATCGCGCCCGTCGCGCCGAAATCGAAGCCCACAAAATGAAAGCTCTCCTGCTGTCGCAATATCGCCAACTCGAACTCACCGACCTCGCGGTTCCAGAGCCCGGACCAGACGACGTCCTCATTCGCGTTGCCGCCTGCGGAATCTGCGGCAGCGACGTGCACGGCTACGACGGTTCTTCCGGTCGCCGTATTCCCCCGATCGTCATGGGACACGAAGCTGCTGGAACCATCGCCGCCGTAGGCAACAACGTCAGCGGCATATCCGAAGGCGATCGCGTCACCTTCGACTCAACCGTCTATTGCGGCGCATGTCCCAACTGCCTTCGCGGAGACATCAATCTCTGCGACCGCCGCCAGGTCCTCGGAGTGTCCTGCGGCGACTATCGCCGCGCCGGAGCCTTCGCTGAATTCGTCGCCGTCCCCGCGCGCATCGTTCATCATCTGCCGCAGAATTTTGTTTTCGCCGAAGCCGCGCTCCTCGAAGCCGTTGCCGTCGCTCTCCACGCCGTTTCTCTGGTGCCAGTTTCACCTGACAGTATCGCTCTCGTGGTCGGCGCCGGCACCATCGGACTTCTCCTCCAGCAGGCTTTGCGCGTCGCCGGATGTTCTCGCATCTTTGTCGCGGACGTGGACCCGACTCGGCTCAAACTGAGCCGCGATCTCGGGGCCACGGACACCTTGTCCGCCACATCCGGACTCACGCAGCAAATCCTCGAACTCACCAACGGAGTCGGCGTCGACATCGCCGTCGAAGCCGTGGGCAAGACCGAAACCATCATTGCCGCAATCGATGGCGTTCGCAAAGGTGGCAGTGTCGTCCTCGTCGGTAACATTACGCCCGAAATCACGCTCCCACTTCAGAAGGTCGTGGCGCGACAAATTCGCCTGCAGGGATCCTGCGCATCCGCCGGGGAATACCCTCGCGCCATCGAACTCCTCGCGAGCGGCGCAATTCGAGTCAAGCCCCTGATCACCGCGATTGCCCCGCTCGATCAAGGCCCACGATGGTTTGAGCGCTTGTATTCGCACGAACCCAACTTGATGAAAGTTGTTCTCACTCCCGGAACGAACTCGTGAACCAGACCACGAACAACTTCGATCTCACCGGACGCGTCGCCATCGTCACCGGCACCAGCCGCGGCCTCGGCCAACACTTCGCCCGCGCCCTTGCCAATGCCGGAGCAGATCTCGTTCTCACCAGCCGCACCCGCGCTTCCCTTTCGGCATTCGAAGCGGAAATCAAAGCTCTCGGCCGCCGAACCGTCTCCCTCGAACTCGACGTGCGCGATCACGCCAGCATCGAGCGCATGGTCTCCGCCGCCGAAGAAGCCTTCGGCCACATCGACATTCTGGTGAACAACGCGGGATGCAACGTCCGCAAACCCGCCCTCGACGTCACCTGGGACGATTGGAATCTGATTCTCGACACCAATCTGCGTGGAAGTTTTTTTGTTGCGCAAGCCATGGCGCGCCGCATGATCCCGCGCCACTACGGCCGCATCATCAACATTGGCTCGGTCACCAGTGTCGCGGGCTACGCGGGCCTCGCCCCTTACGGCGCAAGCCGCGGCGGCATTCGCCAACTCACAATGAGCCTCGCCGATGACTGGGGTCCGCACGGGATCACCGTCAACTGCCTCGCTCCCGGTTGGTTCCGCACCGAGCAGAACAAGATTCTCTACGAAAACAAAGAGTGGGTGGAATATCTCTGCGAGCGTATTCCGCTCAAGCGCCCAGGCCAAGCGCACGATCTCGACGGCGCAGTAGTTTTCCTCGCCTCCGAGTCCAGCCAGTACATCACCGGGCAAACGCTCCTCGTCGATGGCGGCATCTCCACCGGAGCCATGCGCGCGCTTCCGAAATCTCGCCGACAATAGAGCTGGTCACGTAAACAGTCTATCGACAGTTAGGCGGATGCTTTCGCCCATTCGGTGTCTAATATGGTTGGTACTTCTAAGCCTCCAAAAGGACAGCGAGTTGTGTCACCGCCGAGGAGCGTAAGAATCCTACTTGTCGCTGCCGTAGGTATAACTGTCCCGATGTTTGTCTTGTACACGTCCGAAGGCGCTCAAGCCGCCTTCGTGAGGACCTTGGGCGACTCCATGGAGTGGAAGAGTCGATGGATTTCAGGTAGGAATGCGGTCAATTGCGGCAGTGTCCCTGTACGAGGCAATCCAGACGCCGCCACGGATTGCGCACTACATGCATTCGCATCACATCACTCGTTCAGGGTCAGGTACGGACTACAGACGATGGACACCGTTATGGCGGTTGGCGTGGTCTCAGCACCCAACGGACACATCTATGAAATCATCTTTTCCGGCGGCACACCGACTGGAAGTGTCGATGTTTTTCGGCAACGCTTCCTCGTAGCCACGTGCCCAACTCAGGCGTTATTGACGCGGACGCCGAGGGGACGTGTGACCTGCGCTCCACGCGATCCTAAGAACATACCTTCGGCTTGGCTGTCCGAAGCTCCATAGAGCGCTCAATGGCGCGGCAGCCTTACGGAGATCAAGCCGGCTGTTGAAACCAAGCCATTTCATTCGTTGACCTCGGCACACCCCGAAGGAGCGGCAAGCGCGCGAGTACCAGCGGTACGGGCATGCGCCTGTGCAGGTTTCGTCAATGGGTGACACTTGTCAGCGGCTTTAGCCTCTGAGGTCTGCTCTCTCCGCTCTGTCAACCATTTATGAAACGAGTTCTAAGCCTACTGATGGATTCTCGCCGCCCATCCTCCTCCGCTCGCCAGCGGAAGTTTCACCTTGGTCGTTCGGCTCACCTGCATGGTGATCTTTTTGTAGTCGCTCGCGTTGCGATCCGCGTTGACCCCGTCCTGGTAGGCGTCCATCGTGAAATTCCCGTCGGGCAGGAATGACAAATCGATCTCCAGATCGCGCGCCGTCCAATCATTCATCGCGCCTACGTACCAAGCCTTGCGGTTTCTTCGGGCCACTACCACGTAGTCCGCGATGCGCGCGTCCAGCACCTTGGTGTCGTCCCATTCGCTCGGCACCGGACCGAGAAACTCCATGATCTCTGGCTCGCGCAAATAGTTGGACGGGCTGTCCGACAACATCTGCAGCGGACTCTCGTACACCACGTACATGGCCAGTTCATGGCAGCGCGTTCCCAACGCCATCGGCTGCCCAAAAATCGGCGCGAACGTCAGCTTGGTCGCGTTCCGCATTGCACCCGGCGTGTAATCCATCGGCCCAAGAAACATCCGAGTAAACGGGAGCGTCACGTTGTGCTCCGGTTCCGTCTCCGCGCTCCACTTGCTCCACTCCATCCCGCGCACTCCCTCGGTGCTGATCAGGTTGGGCCAGGTGCGCGTCATCGACGCCGGCTTCTGGTCGCCGTGAAAATCTACCAGCATCTTTCGCTTCGCGCACTCTCTGCTGACTTTATAGTAGTAGTCGATCAACACCTGATCGCTGCGCTGCATGAAATCCACTTTGATTCCCTTCACGCCCCACTTCTCGAACTGATCGAGCGCCGGAATCAGCTGGTCATCCAGCGTCTTCCACACCACCCACAGAATAATTCCAACATTTTTCTGCTTGGCATAAGCCGTCAGCTCTTCCATGTTGATTTCCGGAACCACCTGCAGCACGTTGCCCAGCTTGTACCAACCTTCATCGAGAATGATGTACGAGAGCCCGTACTTCGCCGCAAAGTCAATGAAGTATTTGTAAGTCGCGGTGTTCACTCCCGCCTTGAAGTCCACGCCGTAAACATTGTTGAAGTTCCACCAGTCCCACGCGACCTTCCCCGGCTTGATCCACGAGGTGTCCTCCACCATCGACGGCTTCTCCAGCAGGTAGACGATTTGATTCGTGAGCAGATCGCCATCTTTTTCGGCGAACCCAATCACGCGCCAGGGGAAACTCCGCGTGCCCGCAGTCACCGCGATGTAATCGGCGCTCTCCGTCACTCTGTAATCGCGATCGCCCGTAAGAGTTTCTTTCAGCGGGTAAGGAGGAAAGGTCGCCGCCAGCCCGGTTCCGCCCGTGCCATGCAGCCACAATCCCGGATAAGAATCTACGTCCGATTCCGCAATCGCCAGTTTCGCTCCGTGCGTCACATCGACAACTGCGGGCAACGTTGCCAGAAACTCGGGCGCAATCTCATGCAAATGTTGTGGAAGATATTTGCGCTCGTTGTGCGAAAAGAAGCTGTCTTCCTGCGGATAGTAAACGACAAAGTCCGAGGTGAAATTGAACGCCGATTCTTCCCCGTAGATCTTCACCTGCGCCTGTGGCAGCGTTGTCTCGAAGCGGTAAGCCATGCCTTCGTTGTAGGCGCGGAACACCACCGCATATCCGCCGTCCATGTTCAGTCGCAATTCGTTGTAGTGATCGCGAATCTTCGCGAATTTCTGCCGGACCACGGGCTCAACAACCTGATCGTACGAACGCTGCTTGCTGTCGATCACCTTCGGCTGCACGCCAAGCTTCTTGTGCTCCACGTCGAGAGAGATCTTGGAATTTTCCAGGACCGCTTGCCCCTTCAGCACAAGGTCGTAACTGATCTGCCCCACAGTGCGGATTCTGACTTCAATCCGCCCATCCGGCGAACGCAAGTCGTAGCTGGCTTGGGAGGCGGCACTAGTCGAGATGAAGCCAGCGAACAGGATTGCAAAGAACAGACAAGTAAGCGTTCTCATCGAGTCACCTTTCTGGGCCCGTGCATTGTTCCGAGTGGGACATGAATCTTACTCGCGCCTAGACCGTGAATTCAAATGATTCATGTACGACTGATCGGATATTTCGCAATTTGTGAGGGACGTTTGTGGAGTGAATTGCGGCAAAACTATTTTGGAGCTGACGGTACAGCCGGATCTGACGTCGCACGCGAAGCCCCCGGCTGATCTCCCAGTACAAACAGAAATTGCCGCAGTTCCCGCCTTTGCCGCTCAATCGTGGCGGCTTCCGTCTGGTCCAGCTCTTTGTACTTGTCGATCTCGACTTGCGCCTTCGCGTCCTCGCCGTTTCGTTTGTAGGCCTGCCCGAGCCGGTAGTGTGCCTGGCTCCCATCCGGATTCGCCGCAATCGCCCTCTGATAGGCAGTGATGGCTTCCGGAAACGCTCCCCGCGCGAACTGCAAATTACCCAGCTGCAAGTACGCTACATCCAGCTTCGCATCCATCGCAGACGCTTTCTCCAAAAGCGCCTGCACCCGCCGTAGCGTATCTGCATCCGTCGATCCTCGGTCTCGCTTCCACAGGGCCACCGCGTAGTAGTAATTCGCCAGCGCATTCGCTGGCTGCTCTTGCGCAAAGCGCGCCAGTTTTCCTTCGGCGCAGGGCAGCGCCGCCGCAGCCGCCTCCTGAATTTTTCCGAGAACCAGATACGCCGCGGAGTTCGCCCGATCCAGATCGGACGCTTCGCACAATCGTTTCGCCGCATCCTCCGCTGAGCCGCTTGTATAAAGCGCCGCTCCCAACCCTGACAGCATCCTCGCCGACTCCGGATGCAGACGCGCTCCCTTGCCAAACACTTCAATTGCCGGCGCCGCCGCCCGATGCAGCAGCAACTCCGCTCCCCACGCAAAATAATTCTGCTCGCTCCCGTCCAACGCGGCAGCACGTTCGTATTCCCGCACCGCCGCAAGAGGATCTTCCAGTTTTTCGTCAAGATCGCCGAGCACGCGATGCAGATCCGCTCCCTGCTGCTTGGGCAGATCTTTGTCGTTCGCGAGCATTCGATCCGCAAGCTCGCGTGCACGCGCAAACTCCCCGCAGTCTTTCAGAGCCTGAGCCAAATCGAAGGCATTCGCATGGTCTTTCGCATTTACTCGTGACGCAGTGTCCAACAGTGGAATCGCCTCGCGGCATCGTGAAGACCGAAGGTAGAACTCGCCCAGATTGTGATTCTCTTCAAAACCGCGAGGATTCTCGACCAGAGCAGCACGCAGAGAATTCTCAGAAGCATGCGCCAGAGTTCCCGGCGCCGCCGTTCCGCCCGCGTTTCCTGCAGGCTCACCGGACTCAAGATGCAGAGTCTCCTTCGCAAGCACCTCGCCAGTCCGCATGCGAGTCTCTGATCCGTGTCCACCCGATCCGGTCGAATCGCTAATTCCTGCTACCGTGAAGTTAGGGCGGTCGTCCAACTCGATGCCGGTAGAAGATGCTCCCCAACTCACCAGCACAAACTCACAATGTTTCTTCTCTCCCGGCGACAGCTTGATGGAATCTTCATTCGCTCCATGAAAACCGGGCTTCTCCACGCTGACCGTGTAAGTACCGGCCTGAACCGTCGCGAACGCAAAAAAGCCTTCCGCGTTCGTTTTGACCTCAAGAGATTTTGAGAGGGATTTTGATCGCGATTCCGAATGATCCGCTTCTCGTAGAACCACCGAAGCGTCGGCAACCGGCTTTCCACCTGCGTCTCGAACAATACCTTCGACCTGAGTTCCCTGCGAAGCAGCATCCTGCGCCCACAGCGGAGCCACCGCCAAAACCATCAGCACTGCGACCAACACCAGCAATTCACGACCGCAATTTCGGGCACCCGGGGTTTCCACCCTTAAACACTCCCCTCCACAGGCCAGGCCTCCGCGCCTTGCGCAGGCTCACAAATGTAAATATCGGGCGCAATCCCGGTCGCCTCCTGGTAGGTTCGAGCAATGTGCGTCCGAAACGCCTCGGCGCAGTCCGTACGCACAAGATTCACCGTACATCCCCCAAAACCACCGCCGGTCATACGCGCGCCATACACGCCAGAACTTCCCGCTGCCAACTCGACCAGCAGATCAAGCTCCTTGCAGCTTACTTCGTAGTCGTCGCGCAGGCTGGCGTGCGATGCATACATCAACTGACCAACACGATCTGGATCTCCTGACTGAAGCGCCTTTGCCGCATCGAGCACCCTCTGGTTCTCTGTAATCACGTGACGGCACCGTCGATAGATGGTCTCCGGCAAAACATCTTTGTGCTTTTCCAGATCCGCGATCTCGACATCGCGCAACGCGCGCACTCCCGCGCGATACGGCGCCAGCAACTTCACACCGGCTTCGCAATCCGCGCGCCGCCGGTTGTACTCTCCCGACGCCAGTTCGTGCCGCACCATGGTGTTGCAAACCACCAGCCGCACATCTTGCGGAACCGGAAGCAGTTGATACTCCAGCGACCGGCAGTCCAGCATCAGCGCGTTGCCCGCCGCTCCAAACGTCGCAATGAACTGGTCCATGATTCCGCAGCGCGTGCCCACGTATTCATGTTCTGCCATCTGACAAAGCTTTGCCATCTCAAGGCGCGGCAACACAAGCCCAGAGGTTGACGTGAAAGCCAGCGCCGTCGCGACTTCCAGCGAAGCCGACGAACTCAGCCCCGCGCCCAGCGGAACCTCGCCATGAATCACAAGATTCGCCCCGGACAACTTATGTCCCGCCTGCACGATCGTGGCCGCGACTCCGCGAATGAAATCGCTCCAGTGTCTGCGTGGCGGACCCGCCAGCGTATTGAGCGACAAACTGATCTTTTCGTCGAACCGGTCGGAATAGGCCTCTACAATGCGGTCTTGGCGCTTCGCTGCTGCTACCCACGAATAAAACCCAATCGCCGCCGGCATTACGAAGCCGTCGTTGTAGTCCGTGTGCTCTCCAATCAGATTCACGCGGCCCGGCGCGCGAAACATGCGCATCCCGGTCCCAAACATCTGCCGGAATCGGGTCGCCAGCAGATCAGCAATCGACTCGTGGCTCAGCGTGCTGTCGATCATTGCGACCCACCCGCAAAGTCAACATGATCGTCTGAAAAGCGCGCTACATGCAGCCGAAGAGGGCGACGACGACTTCCAGAGATACCCATGATGACCCCGAAGACGAGTGTGCACGACGCGTGGGGCGCACAGGACGATACCACCGCCTGAACAATTTCGATTTTCCGATCGATGTTTTGTCGCCTCATGGTTCTGAGCGTCAAGCGGCTATCATGGTCCCTATCTGAATGTGCTGTCAAACCTGATTAGTCAGACGTCGTGAACCTTAGGTCGTGAAACACGCCCGACAAGAGGAAACCAAGCATTCGAAATCTGCCGGGAGGGCAGCTCCGCGTTCGACTAAGTTGTCCAGGAAACAGTCTGTGCAGGTAGTTGTAGGCGCGGGTCACCCGTTCTCAGGCAACAGCTCAATTCCCGCGAGCGACAGCCGATCCGCGTCGTATTTCCATCGATACTCAGCGGACTGTTGATGCAACGCGCGATGTCCTTCAAAAGACGAGCCCGACTCCTCCGGCAACGACGTCATCGCGCCAGTTATAGAGCCCACTCGGATTGCCCAGATTATTTCTGAACTTGAAGTACCGTGTTTCGTAGAACCCCTTGGCGTACCACTTCCCAAAAACGTATCCCAAGGTTCCGCGCATCATATAGCCGTGGTCGAGATTCGGATTTGGCAACCCGTTCCCCACCGAGTAGTGAAAATGCGGATTGAACTCCGCTCCACCATCCGCCCGCAGAAACGCGTGCCGGTTCGGACCAAACTTGTATTCCAGGAACCCTGGCAATTCCAGCACCGACAACCGCGCCCGATAAAATGTCTGCGTTCCCTCGACGGTCGGCGGCAAATAAATCCTACGCACCTGTCCATGAAAGCCGGCGGAGAAGCCCTTGCCGAAATGAAAGGCCACACCGCCGAACACCGCGAACTCCTTGGCATGACTCGCCGTATCGGATGGAAACCGCACTTCGCCACCAGCTATTACGTCCGCTCCATGGTCCCGGTCCGAGCTCTTCAAGACGATCCCTTCGCCTTCGAGGATGCCTTCGAAGCCGCCGTTCGCCGTCAGCCCACCAAATTTGTCGGAGGTTTGTCCAAAATCCACCCCAACGGTCCCTCGTTGACAATAGGCCGGGACCGCAGCCAAGAAAATCAAACACACCGAGAGCATCGCCGTCAGCCAGCGCTTCATCCTTACGTTTCCTCCGTTATGGGTTAAACCGAACGTCCCCAAGAAGTATATCCATCCGCAACCTCAACGCGCTTCCCCGGATGGACACTTCGCCCTTAGAACCACATCGGCTCCAATTGGTTTGCCGGAGCGCAAGCGTCGAACGAGATTCCGCCGACCTCAGCGGGCTTGCGAAGCGGGCCGGCAATCAAAGGCGCAAACCACAAAGGACACGAAGGTCCACGAAGGAAGACATGGATAAGGTTTTTCTCCGTAAACCTTCGTGCCCTTTGTGGTTCCGCCTTTGACCGCCGAGCTCGCAGAGGGAATACTGGGGGACGCGGAGAAGAGCATCGGGCTCAGAGGATTGAGCTCGTTCAGGGAACGCGCACTTGAACTGGCGTAAACTTCACGCTCTCCGCACCGTAGATATCGACCGCGGTTGCCGCATAGTAATAAGTCGTGTGGTTCGCATCGCTGGAGTCGCTGTAAGTTGTCCAGGAGATCAAGCCTCCGGAGTTAATCTTCTGCCAGCTCACTCCGTCTGTTCCGCGATACATGTTGTAGCCCGCGACATCATTCGAGGTAGAGGCTGTCCAACTCAAAATCACTACATGGATTGGCGCAAGCCCGATGCTCACGGTATATGACGCAGTCGCTGTGCGGCCTCCGCAGCCCTTGACCGCAACGTTGAAGGAGTAGGAACCAGCCGCGGTCGGCGTTCCGGACAAGCTGAGCGATTGCGCATTCACGGTGGAAATGAAACCCGGCGGCAACGTGCCGGTGATCGCCCAAACATAGGGCGTGCAACCGTTTCTGGCGGCAATCTTGGATGAATATGCGATCCCGACTGTGCCGTTGGGAAGCGTTGGAGTGATGATGGAAATGCTGGCGATCGATTGCGCACAAAGCGCTGCCTGCGACACGAGCGGCAACGATAAACGTCTCATGGGGGAGAGCAAACCTCGTTAGTAAATTGACAGGTGTTTGATTACCTGGCAATTCGAACCTAACGAGCGAAGTATGATCTCCTGGTAACTGCGATTACTTGAATCTATGAGTCAAATCACAAAACGGTGTAACACCATGCGAATTCGTGTCCCGATTTGGTCTATGTCGGTACGCGTCAGTTCACGTACCTCTCATTAGTACATTCCCGACGCGTCCATCTTTGAGAAAGTGTGGACGACTTCTGAACTCGCACTGGTATCCACTTGCGGGTGCGCGCGAACGCTCATTCCGAAGGGGAGTGCAAAGAGCTTTTTGACACAGAGAGCGCAGACGAGACACAGAGGACTTCCCTTGTCTGGCACGCGTTTTGGGGCTTCTGCGGGATTCCATAAAACTGCAAAGTCTTGCGCCGCCTCTTCGTTCTTCCGCGTAAGTGCATCAATCTTAAGGCATTTAGGATGGCAGGGCGGTTGCACCCCTGTGTTGTGAATTGGGACAAAACGCCATGAAAACCACACTTCTCGTATTAGTCATCCTGTGCGCCGCCACCGCCGTGGGACAAGTCGGCGGCCCTTCGATATCCAACCATGTACAGCCGCTGCAGATGGCGGAAAACCCGCAGCACGCCGAACAGCATGAGATGGCGCAAGAGCGTCCTCTCGTCGGCGGCATGGGAAGCACTTACACCTATGCCCAGGGAGAGCGCCCGGTCTGGGAGTTTGGCCCGGTGTTGCCGCCGCCGACGCCTCTCGGCGATGTAGCTCGCGCGTTCCGCAAGGAAAAGATGGCAGCGAAGAAGGCGGAGATTGTTTTCGAGAAACAAGGGTCTTAAGCAGTTCTCAGTTCTCGGTTCTCAGTTCTCAGGTTTGGTTGTCGGTTTTGAACTCGTTGTGTGGGGCGGACAGACTTGTCCGCCTTTTTTCTTGTCTGGGAGCGTGGGAGTACCGTCGGCCGTTATGTATCCCATATCGAACAATCCCTGGCGCGCTTGCTGACGGACACTCTCTC
>DASRRV010000226.1:0-10352 GCA_035695545.1 Candidatus Sulfotelmatobacter sp. | reverse complement strand
ACCACACTGGAACAGCACATTAGGATGTCGAGTTCTTATCGGTTTCAAGAGCCCGCACGATCGCCTCGACATCATAGACACAGCCCGCCCATGCGCCTCCGCTTTTCTGCACAAGCGCAGCCCACAATCGAGTGTCTGCCGGCAGCAACGGGTCGGGTGCGAGGTCCGTCCTGGGGAGACGCAGAGCGAGCCGACGAGCGCCTTCCTGCGAATCAAAAACGTCGCCATTTTCGCCGACGAAATCGACGCTCGCTTCGAGCTTAACGCGGTCGACAACGATCTCGATCAGATCCCCGTCTCGAAGTTTTCCGATGGCTCCGCCCGCCAACGCTTCAGGAGAAACATGACCAATGCACGCGCCCGTCGATACTCCGCTGAAACGCGCGTCAGTAATCACGGCTACGTGCTTTCCGAACGGTAGATGCTTCAAGGCCGAGGTGACCTGGTAAATCTCCTGCATGCCCGAGCCCAGGGGTCCTCCACAAATAAGAACCATGACATCGCCTTCGTGCACCTCATGATTCTTGATGGCGCGAACGGCGGATCTCTCGGAAGTGAACACTCTCGAAGGACCTTGCTTGCGATAAACGCCATCGTCGCCGACGACGGCGGGATCAATGGCCGTACTCTTGATGACTGAGCCTTCTGGAGCGATGTTGCCCGAAGGAAAACATACTGTCGGAGTGAGGCCTCGGGATCGGGCGCGGTCGGGGCTCATGATCACGTCATCGGGATCGATGCCGTCTTGTTGCTTCAGTGTCGAGCGAAGTTGGCGGCGGCGTTCGCTCTGTTCCCACCAGTCGAGGCTTGCGTCCAACGTTTCCCCGGAGACGGTTTTGGAGCGAGTGTCGAGAAGTCCGGCACGTCGCAGATGCAGCATCACCTCCGGGACGCCACCGGCAAGAAATACTTGAACCGTCGCGTAGTTGTTGGGGCCGTTTGGCAGGGCGTCCACCAGGCGAGGAACCTTGCGATTGATGCGCGCCCAATCCAGGGCGGTCGGCCGTTTCAAATTCGCAGAATACGCGATCGCCGGCACATGCAGCAGCAGGTTCGTCGAGCCTCCAAAAGCAGCGTGCAGCACCATTGCGTTCTGCAGAGCGGAGTCCGTGAGAACGCCACGCGTGGTTAGCCCAGTCTGATGCAGGCGAAGCACTGCTCTGGCTGAGCGTTTTGCCATATCCAGCCAGACCGCTTGGCCTGATGGCGCTAGTGCCGTGTGAGGCAGCGCCAGTCCGAGAGCCTCGGCCACAACCTGCGAGGTTGCGGCGGTCCCGAGAAACTGGCAGCCTCCGCCCGGAGTGGCGCACGCCCGGCATCCCACTTCTGCCGCATAGTCCAACGTGATTTGCTGGTGAGCAAAACGCGCGCCGATGGTTTGCACCTTGCCAGCATCCTCTCCTGTCTCCGGAAGTAGCGTTACTCCTCCAGGCACGAGCACGGTTGGCAAATCGCTCATCGCGGCGAGGGCCATCATCATCGCGGGCAAACCTTTGTCGCAGGTGGCAATGCCGATAACGCCTGTCCTCGTGGGCAGTGAACGGATAAGCCGCCGGAAAACCACGGCTGCATCATTCCTGTAAGGAAGAGAGTCGAACATGCCGGTCGTGCCTTGCGTGCGTCCGTCGCAAGGATCGGTGACTGCCCCACTGAAGGGAACCGCTCCCAACCATTTCAGTTCGCGGGCAGCCTCGGCCACCAACAGTCCGACTTCCCAGTGCCCCGTGTGGAATCCCAAGGCAACGGGCGCGCCACTCTCAGCATTCAAACCCCCGTGCGTGCTCAGCAGAAGGATTTCCGGGCCGGAAAGATGTTCTGGACTCCATCCCATGCCAACATCCATGCTGAGGCCAAAAAGGTCCCCAGAAGGCTGGTTGAGGAGCATGTCGGCGTTCAGTAGAAGTTTTCCCGGGGGGCCGGAAGCGTGGGTAGCCACACGATTTAATTCGAGGCCGCGGCTTTCCAGAACGGAATCGAGAGAGATTGGCGTGATCACGGTATCGGCAAAATGTAGTCTTCCTTAGCTTCTGCCGCAAGTTTGGGTGGCTCTTGACATGGCATGGCGTTCCCGGTGAGTTCCCATTCATATAGAATCGCCGCTAATGTCAGAGCAACCAATCAAGCTGTATCGCACGGATTCCGGCTGCGTTATCGAGCACAACAACACTTTCTACACGGTCGCGGATTGCTCCTGGGATGCACTGCTCACGCAGGACGATTTGGAGACGCACCTGAGGGAGTTGGTCCGCCGCGCGGACGGCTCGACACAAAACCAGTTGGACGATTCCGTGATTCGCGCGCCCATCGGAGCCCAGGAAGTTTGGGCGGCGGGCGTCACCTACTACAGAAGCCGTGACGCACGCATGCAAGAGTCGAAATCCGCCGGAGGAGGAAGTTTCTACGATCGGGTCTACAACGCGGAAAGGCCAGAGCTGTTCTTTAAGGCCACAGCGAACCGCGTGGTGGGTCACCGCGGCAAGGTCGCCGTACGGAAGGATGCAATCTGGTCAGTGCCGGAGCCCGAATTCACTCTGCTGATTAGCCCCGCTGGGAAGATTCTGGGCCACACGATCGGTAACGACATGAGTTCGCGCGACATCGAAGGCGAAAACCCTTTGTACCTGCCGCAGGCAAAGGTCTACAACCGAAGTTGCGCACTGGGTCCCGGCATACTGATCACCTCAGAGCCGCTTCCACCTGCGACGGAAATAGGCATCGAGATTCTGCGAACGGGCGAGAAGGTTTTTGCTGGGTCTACGGCGCTCAGCGGCATGAAACGTGACTTCGCAACGTTGGTTCAGTATCTGTACCGGGAGAACGTCTTCCCGAATGGATGCTTCCTGCTCACTGGAACCGGGATTGTCCCGCCTGACTCCTTCACTCTCAAACACGGCGACGAAATCCGCATCACGATCGAAGGAATCGGAACGCTGGTGAACTTCGTCGGATGAGACCTAATCTCGGGCTCTCGCTCCTGAGAACCCTCGAAGACCGCTAGTGATAAAACTCAAGGATTTTAGGCTTTGAGGAGGTCATTCCGGAGGCTCCTCTGCGGTCCACAGCCAAGCGCGCCGGCCGTTGGTCAGAACCGGCTCGACCTCTCCATAGTTCCTGAGCCTATTCAGCACCGTGGCTACCGAGGCCATCGGATCTCTGTGACGAGCCAGCATGGTTGGCATTTTTTCCTGTATTTTTTCGCAGACGTCGCGCGCGCTCATCGGCCGCGCCGCTTCCATCAGGATCATGCGGCAGGCATTCGTGAATCCCGGCTGGCGCCTCTTGCCCTTGTGCTCCCCAGCCAGTTCGAGCAATTCTTCGCTTAGCGCGGCATCCCCAAAAATGTTGGCCAGGCCCGCGATTGTCTGCTTCAGAGTTCCGATCCGCCTCATCAGGTCGGCGCGCTGCTGCAGCAACTGGACCAATTCCTCTCGGGCACGCACCACGACTTGCCTCACATGCGTGTCTTTGTTGCTGGCGAACGAACCGATGAAACTGTTTCCGCGTTCGTGTTCGCTGCCCAGACTGCCCGCTATTGTTCCCAAAGTTCCTCCCTTGCAATCTTTGCGCTTCCGGATCGTCACTTCCGGATCGTCACCACCCGATCGGCAATCACGAACCATGTCCGTTCAGTATGTCTAGATATGTATTTCTTCGATCAGGCAATTTTGTGTCACACAACAAGATTCCCCCCTGGCAATAATTCTCAGCCGCCACTCTTCGGAACAGGCCGTGGGACTAGGGCGTTTCCTGAATCGGCTAATTTGTGTCACCCGGGCCAATTTATTTTTGTTGGGGGCACCCCCTTGTTCGCGTACGTCAAGCGGTGCCAGAATTAACACTCCCATGTCTGACCCGCACTCGCCATCGCTCTCCGATGAGGCTCTAGTACGCTGTATCGGCGAGGGCTGTTCGGACTGTTTCGCCACTCTGTTTCAACGCTATTGCCGCCAGGTGTTTTCTGTTTCGTTCCGAATTCTTCGCGACCGTCTGGAGGCAGAGGACCTATTACAGGAGGTCTTTCTTGCGATTTATCTGCAGCGTGAGAAATTCGACCCATCCCGCGGCTCCGTGAAAACATGGATTTTGCAATTCGCCTATTTCAAATCGCTGCTTCGGCGGCGCTACCTACGCATACGGAATTTCTATTCCCAGGAGGAATTGGGGGAGGCGCAGGAGTTTCGGAAGATTTCACCTTCGCAGCTGCTGGGATTAAGTTCAGCGGAATGGGCGCGGTTTGTAGAGTCCGGAATCGCCGCGTTAAACCCGAAACAGCGCCAGGTATTGGAGTTAGTACATTTTGAAGGCTACACCCTGCAAGAAACTTCTGAAATTGTAAGAGAAACTTTGACCAATACGAGAAATTACTACTATAGGGGTTTGAAGGCGTTGAGAATCTTTCTGCGCACGCGATCCGAAGCCAAGCCTGCAGAGGAACGCCAAAGCCTACCCCGAAATGGTGAATTGCGATTTGAGCCCTGATCACGTCAAAGACGAACGCTTTGAACAGCTATGCGCACTCGCCGCAATTGGGGAGTTGTCTGCGTCCGAGTTCGCTGAACTTAATGAACACCTCGCGGGCTGCGCCAACTGCCAGGAACTCTATTCCGATTTCCGCCGTATCACCTCGAACGAATTGGGGGCTGTTGCTGCGGGACGGCGAATCGCCGACGGCGCCACCGACCTCGACGAACCCGCTCTATTGAGCGGAGTACTCGAACGCGCTCACGCGGAAACGATCGCCAGCGCCAGCCCCCCAGCTCTCCGACCGATTCACTCAGAACGAAGGCCCCTCCTGGTTGGAATATGGAGCGTGCTGCACCGCCCGATTGTCGCCACCGCCTCCCTTACTGCTCTCCTATGCGTGGCCGTTGGCATTGCAGCCTACAGCCTTCGAGACCGAGAGCCTTCCATATCTGAAGCTCCGCTCAATTCTCCACCAACCGTAACCGAGCCAGACGTCAAGACCGCTGCCGCGCCGGTCTTCTCACCTTCTGTGGTAGCACAACAGAGCCAGTCTGAACGGGACTCGTTGCAACGATCACTGGCAGAAGCGCGCCGAGACTACTCCGAGATGTTGAATCGGGACAATGTTCTGAAGACACAACTCGCCGACGCGAAGGAGCAACTGGAGAAACAGGGTTACGAATTACAAAAGGCCAACGCTTCTGCACAACAGTCGGAGACGTCGACTCGAGAACTCGAGTCTCGACTGCAGGAAGCTCTGGGCCGCACCCAGGCTCAGGCAACACTACTGGACCAGCTGCAACTGAAGCTGCAACGGGCCGAGCAAGCCACCGTCAGGGCAGACGCCAAGGGCGTTCGGGATGCTGACGCCAGAGAAGTCTTCGGCGCTCGCGACCTGCACATTGTTGATGTCTACGATGTCGACGGCAACGGCAAAACCAAGCGGTCCTTCGGCCGTGTCTACTTCGTCGAAAAGAAGCTTTTGCTCTTCTATGCATTCGACCTGCAGGACAAGCAACGCCAGCGCGTGGCCTCGGCCTTTCAGGCCTGGGGATACCGCCAGGGAAACGAGGACACCCCCCAAAATCTCGGATTGTTCCTGATGGATGATCCCGCTATCAGTCGCTGGATGCTCAAAGTCAACGACGCGCGTGTGCTGGAGCGAATCGACGCCGTGTTCGTAACGCTGGAACCGCCCAATGGCAGCCCATCTCCCAGGGGACGCAAGTTGCTCTACGCAAATCTCGGTGGTCCGCCGAACCATCCCTGAGAAGACCGGGGGGCACGATTTTCTGTTTCAAGAGCTTGCACTCGACCATGAAAGTATCCCCTGCCAATCTCCACAGGCCGTCGATCTGCAAGATTTATGAGCACAGCGTCAAACTCCGGTACAAAGGCATCGGGCAAATCCTCATCGGACTGATGTTGCTGACCTCCGTGGTCCGAGCTGATTCGAACGCTACCGTAACCGGATTAGTTACGGATTCTTCCGGGAGCGCCGTTCCCGGGGTGAGCGTTGTATTTACCAACGTCAACAACGGCGTGACCACGAATACCAAAACGAATCGCGACGGCATCTACCGCATTGCGGGACTGCTTCCGGGCGTATACCGGGCCAATCTCAGCAAAGATGGTTTTAGCAGCTTGGTAAAGGGAGACATCGAACTCCACGTCCAGGACGAACTCTCGATCAACTTCTCTTTACGCACTGGATCTGTGCTCGAGAGCGTTACGGTCGAAGACGGCGCGCCACTGGTCAGCATTGAATCCGCGGCTGTGAGCACAGTTGTCGATCGCAAGTTTGCCGACAATCTGCCAGTCAACGGCCGGAGCTTTCAGACGCTGATCAACCTCAGTCCCGGTGTAGTTCTCACCGTCAGTTCCCCGTCCGACTCGGGCCAGTTCAGCGTCAATGGACAACGCGCGAGCTCCAACTATTGGACCGTCGACGGAGTAAGCGCCAACACCGGCATCAGTGCTGGCGAACTCGTCGGGAACGGCGCGGGAGGCGGTCTCCCTTTATTCACCGCGCAGGGCGGCACCAACAGCATGGTCTCTCTTGACGCCCTGCGCGAGTTCCGCATCGAGACCTCTACGTCATCACCCGAGTTCGGCCGGATGCCAGGAGCGCAGATCTCCATCGTGACCCGTTCCGGCACGAATCTTTTCCATGGATCGCTGTTCGATTACTTTCGCAATGACTTGCTCGATGCCAATGACTGGTTTGCCCACGGATATGGTCTCGCTAAGCCGGAGGAGCGGCAGAATGATTTCGGCGGAACTTTCGGCGGTCCCATCCTAAAAGAACGCACGTTCTTTTTTTTCTCCTACGAGGGCCTTCGCCTGCGGCTGCCGCAAACCTCACTCTCGGCAGTGCCCGATGACGCCAGCGTGGCACGAGGCCTCAGTTCTCGAGAAACTGCGGTCCCCACAATGCGACCCTACCTCAACGCGTTCCCCTTACCGAATGGGCCGGAGATATTACTACAGTGCGACGCCACGGCCGATCCCACCTGTCCACCGACGGGACAGAAGGCCAGCGGTGCTGCTGACTTCAACGCGTCATTTTCCGATTTTTCTTCACTCGACGCTTACAGCCTCCGCATCGATCACAATCTCACAAGAACATTGAACGTTTTTGGCCGCTTTAGCGATTCGCCTTCGAACCTCGTTCAGCGTGAGCCCGGCGCGTTGAGTACCGTCTTCCCCTCCCGCATTACCTCCCGATCTCTCACCATCGGAGCCGCCTGGTCGATTTCTCCCGCATTCTCGAATGACCTCAGATTCAATTACAGCCGAACCGGCGCTTCAAGCTTCTTTTCCCTGGATCGATTCGGCGGGGCCGTTCCGCTCCCACCTGTGCTACCACCAGATCCGCTCGGGAATCCAGGAAGCCAGCTGATTCTTGAGGCCTTCACTCCTTCGATGTTGTTGGCTCAGGGCATGAACCAGCGAAATCTCCAGCAGCAATTCAATCTCGTGGATGGCGTGTCGTTTCAAGCCGGGAGACATAGCATAAAGGCCGGAGTCGACCTGCGGCGTCTCACTCCACAGATGGATCCAGACCCATACTTGCAGTACATGTTCTTTAACGACACGCCATCCTTAGCCGCGGGCGACTCATTCTTCGGCAGGGTTGAATCGCACTTGAAGGGCACCCTGCGGTTTAACAACCTGGGATTCTTCGCGCACGACAATTGGCGGATCACCCCCGGAGTGACTTTGAACTATGGCGTACGATGGGACATCGACTTTGCCCCTTCGTCGCTCGACGGTCCACAGCTGGCGGCTGTAACCGGCTTCAATCTTGCAGACCTGTCGCAGTTAAGCCTGGCTCCCGCCGGCACCCCGCCATTCAAGACGAGCTATAGCAATTTCGCCCCCCGATTGGGACTAGCGTATAGATTTGGGCAACGACGACAATTTCAAACGGTGCTGCGTGGCGGCGCCGGACTCTACTATGACCTCGCGACGCAAGAGGTCGGGAACGCCATCAATAGCAGCGATTATCCGTTCGGTGCAACCAAGTTCTTATACGACAGTTCCTTCCCTCTTGATCCCTCTTCTGCAGCGCCTCCGTCGATCAGCGCCGCGAACCTGGCGAATGGACGATTGTCAGCTTTCGATCCAGACTTAACGCTGCCTTTTACCGTCGAGTGGAACCTGTCGGCGGAGCAGGCCCTCGGTCAGGAACAAACCGTTTCGGCGACCTACGTGGGCGCAACCGGCAAACATTTAATCCAGACGGCACTGCTTATCTTCCCCAACCCTAATTTTCGAGAGGCCAGTCTGGTCACGAACTCGGCAAGTTCCGACTATCAGGCGCTGCAACTCCAGTTCACGCGCCGATTGAATCACGGGATTCAGGCGCTGGCCTCTTACACATGGTCGCACTCCATCGATGACGCTTCCGCGGGATCGGCGTTCGGGAACGCGGCGAACGCACTGGTACCCGGCCAGATTGGATTTGCCAACCGGGGCGCCTCTGATTTCGATGTGCGGCACGCTCTTTCGGCGGGCATGACTTACAACATCTCTTTGGGAGAGCACCTCGGCGTTGCGAAGCAACTTGTTCAAGGCTGGTCCGTTCAAAGCATTCTCCAGGCACGCTCTGCCCCGCCCGTGAATCCCTACATCCCAGCCTTATCAGACCTAGTCGCTCACACTCAGATTCGTCCTGACGTCGTCTCTGGCATTCCTCTTTACCTGTATGGGGATACTTACCCGGGCGGCAAAGCGCTCAACGACACTCCTGGAGCCGTATCAGGAGGATGTCCCGACGGATCCGTGAGCGTCGGCCCGTTTTGTCCGCCTTCCACCGACGTGAACGGCCGCCCCACACGACAGGGCACCCTAGGAAGAAACGCGCTGCGCTCCTTTGGGGCCGTGCAGTGGGACTTGGGAGCTCATCGTGATTTCGCCCTTCGCGAATCGGTCTCACTGCAGTTCCGCGCAGAGATTTTCAACATCTTGAATCATCCAAACTTCAGTGCTCCCAGTCCGGAGATGACTTTCTCATCCCAACCCGTGGTGGGTTTTCCCCAATTTGGAAGGGCGACCCAAATGCTCGGGCGGGCCCTGGGAGGAGGAAATTTGACGGGCGGAGGACTCGATCCGCTATACCAATTCGGCGGACCGCGCTCCGTGCAGTTCGCACTAAGACTGGTTTTCTAGCGCGATCGAAGGCAGTGGCGCTTTACTTTTCTTCCATCGATTCTTACCTTATCTTCCATGCCCGCTTACTTCACCACTGAACTCTTCCGCTTTCTCGCCGGTCTCAAGCGCAACAACAACCGTGACTGGTTTCGGGCCCACCAGAACAAATACGAGACTCATGTTCGCCAGCCGGTCTTGCAGTTCATCTCTGATTTCGCAGCTCCTTTGTACGAAATCACCCCTTATCTCGTAGCCGACGCCCGTCCCTCACGCGGATCCATGTTTCGTATCTACCGTGACACGCGTTTCTCTTCCGACAAGCGTCCCTACAAGACGCACGTAGCAATGCGCTTCTCCCACCAGGGCAAGGACGTTCATTCTCCTGGTTTCTATCTTCACCTGGAGTCCGGCGCATGTTTCGCCGCGTCCGGCCTGTGGCATCCCGAGCCGCCAACTCTGCTCAAAGTCCGCAGCGCAATCGTCTCGCGTCCTGACGAATGGAGAGCGGTTCACAGGCTCCTGAACTGGGACGACGCCAGTCGGCTAAGCCGCCCGCCACGCGGTTTTCCGGCGGATCACGAATTTGTGGAAGATCTCAAGCTGCGCGATCTCGGCACCGCTGTCGAACTAACTGACAAACAGATCTGCAGCCCCCGGTTCATGTCAGTCTTCGCTACCGCATGCCGCAAAATGTCGCCGGTCGCCGCGTTTCTCAGCAGCGCCGTCGGACTGAAGTTCTAGTCCGCAGGCCACGGTCATTCCCTGTAAGACTACAGTCCAAGGAGATTGTCTTGCAGCTTCGCATATCCGCGATCGCGTGCCCAAAGATCCAAGGGAGCAGAGGCGAGTTCGTCGACCAACGGCTCTGCATGTCCATTTTTCGTTAGGTCGATGGTCTTGATGTACGTCTTGCAGGCGTCGCAGCTTTCCACACGAATGTAGTTGAAAGTGTCGGCTGTGAACACGGTGAGCTTTTGGTCGTTCTCTTCCCCGCATCCCGGACAAACGAGCCGCCGAAAATCCCACTCCGCAAGGCAGAAGTAACAAACCAGAGATCGAGACGCGCCGTCGCCCATCTGCCGCAAAACACCGACGCCGGGCCTGCGATTGCAATACGGACAGACAGCATACAGATGCTTTGCGGGGTCCGGCGTTGCGCGCGAACGCAATAGTTCGGCGTAAGGTTGAAGAAATGCTATCGCGAGAAACCCCTCCGCGTCGGGCGGGGAAGG
>DASRRV010000225.1:0-31010 GCA_035695545.1 Candidatus Sulfotelmatobacter sp. | reverse complement strand
TTTGCTCCACGCTTCTTTCAGGCCCCGCCTCACGGCGAGTGTTATTTCACCCTTGCGCTTCACTAACCCTTCGTCTCCATCAGACTGGGTAGAGGACTTTCACCTCCTAGCTGCTGAACATGCTTGGCACACAAGAAAAAGGCAGCGTCCACGACGCTGCCTTTCTTCTTCACGTTCACAGTCCTTTGTCTGCTATCGCATCGACATGCAGATCTCAGCTTCGTGGATCGCTGCGTCCAGGTGTTCAATCGACTTGCGGCGATGACCGTCGAAATCATGTTCCGCGGTCTCCAGCTGATGTTTGGCGTTGCGCATCGCTTCCAGAGCCTCGTCGATGTGTGGGTGACGCTCCGGAGTCGCTGCCGGTGCTGCGGGCGCTACTGGGGCCACTGCGGGAAGGGCTGGAGCCGCTGGGGCTTTGGGTCCGGCTGCCGCCGCTGGGAAAGCCAGCGTAAAGAGAAGTGTTGCAATGACCAATAGAGTCAAAAATCCAATCTTCTTCATGCGTTCCTCCTCGTCCGAATTTCGGCTCGGACGCTACCGGTGTGATTGAATCGACGCCACGGGCATTGCCCCGATGCCCCGAATGACCCGCGACACCCGCTCAGTATAGCCGCCCTCAACCGCCCTGCACCGTGCAAAAGGTTACTTCGCAGATGCTCCGGTCACCTCTGCCGCCGGTGTTTCCACCACCAGAACACCACCGCAAACACCGCCAGAATCGCAACCACCAAGTCGAACCGCTTTAAGATGCTTTCCAGTTTCTCCCAGTGCCGACCAAATAGGTACCCAGCCCCGGAAATCACTGACACCCACACCGCCGCGCCGAGAAAGTTGAAAATCAGGAACTTCCGCCACGGCATCCGCAGCACTCCCGCCATCGGTCCCGCGATAATCCGCATGCCGAATACAAAGCGCGCAAAGAAGATCGTGACCGCGCCGAAGCGCGCGAACAGGCTCTCGCCCCGCTCGATCGTCTTGTCTTCAATGCGGAAAAGGGATTGGTATCGGGCCAGAAGCGGGCGTCCGCCATAGTAACCGAGCACGAAGCCCAGATTGTCGCCCAGGGAGGCAGCGAAGGTCGCCACTACGATGATCCACGACAGTTGCAGATCGTGTTCGGAAAACGCCAGAAAACCCGCCAGCAGGAGTATCGTCTCGCCCGGCACCGGTATACCCGCATTCTCAAGGAGGAGCGCCAACGCGACAGCCCAGTACCCATACTGCGCCACCGCATTCCGCAACAGCTCGAGAATGGAGTGGGTCATGAGACTCGTAATTGAGTAATTTTGTAATTGAAAAATTGTGTAATCGAAATCCACTCCACCAGAAATCGATTCGATTTTCAAATTACAAAATTACTAAATTACACAATTACCAAATTGCTCAATGACGCAATTGACCACTTCTTCAAGAACCGGATCAAAGCCTGGTTAAATTCCTCCGGACACTCCTCATAAGGCAGGTGTCCGACGCCGGGGAAGACCACGGTCTGCACGTTCGCAAAATGCCGCGCCAGCGGCTCCATCGACGAAACGTACACCGCCGGGTCCTTGTCGCCCCACATCAAGAACGTCGGGATCGCGGCGATCTTTGGCAGCAGCGCTTCCTGTTCCCGCAGATCGGCTGTCCAGGTACCGACAATGCTGAGCGCATGCTCGAACAACCCCGGCTTCACCAGCGGAGCCCTATATCCCTCCAGGCTGCCGGGCGGAATCTTACTCCGGTCCGCAAACAGGCGCGCGTGAACGTAAGGATAGAGCGAACGTCTCCGTGTCGTGGCAAGCGCCCCGCGAAACAACGCCGCACCAACCCGGGAGCCGAAAAACGGCGCTAGCCACTTCCCATGCTTGGAATACGGATTCACCGGGCACACCAGCACCAACTTGCGTACTCGCGGCCCTAGCCCCGCGCGCTGAATGCACTCCGCCGCCATAGCCGTGGCCACAATCCCGCCGCGCGAAGTACCCAGCAAGTCGAATTCTGAGATCCCGAGGTTCTGAATAAACTTCAGCACCCTCAGTGCCGTCCCGTGGACCGAGTGGTCGATGCCGGCCGGCCGGTCGGAGAACCCGGCCCCCAGCAGGTCAGGAGCATAGACCGTCGCGTAAGGCGCCAGCGCCGGCATGGCGTAGCGCCATGAAAATGAATACCCCATCAAACCGTGTAACAAGATGAGCGCCGGTCCCGACCCCGCACGCAGATAGCGCATGCGGGCGCCATCGAAATCCATCCAGCACTCTTCCACTCCATCGGCCGAGGAAGGTGCAATGCGTGCCGGGTTCTCCTGAACTTCATTCATTGCAAGAATCTTCCCATGTCCAGGACAACTCTTTCCTCACCGCCGGATTCCTATTGGGTGAAACAAAGCCTCTGTCGCTTCACTCTGGGGAGCTTCGGCTCCCCGTTTTTTATTCGGCATCCGGTCTCGGCGTTCGGCTTTCGCAGCCAATCGAGAAGCGCTTCTCGCACAACCCGGCCCTTCGAGACCGCATCGCCGGAAGCCGCTAAGCCGCTGCCTTCTGTTTCTTCTTCCCCAGCAGCTTCTTCAGCACCCGAATCCCCTTGTCAATATGCTTCTCCTCCATCAGAAATGGAGGCAGGAAGCGCACCACGGTATCCTGCGTGCTGTTGAAGAGCACTCCCTCCGCGAGCCCGGCATCCACGATCGGGCGCGCCGGAATATCCAGCTGAATTCCCTGGATAAATCCCCGCCCGCGCACAACCTTCGCCGCCGAGCGCTTCTCGACGACCTCTTTCAATTGTTGTTGCAAATAACCGCCAACCTTGGTTACGTTCTCCAGCAACTTCTCGTCCTCGATGATCGACAGAAATTCCAGCGCCACGCGGCACGCCAACGGACCGCCGCCGAACGTAGTCCCATGCTGCCCCGGAGAAATCGCGGATGCAAACTCTTCCTTCGCGATAAATGCTCCGAGCGGAAGCCCTGCCGCAATCGGCTTGGCAATCGCCACCATGTCAGGCGTCACGGCGAAGCTCTGAAACGCAAAAATCGTTCCAGTACGCCCCAGCCCGCACTGAATCTCGTCGAAGATCAGCGCCACCTTATGTCGATCCGCCAGCGCCCGGCACCCCTGCAAGAATTCCACCGAGCACTCGAAGATTCCGCCTTCCCCAAAAATCGGCTCCAGCACAATGGCGCAAGTATTGTCATTGACTGCCGCCCGCAGCCCTTCCAGATCGTTCTGCTTCACGAACGTCACATCTTCGAGCAGCGGTTCGAATCCCTTGCGATGCTTGTCTTGCCCCGTCAGCGAGAGCGCCCCAAACGTGCGCCCGTGATACGAGCCTTCCAGCGCCACCAGCCGGCTCTTCGCCTCTCCGCCCGTCCGATGTCCCGCCAGCCGCGCCAGCTTGATCGACCCTTCAATCGCCTCGGTCCCGCTGTTCTGAAAAAACGCGCGAAACTTCTGTCCAGTGGATCCACTGGCAAGCCCACACAGCTTCTCCGCCAGCAACCCCTGATACTCGTGATAGTAGAGATTGGATACGTGGATCAGCTTCGCCGCCTGCTCCCGAATCGCCTTTACGATCCGTGGATGCGCGTGTCCCAGCGCGTTCACTCCCAACCCCGAAACGAAATCGAGATACTTCTTGCCCTCGATGTCATACAAGAACACGCCCTTGCCGCGCTCCAGCACAACGGGATAACGGTTGTAAGTTCCTAGTAGATATGTGCGTTCAAGTTCCGCGATTTGTTCAAAGTTCGACATGATGATTCGATTTTACCGGAAGGTGAGTAGTGCAAAACCCCATTTCCCGATCCCGTTGGATTTGACCCGAGTTGCCACGATACGTTTGTTGACTGCCATTCGGGCTTCTCATACCATGGTCCGCCACTTCCGGCCTTAGGTTGGCAGCCAAATGGCTTTCCGCGAAACGCGGTGCGCTATCTTCAGGAGAGGCGCGTAAAGGACGACGACATGCCCACCGCAGACGAGTTCTGGCACGTTGCAACCCAAGTGGTTTCAGAGCGTGGCGGCTTGGTCGTTGGATTCGCTGAAAATGCAACGCAGCCGGAGTTGGGCTCAACGCTCGATAACGTACTCGGCTTCACGGCTCCTCGACCCCCTACGGTCGTCAGCCTGTCGGATTGGACGGATTGGAGAGAACAAGTCGATGCGTTTTATCGCCTGCGTCCCTATTGGGGCAGAGGAAAAGTCGGCGATCCGAAAGCGAAGTACTACCGCGTAAAGTTTCGTGATCTCGATGGCATCGCTTCGAATTCGCTTTCCCGTTCAATCACCCATTCACCTTTTCCGAGCAGCCTATCCATACCCTCATTTGGCGGATATGCTGAACCAGCCTCCACTTTGCAAGGTGCGCCATTCTGGATTCGCCTCCTCGCGCGGTTAATCGACTTCGTCATTCACTACCTCACCGGATTCATCGCCGGACTGATCTTCGTTTTCCTGTTGGCCGTCGCGTCGGGAGGCCAACCTCCTCTCTGGGTTCTGCGCCGTATCTCGGTGATCCATGTACCCGTGTTCATCGCGGCACTCTTTGGCGCGGTGGCCTATCAGGTGATCTGCACGAGCATTTACGGAAGCACTCTCGGTAAGCTGTTGCTTTCTCTGCAAGTCGTCAAGGACGATGGTTCCCTATGCCCTCCGAAGTCAGCCATTATTCGCGAAGTCGCCTATTTCGTTGACGCGATGTTCTTCGGCATCGTGGGCTACATGGCCGTGCGAGGAGACATTCAGCAGAAGCGCTATGGCGACCAATGGGCAGGCACCATCGTGATGAAGCGAGCCAATGTACCGCCAGCGAGCCGGCAAGGCGCTCTGCGGTTTGTGCTGGGACTGATGCTGGGAATCAGCGCCGACATCGCGTTCATGATGATCGGATTGCTAGTCCAGATGAACTCTTGAAGCAAATGCATTCTGTTCTCGATCGGGACAGCACGCGACAAAGTTCGTCCAATGGCTTGCCCTCTGCATGGAGTCAGCCCAAGGATGGCTCTCGAAGCCAGGGTGTACCATTTTCTCTGGACGGCGGAAAGCAACAGGAGAGGACCGTGTTCTGCCGACGATGGTTCTTGGGCGCGACCGTGCTGGCGCTGTTAAGTGCGTCAATAACCTACGCATTCGCGCAACACAGCCCGACGCCTGACAGCAACAGCCCCGCTCCGCCTCCGCCACCCGCTCAGCGCGACGAGATCGACATCCTGGGCCATCCTCCGGAAACCGATGTGCCTCCCAGCCCTCCCGTTCTGCCGGAAATCAAGATTCCAAACTTTGCTTCATGCTCGATTGCGGAATTACAGAAGACCGTCCACGAGTTAGCGCATCTCAAGGTTGCTGAGGATCAGTCGCAATTAGCAGGCCTCCTCGACAAGATTGGAGCCAAAGTTGCGGAGGTCGCTCACAAAACGCCAAACCTGATCTCAAATGAGGCCGTCGTCTCCGAACAGGGTGGTATCAAGACACACCAGAGTTTCTCCTTCCTTGTGCTGCGACACGATCTCGGCCCGAAAGGCGTTGTCTTTGATGAATATCGAGTGGACCCCTCGACCGGCAAGAAGTTTCAGACCGAAGAGAGCGAGAGTGCCACAGCGTCCAACTCCTCTGCCTCTGGTCAGGCTCTGCCATTCAACGACTTGCCGGGGTCCGATGGCCCCCCGACGTCGCAGGGTTTTGTGAACGGATGGCTCAACTTCTACCCCGCCAACCGGCGGCTGTCGGATTTTCGCTATCTGGGACAGGAGAAGATGGATGGGCATCAAACTCTGGTTGTGGTCTTCGCGCAGAAGCCTGCAGCGGTTCAGGTTCCTGGAACGGTCAGCTTTGAGAACAAAACAGCGCCGGTATTCCTGCAAGGCGTGGCCTGGGTGGATCCCTCTGACTTCCGAATCGTGCGTCTACGTACCGACCTTCTTTCCCAGCCGCACGGGATTCCTCTGCACCAGCTCACTGCTGAAATTCAGTTTATGCAGACCGCCATCGCGGAGGTTGCCTCGCCGTTGTGGTTGCCCCGCCAGGTCCTGGTAACGACGAGCCTCGGTGGAACCACCGTCCGCGAGAGGCATACGTATTCCAGCTACCGTCTCTTTCGGGCGAAGGCGAAGATTCTCCTGAATCCCTAACTCCTCCTGGCAGCGTGTCCACCCTTGAACATGGAGAAAGCACAGCTTGACTTGCTCTTCGTGACGACTCCAGAAGCCTGCAATCAGTACAGCGACGGACTTCCTTCCGGCCGCGTCTTCCACCGCCGGTGCACCCACAGCCACTGATCTGGATACTTCCGGACGTAGTCCTCAATCACCTTCGTAAACTTCTGCGTGTTTGCGATGATGTCCGCCTCCAGTTCGCCGCTGCGAATCAACTCCACCGCCGGATCAAACCGCAGCCGGTACTTGCCCAACGCTTCATCCCAAATCGTGAACCCCGGAACCACCGCCGCGTCGGTACGCAGAGCAATGCGCGCCAGCCCGCTCGCCGTGCACGCCGGAATGCCAAAGAAGTTCACGAACACTCCCTGCGGCGGAGTCATATTCGTGTCCATCAATATTCCGACCGTCTCCCCTGCCTTCATCGCCGCCAGCAGCCCGCGTACGAAATCGTCCTTGGCCACGGTCTTGTTCCCGTACATGGTGCGGTAACGGTCGATCATCCGATCGAGATATGGATTGTCCATCGGCCGCATCACCACATGCAGCCAGTGTCCATGCAGGGAATGCGCGAACGCCGAAAGTTCCCACCCGCCGAAGTGCGCCGTCAGAAACAGCACGCCCTTGCCACGCGCGTAAGCCCGCGCGTAATTCTCGAGCCCGTCATACACCACGACCTGATCGATGTTCTCCGGAGTGAATCGAGGAAACTGGCATAGGTCGGCAAGCTGCCGGCCGAGCGAAGTAAAGACGCCGCGCAAAATCCGCGCCTGTTCGACCTCACTTTTTTCCGGAAGCGCCATCGCCAGATTGCGCATTCCCACCTGGCGCAGGCGAACGTGCAGAAGATAGACCATGCGGCCAATCCCGATCGCGAAGGCTCGCGACAGGGATCGCGGCATCAGACCCAGGATCTTGATGAACGGCCAGGCTGCAGCGTATTCGAGTTTTCGCCGCATCGGGGAAGCGTGACCGTATCACCCGCAAAAATTGCTTGTCAACTCCGGAACGGAAACTGTCATGCGCAGAACAACCGCGCTCGTCTGTTCTGTCGAGCACAAGGTCGACCGTCTGTCCCTATTCGTTAACCAGTTCCGAATCGTGCTTCTCAAACACCGCCCGCAGTGCAGCCGGCGACCGCTCCGTCATGGCATGAATATCCTGGATCAGCGCATAGATGTTCGAAGTCATCACCAGCAGGTATCGCACCAGCCCAGGCCCTGGGTTCCAATAGGTGTGAGCTTTTCCACGCGGCACAAAAACCGCCGAACCCGCCTGCGCCTCCACAATATCCTTCCCGACTCGAACACACAGAGTGCCTTCCAGTACATACCAGGCCTCATCGTCGTTGTGGTGAAGATGAAGCGGAGCGATCCAGCGCGGAGGTCCGGGAGGCCCGCCCGCATCCTTCCACTCGGCGACCACAAAGTTTGCGCCCACCGAGCCAATGACATTTCCCGCTAGCAGTTGAGCAATGATCGGGGAACTCATAAATCAGAAGCCGGAAGCCGAGCGGCGGGAGCCGAATCTACTTCGCCGCTTCCTGCGCCCACTTGGCAAGCGACGTCAAAAACGCATTCGCCGCCGCCGGAGGATCGACATCTCCACTCAACGACGCTCTCGAAGTCACCATGTGCCCGTAGAAGTCGCGCGTGCTGTCTTTGTCCTGTTTCACCACCGCTCCGTTCAGGCTCACGCCGGCAAAAACCCCGCGAGCGCGCGAATACGTCAACACCTGGGCGCGCATCTTCCAGTCCGTATTGCCTTCCGCATGCCGTCCCACCGGGCCCGCCGCCACTGAAGCGTCTGCTCCCAGCGCAAACTGGCTCGACAGCAGATGCCTCATGCCGTCCTTGTTCATGATCAGCATGACCAGGTCCACCGCCTGGCCCCCAATCTGGAATCCAACGCTGCCCCCCGTCATCATGAAAAACGCTGGCGCACTCCATCCCTTGGGCGTCCGGCAACTCGCCAGCCCGCGTCCGTACTTCGCGCCGACAATAAATCCACCTTTCAGCATCGACGGCACCACTGCCACGCACTCCGCCGTCCCCAAAATCTCCTGCGGAATGCCCGAATCGGGCGCCCCCTGGATCTCATTCAATACATCCGCTGCCGACTGCACCCGGTCCGAAGCCTTCGACTCCTTCGGCTGATCATCCGCAGCCAACGCAAATCCGCACACCGATACAATTAGGGCCAATATCACAAGTTTCTTCATGGGTCCTCACACGAAAAAATTCACTGGGATCTGATGCTTGGATTGTAAATGAAGTCAGACCGTTGCATGGCCGGTCTCGGGCGAGGTACCCCATCTGCAAAGTGGGCTTCGTTCGAGCCGGTCAGTCGCAGCGCCGTGCGCCAAAGACTTGAGTTGAAAGGAACGATTGTTAGTAGAGGAAGGATCCCGGACAAAAAAATGCGGGGCTGAAAGCAGTGACCCTAATCGCCACTCTCAACCCCGTCTCCCAGGTTCTGTGGTAGGTAAGCCGAGTATGCGTCCAACCCGAAAAGCCCACAAGATTACGAAGGTAAGTGTCCCCACGTGACCCATGATTCCGTTTGCCGAATGATCATTTTCGGCCCGCCCCAGCTAGAAGCTAGCAGCTAGAAGCTAGGAGCTAGAAGCTTACTTCGTCGTCACCAGCGAATGCGTAATGGCATGCACCGACAACGCAATTCGGTTCTGTACGCCCACCTTGCGCATCAGCTTCGCGACGTGCGCCTTCACGGTGCGTTCTTCAATTCCTAACTGGCTGCCAATCTCTTTGTTCGATCGACCTGCCACCAGCATCTCCAGTACTTCCTTCTCGCGGTCGGTGAAGGTCACCCGGCCCGCCGGGAAAATCCGCCCCGGAGCCGACGACACTCGCTCGATGAACATCGACAGCACTCGCCGCGGAGCCCAGACCGATCCCTGATTCACAATACGGATGGCCTGCGCAAACTCCGCCGGTGTGGCCGCTTCATCCACGTACCCCTTAGCGCCAGAAGCGATCGCTTTCAAAATAGTCTCTTCATCAATTCCAGAACCGGTCACGATAATCCGCAGATCGGGCCGCGTGGCCTTCAGGCTGGCCATCACGTCAAATAGATTTTGTCCGGAACGGTTGCCGAGCAGGATGAGATCAATGCCTTGCAGTGTGCTGATCTCGGGCAGTGCCGCGGAGACGAGTTCGAACTCGGGCTCAGAGTCGAACAATGCGCGGAACCCAACAAAGCGCAGTGGATCGCTTTCCACCACCGCGATTTTGATTACTGGTTTTCTGGCTACTGCTGCTTTCATAGGCATCCCTGTAGGGCTAGATTCTTCTACTCAGCATAGTAAGAATTCGTCTCATTGCAAAGAGAAGGTGACCGAAGAGAAATTACGGGAGTAACATGGAATTTTGGCTGGAAAGTGGCCTGTGGCACTTCGTTTCACCGCGAGTGCTCGACTGCTGCCTCTCCCGGCAGATCACTCACCGCTATGGACACACTCGTTCGCCGGGCCGCACTCGAAGATGCGGAAGCAATTGCGGCGGTGCACACTCGAACCTGGCAGGTGGCGTATCGCGGACCGATTCCAGATCACTACCTCGACCAACTCGATCAGCACCTGGAACGGCGCATTCAGTCGTGGCGAAATTGGATTTCGACTGAGTCTAAGAACGGTCACGAGGTATGGGTCTCCGATGCCGTGGGACACGTCGATGGATTCGCCCACCTCGGACCGGCGCGGGACTCTGGGCCGGAGGCTACCGGCGAACTCTATGCGATTTACGTCGACCCAATTCGCTGGAATCAGGGCGTCGGCCGTGCGCTCTTTACGCAGGCGACCAACCGCCTCATCTCCGCTGGATATTCGACGGCAATTCTCTGGGTGCTCGAATCCAACGTGCGCGCCCGCCGATTCTATGAAGTCGCCGGATGGACCTTCGACGGCGGAACCAAACAAGAAAGCCGTCCTGATGGCGTTGAACTTCTGGAGGTAAGATACCGAGTACGACTTCATCGAGAAGAGGAAGAATGAAAAAGAACTCACTCAATCTCATTGTCTCTTTCGCTCTTGCGATCGCCGCGCTTCTGCTGGGCCAGCAACTATTCGCACAATCCAGTTCCCCCCAGTCAACCGAGGCAGCGCCCGCCACGCCCCAGGCCCCAACATACACTCCCAAGTTCGCCGGCGATCCCGCGCGCTCCGACTCTGAAGCTGCAGCGCTCGCCTACATGCGCGTCGTCATCCGCGCCGAGAAGGCCTTCAACAAGCAATACGACCACTTCGCCCTCACCCTCGCAGAACTGGTCCACTCCGGATCGTTCACCAAGCGCATGGTTGATCCCAATCGCGGCGACTACACGGCGAGCTACAAAGGAAAGAAAGACAGCTACGTCCTCACCATGACGCCGAAAAACATGGACGCCCAGCACCGCTCGTTTTACGCAGAGGATGACGGCAAGATCCACGCCGACGAAACCAAACCCGCCGACGGAGATTCCCCAGTAGTGAAGTAAGAAATATCTGTGGTAGGCACGGCTTCACAGGCTGCGGAAAAGCTGCCCGGTGTCGGCATCACCGTGGAAGAGCGGCGCTTCAGCGCCGCGTAAGTCGCTTGCAAAAATGAGGGCTTCAGCCCTCGTGGTCGCTGTTCCCGCTGACAATAGTCTTTTTTTCGCCTCTTCAGCCGTGTCCCAAAGAGTTGCCCCATTTTTTTCGCGTTCGTGGGGTTTGACGTTCGCAGGCACTACGGATGCTGATTTTCCGCGACCGACGGCTGCAGCAGATGCAACCCTCCCGACGGACACACATCCGCCGCGTACTCAAATTCCTTCCCATCCTTCGGCTCAAACTGCGTCAGCCACTCAACAACTTTCCCCACTGAATCTGGAAACGGGCTCTCGCCGTCGGCATTCAGCCATTGCACGCGCTGCGGTCTCTTCTGACCGTGAGGAATCTCCGCCCCGAAGCTCTCCGACATCTGGCGAATCAGTCCGCTATGGTCTCCAGACAGAGATCGAAACTCGGCAGACGCCAGGAGTTCGCTCAACTTTTGTAGCTGCTCTTTCGGCATTTTCCCTTCCATCCGCTGCATCTGTCCGTCGTTCAGCGACCGCACCATTCGATATTCCCCATCGCGCGACACCGCAACGCAGACCTGCCGAAACAAGACGCCCTTCGCGGTCGACGGACCGTGGTATGAAAGCCGCGCCAGCAGATCCGCGTCCTGCGCGTGGTAGGTCTCTTGCGCCCACAAACTTGCCGCGACCAAAACTATCGCTGTCGTTACAAATAGTTTCAGAAATGATTTCAGGAAAGCCGTCATCTCAAACCTCCAGAGGGGAAGCGCGCTGTCGACATTCTAGTACCACTTCTCAGTCGTTCCAAAGCTAATATGCTCGCAAAGCGCGGCATTGACAGCAGCGCAGCCAACAAAACAATTCGCCTTAACAAAACAATTGAGGCGCGCTCGCACGCGCCTCAATTCCAACCATCCCTTTAGTGATGCATCGCCATTGGAGCTCCGTGAAATCCGCTGGACCTCGTTGGAGGAGGAGGACTCATTGCCGGACGACCGCGGAATCCGCCCGCGTGAACCCCACCACTGAAGCTCCGCACCGCATGATTGTGGAACCCATTGCCAATCGCAACCGGCCGCGATCCGTTAAAGACGTGTGGCACATGTCCCACTACAACCGGCACGCGATACACCACCAGAGGAGAGTAGAACCCCCAACCAAATGGACTGTAGAAGAAGCCATTTCCCGGAAGGAACGTGAATCCTGCGAACCACGGATTCCAGTACCATCCCGGACCCCACCATCCCGGCCCATACCCTCCGCCGGCGAAGTAGAGTCGCGCCGTGTCTACGTTCGCTTCAGACAAATACTGCGAGCGCAAACTGCTCCAACGATATAAGTCGTCGCTCTGTTCGACATCTTTCTTGTTGAAGCCCTGCGCCTTGATCTTCCCGTCGGTGTTCAAGGCGACCGCGTGCCCGCCCTTCACCGTGGCTTCGTGATCGCCGGCCGACACGTCCGCCTTGCCGTCGAACACTCGAACCTGATTGTTCGCGGCATCAAAGTCATACAATCCCGTCTTCATGACTCTGGTGTCCGCGCCAGGTTGGCTGATGCGGATGTCGTTCTGCGGATAAATCTGATCCACCTCCAGCATCGCTTCACCCTGGTCGAGCGCGACCTGAGTATTCGTCAAGTTGTTCGAGATCATCTTCACCGAACTATTGCTGCTCATCCTTAGGTACACACCTGGAGTCAGCAAGACCTCTGCCTTGCCGTTGCCGGTTGCCAGAACTTGCCCCGGATGTAACTCTGATGAGCCCACCGACTTCGAATCGAGGGATTGATCCCCCAGCGAAGCCTGCCCCTCAACATAGTTGAGCGTTCCTGGCGTAGCGGTATGCCTGCTGTCTGTATCAGCTCCCCATGCGGGCGCAGACAGAATCGCTGCCAGGAAAATGCTTCCAGCCGCTGTTTTCCATCTTGCCAGCTTCATAAATCCTCCTTTTCCCCAAACCCGTTTGCTACTTAATTAGATGGCTGCTGGCAAGATAGGGATGCGCGTCTAAGCTATTGATACAAATAGCGTTAACACAATTTTACAGGGATAAATCAGGATCCCGGATCGCCAGGTCTGCGAGTTGGGTTTTGGTAGAGGTTCCAGCGGAGGTCTTGTGGTAGGTCTAGGGCTGCTCTTCCGTCTCGGGGATCGCTTCCATCCGCAGGCTCTTCCGCTCACCTTCTCCCACATGCAGCGCGCTTCCCTGCCCCTCGAAGGACTTCAGGAATTCAGGATTGTAGTACGCCTCGCCATCTACGCTCTCCCAGGCAAACAGCGTGTAGTCGCCCGGCGGGACGCCGTGCAGCCTGAAGTGTCCACTCTGATCGCTGATCGTCTTGCGATAGCGATCAACTCGCGCACGCAAGTGCCCCGCAGGCACAGCGACAATCACCGCATTCGCAACGGCCGCACCTTTTCGGTCGGTCACGACTCCATCGACCACGGCACCGTTTGCACTCGCCACAAGATCCACCGCGACCGCGCCGCCATTCACGCTGATTCCGTTTTCCTCGGCATCGTGGCCCCCGGCCAACGCTGCTTTCAGAAACACATCGCCATTCGCGCCGCCGTCGCCAGAAAATTGCACATAGTAGGTTCCCGGAGGAACGCTCTTCCACTCGAAGCTGCCATCCGGCGCAACATGGGCCAGGTTCGAAAATCCGACTCCCATGGTGAACGCGCTCACCGATTCGTCATCGCCATCCGCCGAGCGCAGAGAAAGAAAAATCTGTCCTGGATCGAATCGACCTGTGCCGCCTTTGCCCTCGAACCGCAACCGGCCGTGAACCCATCCTCCAGGCTGCGGAGCGAGTCGCAACCCATCCACATTGTTCGAGACAACTTGCAGCGCTTGCCGCGCCATCATCGGCGCCGCCGCATCATCGACAGTGGCCAGGATCGTGTACGCACCCGGCGCGACGTCGCGAATCACAAAGCTGCCGTCCTTGCGCATCTCAGCGCCAGTCAACACCAGATTGAAGTCGCGCGACTGCAGCATGATCACCGCCGTTGAGCGCGGCGGCAAATTCACAACCGACCCGCGGATGCTCAAGCTCGGACTCGGCGTCAGCGAAAAATTCACCGGAAAATCGTCGCCCGCGTGCAACTGGATTGGCGCGGCCTGGCTTCGATCGGCAGTGCCCGGATAGTAGGTCGTCTGATACGAGGTCGCAGGCTTGCCCGGCGCGGCTCCGCGCCCTGCGGTCGCAGCCGCACCCGCAGCTTCGATCAAGCTTCTGAAATCCGGAGCCGGACTCACCGACACGTAATAATTGCCGGCAGCCAGCCCCGCGATGCGGTATTCACCCAGATCGTTCGTCCGCTCCGCGCCCGCCTGCTCCCAGCGGCTGCGCCCAGTCATGAAAGTCTGGCGCAGCACCGACACTTGCGCGCTGGGCAAAGGATCTCCGTCTTCGTCCGTCACCCGCCCCTGCACCACGGCCGCCGCCTGCAGGCGAATGCTCAAGTCTTTGATTTCCTGCCCCGCTGCGAGAGTTAAAACGCGTCCGTCCGTCCGTGCGTGATGCTTGTCGACTTCCAGAAATCCAGTGCGCTCGACGAACAGACGGTATCTTCCGGGCACAATGCCCTCGATTTGAAACGTGCCGTCCAGGCCGGTGACCGCCGTATAGTCTCCGCCCTCAGCCTGGTTCTCCGCGATGAGCTCGATCAGCGCCTTCTTCACCGGTTCGCCGCCCGGATCCTTCGCGACGATGCCTTCAACCACGCCACGCGTCGGACCCTTGGCGGCCGGAGCGGCGCTCTGGGCCATAGCGCTGGCGCCTAAGAAAAGAACCACTAAATGTAGGGAAACCGGCTTCATTCGCTCTGTTTCGGGGAGGCTAGGAGCTGCGCGCAAACCGTGGGGATCGGCCTGCCCCCTAATTCTACCCCGGAAAAACCCCCGTCCCAAGCGCTGTCTTTACAGGGTTTCCTTCGTGCCCGTTCTAACCCTTGACAAATCAAGGATGCGTCCTTGAGAAATCGACTGTAAGAAACTCCCAGATCTATCGACTACCTTGATGTGAGCACAATTGCCACGATTCCGGCCGCCGGCTCCCGGCAAGACGAGCTTTACCAGGAAGCCGCGCAAACCTACGGCGCGCCCCTCGAACGCCTGGCTCGCGCCTACGAGGCTGATCCGGACCTTCGCCGCGATCTTTTGCAGGACATCCACGTCGCTCTGTGGCGCAGTTTCGAAGGCTTCGACGGCCGCTGCTCGGTTCGCACCTGGATCTACCGCGTGGCTCACAACGTAGGCGCGACGCACGTCCTCCAGCGGAGTCGCGCCCGAACACAGGCTCTGGTCGGACTCGAAGAACTGGAGAATCTGCCTGACGCCAACAGCGGCCAGGCGACGGATCGCAATCATGCGCTCGACCGGCTTCTGAATCTGATTCAGCGACTGAAGCCGCTCGATCGTGACGTCATCCTGTCTTACCTCGAGGGACTCGACGCCGCTTCGATCGGAGAGATCACCGGCCTTTCCGCCGGAAACGTCGCAACCAAAATTCACCGTATCAAAAACTTGCTGGCTCGCCGGTTTCAGCAGGGAGGAGACACCAATGACTGAGCAACTCGACAATCCCGCGCAGAAACTCTGGCAGAGCCAGCCCGTGGAGGCTACAAGAATGTCAGCTGAGGCAATTCGCAAGCGCGCAGACAAATTCGAACAGCGCATTCGGCGGAGAAATGTCCGCGAGTATGTGGGGTCCATGCTCTCCGCAATGGTGTTCGTGTACTTCATCGTCCAGACCCCCGATCTTCTGTCTCGCATCGCATATGGAATGTTCATCGCGGGCATGGCCGTGATCGTCATCCAGTTGCGCCGCAAAGGGGCTCCCCGCAGCATGCCGGGAGCCATGGGAGCTTCCACTTGCCTTCAGTTCTTCCGCGAAGAACTCGAGCGGCAGAGGGATGTCGTCAAGAATGTTTGGCCTTGGTACCTGGCGCCACTCGTTCCGGGCTTCGTGGTCCTCACGGTGGCCACGGTGTTAGCCGTTCCGTTTCCTGCCAGCCTGAGAAAAGTCGTCTTGATGGATATATTCGTTGGCGGCGTGTTCTTCCTGGTCTGGAAGTTGAATATGCGGGCGGCGCGCTGTCTCCAGCGGACCATCGACGAACTCTACGCCGCCGAGAACCAGCGCTGACGAATCGGCACTTTCGAAACTTCTCGTCCCAAGGAGGGGCGACTCGCATGAAACGCATTACCGTTTTCATCCTACTTACCCTGGCCGCCGCTCTCGCCCGCGCGCAAGACATAACCGGCGACTGGCAAGGCACTCTGAGCGCAGGCGGCCAGGAACTGCGCCTCGTGCTGCATGTAACCAAAGCGGCCGACGGCGCGCTCCAGGCTACACTCGACAGCGTCGACCAGGGAGCCAACGGAATTGCCGTAAGCTCCATCACTCTCAAAAGCAACAAGCTCAGCCTCGGCATTGATGCCGTCCACGGCACCTACGAGGGCACGGTTGCCGCAGACACCAAGACCATCTCTGGCACCTGGTCGCAGGGCACAGCATTGCCGCTCGATTTCAAACGCGGGACCACTCCTCTCAAAACCGAGCACAAGCCCGCCAAGCCCTCCGACATCGACGGCGCATGGTCCGGCACGCTCGACACCGGATCCACAAAACTCCGAATCGTCTTCCACATCACGAACACGGAAGACGGCTTGATCGCCACGATGGATAGCCTCGACCAGAACGTGAAAGGCACACCCATGACGAGTGCCACCCGCGACGGAGCCTCACTGAAGATCGAGGCCAAGCAGATCCGCGGGAGTTTCTCCGGCAAGATTTCCCCCGATCTTTCCACCATCGACGGCACCTGGTCGCAAGGCGGAGCCGAACTCCCCCTCGTCCTCAAACGCTCCAAAGATCAAGCTGAGGTGGAATACAAACCCGCTGCGCCGTCCGATATTGACGGCGCATGGCTCGGCACGCTCGATACCGGCGCCTTGAAGCTTCGTGTCGTGTTCCGCATCACCAACACGCAGGACGGATTGACCGCCACCCTCGACAGCCCCGACCAGGGCATGACGGGAATGCCCGGAACGTCCGTCACCCGCGACGGCCCATCCCTGAAAATTGACACCAGCCAGATTGACGGAAGTTTTTCAGGCAAAGTCGCCGCCGACCTCGCTTCCATCGATGGCACCTGGACCCAACGCGGCCGCAGCATGCCTCTCGTGCTAAAACGCCTGAAGAACGAATCGGAACTCGTACAGAAACGCCCGCAGAATCCGGTGAAGCCCTACCCCTACGGAGAAGACGAAGTCTCCTACGACAACAAACTACAAAACGTCACGCTCACCGCGACGCTGACCATTCCGCAGGGAAAAGGCTCCTTCCCTGCGGTTCTCTTGATCACTGGATCCGGCGCGCAGGATCGCGATGAGAGCCTGCTCGGCCACCGGCCGTTCCTAATTCTCGCTGACTATTTGACCCGCCACGGGATCGCCGTACTCCGCGCCGATGATCGCGACACGGGAAAATCCACCGGAGTCTTCGCGAACGCAACCAGCGCCGACTTCGCCACCGACGCCGAAGCCGGCGTGGCCTATCTGAAAACCCGCACAGAAGTTGACCCGCACAAGATCGGCCTGATCGGTCACAGCGAAGGCGGACTCATCGCCCCGATGATCGCCGCCCGCAACAAAGGCGTCGCGTTCATCGTGATGATGGCCGGCACCGGCGTCCCCGGAGACCAGATCCTCGTAGCCCAAGGACAAGCGATCCAGATCGCCAGCGGCAAGACTCCCGAAGAGGCCGCCCAAGACGCAGCCAAAGAGCGCGAGATGCTCACACTGGTAGAAACAGAAAAAGATGAGACGCTTCTCGAAAAAGAGTTAAAAGAAAAGATGGCGGGCGACATCCCCGAAGCTCAGATCGGAATGCAGATCCAGCAGATCACCTCGCCCTGGTTCCGCTACTTCCTCACCTACGATCCCGAGCAAAGTAACCTGCGCCGTGCTGGCCATCAACGGCGAAAAAGACACGCAGGTCCCGCCCAAATTGAATCTGCCAGCCATCCGCAAAGCTCTGGAAGAATCCGGCAACAAGCACTTCGAAGTTGATGAACTCCACGGCCTGAACCACCTGTTCCAAACTCCCCCGCCGAGTACACCCAGATCGAAGAAACCGTGTCTCCCGTCGCGTTAGAAAAAATGGCGAGTTGGATGGTGAAGCAGTAGGTGTTCTCGCGCCCACAGCATATAATCGGCGCGCGATTGCTGTTTTGATTTCCAAACCACTATCGTCAGAAAACACCGGCGCTCGCGCATCGCCAGAAACCGTAAACCCCCCATGGAAGAAACGAAGGAGTCAACCGCAGCAGCGCAACCGGTTCAACCGGGGGAAGCGACGCCCCTTTCTCGGCTTCTGCAGTTCGGCCTACATCTTGCGACCGTTTATGTGCTTGTGTATTTCTGTTCAACCTGGCTTGCTGGACAGTTTCATGCCTGGATAATTCCCTTTATCGACCCAGGCAATCGGATTAGCACCTTTCAGTTCGAATTCTCCCACGTGCTTGCGTTTACTTTCATACCTGCGGCTGTCGTCGGTTACATCAATAGCCAATATTGGCGACATTCAGCCATATTTGTGTGGACCATCCCCACGGTCGTTCTTGGGTACAAGCTCATCACGTTTCACACCACCGTTTTCCAGAACCATTTCGAAGCTGCATTCCACTACTACTTTGCCGGTGGATTCCTCATTGGTGAGTTTTACAGCTACACCGACCTGTTCGCACTCGGACCCACCCCCGATATGTTCAGAGGGATAGACCAGCTTCACAGCACCGGTCCCTTCTATGCAGGGCTCGGTTACAGCCTTGCTGCATTCGCAGCGGGCTACGTACCGTTTTCTGCGCTCGCGAAGCTGCTTCCAGAGCATAGATCTGACGCCATCCCCGAGGAACACGAGGTCGAAGGTCCATAGTCCGGAAGGTGTTTTCTCGGCAGACAGTAATAACCTCGCCATTGCTGCCGTCCATAGCCTCGTGGATGTCGTATATTTCTTTGTTCTTCCTATACCTCTTCCCTGAGGCGCTGAATGCGAACTCCCGCCGTCCTGCTCTGCTGTCTGACCACGACTCTCTGCCTATCGGTCCAGACCACTCCTAAAGTAGTTTTCACGCAATCTGCTCTCACCGTCGCCGCCTATCACTTCGTCGAGATCACCGCCAAAGTCGATGCACCCGGAATTGCAAATCCATTCACCGACGCCTCCTTCACCGGCACGTTCTCGCCCACGGGTGCAACAAAGTCCCTAGACGTCGAGGGCTTCTGTGACTCTGCCGACGGCAGCCTCTTCCGCATCCGCTTCATGCCATCGGCCCCGGGAAGCTACAACTATCACCTCACTCTGAAACTCGGTTCTCACACGGAAACCTACTCCGGCAATTTCGACGCAACCGACTCCCACCTGCGCGGCCCCATCCGCGTCGATCCCGAACACCGCTGGCATTTCATCTGGGAGGGCACAGGAGAGCACTACTACTTCTTCGGAGACACCGCCTACTGGCTGATGGGTTGGCGGGACGAGCGCATCATTCAAAACAATCTCGAGCGCCTGCACCGCCTCAAGATCAACCGCATGCGCGTGCTGATTCATGGCCGGGCAAACAGCTACTACAGCGAGCCCATCGTTCCCGGTTCGAATTTCACCATGTTCATCTCGCCCTGGCTCGCGGAAAAGCCGGAAGACTTGTACCGTCCCGGCTATGACTTCACGCGCTTCGATGTAGCGTACTGGCAACGCTTCGACCGCATGCTCGAAGCCGCCCGCGACCGCGACATCGTCATCTCTCTCATCTTCGGCCTCGGCGACGACCCCGTTCACACGCAGGCATACAGCGAAGACGAGCGCCGCTACTTTCGCTACGCCGTCGATCGCTTTGCCGCATTCTCCAACGTCACATGGGATCTCGGCGACGACCTCGACAGCTTTCGCGACGAAAAATGGACGCACGAAACCGGCACGCTGCTCAAGCAGTGGGATCCCTACAAACATCTCGCGACCAGCCATCCCGTTCACGACATCCATCAGGATCGCGCATCCGACTGGTTCGACTTCACATCCATCCAGGACTGGAACCGCACGCAGCATCCCTACATGCTGCACCAGCGCGAATTGCAGAAAAACACCGGACGCATCATCCCGCAGACCAACGAAGAGTACGGCTACGAAGACCACTATCCCTCTTGGACGCCCCGGCCTCCCGGCGACTCGACTGAGGTATTGCGCCGCTCTGCGTGGGACATCGCGATGGCTGGCGCCTATCAAACAGCCGGTGAAACAGCAAAGACTGGTACCAACGTCTGGCCCGATACCGGCGGTGGATGGGTCAACGGCCGCGGCGACGACAGCATGACTCTCCTCGTCGCCTACCGGCGTCTCTACGATTTCTTTACCAGTTTTTCCTGGTGGCTCACCGATCCGCACGATGAGTTGGTCAATGCCGGCAACTACTGCCTCGCCGCACCCGGGAACATGTACGCGATCTATCTTCCGAACGGAGGCAGCGTCACGGTGAAACTTGACGCCGGCAAATATCGCGCCGAGTGGTACAGTCCGCTGAGCGGCGAGCGTATCTCTTTGCCCTATGCTGAGGGTGCGAACTGGACTTCGCCAGCCGCGCCCGATAACCATGATTGGGCGCTTCTTTTGCAGCAGAATTAGTTTCGTGCGTCGGAATCAATCGGACGCATTGCATACACAGGCAGCATCACGAACCCGTCAAGCCTCGGCGTTTTCATGATGCCGCCCTCTACGACCCAGCACATATCGCGTCTCGCAGTTACTGCACTGGCTGAACGATCACAGCTCCGCTGTACTCGCCATACGTCACATTTCCGGCCAGCTCTTTTTCTCGGTCGCTGCGCGGCATCTCGAAGCTGTCGTCCTCAGACAACGTGACGCTGCTCAGAAACGCTTCGCTCCCGTAACGGTTGAATACCAGATACGGATTGCCACCGTGGCTCGTCCGGGTGCCTCCAGCGGTCAACACGAATTGGTGTGTCTGTCCGTCGAGGCTGTTGAATCCAACCACGCCAGGTTCCATTTTTTCGACGCGGTAGGGACCGGCTTTCAGCGTGCTGTTTCCCACCATAAAGTCGAACGGAACGGTTACCGTAATGCGCCCGCCGCTCTGAGCATGCGCCGCCGTACCCGCGAACGTCGCGCCCAGCACCCCCATAAACAGGAACAACCCAACTTTCTTTAAACTCTTCATAGCCTTCCTCTTTTTCTTAAGTGATTCACGATTACCGTGATTAACGCACGCCCCATTCCCGATTGATCGACCTGTCCACGCGGAACTTTCCCCCCGAATGTGAGTAATTCAATCCGGATAAAGCCACAGTTTTGTGCGCGTTAAGGATTTGATTCAGCAGCAACCGCGACGATTGATCAGACTTGTAACAAGACTGTCAAATACTTGTACACACGAGATGACAACTCGATCTCATTGAAGGAAATCTTCGTGATGGAGTTTCGGAGGGCGCTCAACAAAACACATCAACATCGCAACCGCAATTGTCGATCGACATACCTGCAGGAAATGCCTGGACAAACTACTTGAAGGAGATACTAGTCTGACATCGCCGGCTGTTCGACAACGAGCGGAACGTCCACGCTTCCCAGGTATCCCGTCCGAACGTCTCGAACCACCAGACGCAGGTGATACTTCCCCGCCGCGAGCTGCAGACTCGTATGCAAGGGCAGACCATCGGCGCGAATCACTTCGTCGCGGGCGCGGCTGGCCCAGCTATTGAGTTGCATATCCGCATGCGCGGCGAGAGTGCCATCTGCCGTGAACGCAGCAGCGTGAAACTCCAGGTTGTAATGGTGCCCGCCGTCGGGCAAGACTTCCGACGACAGGGTTCGCGGATCCACCATGTAATCGATCAGATATTTCTTTGTAACGTACGCCGAAGCTGGAAGCTCCATTCGTGCCGGCAAAACCCGTGCATCGAAGATCACCATCGTCGCAGGCGGCGCATCGCTGCGCAGAGCCTGCACCAGTTCCGCATCCCGGTTTCGTAACTCTTGATTGCTATCCGCCGCGAAATATCCGTTGCGGTACCGCAGTTGGATTCCTTTTCTTGCAACTCTCAGGCTGATCCGCCGGAACTCTCCGTGCCAGTTCCGGTTCGCCGGATAGTACGCCAACGTATAGTTCGAAGATCCATCCGCCATGCTGAGCGCCACCGCATGGTCGATGTCGTTCCGGTTGATGAACGCTCGCCCACCCGTCAAGTCCGCGACTTCCTCCATGCTGGCCTGCGCATTGAGTCTGTCGTCGCTGCTTCGGACAACCATTTCCGTAATCTCCGCTCCGGTATAGGCGTGCCCCGTTTCGTCTCTTAGGGGATTGCTCGCGTCCACCAAGGGAGCGCCTTCCAGACCACGTGCGTCGACCGGGTAGATGGAAATCTCCGCATCGCCCATGATGTTCGCGGTCTGCCGCATTTCCCGCTCATAGCTTCGATAGTACTGAATTCGGCTCGGCTCAGAACTGAGCGCCATCTGCGCCTGGTACGTCAACGGAAACGATCCTGACACCCAAATCAAATTCTTGCGTCCTGCATTCCCCGCCACCGACCGCGCAATCGTCCGAAACGCGGCCAGCGTCTCGGCCACTTTCTGGTTTGCCGTCACCTCTCCGTGATCGCCCGCCAATTGCTTCAATATGCGCAACATCCGCAGGTAGGCCGCGGAATTCGTCATGTCTTTGGGAGGCGGTGGAGCCATGAACTCCTCTTGCGCCAGTTCCAGAGATTCACTTGGTCGGAAGTTTTCTAGCGCACGACGCAGCAACTCCGGATCGGTGGTGAAATCCTGCAGCATATGAATTTCTTCGCCAAGTACGAAAACCGCAAGCCGCTGCCCCGGCTTCACTTCATTTTGCAGATAGCGCAGCAACTCGCTGCGAAAATAGATTTGATCCCGCACCTGCGTGTTCAGCGCGTCCAGCAGCAGGATCGTCAGCGGACCGGAAGGTCTCAGGAAGTCAGGACGATTCGTGTAAACGTTGGCCGGTACGGAGTCGGCACTCTTCTGTTCACCCAGCGCCGGTTTCTCAAACGCGAAAGCAGACAGCTTTTGTGCCTTGCCGTCCTCCAGCACCGAAAAGTCCCGCGCTGTCAGGTCCGTAACCGGGCCAGACTTGTCGGTGGCAACCACCGTCACCAGAATCATTCGTGTGTTGGCGCGAATCGTCGGAAGGGGAACCTGCGAAGCAGGCGTCTGCGCCGCAGCGAGCAGTCCGGAGAGCATCAGACTGAAAATCAGGCTGCGTATCAGGACGCGAATCAGAATGACGGGCACCGAGGCGCGCAAATCAACCTCCTGTCTCCTGCCGAGCTCTCACGCGAAAGTATACCCTCGTCTAGCGGGCTGCTGAAAGCTCGTATCGCGATCTTGTTTTGAAAGGGCCCGGCTTCCAGCCGTGCCGTAATGCTGCAGCGTCTAACCGTGCCGTAATGCTGCAGCGTCTAACAATGTGGCGAAGTGACCCCGGGTTTGCGGGCACAGCCCAATGCCGGCGCCTACCCCATTCGCTGGACGGCCATCAGAGTTAGGTCATCGAATGGTAGGCCGTCGGCGAAGGCACGCAGGTCGTCGAGGCAAGCGGCGATTAGCTCGGCGGGGTGCCGTGCTGCTTGCTGACGTACCAGGTGCGTGACGCGGTCCACGCCATATTCGTCGTCCGCACGGCGGGCTTCCGAGAGACCGTCCGTATAGAGGAACAGCATGTCGCCGGCTTCGAGGTGCAGCCGCGTGGCCGAGAAATCGAATTCGTGGAACATCCCCAGCGGTAAACCAGTGGACTCGATGCGGAACATGCCGCCGTGCCCCACAACGATTGCGGGTAAGTGGCCAGCGTTATGGATTTCCACCTCCCCGCTGGGCTTGGCTTGTCCACACACCAGAGTGGCGTACTGCCCAGCCAGCGCGCTCTCACAGAACACGCGATTCGCCTGGGTGACTATCTGGCCGAGCGGCAGACCCATACTGGTCAGGCTGCGAAACAAGGCGTGGAGCTGCGCCATGAGCATAGACGCGGCCACGCCTTTACCGGAGACATCGCCGAGCACGAAGAAGAGCTGCCCGTCGGACGGAATCAAATCGCAGTAGTCGCCGCTGACGGGGCCGACCGGAGCGTAGTGATAGCTGGTCTCCCAGCCACCAGCTCGCAGGTTCACTTGTGGCAATAGATTGCGCTGCACCTGGGAGGCCAGATCGAGATCACGCTGCAGCGCGACCCGTTGCGACGCGCTCAGGTGGTCGAGGCAGTAGCACACCAGCGGATCGGCCAGCAGTCGGTCCTGTTCTATCGTTTCGTGGCACTCCTGGCACAGCCCATAGCTGCCCTTGGCCATTCGTTCCAGCGCCGAATCTACTTCGCGCAGCAGACCAGCAAAGCCAGCTTTCTGCGGCGCGAGCGCAATTGCCGCTTCCAGGCGGCGCTTCCGATCCTCCAATTGGCTGTGCAGAAAAGCTATTTCCAGCGTGGCCATGAAAGGCTCCTATTCAAGGTTGTTTCTTATTCGATTGCGGCTCTCCACACCAAGTCGCAATTTCCCGCCGTTACTCGGGATTCGCAAACTCAAGAGGTCTGGGCCGGATGCGATTTATGCTGCTAACACCAGCACAGATAGATGGCGAAACCAGTCCATAGCACAAGCTTGCGCCGTCTCTTCGCCTTTTTGCGGGATGAGTGTAAGGAGATATTACGTCAGTCGAGGAGTTGCAGCACGGGTCTTCCTTTGTACTCGCTGTCACCACACTACCCCTACCGTGGTTGACTCGCGTTTTCCGAGGAGAACATGTCGCGACTTTTTTGCACTACCTGCGGCGAACCGATGGACGATGGCGACGGCTGGAGTGGCCTCTCACTTCGTCCGGCCCCTGTTAGTTTGAATCGTCGCGTCGTTTCAGCGTCGGACGTTCATCATCCTTCTTGTCATCGGACGTGTCGTTCGTATTGGAAGTCCGTCGCAAGCTGGGTTTGTTCTCATCATTCTTCTCCAACAGCTTGTGCTTGTTCTCGATCGCTACCAGGCGTACTTTGACCTCGTCGAATTCCGACGTGGTCACGATGTATTGCGCCTTGCTGGGAAGAATCTTGCGAATCTCATCCTGCGACTTCCCAATTCGATCTGGAGTCTGCGGGTGTGTGTCGAAGGCTTTCGACAAAGTGCCCGGCTTCTTCTTCTCCATCGCCTGGATCTTTTCGAAGAATGATACAAATGCCGAGGGATCGTAGCCGGCGCGATACATGTACTCGACGCCCAAGTAATCAGCCTCCGTCTCGAAGGCGCGCGAGAAGTGCAAGAAGGTCAGGGGAATCGCCAGTCCCAGTCCCTGATAAATTCCGTAGCCGATTGCGCCACCCATAAAGATTGCGGGTAGTGACGCAAGCTGCAGTAGGTTTGCTCGGGTCATCTCGCGGCCATAGTGACAAGCCGCCACGTGCGCGATCTCGTGCGCCATAACACCAGCCAATTCGGCTTCCTCATCCGCGGCCAGGATTAGTCCCGAGTTCACATAGAAGAATCCACCCGGCAGCGCCATCGCGTTGACCACATCCGAGTCAATCACTTTAATCGTGAACGGAACCTGCGCATCGGAGTTCCGGACCAAATTCTGGCCCACGCGGTTTACGTACTCCGTAATCACAGGATCATTGATCAACTTGATCTGAGATTCGATCTGCTGGGCGTATTGGCGCCCGGCCGCTACCTGTCCCTCAATGGAGTACCAATTACCCACTCCGCGCCCGCAGCCTACGTTCCGGTTCCCGATCGCATTGATATCCGCCTTGCCGCCGTTATGTTTGATCTTGCTATCATCCTGCGTTGGTAGAGCGGCCGGCGCTTGCTTGGGGGCATCCTGCACGTCGCCCACCTTGGGCTGACCCTGGTCGGGGTCGGTCGTTGGAATCTGCGATTGCGGTGGGTTCTGGCTTGGATTTGGCGTCTGCGGAAACGTCGCGGGCGCCGCACTGAACGCTGCCAATCCGATTGCGATGGCCAGCCATCTGAATTTCATAACGTACTCCTTAGGGATTCGATCGAGGCAATAGATTGTTAGGCTTATCTGTGCAGAACACTCAACCGCGCATTCGTTTGTGAAATTTTGATTTTCATACCGCTTTTGCCTCGATAGGGTGCAAGCGGTTCTTTAGTGCTTGGGGCAAGGCGCGAACGACGAGTTCGACGACCTCTTCGGCCGAGTCAGTAATGCGAGCAAAGCCAACCTCTTCTGCACCAAAGACTCCTTCCTTTACCATGAACAGCAGGAAATCTCGCATTCCTCGCCAGAACTCGCGGCCCACCAGAACCAACGGGAATGGCCCGATTTTGCCGCATTGCAGCAGGGTGGCGGCTTCAAACAGTTCGTCAAGGGTGCCAAGCCCACCAGGAAGCACGACGTAGGCACACGAGTACTTCACCATCATCACTTTGCGAACGAAGAAATAATGAAATTCGACAGTGTCGTCGACATAAGGATTCGGCAGCTGCTCGTGCGGAAGAACAATGTTGAGACCATAAGAGGGTCCGCCAGCCTCGCGTGCGCCACGATTCGCAGCCTCCATGGCACCCGGACCGCCCCCGGTGATCACAGCAAAGCCGGCTTCAGCGAGCCTTCGACCTACCTGACGCCCCAATTCATAATACTGATGACCCGGAGAAAACCGGGCGGACCCGAATACCGTGACTGCAGGCCCGAGATTTCGCAGGCTGCGAAACCCGTGTTCAAACTCGCTCGTGATTCGTTTTAACCGAGAACGCTCGCCATCCAACGTTCGCGGTCGCATCAGGAACTCTCGTTCCCCCGCGCCGCTCGCATCGCTCTTGGGCAACTCGTAAGAAGTGAACCCGGTTTTCTCCCAGTGCGTGCGCCACGCGCTTTCCCATTGTTCTGCGAAATCTACTTCACTCACTTCTAGAGTCAGGCCAATTGGTGCGGCTTGATCCTCCGCGCTTTTCACGAGAGACCTCCGGTGTAACCGTATTTGGCTCAACTCCCAACTTAGAAGTAGCGCCCGTGCGAAGAAACTGCAGGAACTACCAGTGAATTCGAGTCCCACGCATAGTGCCACCTATTCAGTTTTGGCAGTTCTTCGCTTACCGGCAGCAGTCTAACATTCGCCTGAAGGGATTGTCGGGAGCGAAGGCAGGCACGGTGAAAAGTCTTGGCATTTCGAAACCTTGGCCCGAGTTATAGCGAGCGGCGCTGTTCGAGACAGATAAACCGAAGCTACCGCCGTGCATCGACCAGGCTGAAATAGCACCCAGGCTGCGAGGCCGGGAATTGTTTGAGGCTGCAGGCGACAACCGCGAGGAAGCCGACGCTGTCGACGACGCGCTTTATGCACTGCGCGCACTCCGCAATTGCTTGAAAATGAAAACGAGCGAACTCGAAGCTGCCTGGAAGTTCTCGCGCCGCAGCGCGAAATCGGGGACACTATTTTGCCGAGAGCGCTGCCAAGTTTGTTTCTGTACCTATGTATTCTCTCTTGCCTTGCTCTCTCGCCATTGGCTGGAGCCAACCGGGGCTGCGCCTTATCGCCACAGGGCAGCCGAGGCTTTTACGTCCGAGCAGAACATGCTTCGTTGCCTCCGCATGCATCGGATATGCTAACCACCCGCCCAGGCAATTAGTGGTGTGGGGACTTGCACCCCACGAGATTCACAGCCTTACCGTCTGCTCCAGCGTAATGGGGCAATCATGCTCATCGACCCTGCAGTTCGCAGTCGGTACCGTGGCCTCCAAAGGCATGGATCGTTTGGGTACCTTTTTGATCAATTCAGTAGCTAAGAAGAAATGATCCCAGCTTCCGGTTGGCGGACGCTCCGCTCCGAACCAACTTCGGCTTCCACGCCTGACCAAGTCCACGCCTGCCAGACGATGACCGAGGTGCATACAGTTTCGATCGTCCCGAAGAACATGTACAACGCAAACACATGCTCGTGCCAGGCACCGTTGGCCAAAGGCACAACGAATTGCAGCAAAATGACGGCTAAAGTCTCAATGGCACCCGCGATGATATTCGCCAGCCGGTTCGCTCTAAACGGAAGCAGTCGAGACGCCGGAATCATGGCGATGGGTATTTCCATCAAGACCGCAAACCCGAGCATAGCCCATTGTGGGAAATGTGGGGCTGGATCTTGCGAGCCAACAATATCGAACAGCGCAAACACGTCCGCATACAGGTAGTTTAGTAACGCGAAGATCCAAAACAGAGACAACCGCTCCTTTGTGTCTTGCATGTCAACCTCCTATGGAAGAGCAATGCAGGATCTGAGTTGCGCTCCTGCGCTCTGTACTGTGGCATTTGAGCACTTTGGGAATACGGGCGAGAACATCAAAAGGATGCATGGTACGAGGGAGTATCCGAAAATTTCTGTGATTGAGATAACTAGCAACACCAATCTAGCAACTGCATCTCTTGCGTCTTTTTTGGGCACTCATCCGTATTACGAGTATGGTGGGGACGACCGCACTATCGCTGGAGGGGCTTGTGGCCGTGGATGCGGATGTGGTCCGGCTTCGCCGAGGCGACCTGGACGCTCTCTCGGAACTGATTACCCGGTACCAGAATCGGCTGTATCGGTACCTGCTGCGCATGGTGCGGCAGCCCGCCGAGGCGGAAGACTTGTTCCAGCAAACATGGTTGAGAGTGATCGAGAAGATTCGTTCCTTTGATGCAAGCCGCAATTTCGACGCCTGGCTGTTCACGCTGGCGCGCAACCTGGCGATCGATCATTTGCGCCGGATTCGTCCGCAGAGCCTCGACGAGCCGCTCGCCAACAGCTGGCATAGCGAAACCGTGGCGGACCGGATTTCAAGTAAAGACCACACGCCGCTCGATCACGCTCTCGCGGCCGAGCGCCGAATGGAGATCAGTGAGGCGATGGCGGCGCTGCCGATGACGTATCGCGAAGTCCTCACACTGCGGTTTGAGGACGAGATGAAGATTGAGGAAATCGCGCAGGTTACAGCGGTTCCGGTATCAACGGTGAAGGCGCGGCTGCGGCGTTCGCTGGAACAGTTGCGTTATGCGCTCGAAGTGCGCTATCGAGGAGAGGCATGGCGATGAGGGAGCACGACAAGATTCGAGAACTGCTGGCGCTGGCCGCAGCCGACGCGCTGACGAGCGCGGAACAAAAACAGGTTGCGGAGCATGTGCGGTCTTGCATCGCCTGCTCGAACCAATTGGAGGCTTGGCGGCCGATTGCGAGCGAACTCCGCCGATTGCCGACGCCGCAGCCTTCGTCGTGGCTGGTGCAGGCCACGCTGGCGCGTGCGGGGGCGAAGCTCACCGAACAGGCCGAGCACGATTGGAACCGTCGCGTAATGATTTTTGTTCTGTCGTTTGTGTGGCTGCTGACGATTGCGAGTTGGCCGGCTTTCCATTTTGTGAGCGGACGTTTCGGGAGCTTGCTCGGGCCGCAGTTCACCCGCACATGGATCAGTTTTGCCGCGTTCACCGCACTAGGGTGGCTCGCGGGAGGGGTGGCCGCAGTGTTGCTGGCAATCCAGCAGCGCGGCGAAAGGAGGCTGGCGTGAGCCGCTTCACAACGGAATTGCGCGTGATTCCAAACGCAGCGTGGATCGTTGCATGGCTCGCCTATTTGTGCCTCACGGTGCCGGTGTTCCTCTTTGTCGCACCAACAGATCCGGAAGTAGGCAAATGGCCGCGCTGGGGACAAGCGCTGCTCATTTACGGAACTTTCCTGTTCGTGGTGGCGTGGGTTGCACTGATCGGATACATCTATGGCGATGCGAAGCGGCGGCAGATGCGATACGCACTGTGGACGCTGCTGGCGATCTTGGTTCCCTATGCGATCGGGATGATCTTGTACTTCATTCTCCGCGACCCTCTGCCAAAGTCGTGCCCCGGCTGCGGGCATGTCGAAAAAGCAAAGTTCCCGTTCTGTCCGCACTGCGGCACTTTGCTGCAGCCAACGTGCCCGAAATGTGATAAGCCCGTTGAGCCCACTTGGGCGAATTGCGCGCATTGCGGACAGCAACTGCCCGACCCGGCGACGGGAGCTACACAAAACCCCTCTGTGGCGACGTGACGCCGTGCGGCCTCGCGCGATTTGCGGTCCGAGATTGACTGGTTTCGCTTCCTCCGTTTGTTCGACGCTGGTGGATTGATACTTGACGAAAACAGATTTTGCGACAGTGATGGCACTCCCAGTATTTAGATGCACCGCTGCCCCAACCCCCTCCCGAATACCTTGACGACGATTGCAACGACTGCCCATAGAGCAGTTCCATACAGGGCGTACCACATCACTTCTTGCAGAGCTGTCACCCGTGGTGCGCTGAAAATGACCAAGGAACCTGTCGAACATACATGCATGAGCTGCGCCAATAACACGCTTTTCGTGTTCGTGTAAATCCATGCGATCAGCACTCGCATAGCCGTCATGGCCAACGTGAACGCCAGAAGAAACGGCAACCAATCGGCGCCGTGTGGAGTAGCGGTCCTGAGATAGTCGATAACTGGCAGGTGCCATAGCGACCACAACAACCCCAGAACGATGCCTGGGGCCAGCCCATTGCTTTGGGAACGCATTTTCGGGAAGGCATAGCCCATCCAGCCGATTTCTTCCAACAAACCCGCCGGAATGCCGAACAGGATTCCTATGAAAAAGCGGTTGGGGGCATAAACCGGGGAAACGAATTTTTGCAGAAAGAGGAGAACAGTAAGGACCAGGACTGGAGGAATGAGTAGGGCTGTATACCAAACCGCGGGAACCTGTGGGAGAAACATTCGGGAGAACAGGTCTCGTAAACCTTCTTTTCCGTCTACGATCCTCGTTAGCACAATGCCAGCAAAACTTGGACCGAGAAGCATGACCGGAAACATTAGAATGCCGCTCATCTGAGGTAGAGGCTGGTGGCGGATGAGGTACGGTGCAGCCACAGCCAGTGCACCTGCCCAAGAGATCGTGAAGGTCAGCGCAAAATACGTGACAACCGGACACCGTCTGATAATTGCTCCAAGGTTGTTGTGGACTTGAAAATCTGCCGACATGCACACCCTACTCTACACGGGAACGGTCAGGCTCCGGCGACTCGGAACCTGCCTGTTGAGATCAGCGTTTACACTCAACACCTGCGCTCTGGGGTCGATGAGTGTTATCGGGACTGGGTGTTGAAAAAGTCACGTCGATTAGCAGGATGAGATTCAGCAGAAGCATGTTAGAAGTTGGATGCCATGCTGCGCTGGATTTCGATCTTCGGAGGCCTGCTGATCATGATGGGAAGCCACGCTCGTTCCGAGGCGCTG
>DASRRV010000224.1:0-3198 GCA_035695545.1 Candidatus Sulfotelmatobacter sp. | reverse complement strand
GGCGAGGATGCGGGTGCCTATCTGCAGGTTGGTGTAGGGGTCTTGCAATGCTCGTCGCGAGTATCGCCAAACTCGCGGATTCACCTGAGCCAAGCCTACTGCACCTTTCCCGCTCACCGCGTCTGCTCGGCAGGAACTTTCGACAAATACTAGGGCTGCGACCATTCGTACGGGAAGGTGGCTATCCACTGCGGCCCGTCCTGTGATCGCGGCGTATTGGGCGCTGCATCCATTTGCTGTCAGCACTTGACGGGCTGCACGCTCCGCGGCAGCGTATTCCGCCTTCCTTCGTTCCTGTCTGTAAAGAGAAGTCAACGCCTCTGGGCTGATGGCGGTCGCCGATATGGTTTTTGGTGAGGGTCCGGGCAAATTCGCTTTTTGTGCAATTACCCCGGCCGTTCCCAGGCTTGCGACAACTGTCATCGACATTAGATAACGCGCGTTTCGTGGGCAGGTCATCACAACGTCTCCCGTTTTCGGTTTTAGCCAACTGGAATCGTGAGTCATCTGCATGGTCTCTTATGCCGGAGGCGGCGGTGTTCGCGAATAGAACACCTGTCCGGTTACTGCTCCCGTTAGTACGCTTGAGTCTTGGAACCTTGGTTTGGTGGAAGAGTAGTACTGGAAAAGTGCAAGGATGCAGTGCTGCCATTCCCGCGAATAGAGCCCAAGTTAAAAACGAAGGTGGTGCCAGAGTATCCGGCGGTCGTGCGGCAGTTGAGCCTGCGAGGCAAAGTGAAAATTGACATCACCGTTTCCGTTGATGGGCATGGGACCGAACCAAAGTGATCGTGGCCATCCCTTGCTGGCGAAAGTCCTGTCGTGGGGCGATTCGCTGGACTGCTTTCTCCCAATCCATTTTGGAGTGCGAGTCAGTGGTCGCATTATCGTATGCCGCTGCGTTGGTTTCAGGATGACGATCTCTCGACCACATCTCAAGGTAGGGCTAATTCTGCGAACGATTACGGCAACGCTCCGCCGGAAATACCCATGGGAACCTATATCAACCACCTGCATGCAGGCTCACACTGCGCGGGTTCGCATGTGTCATTCACGAGCGTTGTAGGAGGTAACGTGCGCACCCAAGGCTTGTGTAAGTACTCTTTTTTCGTTTTGTCGGCATTCATAGCCATCGCTTTTCTTGTGGCTCCCGTCCTTCGCGGCGATGAGCGAGAAGAAACCCCTGACCAGCGACTGCGGCACGCCCACACTATTTTTCACGAGATGATGGACGCACCCGACAAGGGGATTCCGCTGGATCTCTTTAATAAGGCGGAGTGCATAGTCATCATTCCAGGCGTGAAAAAGGCCGCCTTTATATTCGGTGGCAAGTATGGACGAGGTTTTGTTTCCTGCCGGCGAGGTACTGCACGGAGATTTGGTGCGCCCGCAGCCATTCGGATCGAAGGTGGTAGTTACGGCCTGCAGATTGGCGGATCTTCTACCGACGTTTTCATGCTGATCATGAATGAAAGCGGGATGAACCGCTTAATGAGCGACAAATTCACGATCGGAGGGGAAGCTGCGGCGGCAGCAGGGCCGGTTGGCCGCAACACGAGCGCCAACACCGATGTATTGCTGCACGCCGAAATCTTGAGCTGGTCGCGATCGCGAGGAATATTCGCTGGATTATCGCTAGAAGGTTCTACGCTCCGACCCGACGGCAGTGAGAACCGCAAAATTTACGGCCGGGACATCTCGAACAAAGACATCCTTGAGGGAGAGATTCCCGTGCCGCCCGCCGGGCGGCAGCTCGTTGTAACGTTGAATCGATATTCCGGAACAAATGGTAATCAGGCGGAGGTTGCCTCCTCGCTCCGAAACGGAACCGTCACCTTGCGTAAGGTACATTTTGCAAGCGGAAAAGCTGACATTACACCAGACTCTGACGCATCCCTGACACAAGTCGCGCAAGCACTGAAAGACAACCCAGACTGGAAGGTGCAAGTTGAAGGATTTACCGACAGCACAGGAAATAAAGACGCGAATTTAAAGTTGTCGCAAGATCGGGCCGACGCGGTAATGAACTGGCTCATAGATCATGGCATCGACAGCAGCCGCCTCACGGCCAAGGGCTACGGACAAAGTCGGCCGGTCGCCAGTAACGCGACGAGTTCCGGGCGAGAAAAGAATCGCCGGGTCGAGCTCGCTCGCAGGTAGTTATTATGAATGCCGATCACATACGCGTCGTACCTTATGAACCCATGATTGAGAAGCAAATTGCCCAGCTTGCTTATCATTACTGGGAAGAGCGCGGTCGGCCATTTGGATCGCCAGAAGTCGATTGGTTTCGGGCGGCTGAGGAAATGAACCGACAATATCAATTGCACGGAATCGGTTCATGACCGTTGCGTTTTAGCTTTCCTTCACGACTTCGTGCGGCTCTTTATCTTCGCGAATGCAACTTTCCTTCGAGGCGACACTCATTGAAATTTTGCGACAAGCCCTCGTGGACAACGCCAAGGTGATCGAGCTAGGCGGTCACCAGTTTCCATTGCGGTCTACTCCCAAGAGTGGTTTGCGACAGGTGGACTTTGTGAAGGAGGCAGTCGCCGACCCAGATCTGGCAAGTTTGCAGAATTTGCCTGAGTTTCGAGCGCTCGTCAAGCAGTACGGCCAGGCAACCCACTAGGTATCGGATGCTTTGGTGACCACATGACTCATCTCGGTGCCAACTGCACGACTTCTTCTCGCTCGTAACAAGTTTTCATTCTGAATTTCTCATTTTTCGAGGTGTTTTATGCCCAGAGGCCGTAAAGAACTGGCCTTAGCCACGCCGAATGAGATCGTGACGACCCGAACGTATAGTTCGCGCGTATCGGCCAGCGTTGCCTCGACCACGCAACTTGCATTTTTCTTTTCGTAGGGAGTTTGCGGGGTGTACTTCAAATATTGATGCATTTCGAGAGTTAGTTTCCAGCAGAATCTAACCCGCCAGCGGGGGAGACTGCTGTGAAACGAAACGGTGCGTTCCGCGGGTGCGTGGGTATTGTCACTGGGTTTTCTCCAATCGAAGTCAGCAAATAACGCGTTTCTTCTACTTCGATTGAAGGCGGTGAGCAGTGGCGGCCAAACGGCTGCGGAGGTAGGAGTGCATGAACCTTCGAAGATAGCGGCCATGGCGGATCTTTTGCACAATCAGGACGACAGCCGCCGTTTTGTTTGTCACCCGGAATTGCGTGATCGACCGTCGCCCGG
>DASRRV010000223.1:0-4426 GCA_035695545.1 Candidatus Sulfotelmatobacter sp. | reverse complement strand
GTTGATGGGATGATCAGCGATGTGCGTGAGCACATGACGAAGATATGCCTCTGGATCAAGAGCGTTGAGTTTGGCCGTGCCAATCAGACTATAGATGGCGGCTGCACGCTCGCCGCCGGCGTCGGAGCCGGCAAACAGGTAATTCTTCCGTCCCAGAGCCACGGCACGCAAAGCGCGTTCGGCGGCGTTGTTATGTGTGCCTTGATAAAGGTGCACCATTCTCCCCGGTGAAAGACCGGGCCGGCTAGCTCTCGCTCCAGCCGGAAGCACTCGGAGCGGATCAGGAGGCAACGAATGGTCTGAAGCACTTCGAGAAAAGGTCTCTTTCAGGAGATCAGCGGTCCGCGCGGGCTGCAACGCGAGTGAACGTCGAGCAGGCCTCGAAACCGCCAATGTGGGAGTCGACCCGCCATAATAACGGGGAAGGCCGACGTGACCGGCGAAGCGAGCGAGATACGCAGCTGGTTGTCCCACCGGGGTAGTGACGGCAGCACGTGCGGGAAATGAATGGTGTGCAACAAGGGAAGTCCGTATCCGAGGTGAGGCATGAGAAACTCCTGACCAACGATGAACCCGCGAGGGCCAGCATCGGCGGATGCGGATGGCGGATGGGCTCGTAGTACCGGTGAAACTGGGTAACGCCAGCGGAGGGAAGGAGCCCTGACCCGTTCCTAGCGAGGAAAGGGGCGACAGCCCGGTGATTGACGATGAGTCTAAGAACACCGCTTGAAATGGTTGCGAAGCTCCAGACCTCGCTGCAAGAGAAAGCGAAGGCTGAACCAGCATTTCGATTCTATGCCCTTTGGGACAAGGTTTGTCGCAAGGATGTTCTACGAGAAGCCTACGAGCGCTCTCGCAAGAATGCGGGAGCATCGGGGGTCGATCGGCAGACGTTCGAACAGATCGAGACCGAAGGAACAGAATGGTGGCTGGAAACACTGCAACGGGAGCTGATCTCGGGAAACTATACTCCCCAGCCCCTGTTGCGCGTATGGATTCCCAAGAGTAATGGCGGACAGCGCCCGCTTGGCATCCCGACCATCCGAGATCGAGTTGTGCAGATGGCCGTAGTGCTGATCATCGGGCCGGTCTTCGAGGCGGATTTGCTGCCACAGCAGTATGGTTTCCGTCCCGAGGTTGACGCCAAGATGGCTCTGCGACGAGTCTTTTGGCACGTGACGCAACATGGTCGACGGGAGGTAGTGGACGCAGATCTACGCGACTACTTTACCTCGATTCCGCACACGCCCTTGTTGCGAAGTCTGCGCCGACGCATCGCCGATGGAAAAGTGCTCCACATCATCAAGAGCTGGTTGACAGTTCCGGTGGTGGAGTATGTCGACAGACGAGCGGTGCGGACCGCCGACGCACGTCGGACAAAGCGCGGAACGCCACAGGGAGGAGTGATCACGCCCCTTACACAAAAGGTAATTTCCAGTTTGAACGGACCATAACGGGTTGGCAAGGTAGGTACTCGGTGGTTGATCAACGTCTTAAGAGGTAATAGATTTATGACTAGTGACGCGCTCAACCAAGACCGAGAAAGCACAGCAACTGAATGCCGCCCATGGTCTCCTCCAGCGGCATGTGGCACTCCCCGAAGCAGTGCGACGGTTGTCGCGCGAGTTCGATTTGTCACCACGTCAGGCTTATCGTTACCTGGAAACAGCCTCCCACCTGGATGGACCGGTGGAAGTTCCCGAACACACAGTCCCGATCACCTTGAAGGTTCCCCGGCGTACGGTAGAACAGTTGCAGAAGTACGCCCGGGGCAGTGGTTTGACCATGGGAGCAATCGTGAGCGGCGCATTGAATCGATTTCTACCCCCTGTAAGAAGGCATGGCTGAGCCGCGCACCAAAGCCGCTTCACTTCAAATCCAAGTTTCCTATTCATTTGATCGCCTGCTTGAGTCCAAGCTCGCGCAGGCCTATGACATTCTGGTGCCCTGTCGCGAGCGTCCAGTCGGTGGACGAGTAAAGGAGTTCGATAATGAGGATGGCGGCGATTTACGCGCGAGTCTCGTCCGAGCAACAGCGCGAGGAGAACACCATCGCGAGTCAAACGGCATCGCTGATCGAGTTCGCCAAGAGCCACGATTTGGAAGTACCCAAAGAGTGGGTCTTCGAAGACGAAGGCTATAGCGGAGCGATGCTGGAGCGGCCAGGATTGGAGCGCGTGCGGGACCTCGCCGCGGAAGGACAGATCCAGGTTGTGCTGGCGTATTCACCAGACCGCTTGAGCCGCAAGTACGCCTACCAGATTCTCCTCATCGAGGAGTTCGCTCGCCATGGAGTTGAAACCCTGTTCGTGAAATCGCCCCAAGGCGACAGCGCAGAAGATCAACTCCTGGTGCAGTTCCAAGGCATGATTGCGGAATACGAACGAGCGCAGATCCTGGAACGTTCGCGCCGCGGTAAGCGGCACCGGGCGCAAGTGGGCGAGGTGAGCGTACTGAGCAACGCTCCGTATGGATACCGTTACTTGCGCAAGACTGACGAAGCGCCCGCCGCCTACAGGGTGGATGAAGCCGAGGCCCGCGTGGTGCGGCGCATCTATGAGATGTACACTGTCGATGGACTCAGCATCGGTGAGATTGCACGCCGGCTGAATGCCGAGCACATCCCGCCTCGCCGGGCAGGCCGTTGGGAACGCTCGGTGGTCTGGGCCGTGTTGCGCAACCCCGCCTATCGCGGCCTGGCCTGTTTCGGTAAGACCCGCGTCTCAGCCCGCACGCGGGTAATACGTGCACAGCGTCGGCGGGGTGTAACCACTCCCAGCATGACAGCGGGCCACGAACGTCCACGCGAAGAGTGGATCGAGATTCCCGTGCCGGCCCTGGTGAGTGAAGAAAGTTTTGCTCGCGCCCAAGAGCTGCTCTACCACAACAAGATACGATCGCGGCGGCGGACCATTGCGCCAAGTGTGGTGCAGGGGTTAGTCAGCTGTGCCAAGTGCGGCTACGCCTTGTCGCGAACATCGACGCAAACCAGCGCACGCAAGATTCATTACTACAAGTGCATCGGCTCCGATAGCTGGCGGAAGCTCGGGGGCCCGGTTTGCGACAACGGCCGCTTCATCCGCCAGGAACTTCTGGATCAGATGGTTTGGGCGGAAGTGATCCGTCTGTTGGAAGAACCTGCTCTGCTACAACAGGAACTGGATCGTCGGCTGGCAGTGGCGCGCAGTTCAGATCCCACCAGAAAACGCGAGCAGAGTCTGCAGAGAGAGTTGACTCATGTTGGTAAAGGCATCGAACGACTTGTCAATGCTTATCAAGAAGGACTCTTGTCGTTGGAGCAGTTGCGAGAACGCATGCCTGTTTTGCGTCATCGCCAGCAGACACTCAGTGCTGAGCTGCAGGCGATCGCCGACCAGGTCAATGATCGCGCCGCCTTCCTGCGCCTGGCAGAAACCCTTACGGCATTCCTGGCCCGCTTGCGGAGCGCGGCGGAAACGCTTAGTGTCATGGAACGCCAGCGAATCGTGCGTCTGCTAGTGAAAGACGTCCTGGTCGGCGAGGACACCATTACCATTCGTCACAGCATCCCGATTCCTTCGGCTCCGCCCCAAAATGGAGGACCAGAGGGCGCCAACAGCGAAAATTACCTTTTGTGTAAGGGGCGTGATCTCTCCGCTGCTGGCAAACTGCTATTTCCGTCGCTTTCTGTTGGCCTGGCAACAACACGGCCATCAGGACCAACTGAATGCACATGTCGTTAACTACGCCGACGACTTCGTCATCTGTTGCACGCGGGGTAACGCGGAAGCAGCACTGACGCGGACGAAGCGGTTGATGGCAAGGTTGGGGTTGGAGGTGAACGAAGCCAAGACCCGAATCGCACGTTTACCCGAGGAGTCCTTCAACTTCCTCGGCTACACGTTTGGCCGCTTCTATGGAAAGGACGGGCGTCCGTATATCGGAACCCGCCCGTCACGGAAATCGGTCAAGAGCTTACTCGCAAGAATCCACGAGCGGACTACTTCGCAGTGGTACGCGGATGAACCCCGGAACACAGTAGCTGTGCTCAGTCGGCTGCTTCGCGGCTGGTGTGGCTATTTCGATCAGGGACCGGTCATGCCTATTTATGATCGCATCCGTCGATACACTGAGAGGCGTGTCCGCCGTTGGTTAATGCGACGAACAAGACGCAGAGGAATAGGATTCGATCAGATCCCCACTGAGTATCTCTACGAGACGCTCAGCCTCTATGCGATCTCGCTACGCCGCGTGGACCTGCCGAGAGCGAAGGCTTGAGGAAAGGGAGAAAGCCGGATGCGGGAAATCTGCATGTCCGGTTTGATGAGCGGGAACAGGAAACAGAGCTATGCCAAGCCGGACTGAGGCGGCGAAGTGAAAGTTTCGTCAAGCAGCCACCGGAAGGCTAACGCCACTGCGCCTGTTCTCGACTCTACCCATCTCGATG
>DASRRV010000222.1:0-22026 GCA_035695545.1 Candidatus Sulfotelmatobacter sp. | reverse complement strand
CAGTCGCCGTGCTTTAGCTCAAGCGCGGGATTCAGCTTCAGCAGTTGTTCACCGCGCTGCACCCGCTGTACTGACATCCGCGCCTCGGCATACCGTTCTTCCAGTGCTGCAACGGTCAGGCTAGCGACATTCGCGTTTTCGACGCGATAGGCACGGAAACCGTAATGGACCCCCGACAATACCTGAGCGCCCTCCTTGCCCCCGGAAAGCTTCTTCTCTAGTTCCTTCGCTTCGCTCCGCAGGTCCGCACCCATCATCTTCGGGCCGAGCCACGTCAGGAACACGATTAAGCCCAAGTCACCGAACCCGTATGTGATCGCATCAGCAAGGGGTGCGTTGGCGAGCAGCGTGGCCTTGGACTGGGCCGCAATGGGCAGTTCGGCGATCGCGCTCAGACCGGTGCCGAGTGCGGCGGACTGGGTCATGCCGCCCGAGAGTAATCCAACGGCAACGCCTTCGTCGAAACCGAAGGCGGCTGTTACTGCGATTACAGTGGCAAGCCCGCTGACCGCCACGATCACCGCGAGAGCGATCTGTGGCAAAGCCTCCTTCTTCAAGCTGCTGAAAAACTGCGGGCCTACCGAGTACCCGATCGAGAACAGGAACAAGTAGAAGAAGGTCCAGCGCAGCAACTCCGGAAGTTGCGGTCTCGCCACGATGCCGATTGCAATGCCCGAGATCAGAGTGCCGACGACCGCTCCAAAGCTCACCCCCTTGAAATGGAGGTGCCCAATCGCGTGCCCAAGTACTATGCTCAGGAACAGACAGAGTAAGGGAAGCTCGTGCAGAAACGCGGCGAGTTGATGCATTGCCATGGGCTCCCCTGTTTCAGATCTCGCTGCGCCACAACGGTCCGCACTACTCTCTTACCTGATTCCAGCTCGTTTGTTTTGCTCAACTAGCAGCGGTTTCGCGGTGTGCATTTTGCTCGGGCGCCCGTCTGACGGAATGTTTCTTGCTTCCCCCCAAGCCTTGAGAGTCAGGCAATGCCGCGCGCATTCTGTCCTCAGGTACTACGAAACTCCGGTCAACAGTGGACCTGAGGAGATCGAGTTCGTGTTTCAGTTCCTGGGCACGCTGGGCCGGCATCGTCGGTATCAAATCCTCCAGCATGGCGCGCATGCGGCGTGTCACCTGTGTGCTCGTGCCTCCAAACTGACGGATCTCCGTCACTGCAAGGGCAACGAAGTCTTCCCAATTCGGAGTTCGATATACCAGACGAATTTCCCCACTCGCATCCCGCACGATCCCGGCGTCCAATCGTCTGGAGCCGACCTCCCGCAGCAAGATGTGGATTTGATCAAGCGCCAGCACGGCGGTTGTCGGGTCATTAATAGCTGGCGATAACGCTTTAGAGGCAATGTCGACGATGATTCGAAAGGCAAAGGCGGGATCCTGTTCTAACGTGCGCTCACGCTCCAGGGCCATGTGTTGAAAAAGCTTCGGATCAGGAATGCCCACATCTTTAGCATAGAGTCGAAAGACTTCGTCATGAGCGGTTACGAGGTCACCAACTTGAGGGGAAATCTCGATCGCGCATGCATGCTGGATTGCGATATTCGTCAAGCCTTCGATATCGAACGCCTGTACGACACCAGCCTGGCCGCCGTAGCGCACTACTCGCGATGGCAAATCTAGAATGGCCCCATCAGGCGCGTGTTCGATGCCATCCTTCTCCAGCATCTGTGGATATACACTTTTGATGACTTGCAGTCCCTCCGCCGCTACATCAGCCATCACAGTCGCTGGACGAAGTTGCTTGCTTACGTGCTCGACCACAAAAAGAAAGACACAGATGCTGATGATGGTCAGGACGATTACCATCGCCGTCGCCATCTGTCCCATATTTCCGTCCGTACCGCGCGCGACGACTGCCATGCTGTAGACGAGGGTAAAGACAAAAAGGCCAAGGGATGCCTTGAGCGTGCGAGAGCGGAAAGGCCGCGCGATGACTCGCGGCGAAAGGCTGCTACTGGCGATCTGCACGGTGAGCAGCAGAACGGAAAAGAACAACACGACAAAAGAGAGCATAGCTCCCGCAACGATGGCGGCGACCGCCCGGGCCCCATCAGGGGTATAGCGGAAGAAGGGGAACCCCATCATTCTGTCTAGGGCTCGCAACACTGGTACGGAGAGGAATGCCGCTACAGTTGAAAACGCAGGTACTACCCACAGCGAAGACTTAAAAAAACTGGCTACGCGTTGTCGAAGTGCCCATGACATGTAGATTCGTCGCTGAACATATATGGGCCTTTGCAGTCTTCTCTACATCTTCGGACGTGTGGCTCGCGACGAGTAATTCTGTCTAACTCTGGTCCGTGCCGCACCTGTGAGGATTGACAGTCTGGAAGCGGCACGCGGGAGTATTCCCCGCTCCCTCTTCCTGCCATCGGTTTCATGGTGTTTGGAGCATCCCGGGAAGTACTTCCGAGGTGGCACGGCCCATTATCGCCTGAAACTGTCGAGAACAAGGTTCCACTCGCCCCCCCAGGGCGCGGCTTATGGATGTAACTGCCGAGGTACATCAACAAGCCCCGTTTATTTTCTCTCTGCTCACGCTTCCCGCGAAAAATGTTGTATCCTGTGCCGATTTGTGCGGTTACCCCATTTGCAAGGAGAACTTCGAAAGCATGAGGCACTGGGCCTTGGTACTCGGACTTTCATTGCTGTTCAGCCTGACATCCGCCTTCGCGCAGGCGCAGGACGCCGAAGGCTGCAAAGACTCCTCTCTCATCCAACGCATGCCGGGCAGCACCATCGCGACCTGCGACCATAAAGAATTCGACTCGGTTGAGATGCCCGTCGGAAAAAATGCCGACGGCGATTCAGTCACGAAAAACATTGAAGGCGAGATGTCGAACTGGAGCTTCAACAATCGCGAGGGTCTCAGCGATGTCCAGGTCTATCGCAACTTTCTGAATGCGCTGCAGACGGCCAAGTGGACGATCGACTTTCAGAGCCCAAACGGCCAAATCACGGCCCACAAGGGCTCTGATTACGTCTTCATGGACAACATGAACGCCGGTTTCTACTACCAGACGGTTGTCCACTTGAAGGAAATGCAACAGGAAGTCGTCGCCGATGCCGCCACCCTCGACAACGAAATCAAGCAGAGCGGCCACGTCGCCGTCTATGGCATTCACTTCAACACCGGCAAGGCCGACATTCTTCCCGACTCGGAAGGCACGCTGAAAGAGATCGTCAAACTCCTGCAACAGGATGCCGCTCTCCAGTTACGCGTCGAAGGCCACACCGATAATCAGGGCGCCGCCGCTGCCAATCAGGCGCTCTCTGAGAAACGCGCCCAGTCAGTGGTTGCGTGGCTCACGGCCCATGGAGTTTCTGCCGCGCGTCTGACCGCGAAAGGATTCGGCCAAACGAAACCGGTCGCCGACAACTCCACCGAAGATGGCCGCGCCAAGAACCGGCGCGTGGAACTAGCCAAGCCGTAACGCAGTCGCCGTTACATTTGTCCCGAAAATTCAAAGGCTCACAGCAGTGATACGACGATCACGGTCGTGCCCCGAATCGCGCACGGAACTGATTGAGACGAAGTGATTGAGACAAGTGCTTTCCCAAGGAGGAATTCTGATGCGGATGCCAAAGTACTTCAGCCTGATCGTCGCGAGCGTGACGCTCACGACGCTGGCTTTGATCTGGTCGCTGCCGGCGGCCGGACAAGAGGGAGGATTGCGCGATCCGAACCCGCAGGAAAAGCAGATCCTGATGCACTACCGCGAGGTGATCGGCAAAGTCCTCGAGCAGTTTCAAAACGATGACTGGGAAGAGAAGGTCGACTATGAGATTACCGACGATGTGTCGGTCAGCGGCGACCCCGACGTGCCTCTCGACGTCAACGAGATGATCCAGCGCTCCTACAACATCCGTCCGGGCTCAGCGTTATACCAGAAAGAAGTGGCGCCCCTTGCTGAAAAGTTGACTGCGACCACCGACCCCAACGAGATGGCCCGGCTCGCCAAGCAGAGAAAAGTCACCAACCTCACCGTCGAAGTACACTTCAACCATTTGTGCGTGGGGCTTGACTCAACTCCCGCGGCGGGTTCGGATCTGCATATTCCGGGAACCGCCCTGGCGTACCACATCAAGCCGGCCAAGTTTGGCAGGGGCGCATCCGTTGTGCTGTTGTTTGGCAATTGGAAAGCCGCGATTTGGAATGCAGAAAATAGCTGTGAGCGCTACAAGTTCAAGCACGCCGCCCATCAACCGGTCGTTGAGAATGTCGTGATCCAGATGGACGGATCACCGGAGCGAATCGATCAACTGCTGAAGACGGTGAAATGGGATGAAGTCAATAGCGGATTGACTGAAAAACCTTGACGGAAAAGCCCTGACTGAAAAGCCTAAGGCCAGATGCGCAGCGGCTGCATACGCGGTGAGACCACAAGGGAGGATCGCGTGAAGACATTCACGGGGATGTGGATGCTGGTAGTTCTGCTCGGGGTCGCTTCGATGGGCTGCGCTCAACAGCAGGACGATTTCTATCTCGCGCCGGGGTACAAAATAACGCTTGCGGTCGATAATTCGGTGGACTTGTCGCTGATCGTTCTCGACGTTGGCGGCCTCCCTCGTCAGACTTCGATCGATGCCGGCGACTGGATGGTCAACGGGAAAGACACCAGTCAGCTCGGTCCATCCGAAGGCCAATTCCGTCAAGGGATGCCACAAACAACCGGTACATATACGGCGCCGCACTCCGTCCCAAAAACCAACCCGGTAGCGGTTGCATTCTCGTTTCAACCGACTTCCGGAAGCAAGACCAAGGAAACCGTGGTCTGCAACATCACTATTGTGGAGCGCAGCAATCACTTCCAGGTTTCAAGAAAGGGTGGAGCGGAGGATTCCTTCGAGCTCGACGATCGGTTCTCCGCCCCCGCGATGCGGAACATGCTGGCGCACGCTGCCGTGGCTGGGCCTGAATTAATGGTCAATGTCGGCGCCATGCAGCCCAGAGGCGCCGGAGGCGGTGCGAAATCCCATTCCAACGGAACCATGGTGTTGATGATTGCCGGCACTGCCCCCGGACAGTTCAACTGGACCCTGCCCGGCAACTCCGCGACCACAGCAATGCTCACCATCGCGGGCAGCTCCGGAGCGGAAATGTACTCCACCGGCGATTGCCTGCCCCACGGAAGCAACAACTGCAAACCGACTCCGACCGCAGGCTACACTCGCATCACTTCCTACGATCCCAAGACCGGCGAGGTCGGCGGACGCTTTCAAGGTACGGTCGTGAAGCTCGATAGCAACGGAAGGCCCTCCACCTATGCCTCAGCCTCCGGCAGCTTCCAAGTCACATTGCAGTCCCTTGGAGGCTCATGAATCGGAAGCGGGTGGAGAGCAAGCCTGCCCCTTTTTGCTTTGTAATTCGTGCTGTAAAAGAGAGCGAGTGCTTCTTCACTAACCTGCTCCTCGTCTTGGTCCCCTGTCGCGTGATGTTCACCAGGCACATTGAGACGTCGCGCAAATCCCCCCCAGCGCGCACCCCCCCCAGCGCGCAACCCCCCTCAATGAGCGCTTCTATGAGAAGGTCATAAAAGCACTCATTGACTCAATGCGCTCGGAGGCTGAGTATTTGTTAGTCGGCATCTGGTTTTGCGCCGGGCAGACGTTTTCTCAGGAAGGCGATTTGTCCCGTGTGATGCGCTTCGTGCTCGCAAACGTGGAACCACTTGCAATAATTGTTGGTCGGCCCCCAAGGCCAGTCTTTGTCGGCGGCCATGAGCCACGTGTCATCCCGCTTGGCGAACTCCGCCAGTGATTTCGCACGGGTCTGCTGAAGGATGTTCAGATAGTAGTCCCGGTCGTGACCCTTGATCGTCTTCCTTCCGGCGTCCCCCAAATTCATCGCAGCGTCCCATTGCTGCTTCACGGAATCGGGCCAACTGTCCCATTTCTTGCCTTCAAAAGTATTGAGCTGGTAATAGGTCTCCGTAGCTGCGAGGTGAAGCATCAGGGCGCCGATCGTGTTGGCGTTTGGGTCGACAAGGTAATCTAGATCGGCTTTCGTCAGGCCCTTCGTGGCTCTGATCACGCCGTTGCCCTCGCGCATCCAGGTCAACAAGGATACGAATGTTCCAACTTGCGGCGAGTATCCGGGTCTCGGTCCGAGAATGTTGAGATTCGCGTCGTCCGCCAAGGCTGTTTCCGGTAGAGACAGCCTCCCAAACGAAGCGAGGCCCACCGTAAGCGCGGCCGACCCTTTTAGAAAGCCTCTACGATCGGAAAAGCACTCGTTGGCGGAGCGTTGGCCGCCAAGGGAATTCCATTCCGCTGCTGTCATAAATGTCTCCTTAAAGATCGCAGCCCAGTATTTCGCAAGACTCTGCTGCCCACATTTAGCGGAAGCATGCGCCCGGGGGAGGTGATTGTCAATGTTCACGAGCTTGGTCTACGGCTTGCAAGGCAAGAGCGTATTGCTGAAAGGTGGGCAAGCCGCAGGTTTCGAACGCGCAGCAACTATCGCTGGCGGAAGTTCTATTGATCGCATGCGGATTGGGTTTTGGCTTCGTCGTGTTCCGATTGTTCTTGATTAGGTGACGAAATATCACCATTGCACTCATCCTCTGAGAGAGGATGTCAAGCAAAAACACTTCTCCACTCCTCTCCGTGAGGCCTCGATTCTGTGCTTGCATCGAGGCCGCTTCTTCTTCGTGGAGAGGATTTTGGTTCTAACGCCTGCAGCGCCACAGAGCCACTCCGCACCGCGATCACCATCGCTTCCTTGTGCACGTCCATGCCGATACCAATATACTTAATCTCGCGACTCATTTCAGTTGCCTCCTTGGGGGAAAGATCATGCCGCGTCTACGGAGTCTTTCCCTCAAGGTACAGTCCCTCTCTCCAGCCGATTTGCCAATACCTTTTCCGTCCTTGGGCTGTCCATGCACCACCGCAGTTACATCCTCGCACCACCGCAGCGGAGCGTAGCTGAAGCAGGGCACTCTTTCATAATGCATTGACCTTGGCTATTGCGCTTCTGGAGTCCAATTGGAAGTGATCACCTCCCACGCTCCACCGCTCCCGTGGTACGTGTCAACACTCAATCGGAACCGCCGCGAACAGGTTGTACAACCCAGAACATGAACGATGTGATCCTTGGGCCACCGCTGGGCCGTAAGGACTTCCTCCAGTGAACACGACCCACTCAGCAGCCTGAACGCGCCCTTCTGCACTGTTTCAAGAATCTGGCGCACCACGTCGCGGCACTCGTATGGCGGGTTCACCCGCCTTCTCTCCAAGAATCCATCACACCGGGAGCACATGAGGAGAGCAGTTTAGAAGGGCGCGGATCGCGGCTGCCCAGAGGGCGCGAAGGGCAAAGGTAACGGCAAAAAGCAGTATCGGCAATGTGGTTGCGATGCCTAAGAAGCGAACGATGTCAGCGGCGGGGCGGAGGAGAATTGCAGCGGCTCGCGCTTCCCCCGCAAAAAGATCAGGTCGGTGATCTCGTCGTCCAACCATATCGTCTGGCCAACCGATTCGACGAACGTAGGGCAACTTCCCGGCTTGCCTGAGCAAAAAGCCGTGATCCAAACATTTTTGAAGCGCAGGACGAATAGCCCCTCGTTCCCGTATTCGTTGCGCCAATCACCGTAGTAGGCAAACACCGTGTACGCCCTGCACCGAGTGAACTGAACGCACCCCGGCTGAATTACATCTGCCGGGAAGCTTGTCCACGTCGGCGCTTGCTCGCCTTCAATCGGCGTCATGGCTTTGTAGATTTCGGCCTTGCCCGCCCGCACATGTCCAGCGTTGTCCATCTCTTGCCCCATCGCCGCGCTCGCAGTGAGCAGCAGCACAATCATCAGCAGCGTTTTCTTCATCGTTTGCCCTCCGGCTTTTTCATGAGTTCTGGGAAACAGCACCCAGCCTCATCGAGTTCGTCCCCGCCCTCCGTTGCCTTCTCGGTTTGCGCGTGCAGGTCGTCGGCGATTTCGTACAGCACCCGACTCACCTGCTGCTGCCCTGTTCCGCTCCGAGACGCAGGTTGTTGTCTCCTGCGATGCGGGCTAGATTGCGTAACCGCCGCGTGAGTTGCTGCGCGATGCGCACCTGCTCCCCGGTCATTTGCCCTCCGGCCATTCGCTAATCCTGTGCCACACCGGGCCACGCGTGGCGTAATACGGTTTGCGAATAAGTTGAGTTCACTACTCAATCATTCGCAGCACTGAAAAATAGTTAGCCACGTCTTCGACCATTTGTCTTTCTTGAGTCGGACCCTGCCCGTGCGCGGTTTCGTGGGCAGCAATCTCCTGTGCGACTTTCCGCAGCCGTAGGTTCATGTCTGAACGGAAATCGCTGTCGGCCAGCATCGGAGAGCGGCCCCGCCGCTCAAGCTCCCTGATGGTGCGGTCGATGATGTGTTTCTCAGGCAGCAAAGTGTCGAAAATTCATTCCTCGAACTCCTTCAACGATTAAAACCACGGCCCGAAGTACTACGACTCTTTCACGAAGTCGTCCTCGATGTCTGGAAAGAACGCCAGCGATGCACCACTGAAGTCAGACTTCTGGCGAAACGGAGCCTCGATGAATTGAGGCGGCGCAAGGATCTGTTGGTGGACGCCTTCGTCTACAGAGCCGCTATTGATCAATCAACGTATCAAGAGCAGCGACACAAGCTAGATCAGGAAATCGCGCTGGCGGAACTTGAAGTGACCGATGCCCGCATCGAAGAAGTGGATATTCAAGGTGTTGTGGACTTCTCGGACCATGTCCTGGCGAACACCGAAAGGCTATGGGCCGAGGCGAGCCTCGATGGGAAACAGCGTTTGCAACAGGCACTTTTTCCGCAGGGATTGATGTTTGAAAACGATGCGTTTGGAACTCCCTCAACCAGTAGTATTTTCTACATGTTGAGTGAGGTCGTGAGCCCGCGAGAAGGATTTGGCTGCCCCCCAGGGATTCGAACCCCGATAACCTGCTCCAGAGGCAGGTGTCCTAGCCGTTGAACGAGGGGGCAATTTCTTAATAAGCCTGCGTGTTGCAAGCTCTCTTTGATTTTAAGTTTGAAAGCGACGCGGGTCAACCGAAACCGTCCTCGGGTGGCTCGGTTTTGGCAGCTGTCTACATGTTTTCTCAGCGTTCTCTACGAGCTTTTTCTGCGAACTCGGCGATCTAAAGCTTTTGACCACGGAACGCGCCGAGAAATACCGCAGGACGCCGAGAAAAACATCAGGGTTGTGGAATTAAGACTGTACCCTCCTCTTTCCTCGATAAACAAAAATCGAGCTGTCCCGTTCTTTGAAGGAGCCTCTATGGTCACCGCTCTCGATTCCCTCAACACCTCCATCGATTATGCCGAGATGGCGCGCCGTCCGCTTGAGGCAGAACACTGCGCGATGGTGGCGATCGACATTCAGGAAAGGCTGCTCCCCCTGATTTTTCAGAGGGATCAACTGGTGCGTAATTCGCAACTTCTGATCCGTGCGGCGGGAATTATGAAAATTCCCGCCCTGATCAGCACGCAGTACGCAAAGGGACTCGGTCGGACCGTACCGGAAATTGCTTCGTTGATGCCAGAGACCGAGGCGATCGACAAGACCCTGTTCTCCTGCTTTGGCAGCGACGCTTTCTGCAGTCTGCTCAAGCGCCTGCCCGGGAACCGTAACACCCTGCTTCTTTGCGGCATGGAGAGCCACATCTGCGTGGCGCAGACGGCGCTGGCCGCACTGCGCGAGGGATATCTCGTGCACGTTGCTTCCGACGCGGTCGGTTCCCGCACCGAGTGGAACTGGAAGGTTGGCCTGGAGCGAATGCGCGCTGCCGTCGCAATCATCTCGTCGACCGAGATGATGATTTATGAACTGATGAGAGCATCTTCGTCAGCGGCATTCAAGGAATTGCTGCCACATCTGAAAGGATGAGCGTCGCTTCGCCACGCGGATTTGTGAAGGTCAGTCCTTCTTCGGTCAGTCCTTCTTCTTCACGCGCACCACGGTAATTTTCGCGAAGCCCTCCTCGAAGGCCGGCGGCTTCAGCTTGGCCGCCATGCGGCGCATAACGTCTTCTGGAACCACGCGGTCGCGGCGCTGATGGCGCTCAATGCACACGTCCAAGGGGACATCGAAGAAGACCGCATGGACTTCGTAGTTGTAATCCTTGGCAAGCTTGATCCAGTGCTGGCGTTCCTGTGGAGTCAGGTTCGTCGCGTCCACATAGTTCATGGGACGTTTGGCAATGAGGCGCCCCTTGAGCATGGAGCGCAAGTTGGAGAACACCAGATCCTGAAAGCGCTGTTCGCGGACGTCATCAAAAAGAAGCGAGCGCACCATGTCGCTGGAGAGCGGAACCACATTATGTCGCTTGAACCAGGAACTCTTTCCGGATCCCGGGAGTCCGATGGCGAGCACCACGATACCCTTCGGCGGGCGCGGCGATATCACCGGCACAGCGGCTGGGACCTTAGGGGCTTGAGGAGTCGGCTCTGCAGCTGCCGCTGCCGCCTCGCCTTCAGGCTCGACTGCTTCGGGAGCCTCCTCTACAGGAGCGTCCGCCGATGCATCGGGAATAATGCCTTTCGCCGCGGCTGGAGTAAAAGCCTGCGCAACGGCTTGTTCGCGACCACGGCCGCCTCGGCCACGTCCACCGCGACGGCGGCGGGGACGGCCACGCTGCGCTTCTCCGCCTCCGCCAGACGCGCGCGACGGCGCTGCGGCCCGCGGGCTGGACTCCTCACTAGCGGGCTGAGCTTCGAACTCGGGTTCACTGGGAGCGGAGGTTTCCTCGGGGCTAATGGTCGATTCTGCTGCTGGACTGGGGGCCTGGTCCACATCAAAATACGCGGGCTGCAGAGGGGGAGCGGCGGGCTGACTTCCCTGCTCCGGAGCTTTCTTTTTGCGACGCTGTAAGCGATCGCGCATCCATTTACGCATGTTCAGGCTTGTAACACAGATGACGTGACTGGAGCAATGGACGCGGGCATGTTCCGAACCAGAGATGACAGCGAAAGCTGGTTCCGAGACGTTTGGCTCATGTGCGGCACTGCGAGTCGACATTGGTTGACGCACCAGACAATTTTGCAATAATCAATTGGAAAGGAGGCGCGGCTGCGATGGACATTCCCGACGACGTGGTTCGTTGGGTCACGCTGCATTTTAAGGAGACGGAAAGCGAACAGGCGCTGTCGCGACTGCGTTCTGCCAAGATTCACACGGGCGAACCTGCGGGACCACGCCTCTTACGGTGCGTCGCTGTTAGTTCCGGAGGTAACCTTAGGCAACTCGATCAGGGGCTGCGGCAACTGGGGGTCGATTGGCGTGATGTAATCGTGCACGCGGAGTACATCTTCACAGCCAGGGGCAATGTGCGGGTTCGCGATTTTGATAATCCTATGGATGCACAGACGAATTTGATCCCTCTTCCGATTCAAGGCCAGAAATATATTTCGCTAACCACCTTCCGCAAGACCGGCGCCGGCGTTGCTACTCCGGTGTGGTTTGGAGAGGAAGACGGCAAGCTCTACGTCATGACCATCAGCAAAATGGGGAAGGTCAAGCGCATTCGCAACAATCCTCAGGTACAGGTCGCCCCTTGCACCATGCGGGGAAAAGTTACAGGCGAGCAGTTCCCCGCAACAGCGCGACTCCTCGCACCCGAAGATTTCGCTCGCGCACGAAAAACAATCACCCGAAAATATTGGTTGGCATGGATCTCCACGCCGTTTTCCCGCGCCGATGCGTTTATCGAGCTGAGTTTCGCGTAAGGGTGCGGCAGAGGCAGGTTTCAGAGTTTCATCGTTCCCATAACGAGCCTTCGCAACTTTGAAACATTGAAACCATAAAACTTCAAAACCTATCCTTCTCGCCACTCCCGTTCGTCAAATACTCATGGATCGATTTCGCGGCGCGGCGGCCTGCGCCCATCGCCAGAATCACCGTGGCGCTGCCGGTAACGATGTCGCCTCCGGCGAAGACTCCTTTACGCGTGGTGCGCTGCGTTTCTTCGCTGGCCTGAATGTAGCCGCGTTGGTTCGTGCCCAGGCCGGGCGTGGTGCTCTGCACGATCGGATTCGCGCTGGTACCGATAGCGATCACGGCCACCTATAGCGGCAACTCGAATTCCGAGCCCTTCATCGGAACGGGTCGCCGCCGCCGAGAGGCATCCGGCTCGCCGAGTTCCATACGAACACAACGCGCCGCAGTAAGCCAGCCCTTGCCATCCGAAACGAACTCCACCGGCGCGGTCAGCATCTGGAAATCGATCCCCTCCTGGCGCGCGTGGTGAACTTCCTCGGCCTTCTATACGCTTATGACAATGTGAAATCATTATGTCATGGCCACCACGAAGTCAGCGGTGCTTGCCGCAGAAGTCCGACTCAAGCTGAACGAGAACGGACGTGTCGTGATCCCGGTGGAGTTCCGCCGGGCGCTTGGCGTTGATGCGGGGGACGAAGTCATTCTCACCTGGAAAGACGATGAGGTTCGTATCACTACAATGCAGCGGCGAATCGAGCGCGCTCAACGGCATGCCCGGCAACACATCAAGCCCAGCATATCGGTGGTAGACGAGTTCATCGCAGGGCGGCGAGAGACCGCCAAACGTGAACTCGACTGACGTCGTGTTGGATTCCTCCGCCGTTCTTGCCGTGATTTACCTCGAACGGGGCGCGGACAAGCTTTCTGCTGAGTGCTCGCGAACGCCGTGATCAGTAGCGTCAATTTGGCGGAGGTTCACAGCAAACTCGTGGCCGGTGGATGGGACGCCGAGCAAGCGTGGAAGGATTGCGTCGGGGTCGTCGACCAGATTCTGCCCTTCAGCTCGGAACATGCCAAACGCACCCGCAGCCTAATTTCGGAGACACGCGCGTTGGGACTATCCCTAGGCGACCGCGCTTGTCTTGCCCTGGCCTTGGAATTGAATGCGCCGGTCTACACCGCCGATCGTGCTTGGAAGAATCTGAACCTCGGCATTCGCATCCACGTCATCCGCTGAGACTGTGATTGCGGTCTCAGGCCGCGTGCATCCGGGCATGGCTGTTTCCAGCCTGACAGCATGTTGTCGGACTTGCTCAAGGTCCACTGTGGGAATGTCGAGCGTAATAGAGGTTTTACGCCAACTATCCCCCTGAACATTCCTCGTTGTACTCTGTCTGCGGCATCGATGCGCATCTTCGTCTGTGGACACGAACTCGGGCTGGGCTTTGTCATCGCACGCCGACTCGTCGCAGAAGGCCATCAGGTCAATATATTGACAGGCTTCGAGGACCTGATCCCCAATCTCACGAAGAATGGATTGAACCCCGTTTTCGGCGAAATAACAGACGATGATCCTCAACGCCTGCTTGGGAAAGCCGACGCCGTTATCGATGCCGCTTTCCCGTTCACGTTCCCAAAGCAGAGGGCTCACACAGCGAGACTTCGTCCAGTACTCCTGAGAAATGCACTGAAGTCCACTGGCCACTTACTCATCGTGACCAGCCATGCTGCGATTTTGGGCAACACCAGTCCCGCGCCAGCGACGGAAGATGCCCACCCTCGTCCATTGCGCGGTTTTGATTGGGCGTTTCGTCTTGAAAAAGAGCTCTCTATTAGTCCCAAGCTGCGAGTGGTGGTAATTCGTCCGGCATGGTTTATCCATGGCCTCGGTCAAAGTCTCGGAATCGAAGCACTGAACAATTGGATTCCTCTGTCTTGGCGTTTCAGACGTGGGACATACATCGACTCGGGTGAAAACCGCTACTCTGCCATCCACCTTGAAGACCTTGCCGAATTGTATTGTCTGGCGTTGAAGAAGGCGCAGGGTAGCTGTGTGCTTCACGCTGCTGGCGAAAACTTCTCGACCAAAGAAGTAGCAATTTGCATTCATCGTGCAATGGAGTTTAAGGGTGAGCCGAAGAGCATCTCTCTGGAAGAAGCACGGCGGCTAACTCCGATTGCTGATGGCCTGACGAGGAGCCACGCGCTTTCTGCGGGTTACGCTAAATCGACATTCGGTTGGACACCTTCGCGTGGCTCAATTCTACGTGCAATCGAAGATCAAGCTGCGGCCTATGCGCTGGCCAGAAGGCGGAAACTCTGCAGCGACTGAATAAGCAATGTTTGGCGAACCCAGGCGCGATTACAGTCAAAACCCCTTACGTTTTCGCAGTGGCCCGAGATGCGAGCCCTTACTTCCCTTCCGGCTTGAAGATCACACCCTGACTGATCTTGCTGTTCATCACAATGCGCAGTGGTTCCGCGAATTGTAGATGCCGGACGCAGCCTTGCTCTTCGACTGCAGGCTGCTCGGCGAGCCAATGCCAATCGACCGAACCTTCTCCCGCATCGGGGTTTACAGTGAAGTATCCAACTTGAAATGCGGTCAGGTTCTGGAAAAAATGGCTGCCTTGCGACGGCGTGACACGGAAGTCGTGGAACCCTGCTTCGACGATGGCGCGCGCGCCGGAGATTTCGTCCCACTCGACGGGAATGCCAAGCCAGGGATCGTTCGATCCCCAGCGGCCGACTCCAATCAACAGGTAAGGGCGATTCTCCGCGCTAAGCGTGGCGTTGAAATGAGCAACCGCACGGGCGACTTCCTGACTGCGGCTGCGCTCGAAGCGGTGGGAATCGACGACGACAATGTCGTGCAGGTTCTCGATGCGGCCGTTGCCGAGAACTTTTGTGCTCTGGCAAATCAGTTGGGACGAGTCCACTTGGCCGATGGTGAGGTCCTGATTATCGCGAGCCAGTGTGAGTGGACGGATCTGGAGGAAGCCAAACTCGGCGGGTTCTTCCGCGCGCGGCAGACGGACTGCGAATTCGATCTCTACCGGATTTCCCAGCGCGTCTTCGCCAGAACGAACCAGCAACTCCAGAATCGACGCCAACGGAAAGATGCCATGCTTGAGCATGGGCGCGAAAGTGACGATGCGCGCTCCAGGGCGGCTCAGGCCATCGTAGACCGCCTGATTGTCTGCAGAGTAAGTGGAACCCACGGCGTGAAGCGTGCCGTCGGATTCAGCGATGTCGAGGCCGAAGCGGGCCTCACGCAAATGACCGGGACCTGCTGCGTGAGAGACGCCGTCGAGTTCGAGGGCGCAGAACTCCGTCTGCGTGTTGGCCAAAATGTCTTCGACGGACGAGAACTGCAGAAGGTTTCGCGGGTAGCGCGGGCAGAAGCTCAGGCACTTGCCCCCATCGACCACGGTGCGTCCCAAGCCCAAAGCGACTGCGGCGATTCCGTCGGAGAACGTCATCGGCTCGATGGGATAAAAGTTGTGGGAGCGCACGACTCCAGAGAAATCCGGATAAAAGCGGGTGGCGTGAAGTGTGCCAACTACCTGCTGAAGAATCACGGCCATCTTTTCTTCTTCCAGGCGGTAGGGAGTTGCGCGCACGTAAGCCTTCGCGTGCTGGCTGAAGGTGGAGGCGTAGACGCGCTTAATCGCTTCCGAGAGTTCATCCAGCCGCGCGCTCAGGTCGGCTTGCTGGTTGCCCAACATGAACGTCTCGTAGACGCCGGTAAAGGGTTGATACTGCGAGTCTTCGAGCAGGCTGGACGAACGAACCGCCAACGGATAGCGAACTTCTTCGAGATAGGCTTTCAGGCTCTGCTGTAGCGGGACGGGCAGCGGCGAGTCAAGGAATCGCTGCTCAATTTCGCTGTCGTCGTCACAATGTAGGGCGAAGTCGCCCAGATTGTTCTCGGCAAGGAACTGGTCGAAGAGATCCGTGGCGATGACGACCGCGGGCGGTACGGCAATACGCACTCCGGGAAAACGGCGGCTGATGCGGCGTGTGCGCAGAAAATGACGGACGAAGGCCAAGCCACGGGCCTTGCCTCCGAGCGACGCGGAACCGATCCGCAAGAAGCTTGATTCAGACGGCTTGAAGGTGCCGGGATTGAAGTCGCCGATCAGGACTTCGTTCTGTTCGCGGCGATAGTCGTTTATGGATGCGATCAGGTCGCGGCGCAGATGCTCAGGACCATTGAAGTCGGAAACCTTCCGCGGGCGGAGCTTGGCGGCGAGCGCAAACTCCGTTCGCGCCATCAGCCAGTGCGAGAAGTGGTTGCGCTGCGCATGGTACATCAGGCTGTCGGTCGGGAGCGTTTGCAGCGTCTCTTCCAGTTCGTTGAGATCTTTGGCGCGGCCAACTTCGCGCTGGTCTGGCATGCGGAAGACGAAGTCTCCGAATCCAAATTGGTCGGTGAGAATGCGGCGCAGATCTTTGAGCAGGGTAGGCGAACGCTTGCGCAGGAACGAGTGGCCTTCGGCATGGGCGCGCGGGCGGAACTCAGTGCGGCTCGTCTGCAGGACCACGGGAACATCCGGCGTCAGGCTCTTGACCATGCGCGCGAGTTCGAATCCGGCTTCCGGACTGAGCTTCCCTTCCCACGGAAATTCGACGTCGGAGACCAGGGCGAAAATGTAATCCCGGTATTCCTGTACCAATTGCGCGGCCTCTTCGAAGTTCGAAGCCAGCAGAATCTTTGGCCGAGCTTGCATCCGCACCAACTTGTGCGCGACGTTGATGCCTTCCTGAATGACGCGTCGGGATTGCTTGATCAGCTCGGTGTAGATGACCGGAAGAAACGACGAGTAATAACGAATGTTGTCTTCGACCACCAGCAACACAGGAACGCCCATGGCGCGCGTGTCGTGCAGCACGTTGCGTTTGTCTTCGATGTACTTGACGATGGCGATCAGGATGCGTGCGTTGCCTTGCCACAGGAAGACGCGATCAATGTCGGTAACGGGATTGCGCGCGACGAAGTTCTTGATCTCGCGATAGTCGTATCCGAGGACGACGACCGGAACGTCGAGTCCGGCTTCGCGGACTTTGCGTGCGAGATCGGCCGCCGTGCTGTCTCCGACGGTCAGGTTGGTGACGATAAGATTGAATTGCGGATTGGAGCGGGCGAGGTCAAGTGCTTCGGCGCAACTGGAGACATGCGTGATTCCGGGAATCTGGCGCAGGTTCAGCTCGAGCGATTCGTCAATGAGGAGTTCGTTCAGTCGTCCGTCCTCGCGGAGAATGAACGAGTCGTAGAGGCTCGAGACTAGAAGGATCTTCTGGACGCGGAAAGGCATGAGGTTTTCGAAGCCTTCGAAGCGCTCTTCGGCGTCGAGGATCGGTTCGGCAATGGGCGGCAACGGCATGGCAAGAGTCGGGAACAGGTAATCATAGTCCCAGATGGGAACGCCGGGATTTTCCCGCCGATAACTTTCTTTCGGCTGCCATGTAATCCTTTGGCTGGTTCCCGCGTCTTTCTGTTATCCGAGATTCTCGGCGGACCGTGCGAAAGTAGGCGCGCAATACATGATGAAAAACTGCTTGCGGGTGGCCGGCGTGAGTACGGCCTTTCTTCCTGAGCGACGGACGCGGTCCCTCGCGATCCGCATCGCAATGGCTCTCAGCCTCGCTGCAGCATCGGCCTCAGCGCAGCAACCCGACGTCGTCTTTCACAGCTCATCGCATCTGGTCCTGGTCGACGTCGTTGCCCTCAAGAACGGACTTCCCGATAAAACGCTGCGGCGCGATGATTTTCAACTCTTTGACAACGGCTCTCCCCTCCTTATCAAAACCTTTGACGCCGCAGCGCAGTCAACCACTCGTCCTCTTGCCCGCTGGCCGGTTGTGCAATGCAAGATGCCGGACTGGGAGAAACAAGGCTCCGGATTATTCGCCGGGCAAATCAACCGCTTCGTGCCCGCGCTGAAAGAGTTACACCAGCAGGACACCATGGGAGTTGCTCATTGGTGCGATAACGGCGACGCACAAATCGACTTGCCTCCGACCACCAATGTCGACGACGCTGCCGCCAGCGTGGAGCAGGTCCTCGCCGCCACACCCTCGCTCAAGGACCACAGCCGCACTGGAGAACTGGCCCTGCAACGAACCCTGCAGTTGATTGTCGACGCCACGCGTTCCTCGAAACCCGCGCCGGTACCGGTCGTGATCTTTTTCTATGGCGACTGGAGCGGGATGCCCAAGAAAGAGGCCGATCACTTCATTGACGAACTCCTGGAAACCTCGGCGGTCGCTTTTGGACTAAGGGACAGCCGCTCGGCCCACATCTGGCGTATGTTCGGAGAACAGCGAGAGGTTGCCCACTACATCGCCACAGAAACCGGCGGCAATTATCTGGATGTAACCCCGGAGGGTTACGGCGGTGGCCTGCAACAGATTCTGGAGCAACTCCATTATCGCTATGAACTCGGCTTCCAGCCGCCGGCTCTGGACGGCAAACGGCACACCCTCACGGTGAAGCTGGCCGGCGCCGCCAAGAGCCTGCACAAAGGAGTACGCCTGCGCCACCGCGCCGCCTATGTCCCGGTGAGCTCGGAGAATAAGGAGGCAAGAAATCCTCAGCGTTTCTCAACCGTACAATATTCCCACCCGTCATTCGTCTACACCTTTGGATGAACGAAGCGGCGAGCCCGACGTACAGAGCGCTCGAGCGGATGGCACTCGAACAAGACCAGCGCATTTCCGAGGTCGTGAAGCGCGAGCAGTCGCGGCTGCGCAACTTCATCCGGCGGCGGGTGCCCGATCCGCTCGACGCTGAGGACATTCTGCAGGACGTGTTCTACCGGCTGGTGGAAGCGAACCGCCTGCTCATGCCGATCGAGCACGTTACGGGGTGGCTGTTTCGCGTAGCGCACAATCGCATCACCGACCTCTTCCGCAAGAAGGAACCGGAGAATTTCAGCGACGTCGCGATCGCAGACGCTGAGGGAGAGTCTTTGCAAATCGAAGACCTGCTGCCTTCGCCCGATGCGGGACCGGAGGCGCTCTACGTCCGCGAGGTGCTTCTGGATGACCTGGAATTGGCACTCGACGAATTGCCGGAGGAACAACGCGCCGTGTTTGTGGCGCATGAGTTGGAAGGACGCAGCTTCAAGGAATTATCTGAAGAAAGCGGCGTAGGCGTGAATACGCTGCTTTCGCGCAAACGTTACGCGGTGCTGCATCTGCGCGAGCGGTTGCGGCGGGTGTATGACGAATTTATGAAATGAGGGACGGACTATGAGACGGAAACGATTGTGGATCATTCCGCTGGCGATTGTGGCAATTCCGCTATTTATTTTTGTTGGCGGCGAAGTCGTCATGCGGCTGTGGAACTGGCTGCTGCCGCCGCTGTTTGGCTGGCATTCGCTCGGCTTCTGGCAAGCGCTAGGACTGCTGTTGTTGTGCCGGATTCTTTTCGGCGGCTTGCACCACGGCGGCCACGGCCACAACCGCGGATGGCGCTGGCGGGATCGCTGCAAGAACATGACACCGGAGGAGCGGGAGAAATTCCGCAAAGCGATGGCGGAAGGCTTCCCTTTCGGCTCCTCGGCTGGCGAGAAGACGGTGCCATCGGCTTAGATGCGTGACGCCCAAAGCCCGTAAACCACAAAGGACACGAAGGTGTACACGAAGGAAACAAAAGCGATGCGCCTTCCGCGGATCTTCTGATCGATTACACCGCAACTTCTGTGCGCTTCGGTTTTACGTCCTCAACTCGAACGATCAGACGTTTTCCGAGCGCCCGAGCGGCCCGGCTCATTGTCTCAAGCGTGACGGCGGCGTTCTCAGGATCGAGGAGTCGGTCCAGTTGCGATCGGCTGGTTCGGAGCTGTCTTGCCATCGCCTGCTTCGTTTTCTGCTGTTTCCGCATCGCCTGGGCCAGCTGCCATGCGATCACGCGCTTAATCGCAACCGCCTCCACTTCTTCGCGAACACCTTCCTCTTCGAGGAAACGATCGAAACTCGAGCCGCTGTGGTCCACCCGCTTGCGATTTCTCTTGAGACTCATTCCATTCCCCTCTGATGCGCACTCTTGTTAGTTCTTGCCAGTTCGAGATCTTCTTGCGGCGTCTTCTGCGTTTTCTTGACGAATCCATGAAGCAGGACCATCCGCGATTTCTTGTCGATGTAAAAGACCACCCGGGCGATCCGGTTATGCGCTAGGCTCGTCCGAATTTCGCAGAGACCTTCTCCTAACGGCCTGCAAACTGGCATTCCGACAGGCCAGCCAAACTCTGCGGTCTTGATATCCTCGCCGACGCGCTTCCGGTCTTCCGCCGGAGGCGTCTTCAGCCAATCGCGAACCGGTTCGCCTCCCGCCTCCGTACGGAAGAAGATCGCCGGAACCCGCTTACCCTGCAGCGCCGGGTCCACTGACGGGACAGCTGCTTTCGATGGTAATTTGGGCTTCTTCATTTAGTGTACCATATATAGTACACGCCGAGGTGAGAACTTTATTCGAGGGGAACAGAAGCCCTAGCCAAAAAGACGGGTGAAAAATTCTCCACCCGGCTTCCAGATGCTGCCTGTAAATGCCGGGCTTTGCCCGGCTGGACAGCCAAGGGCGGCTGTCCCTACACAGAAAAAGGGGCGGACGAATGCGTCCGCCCCTACACGAGCAGTTTACACAAGGCCCTGATCCAGCATGGCGTTGGCTACCTTCAGGAAGCCGCCGATGTTGGCGCCGTTTACTAGATTGCCGGGCGTGCCGTATTCCTCGGCCGTTTCGAAGCAGTTCCGGTGAATGGCGATCATGATCTTGTGCAGACGGTCGTCCACTTCCTCGCGAGTCCAACTCAGCCGTGCGCTGTTCTGGGCCATTTCGAGGCCGCTGGTGGCCACGCCGCCCGCGTTGGCGGCTTTGGCCGGTCCGTACAGAATCTTGGCATCGAGAAACAGCTTGGTGGCTTCGAGCGTCGATGGCATGTTCGCGCCCTCAGCTACCAGCTTGATGCCGTTCTTCAACAGGTTCGCCGCATCCCTGGCGGTGATTTCGTTCTGCGTGGCGCTCGGGAAAGCGCAATCGGCTTTGATGTTCCAGAGCGGATTGTGCTCGAGCTTGATGTCAGTGGGCATGAAGATCGCTTTCTTGAAGTGATCGGCATACTCGCGGATGCGTCCACGCTTCACATTCTTCAGTTCAATGATGAAGGCCAGCTTCTCGCGGCTGATGCCATCGGGATCGTAAATGACGCCGTTCGAGTCGGACACCGTGACGGGCTTGGCGCCGAGATCGAGCAGTTTCTCAACCGTATACTGCGAAACGTTGCCGCTGCCCGAAACCAGGCAGAGCTTCCCCTCCAGCGAGTCCTTCTTCGTCTTCAGCATTTCGCTGGCGAAGTAGACGCAGCCGTAGCCGGTGGCTTCCGGACGAATCAGCGATCCGCCCCAGCCCAGACCCTTGCCGGTCAGAACGCCGGTGAATTCATTGCGCAGCCGTTTGTACTGGCCAAACAGGAAGCCGATCTCGCGTCCGCCTACGCCAATGTCGCCAGCCGGGACGTCGGTGTCGGGGCCGATGTGGCGTTGCAGTTCGGTCATAAAGCTCTGGCAGAAGCGCATCACTTCGTTGTCACTCCTGCCCTTGGGATCGAAATCGCTTCCGCCCTTGCCGCCGCCCATGGGGAGCGTGGTGAGCGAGTTCTTGAAAACTTGTTCGAAGGCCAGGAACTTCAAAATGCCGAGATTGACCGAGGGATGGAAGCGGAGTCCGCCCTTGTAGGGGCCGATGGCGCTGTTCATCTCAATGCGAAAGCCGCGGTTGACCTGGATGTCGCCGCGATCGTCAAACCACGGGACGCGGAACATAATGACGCGCTCGGGCTCGACAATGCGATCAAGCAGACGCGCGGATTGATATTCGGGATGCTTCGCCAACACTAACCTGAGGGAGTCGAACACTTCCTGCACCGCCTGATGGAACTCAGGCTCGGCGGGATTCTTTGCTTTCACACTTATCATTACTTGTTCAATGTAGTCCCCGTGAATTTTGGTTCCGGGGTGCGTAGCTACAGTCATGGTCCTACCTCCGTAGGTGAAGCTTGGACATAATGCCGTGATTCATTCTCGACTTCCATGGAAAAGAAGCAGTGACAAATCTCACCCGGGGGCGTGATTAGAGTCACTCGGGTGTATGTGGTTGTTTATCAGTGAGTTGCAGGGCATCTCGAAACGGGCGGTTAGTGATTTCACGGGCACTCCCCGTCATGCCTGTCATTCTGAGCGAAGCGACGAACCTATGCTCTGTGCATATGCCAGCATGGTAGATAGGTCCTTCGCTTCGCTCAGGATG
>DASRRV010000221.1:0-35462 GCA_035695545.1 Candidatus Sulfotelmatobacter sp. | reverse complement strand
ATCTTCCGCGGGCGACACGATTTTTTAGGGACGGTTCTCGGCGGATGGACCATCACCGGAATCATGAGCAAGCACTCGGGATTCCCATTTTCCGCGCTGATCGGCAGTTGTAACACGAACGCCGATCGCAACGGTGATGGCTACTGTCCTGATTTGCCGTTCGCCTACAACGGTGGTTTCATCTCGTCTCCCAGCAAACAGCAATGGATCAATGGAGCGTTTCCAACCTGCCATTCAGATTCTTGCCCCGATTTTGACGTTGCAACTTTGGGACCCGGTTGCCGGTGCCGGAACATTTTCAACGGCCCTGGGTACACTTCGATCGATCTGACCTTGGGCAAGGATTTCGCGCTGCCGAAAACGGCGTTCTTGGGAGAACGCGCGAAGCTTGCTATTCGGGCCAACCTGTTCAACGCTTTCAACATTTTGAACCTCTCCCCCTTAATACCAGCAACGGCGCCCACGGACATCCTCAACAACGGACCTGCCAGCACGAATGCGGGACAGTTTGGTCGTTCGTCCGATGGCCTGGCTGGGCGTGTGATCGAGTTCCAGGCACGGCTTAGCTTTTGATCACACGACTCTGTTCGGCAGAGGGAGCGCAGCGAAGAGTCAGTGAGACTTTTGAGGTTGGGTCGCGGATTTTTCAGGGATGGGGACCACCTCGTAAGTTAGGTCCACGTCCGCATGGACATCAATCGTGACGGGCGAGATCGGCTCCAGGCTCGTTGACTGAAGCTTGTCGAAGGTGATCTCGCGTGGAGGAGATACGACGACCGGCTGACCTTCATCGACGGTCACGAGCCTACCTAGCGTTAGCCCCAGCGAATCTGCCAGGGCCTCGGCTCCAGCTTTGGCTTGACGCGCGGCACCTGCCAACGCCTGTGCCCGCACTGAGTTTTCGCTGCGCAGCGTGAAGGTAAGACGATTAATGCTGTTTGCTCCGGATTTTATTGCGATATCAATAACCGTCTGCAGCCGCGAGATGTCGTTTAAGAGCAGACGTACTGTGTTGTTGGCGGTGTACCCCGCAATCGTCGGGGTGCCTTCGCGCGGGTATTGGTAATTTGGATTCACCGAAAAATTGACCGCCTTTATGGTTGCCGACGGAAATGCGGCTTTGAGTTCCTGAACCAGACCGCTGGAGCGGCTTGCGTTTTGATCCGTGGCGTCTTTGGCAGCGGCCGCTTGGGTCACCACACCGATATCAAATTGCACCTGATCCGGCTCTACCGATAGCGTAGTCTGCCCGTGCACACGCACCGTCGAAGGCGCGTTCTTTTGCGGCGCACTCTGAGCGTGCATTGCTCGCACACCAGCCAGAAGAATGGTGACAAACAAAAGAACTTTGAATGAGAGCCCTTCGATGCCGTGAGTGATAGAGTTGGCGGCACACATAGCAGTAGTATAGGCGAGAACTGCAAGCCCAGATTGCATCTTGAAGATGGGATCCGAGCTTAGTACGCGCACGGAGGCTCTCGCCCTGAATACTCTCGTTAGCCTGTCGAACCGTCTATTCGAAGGCCCGGAGAGCGGTGAAAGCACGAACCTCGGGAAGTTGCGATGAAAACAATCTCGCGCCGCGAATTCCTTTCGATGGCAGCAACACTCCCAGTCTTGTCCAGTTTGTCGCGACCAATTCTTCCTTCGGATGATGCGTTTCTCGAAGATCTATCCTCTCGGTCATTCCTTTACTTCTGGGAGCAGAGCGACCCTCATACCGGACTTGTTCTTGACCGCGCTCGATCGAATGGCACGGACCTGGGTGGGCGCAATCTGGAAGTCGCCAGCACGGCACTTACCGGATTCGCTCTCACTGCGATGTGCATCGCTTCCGACAGGCGTTGGATGGATCCCGATCGCATCCGGGAGCGGGTTCGAGCTACCCTTCGGCATTTCGCAAACGACCAGGATCACATGCGCGGCTGGTACTACCATTTCGTGTATCGCAAGAGCGGCGAGCGGGCTTGGTCCTCGGAACTCTCCACAATCGACACGGCCATATTGCTTGCGGGTATTTTCACGGCACAACAGTATTATCGCGACGACGCTGAGATCTTCAGCCTTGCTTCCATTGTTTATAACCGCGTCGACTTTGTCTGGATGATGGACAAGCGGACGGGGCGACTGCACATGGGTTGGCGACCCGAGACGGGCCTGGTACGGGGTGAGTGGGCGGCCTATTACGAGCAAGCTATTCTCTATCTTCTGGGCATCGGTTCACCGACGTATCCGATTCCCGTCGCGTCGTGGTATCACTTCGATCGTCCAGCGGTTGAAGCCTGCGGTTACAGGTTCGTCGGCCGTGGACCTTTGTTTACGCATCAATTCTCGCAAGCGTGGCTCGATCTGGCGGGACTCCACGACGGGCCTCCATTCGCGATTGACTACTTTCAAAATTCGGTGATCGCTACCTACGCTCACCGGGCCCTCTGTCTAAGCCTTCGTGGAATGTACCCACACTATTCGAACGATTTGTGGGGCATCACTCCTTCCGACAGCGACATCGGCTATGTGATCTGGGGTGATCCTGTCACAAGACGCGACCTGGATGGAACTGTTGTCCCCTGCGCACCCGGGGGCTCGTTGATGTTCGCCCCCGAAATCTGTTTACCTGCGCTCCGTTATATGCACGAGAACTTCGCCCAACATATCTACGGTCGTTACGGATTTGCGGACGCTTTCAATCCACAAACGCTTTGGGTCGACCCCGACGTCGTCGGTATTGATGTCGGTATTACTCTGCTGAGCGCAGAGAACCTGCGGTCCGGCCGTGTCTGGCGGTGGTTCAATCGGTCCCCGGATGTACAGCGCGCCATGGAACAATTGTTTCAGCGTTACTAGTGAATAGCTGGGCAGTTTTTCGATCGGAGGCCAGCAGGTCAAAGTACGCGCCAAGTGGAGGCTGTCTTGATATTCCAAAGCGCGAGTCACAAGCAAACTTCGCGCTGCCCTTGGGTAGAACCGGGCAAGTCTTGGATCGCATCCCGGATTTCGAACATCAGCGAGTTGGCCAGTTTGCGGGCATCGTTGAAACGTTGTTCTGCGCGGCGCGCGTTAGCGGCGGGCAATCCGCGCCTCAGGCACCGTGGCGAAAATTCAGTGCCTTGAGGACGATGACGTCCAGGTAGCCCGACAACCGGGCAGCGACGCGAGCCATCCTTCGACAATTCTGTCCGGCATTTGTGTTTCCAGGTCGAGCTGAATTCGCGGTTACAATCCTGCTCTCGGGCCCCGACACTGCGACAAGCGCGCACCAATCAGCCTCGGTTCGAGCGAGTCAAACTCACCGGGGGTAACTGGACGCCAGTTGGGAATCCGCTGGTTCGCTGTACTGCTCTTTTCGTACCAACCACAAGCCTGTTTCCGTTGCGCCTCCTTGTGCGCACCCGGCTGGTATGCCAGTGCCTTGTGCACTTCTCCTAATCCAAAGTAGATGCTGACCACCGTGTAGAGTGCCTCGAGGTTCGGCCTATCGCCGTTCGACAGTCGTTCGCTGACCGCAAGTGCGTTCTGATCCTCGGCAAGTGCTTCTGCGATTTCGCCACGACGAAGGTAAATGCGCCCGATACGTTCCTGTGTTCCCGCAAGATTCAGACAGTCTTCGACATCAGTTGGGTCCGACTGGCAAATCGCGCGATAGCTATCCCGCACGACCAGGTAGTTGCGCAAGGCTCCGTTGAAGTCCGCGCGTTTCTCGAGCGCTCCGGCCAGCCAGAGTTTCAATGTTGTTTCCAGACCCCTGGTTCGGGAATCCTGGAGTTGAGTATCGGCAAGCTCTGTGAGACCAAGCCGTAGCGAAGCAAGAGATTCGCGCACATGGCCCGCTCGCCACAAGCCATGGCCCAACGTTGCGCGTGAGGCCGCGAGGTCAATGCGAAACACCATATTCTTCGGGTCTTCGGCAACCAGTCGCTGCGCGGCATCCAATTCTTTCTGATAAAACGCTACGGACTGCTCAAAGTGGCCGTCTGTGAGCAGCATGTCACCGGTACGCTGATAACCGAAAAGCAGGGAGTCCTCGTAGTTGGGGTTATTGCTTTCCTTCGTGAGAGCTTCAAAGGTTTGTGTCGCCTGCTGATAAAGCGGCAAGGCCTCAGTTGCTTGACCGGTTTCAAAGAGATCATCGGCGACCAGGAAGATCAATTTACCTCGCCAGCTGCGCAGTTCCATGTCCTCGGAAGATGTCTTCACGAGCTCGTCGAGCAGGGCGAGTGCTTTGCGATGATTTTCGAGCGCCGCATAGGAATCTCCAGCGTTGCCGTACGTGCTGTTTTCTCCGTAGACTCGGCCGAGCGCTTCGTAATCCTTCGCGAGTTCCCTCGTGAGCGAACTCATGTCGGAATGCTGGCCGCGCAGTCGCTCCGTCACACTCAAAGCCTTGCCACAGTAAGCGAGGGCCGTCTTAATGCTCCCGAGATAACGGGCGTTGACACGGCACATTTCTCGATAGCTTGCCGCCAGCGCAACCTGGTCCGGCAGGTTGATCTCCGATGGCGGGGTGCCAATTTTCTCGCGAATGTTCAGAGCTTTGCCGAAACTCGCCACTGCCCCTTGGATTTCTCCGAGATTCGATCCCTCCGGATCTCCCTGCACCCGCCCGATTCTCTCGTATGCGTTTGCCAGTTCCCGCTGCAACGACACGTCGCCAGCATCTTCCCGTGAGAGGTTGTCAAGGTATTCCAGGGACCGCTGCACGATGAGTTTGCGGGCGGGTGTGGCTCCGGGAAGACCTTCAATCGAGTCGTGGATTTCAAACATCAATGAGCTTGCGAGCTTGCGGACGTCGTTGAATCGCTGTTCTGCCCGGTGCCCATTTGCCGCAGCGATGCGGGCTTCACGCACCGTAGCGGTGACGCCTCCAAGTACGGCGGTCAGGACCAGCCCTGCGGCGGCGACTGCCAACTTGTGGCGGGAAGCAAATTTTGTCGCGCGATAGCGCCATGAATCGCGGCGGGCAGAGACGGGAAGTCCTTCAAGATGCCGTCGAATGTCTTCGGCAAACTGCTCTACCGAGCCGTATCGCCGCTGCGGTTCTTTTCGAAGCGCCATGAGGACAATCTCGTCGAGGTCGCCCGCCAGCTGTCGACGAAGTTTGGCGGTCTGTTCCTCGAGCTGCGAAACCGCTCGGGATCTCCCCGACACCGGTGAAGTCAGCTGCATCAACTGTCAAGAGCCTCCGAGGATGGACCCAACCAGCGAATCTAGCGTTCTCATTTCCCTTAAACGGCTGCCTCAACCACGAGCGCTCTCAATCTGGCCTCAGAATCATCGTGCTGGGGCGTTCTGGCTCAACCTCGCAGATAGCTCGGGCATATTCATGCGGCACCTGTGTGTTCTTGGGGTACGGAGACCGTCCCGTCAACAGCTGATAGAGAACGACGCCGAGCGAGTAGACGTCAGTTGCGGTCGTAATAGGCTCACCGCGAATCTGCTCGGGGCTTGCGTACTCAGGAGTCATGGGCCCCGCGATGGTAGTCGCGGAGCTGGCCGCCGGGTCCAAAATCTTTGCAATTCCAAAGTCCAATAACTTGGGGATGCCTTCCCTGGTCACCAGAATGTTGCCGGGCTTGATGTCGCGATGAATCACCAGGCGCTGATGCGCGTATTGCACGGCCGAACACACCTGCAGAAAGAGCCCGAGCCGTTCGGTCACATGCAGTTGGTGCGTGTCGCAGTACTGGTCGATAGGAGTCCCCTCGATCAGTTCCATCACGAGGTAAGGAACGCCTTCATCCGTAGTGCCTCCATCGAGAAGACGGGCGATGTTGGGATGATCGAGTGAGGCAAGAATTTGCCGCTCGTGACGGAAGCGCTCAAGTACGGACGCGGTATCGTATCCGCCGCGCACAAGTTTGATCGCCACTTCCTTTTCGTACTGGCCGTCGGCGCGTCCGGCCCGGTAGACCTCGCCCATACCGCCGTGGCCAATCTCTTCTACGATGGTATAGGCGCCAATCCGGCGTCCCACGCGGTTTGGACCGGGATTCTTCTGCGATCGCTGCGTCAAATCGATTGCAGGAGTACTCAGGAAATCAGTCCCGGCCTGGTGGTGGGAGACCAGAAGCGACTCGACTTCGTGGCGAAGATCGGAATCGTTGACGCAAGTCTGGTCGAGGAAGGCAGCGCGCTCATCAACTTCGAGCGCCGCGGCCTGGTCAAACACGCCGCGGATTTGTTGCCAGCGTTCCGGAGTCATTCCACTGCGCTCCGGTCAATCTCGCGATGCAGCCATGCCCGCGCCGAAGTCCAGTCACGCTTTACGGTGGCAGGAGAAATTCCCATGACTTCGGAGGTACCTTCGATCGTGAGCCCGGTGAAAAAACGGAGCTCCACAATCCGGCTCTGCTGCGGGTCCAACTCGCTGAGCCGGCTCAAAGCTCCATCCAGCGCAATAATGTCAATATCGGTTCTTTGCTCGAGATCCAAGGCAGCATCCAGCGTGAGTTTGCAGGCGCCGATCCCTCCCCGCTTGGCGGCGCCGTGGGCGCGAGCGTACTCCACCAGAATTTGGCGCATCACGTGGGCGGCGATGCCGAAGAAATGTGCACGATTTTGCCATTGAGGTGCACTTTGCCCGGCCAAACGCATGTAGGCTTCGTGCACGAGAGCAGTACCCTGTAACGTGTGATCGCTGCGTTCACGTTGCAGGTAGTAGTGCGCCAGCCGGCGCAGTTCGTCGTAAACGAGGGGCATGAGAGACTCAAGCGCCTCCCGGTCGCCATCCCTCCAACGAACTAACAACTCCGTAACTGGACTCGATGATTCCCGATGCAAAGTTCCTGCCCCAAGACGCGGCCAAAAAAGGGCTTCGCGCGCGAAGCATATCCCGTATCTGTTTGTGTGTCAAGAAATTGAAAACAGGAGACTTAAGTCCATGGGATGTAGGTGGGGAGGATTCCTGTTCAGGGAGTAGTCAAGCCCTTCTCATTTTTCGATCTTCGTGAGCCAATTCTGGTCTGCTTTTCACATTACTGGATAGCGGTTGCTAACTCTCAGCCGCCGGCCACGGGTTTCGGGGGGAACTTCGAGGCCGCAGTTCGGACAACACTCCGGGGGCGACGGAAAAGGTCGAGTCAGACCTTTGACGTCGCGCCGGATTGCCCGAAACGCCGTTAAGACCTACCAGAGAGATTCCCAGGAGTGAAGACAATGACAACCCGACAGTTCTGTGACCGTTTAATGTTGCTGGCCGTCCTGGCCCTGGCTTCTACCCTGCTGCACGCGCAGACCTACACCGTTCTTCACAACTTCAACGAAACCGAGGGATGCTGCTCCAACTATCCCGGCATGATGGCCCAGGGCAGGGATGGGAACATCTACGGTGCCACAACAGGTGGAGGCACCCATCTTTACGGAAATATTTTCAAGATGACCCCCTCCGGAACGCTCACCAGCATTTACAGCTTTGACCCTACCAACGGCGCCTATCCCCAAGGTGGGATCAGCTTGGGGCAGGACGGGAACTTTTACGGCACGACCTATCAAGGCGGAGCGCACAGCAGGGGCACGATCTTCAAGGTCACGCCGGCTGGAGTGCATACGGTCCTTTACAGCTTCAGCGACACGGGTGACGGCGCGTACCCCAAAACGCCTCCAGTGCAGGCACAGGATGGGAATCTCTACGGCACTACCGGCAACGGATCGCAGTACGTGTTGTACCAGGTGACCACCTCCGGCACATTCACGATCGCGGCCACAATACTTTCGCAGAGCTACTCACCGTTGTTGCTCGGGATCGACGGCAACCTCTACGGTACGACGCTCGCGAATGGAACGTACAACGGTGGAACGGTGTTTCAGTTTTCGCCCTCGCTCAAGACAGTGAAGACTATTTTCAACTTCCACAACGAATGGTCGCCCACAGGGCCGCTGATGCAGGGTGTCGATGGCGCCCTGTATGGGACGACGTCCTCAGGCGGCACCGGAGACGGTGGCGTCGTTTTCAGGCTCACAACCGCTGGCGTTTATAAGATACTGCACACCTTCAGTACGACCGGTGCAACAGATGGGAGATTTGCATATAGCGGGGTTGTCCAGGGAAGTGACAAGTTCCTTTACGGTGTAGCCTCCGTGGACGGCCCTGGCGGTTTCGGCACATTGTTCAAGGTCAGCACCACCGGCACTGGCTTCGCCGTCGTCCATAGCTTCGCAGTTGCCACCGGCGATACGCCCTTGACGGCATTCCTCGCGCACACGAACGGAAAACTCTACGGACAAACCTCCCATGGCGGCACCCACACACCCTATGGAGTGGTTTACAGCCTGGACGCTGGATTGAGTCCATTCGTCAACCCCGTGGTCCTGCATTCCGCCAAGGTGGGAGGCACGGTCGAGATCCTCGGCCAGGGCTTTACCACTGCCACCGGCGTCTCGTTCGGTACTGGCACTAGCACTTTCACCGCAGTCAGCAGCACTTACATGACGGCAAAGCCCGTCGCCGGCGCACTAACTGGACAGATCACCGTTCAGGAACCTAGCGGCAACCTGCTGACGCCGCTGAAGTTCAAAATCGTGCCCAGCATAACCAGCTTTACTCCCACAAGCGGTACAGTCGGAACGCAGGTCGTAATCACGGGTATGAGCCTCATGGGAGCGACTGCGGTGAAATTTGGCGCGATCGCGGCTACGGTTTTCACGGTGGACTCCAATACGCAGGCGACGGCAACTGTTCCGAACGGAGCAGTGACCGGGAAGATCCAGATCGTTACGCCAGGAGGCGTCGCCACCAGCGCGACCAATTTCACCGTGAACTAGTTCACGACGAACGAGAGAGTGGGCTGTTCGGTCTGAAGCGGGGGCGGGCCCTCCTCTTTATTTGTCGATCTTCGTGAGCCAACTCTCGTCTGCTTTTCACATTACTGGATAGCGGCTGCTCATTCTAAGTCGCCGGCCCACGAGTTTCGGGGGCAACATCGAGGCCGCAGTTCGGACAACACTCCGGGGGCGACCGAAAGGGTCAGGTCAGGCCTTTGACCGTCGCGCCGGATTGCCCGGAGAGTTGCCGAGCCGACCGGTGGGCCCCTGGAAGTTCACTCACGGTGCCGTGGCGACATGCCGTAATCGCCCGGCCGCTTGATCCGCTCCTTTTCAGGCAGCGCAGTTTGCGGCAACAAGCATCGCTCGCGGTTCACTTCAGGAGGATAAACGTGACAAACATCAGGATTCGCGCATGCCACTGCGTGGTGGCCCTGCTCGCGCTGGCATTCTTCGGAGCCAAAGCTCAAGCACAGACCTACACTGATCTTTTCGACCTCGACAACGATGTACACGGCTGCTGTCCGAGCTATCCCAGCCAGTTAGCGCAAGGTCGCGACGGCAATCTCTATGGCGTTACCACCAGCGGTGGGCCTCATAGCGATGGAACGGTCTTCAGGATGACACCTGCCGGAGTAGTCACCGTCCTGCACAGCTTTAGCGGAACCGACGGTAGCCTTCCCATGGGGGGCCTCAGTCTGGGCATGGACGGCAACTTCTACGGCACCACATTCGAGGGAGGCCCTGTCTGCTGCAGAGGCGTCATTTTCAAGATCACTCCAGCCGGAACCTACACTATGCTCTACAACTTTCTGGGCGGCACCGACGGCGGCGGTCCGTTGGCTCCGCCGGTGCAAGGGCCAGATGGGAATCTCTATGGCACGGCCTCGTCCAGTTCGGGCGCGACCATCTACAAAATCACGACTGCCGGGGTCTTCACCCCTCTGGGACCCCTTCCCGGTGCCAGCTATGGAGGCCTGGTTCTGGGCAATGACGGCAAATTCTATGGGACAACCGAACGCGGCGGCACTGTCGGCCAGGGCACTTTTTTTTCGCTCACGACCGCTGGCGTCCTCACGGTTATCTATAGCTTTCACGATGCGACCGGTGACTTTCCGATCGGCCCGCTCATGTTGAGCGCTGATGGCTTCTTCTACGGGACCGGTGCTGCCGGTGGCGCTATGAGCGGTGGAGTCGTTTTCAAAATCAGCCCTGCCGGTGTCTATACCAAGCTCCACGACTTTGACTCCTCCGGCGCCTCGCTCGCCAAAGCTCCCTATGGAGGAGTAGTTCAAGGCAGCGATGGTTTCCTCTATGGCACCACCTCGACCGGCTCCTCCGGCAATGGAACCATCTTCAAGATTAAGCCCAACGGCACGAGCTTCCTGATTATGCATACCTTCGATGGAACACACGGAGCCGAACCCGCTCCGGCACCGTTTCTGCACACAAACGGAAAAATCTATGGCCTGACAACCACCGGTGGCGCGCACAACCAAGGCGTCGTCTATAGCTTCGACGCAGGACTCAAGCCGTTCGCGGTACCGGTTGTCCGCAGATCGGCCAAAGTCGGAAGCGTCATCGAGATGCTGGGGCAGAACTTTAAGACGTCAACCGGAATTATGTTCGGCACCGGCGCCGGAACAGAGACCGTCGTCAGCAACAACTACATGACTGTTCCCGTTCCCTCCAGCGCAACCACCGGACTGATCACCGTTCTGGAACCCAGCGGGAATCTTCTCACGCCGCTGAAATTCAAAGTTACGCCCACTATTACCAGTTTCTCGCCGACGAGTGGTCCGGTCGGAACGCAAGTGGTCGTCAAGGGGATGAGCTTCACGGGGGCGACTGCCGTGAAATTCGGTACGGTCTCTGCAACTGTTTTCACTGTCAACTCCAACACTCAGATAACCACCGAAGTTCCTTCCGGAGCAGCAACCGGGAAAATCCAGGTTGTCACACCCGGAGGTGCCGCCATCAGCACGACCAATTTCACGGTGAACTAGTTCACGGTGAACGGAAGAGTGGGCTGTTCGGCCTGAAGCGGGCCTCGCACCCTGAAGTGCGAGGCCCGCAGCCGTTTTGCGGGAAAAGATCCCGAGCAAACTCAAACGCTCCCGCTCGTTCAACGGGCTGCGGCTTGGTAAGATATGTCTCCAAGTTCGTTGCGGCACTCTGTGGGTAAATCCAAAAAGGACCGTTTGAATGGCCATCGGACTTCGCGCCCAGGATCTTCGCAAGGTCTTTAGTTCCGCGCCTCCTCTGGGAGCCGCGGGCGGCTTTATCGAGCGTGGAGAGGCCAAGGGCTCCAAGCAGCCCAAGACTCAGATTGCCGCTCTCGACGGCCTCTCCGTTGAGATAAATGCAGGAGAAATCTTTGGCCTGCTCGGCCCCAATGGAGCCGGCAAGTCCACAACCGTCGGAGTCCTGACGACTCGAGTGCGCCCCACCAGCGGTCAAGCTTGGATCGGCGATCACGATGTCTGGAAAGAACAGGCCTCGGTCAAGCGGTTGATCGGCGTAGTGCCCCAGCGTCCAAATTTGGATTTCTCCCTCACGGCCCGTGAGATTCTGACCTTTCACGCTGCGTATTTCGGAATTGGGTGGAAGGAAAGAAATGAACGCGCCGACAGCCTGCTGGAAAAATTCAAGCTGGGTGATCGCGCGAATCAGATGGTGCGCGGCTTTTCCGGCGGCATGATGCAGCGGCTGTCGATTGCCCGCGCCATGATGCACGGCCCGCAAGTTCTGTTTCTCGATGAGCCCAGCGCGGGGTTGGATCCCCAGACACGAATTCTTCTGTGGGAAATCATCCGCGAGTATAACCAGGCAGGAAAGACAGTTCTGCTAACCACGCACAATATGGAAGAGGCCGACGCGCTTTGCCAACGGCTCGCGATTGTTGATCACGGCCGCGTGATTGCTTTGGGTACATCGGCCGAATTAAAAGCGTCGATCCCCGGCGGCTTCGTCGTGAGACTGAGATTCGGCAAACAGTCGACCGAATTGCTGCAACGGTTGCAGTCGCTGGCAGGAGTTCGAGAGGTCGTTGGCACTGACAGCACGGGCGCAGACATGTACGCCGATCGCGGGGGCTCTTTGATCCCCGAGATAGCGGCGATCGCCGTATCCACTGGCGCCGAACTGTCGGACGTGCACATCTCAGAGCCGAGTCTGGAAAATCTCTTCCTGCACCACACTGGAAGGAGTTTGCGCGATTGAATTGGAAAACATTTGGAGCCATGCTGGCGCGTGACGCGCATGTGGCACGGCGCAATGCAATGCAACTCTTCCTGCAGACCTTTTTGCAGCCGCTGCTGTTCGTCTTTGTCTTCGGCCGCGTCATGGTCAGCAGCGGATTCATGCCTGCGTATTACAAAAGCTTTTTGCTCCCCGGAATTATTGCGATCAGTATGACCTTCACCGGAATTTGGGCCGTAGCTATGCCTCTGATCGCGGAGTTTCAGTGGACGCGCGAAATCGAAGACCGCCTCCTCGCCCCCATTAACATCTTCTGGATCGCGATTGAGAAGGTAGTCGCAGGGATGTTGCAGGCGTTGGTTGCTGGCCTGGTCGTGATCCCTCTCGCATGGCTAGTGCTTCGTCCTGGAGTCGAGATCAGTATTGGCGCGCCGCTTAATTTCATCGCAATCATTCTGCTGGTCGCAACTTTTTCTGCCTGTGGAGGGTTGGCGCTCGGATGCAGCATCAATCAGCAGCACATCGGGCTGATGTTCGGAATGGTAATTACACCGATGATCTTCTTCGGCTGCACGTATTATCCCTGGAGTGCATTAGACAAATTCCCGATCCTTCAAAAACTGGTGCTCATCAACCCGCTGGTGTATGCGAGTGAGGGGCTGCGTGCAACGCTGGTGCCGCAATTTCAGCACTTACCGGTGCTCGCCGTACTTGGCGCTCTGCTTTTCTTCGACATATTGCTATTGGTCGTCGGACTGCGCCAGTTCGGGAAAAAGGCAATCAGCTAGGCAGAACGCTGCGGGAATCACGGGAAGACGGCTTTGTCTCTCCGGGTGAAAGCTCGCTGGTCCATCTTGCTGAGAGTGCACTTGGTGGATCTGCGATGGATTGAAATCTCGCCAGCCTCACTTTGTCGCTGCCTTTGAACGAAACCAAGGGCATTATGCCTGCGCTCATGATCTGACCGACTTCGTCTTCAGTCATCAAAATCTCGGCACAGGGCTTGGCTTCCGAATCGCCGTCTCGCTGAAAAATGTGCAGCGGCAGTCCGTCGACGTCAGACACCGTGCCAGGTCGCATGTCCCATCCGGACTCGCTGAAAGTCTGTGCGAGCAGCAGCGCGACCGAGAACGCTGGATTTCCCCAGAGATCGTCTTCAGGGAGCGGCTGTTCCGGGAATTCTTCGAAGTCGAACGACTCAACTGGGGAAGGTTCTTTTCCATAAGGGAGCCGCAACACGAAACGCGGCAGCGCCAGCCCCACTGAGTGCGCTTCAGGAAGGTGTCGCAACCCAGTCCAGTCGCCGCAGGCCTTGAGAGTCTTCTCCGACTGCGGAGTGGACTCACTCGAATCGAAACCCAACAATTGAGGACTAGCCTCGGCGAGGAATGCCGCGTCGGCACGGCGTGCAACTTGAGCCATCCGAGCAAGCGATTTCAAATCGTCATCTTCTGGCGCGAAGCTGTAGTTTCCCAAAATGATGGTCCAGGGATCCGCTTCGACGCTCTTTTCGACCAGTAGTCGGTAGATTCCAGCGTCGCGCAGATCTGGTGCCATGCTCAGGTCCGCGGCCAGTTCTTCCTTCGAGATGTCCAGAAGGTAGAGCTTGAGATTCGAACCTGTTTCGAGGCGCCGCACGAGAAGGTAAGCGGCACGCCAGGCTGCCTCCGGCGCCTGCAAGTCGGCATTGTGCAGAACCGCCCTCATCAATGCGCCAATTGCACGATCGATCACTGAAATGATCTCCGCCTGGCTGTGATCAGGGGCGCTGACCAAATGCGGTTCGGCCACGCGACGCGCGAACTCGCGCACTTCGTCAGTCGATCGCCTTGGTCGGCTTTCATGCACTTGGGACTCCGTCTGCTCAATCATGTCGTCGAGCAGACTGCCAGATGCGAGTTGTGTGGCGCCAGGGGGAACGATGCGCGAGCTCTCAGCCGCCTGCGGCTTCGCATTCGCCGCTCCTTTCGAGCGCAATCCCAGTTCTTCAGCTGCTTCCTCAAAGGTCGAAGGATCCTGAAGGCGCGCCCGCAAATCTCGAAGCTTGCGGAAAGCATCAAGGTGCGCAAAGACGCGGTCGGGATGAAAGTCGTCGAGCTCCGAAAAACGCAAGCGCCAGAAACCGCCGTCCCCTATGGGCAGCTGAATCTCGGCGCCAAACTTCTGCAGCACCTCGTCGAAGTTGTCTCGGTCGACCAATACCGCGCGCCGCTTGGCTATGGTTTCTGGATTGGATACCTTGCGGTTCGCCCGGCCGCTGAGTCGCCCAGGATCGTAATACGGAAGGGAGTCTCTGGATCCGGACGCGCACCAGAGCTGTCTTGGCCGGCAGTCAGATTGACTTCACCGAAGTCGAAGGGTTTCGGCATATGATGATGCGCTCTCCGCGTATACGGAGTTCAAGGAGTACAGCGGGGAGACCCGCCGCCTGAAACGCAAACAAGGATAGCACCCGTTATGCATGTTTCCAGTGCTGATTGGATGGCGCGCCGGTCTCCTCACGAGTTTTTGCCGGGACTTACGTTAGTCCAGCAGAGCCGGTAGAACCTTACCTTCGTCAGGGAGTTGCTGGTAGTCCGCACGGTGATACGGCAGAAGCATGTGCATGACGGAACGGGCGACGAACACGATGACGGCCGACAGCCGACCGCACGATCGGGAGCCACAAAGCTGAAAGTGGAACCATAGACGGCCTCCTTGCAAGCGAGAGCAGAACAGCGATTTTTCCCCGCGAGATTACGCTTGCCCCGAGCCGCGGTCAAGCGGAAGAGGCGGATGGGTCGGATGTGGCGAGGAGGAAGATCTCTATGTGAGCGCGCGATCCAGGTGTACGTAGCCTCCGTCAACAAACAAATGCTGGCCCGTCGTGTGCCCCGACTTGGCGGAGATCAGGAATACCACCATAGACGCGATCTCTTCCGACGTCGTCATGCGTTTCCCCAGAGGAATCTTGGATAGGATGCCTTTCAGCTTTTCTTCGGGGTGCGGAAACGTGCCGAGCCACTCACGGTACAAATGTGTCATCACTTCGGCCGGGATGACAGCGTTGACGCGGATCCCGTAAGGTAGCAATTCCGCAGCCCATTCCCTGGTGAGCGCCATGATTGCTCCCTTGGATGACGCGTATCCCGATGTGCTTCCCTGCCCCGTGACTGCCGTTTTTGACCCTATGTTCACAATCGTCCCACGCGAAGTCTTCAAGTGCGGCAGAGCATAGTAGGCCATGCTGTAGTAGTGCACCAGATTGCGGTTCAGCGAAGCCACGTACTCTGCCGGATTGCCGTGCTCCAGTCCAACTTTGTCGTTACGTCCGGCGTTGTTTACCAGGGCATCAATCCTTTCAAAAGTCTTCAGAGTTTGTGCCACGGATTGAGAGCAACTGTCGGCATTTTGCAGATCCGCAGTGATGAGCCCGCAGGACACGCCTTTATTTTGCAGTTCTCTTTGCAGTTTTCCACCCGCTTCAGCGTCGCGATCCACAATCACTGGAATCGAGCCTTCGGCCGCGCAGGCCTGAACAATGGCTGCGCCAATCCCCTTGGCGCCGCCAGTGATAACGACCACCTTATCCTTGAGTTGCAGGTCCATGCGCTAGCCTCGCAGGTTGAAGAAGCCGCCGTCGATCGGATAATCCATCCCCGTAATAAAGCTCGCCTCGTCTGAACACAAGAACAGGGCCAAGGAGGCGACTTCAGCCGGCTCCGCCATTCTTCCCACGGGCTGCGACTTCGCTAGCTTCTCGAACATTTCGTGCTCGCGCCCGGGATAGTTCTTTTCCAGGTACCGGTCGACGAACGGAGTATGCACGCGAGCGGGCGAAATGCAGTTGCAGCGAATGTTGTGAGCGAGATAGTCACGCGCCACGGAATAGGTCATCGCAATGACGGCGCCCTTGCTCATGGAGTAGGCGAAGCGCTCCGCCAGACCAGTTGATCCCGCGATCGACGCCATGTTCAAGATCACGCCGCCGCCACTGTCTTTCATGTGTGCGACCAAAGCGTGCATGCAGTTGTAGAACCCTTTTATATTGACTCGAACCACGCGGTCGAAGTCTTCCTCTGTCGTGCTCGCGACGGTGCCGATATGAGAAATTCCGGCGTTGTTAATAAGGATGTGAACCCGACCGCGGCGGAAGAGATCGCCGACTTTGGCCTGGACATCCTGCTGGTTAGTCACGTCGCACAGGTGGGCGGAGGCGGTGCCTCCACTGTCTGCAATCTGCTGGCAAGTCGCGGCGGCGGAGGACTCGTCTATGTCTACGATGCGAACCGAAGCGCCGTGCGCTGCAAACTTCAAAGCGATCGCTTGACCAATGCCACTACCACCGCCCGTGACTATGGCAACTCTGCCGTCCAGCCGGAAATCACCCTTTCGGTTTTCGTTGGTCAGAGCGACACGCCTCGCTTCCACGGAATGAAGTCTTCTTGGGCTTTCTGTTCTGCTCTGGTTCGAATCTCTCCGCTCGCGACCTGGATGACCAAGTCCAGAACCGTTTCGCCCATCTGCTGAATTGTTTTCTGTCCGTCAACCACCGCACCCGTGTCGATGTCGATGATGTCGTGCATGCGCTTCGCCAGGCTCGAGTTGGTTGACAGCTTTACCACTGGGGCAATCGGATTCCCGGTCGGTGTGCCGAGGCCCGTCGTAAATAAAACGACATTTGCCCCCGCGCCGACTTGTGCCGTGACGCACTCGACATCGTTGCCCGGAGTGCACTGAAGATTCAAACCTGGCTCCGTCGAGTATTCCGGATAATCGAGCACTGCGCTTACCGGAGACGTGCCACCTTTTTTCGCTGCTCCGGCTGATTTCATCGCATCTGTCAGCAATCCATCGCGCATGTTGCCTGGAGAGGGATTCATATCAAAACCGGATCGCACGGCCGCGGCCCGCGCGGCATAGTCGCGCATTAGTTGGATGAACCGGTCGCCGACGGCTTTGCTCCTGCCGCGATTGATCAGCTCTTGTTCTACTCCGCACAATTCCGGAAATTCCGAAAGAATCGTTCGGCCACCCAGCCCTGCCAGGAGGTCGGCTGTGTGCCCAATGGCAGGATTCGCCGAGATGCCCGAGAAACCGTCTGAGCCTCCACATTTCAGTCCCACGCACAGATCGGAAAGCGGAGCAGGCGTGCGCTGAGCCTTGTTGGCTTCAACTAGCCCAAGGAAAGTTTTCTTGATCGCTTCCGACATCATTGCTGCTTCTGATCCGCTGCGTTGCTGCTCGAGGAGGAACAAAGGCTTGTCAAATTTAGGATTGCGCTTGCGTATTTCGTCGCGAAGAATCGGAATCTGCGCGTGCTGGCAGCCCAAACTCAGTACAGTCGCCCCTGCCACGTTGGGATGGTGAACATAGCCTGCGATCAGCCCGCAGAGATTGTTCGAGTCTTCCCGTGTGCCGCCACACCCGCCTTCATGGAGTAGGAAACGGATGCCCTCAACATTCTCGAACACCCGGCTTCGCGGGGACGGGGCTTCGTCGCCTGAGAGGGCACGACTTGCGATGGATTCCGCTTTTCCTTCCCGATAGAGAGCGGCCAGGTCCGCCACCTGACGACGATAAATTTGAGGCGACGCGAATCCCAACTCTTCTTCGAACGCCTGCTTCAGGACCTGAATATTCTTGTTTTCGCAAAATACAAGAGGTACCACGAGCCAGTAGTTGCGTGTGCCAACCTGACCATCGGAACGCCGATATCCCAGGAAGGTCTGCTTCTCCCAGCGCGAAACGTCCGGAGGACTCCAGCGGTATTCGGTGGATTGCTCATGGAACGGCGCGGCCCGGTGCTGGATATTGCTCGTTGTCAGCAACTCCCCAGCCGCGATCGGCTTGGCGGCGCTGCCCACCAGAACGCCGTACATAATGACGTCGTCGCCGGCTGCCATGTTCTTAGTAGTGAACTTGTGTTTGGCGGGGACGTTTGAGACTAGAGGGTGCATCTTGCCCGCAAACTCGACCACATCGCCTGATTTCAAGTCGCTCAGGGCAATTAACACATTGTCCCGGGAATCGAGTTGGAGCACTGGGAGAGACATAGCCGTCTAAGCGTCAACTTCTGCGCCGATTGGTACGAACCCACGTCGGCGTGCCGTTATTGTAAAACATCGTCGACCACGCGGGTGTTCCTCAACGCCCGGCCAGCCGCCAAAATCGCTGCGCATTGCCGCCCAGCACGCCCTCTCGAGAGTCCTCCCTTTGACTAAGCACGAAATTCTTCACGAGCCCAATCGCGTGCGCATAGGATGCTGCTACCAGGCACACTGGCCAATCAGATCCGATCATGAGCCGATCAGGCCCGAACGCTTCAAAGGCGATCGCAAGATAAGGTCTGATCTGCTCCGGTGTCCAGCGCTGCCAATCGGCTTCGGTGACCAAACCCGAGAGTTTGCAGTACACGTTCGGAAATGCTGCTAGTCGCCGGATTCCCTGTGTCCAGAGGTCGATTTCGCCACTCTTGATCGGTGGCTTAGCGAGATGATCGAGAACGAAGCGCTGCCGCGGAAATCGTTCCACAAACTCCGCGGCCACCGGGAGATGTTTCGTGTAAATCAGAATGTCGTACGCAAGGTCAAACTCTTCCAGCAGCGAAATGCCCCGCAGGAATTCGGGCTGCATAAGAAACCGATCATCAGCTTCCGCCTGTACGATGTGCCGCACGCCAACCAGCTTCGAATGTCGTGAGAATGCCTGCAACTGCGACCGAACGTCCGGAGAACGCAAGTCGACCCAGCCAACCACACCGAGAATCGACAGAGAGCGCTTGGCTAACTCAAGCAGCCAACGAGTCTCTTCCAGTGTTTGGCGAACCTGCACCGCAATCGAGCCCTGGATGCCGGTACTGTCCAGTTCGGGCTTTAGATCTTCCGGCAGAAAATTACGGCGCAATGCAGACATCGAGTCGTCGATCCAGTCGTACTCCTCCGGGTTGTAGTTCCAAAAGTGTTGATGAGCGTCAATTTGCATGGATGTTGGCGTCACACAGTTTAGAACACACGGCGTTCTGTTTTGATTCCAGATTCGACTAATGGCTTTGGATTATTGCCCCGCTTTGACCTGATGCGTTTGAATCGTTGACCACTGTCACGCGGCTGCTTCTCCCTGAATGCTGCCGAGATCAGAGTAGATGTGTAGCTGGGGTCGGTGCATAACTTTCGAGTGGGGGTTCAGTGTGCGTCGCTTATTGTTCTCGTTCCTTCTGCTCTCAACATTAGCGTTTGGTCAAACGAACTGCGCGGTTTTGAGCGGTACGGTCAGCGATCCTCAAGGCAAAGCGTTTGCTGGCGCTGATCTCGAGATCACATCCGCAAGTACGCAAGCCGTACGCCGGGTCTCGAGTAACGGCTTGGGACTCTTTGACATAACGGGTTTGCCTCCCGGCGACTATGAACTCAAAGTGGACGCTCCTGGTTTTGCCCCGCTCACCCAGACCTTGCGACTTGAGGTTGGCCAGCAGATGGTGCTGAACCTGAATCTCAAAGTAGCTTCAGTAAAGAACACGGTCGAAGTTGCCGATGTTCCACCGGCGCTGCATCCCACAGACGCTTCCGTCGGTGAGGTTATCGAGCCCGTTGCGGTTCATGAGCTACCGCTCAATGGCCGGATGCTGGTCGACCTGATGTTGACTGTGCCGGGATCGCACGTCAGCCACGGAGCGCAAACCGGCAACATGAATCCGCTCTATTGGCGCCCAGGGCAGCGCTCTGCCGTGAGCATCGGAGGCAACCGGCCCAACGCGAATTACTTCTTGCTTGACGGCACGACCAACACTGATCCTACCTTCAATACCTTAAACCTCAGCCCATCGCCTGACACAGTTCAGGAATTCAAAGTGCAGACCGGGAGCTACTCTGCCGAAATGGGAGGCGCGGGCGGTGGACAGGTCAACATCGTCACACGCTCTGGCTCGAATAGCTTTCATGGGACCGCTTACGAATTCCTCCGCAACGGAGCCATGGATGCCACCTCGTTCGACTCCATGGGTAACAACCACATGGTGCAAAACAACTTCGGTGCGTCGTTCGGGGGCCCCATCGTTCACAAGCGAACATTCTTCTTCGCAAATTACGAAGGCTTCCACCACGCTATGGCCAACACCATGATCGACACGGTGCCCACGCCGGCCGAGATTGCCGGGGACTTCAGTCAGAGCGGAGTCAACATCTACGATCCCACCAATGGGCGCGCGCAATTCCAGTACAACGGTGTCCTCAACTACATCCCGCCGACCCAAATCAATACCGCGGCTCAAACCTTCCTGCAGAAGTATGTGCCTCAACCGAACGTGATGATGGGAACGATGCCGTGCGGCGCGGCCACCATGGGCAGTCCGGGGGTAGTTGGCGCTGGAGTCGATTGCAACAATTACATGGACGTGCGCAACGAACTGGAAGTCAACAACCAGGGCACGATTCGAATCGATCAGAACCTCGCCCACGGTGACACTGTAACCGGACGATACTCTCTCAGCGCAGAAACAGGTTTCATGCCCGGAGAAATGCCACCCGGCGGCGTCGGCACACTCCTTCCCGGATTCGGGTCCTACAACGATAACTTTTCCCAGCAGGGCAACATCGCCTGGACCCGAGTCCTTAGCTCCACGCTCGTCAACACTGCGGCCATCAGCGTCTCGCGCCTGGCGATGCACCGCTACGACGAGAATGCCTATACGAACGACATCGTCACCGAGCTCGGTATTCAAGGAGTAGGGTTCGGCGGCGCGGGAGCCTATGGGGCACCTTTCTTTAACGTGCAAGGCTATTCGCCGATGGGCGATAACTACTCCGCGACTCCGATGAAAGCCTGGGACACGATGATCGAAGGTCGCGATGGACTCAGCTGGCAGCACGGCCGCCATGGACTGCAGTTCGGCGGCAGCTATCGCCGCTTCATTTGGCCCATGTGGGGATTTTTCCAGAATCGCGGCTACTACCAGTTCACCAACGGCTTTACGACAGACAATGGCACCAATGACGGTACGGGATCAGCCCTCGCTAGCTTCTTGCTCGGACTTCCCGCAGTCAAGCAGCGCCAGGCCGGAATCCCGCAGATGCAACTCCGCCAGTGGTATGCCGATGGCTTCGTCCAAGACACCTTTCGCATGACGCCGACCACGACCATCGAAATGGGGCTGCGTTACGAATTCATGGATCCTTTGGTCGACCTCACCTACCCGAATTCAAACCTGATCATCAACAATGGTGTTCCTTCTGCATTCATCGGGGGCCAGAACGGTTTTCCCAAGGGGTTGAAGTATCCCAACGCGCGCAATTTCGCTCCGCGCTTCGGCATCTCGAAAGCCTTTCCAGCTCGGGGTGTCGTTCTGCATGGCGCCTATGGAATCTTTTTTACGCCGGTTGACATGAACACGTGGTGCAACCAGCGTCACAACGTCCCTTATGTTTTCTCGGAAACTCAGCAGAGCGACAACTTCACTCCGGCAGCGCCGATCCTCGCAAGTCAACTAAACTTCGGCGAAGCGGTGCTGGGCCAGACCACGGTGAGTTTCACGGCGATGGATCCTCACGCACCGTCGCAGTACATCGAGCAGTGGAGCGGTTCGGTAGAGAAAAGCCTGGGCCACCAGACGACGCTGGAACTCGGATACTTGGGTTCGCACGGAGTACATCTGCAAAGGGCGCACCTGATCAACAATGCGCCGCCGGGACCGGGAGCGATTGGCCCACGCCGTCCGTTTCCCAAAGTCAGTTTCGTTGCCGGAACGGTGTTGCCCACGGGAGTGACCTACACTCCCCCCGCCAGCGGTTGCCCTCCCGATCAAGTTTGCTTCCCGGTTAGCACCATCAACCTGCTCGAGAACAGCGCTCAAAGCTGGTACGACGCGGGATACGTGAATGTTCGTCGGCGCTATTCCCACGGCTTGACCTTCCTCGCCAATTACACTTGGGCGAAAAACCTGAGCGATGCGCCGGACTTTCGTTCGCCCATGTTCGAATCATCGATCCCGCAGAACAATAGCGACCTTGGCGCCGAGCGTGGACCAGGTTGCGACATCCGTCACCGTTTTGCGATCAGCGCGGTTTACGACCTGCCTGCCTGGGATCGGTCCGGTGTCGTGCGGGCTGTTACCAAAGACTGGCATCTTTCCACGGTCTACCAAGTTCAGACCGGGTTCCCGTTCACGATCTCAGTGTTTGGCGATACGGCGAACTCCGGCACCGTGTTAGGCGAGAATCCCATCCGCGCGAACGCCACCGGTCAGTCCATGTTCGGTGCCGGCACGCGTAACGCAAACGCCTGGTTCAACACAGCCGCTTTTGCTGCGCCGCCTGCTTACACGTTCGGCGACGTAGGGCGCAACTCCGTTTATGGGCCTGGTCTGCAGACTCTCGATTGGGCTATTGTTCGCGATTTCAGCTTGACGGAGCGGGCAAGATTTCAGTTCCGTGGAGAGTTCTTCAATGCCCTTAACCACACGAACCTGGGCACTCCTGATCGCTTCGTCAACACGCCGCAGTTCGGCACGATCACCGAGGCAACGACACCAGGACGGGAGATCCAGCTCAGCGCGCGGCTTTCTTTCTAGCGTGTTCCGCCGGAAAGCGCTGCGGGATTAGAGCGTAGTCTGGATTGTGTGACTAAAGACGCTGGCGCGGTGGCGGTGTCACGGCTACACCGAGACTTAATTTCCGTGCCAGTACATCGGCCACCCGAGGTATCGCACCGCCGCCTCATGCACGGCCCCCGCCGTGGTAGAAAAATTCGCCGCGACGTGGTGCTCGAAACCGTTCTCGCAGATATATCGCAGCAACTTCTGTAGCTCGCCAATCTGGACCACGCCAACGCCGCCGAATGTATTCAACGAGTCGCTGGTAAAAGATCCTTGTCCCACATATCCGCGAATCACTCCAGCAGTGTCGTCGGTCGAGAAGCGCGCAAAACTCATTGCTCCGGGCTTCACTCGGCCCACAACCGTGCCGAAGGTGTTTTCTTTACCTACAGTTCCCGCGATGATCTCCTGGTAATCCATCCGCACATCCTGGAAGAAGTGCTTGGGCAGATTGCTGCAATGGAAGCACACCGCTTTGTTCGGATCGTCTCCGTAGTTGTTGTTCCAGTCGAGCAGCGCGCTCGGTGTCTCCGAAGCTAGCGCCAGAGCATGCATGCTGAGCGTGCCGCAAACATCGACCTCACAAGCGGCAGGAAACAGATTGTTGCTCATCATGCTCATGATGGTGCAAGGGACCACGCCAAAATACTCTTCCATGGAGGTCCAGCACTGCACCGCGCTGATTCTGAGGTCCGTTGCCTTCATCCAGTCGTCGATCACATAGCCGAGTTTCGCCATCTTGATCAGCGCCGCATCGGGCACTCCGCTCGTCGTGACGTAGTTGCGAATGTCGGCCAGCTTGCCCTGGACTCCAGTGTGATCGTCCTCGAGCTTTGCGATGCGGCCAAAGACTTCAGACAAGTCCAGCGTCTCAGTTGAGATCCCAGACGCCTCCAGAAGTTTCTCGCTGTAACGCACCGTATTAAACGCAGTGGGCCGCGCCCCGATACTTCCTACGCGTAAGTTGCGCATCCCGTTGGTGACGCGGCAAACCGCCCCAAACCACGCCAGGTCTTTTTGGAAATCCTCCGAATCGGGAGCCACCGTATGCAGCCGCGTCAGGGAGTATGGAATCCCGTACTGTCTCAGGTTGTTGCAAGCCGACATCTTTCCGCAGAAGCTGTCGCGCCGATGCAAAATCGTCATCTTGGAAGCATCGTCTGGCGTTGCCTGTATCAATACGGGTACCTCGAGCCTCGCGAGCCTCAGGGTGTCGGCGATCGCGCGCTCATCGCCGAAGTTGGGCAGCGACACGATTACTCCATCCAGTCGCTCCCGGTTCTTCTGAAATAGCGCTGCACAGCGCTTGGCTTCCTCATGCGTTTCGACTGCTCCGTGCTTGCTATCGTCGGGCCCTAACACGACACTATCCATGCCGCCTTTGGCCAGCGCCTGGATCATCTCTTCGCGTCCGACCTTCGCCAGTTGGTCAGGAAAAAAACCACGGTTCCCGATGATGACGCCCATCGTCATCTTCTTCTCAGACATAGGAATGCCTCGCTTCTATGATTGAAACAAATTAGGAATTACCAGCCATGCGCGCGCGTTCGCGAGCAGGGGAAAAGCGCAAGCTGAAAAACAACCCCAGCACCAGCAACACTCCGCCCCACCAAACGTTGGCGTGCAGGTTATAGAGCACCACCTGATTCGCCGGCGGATGCGCGAGCTCGTAAATCCCCGTGGCGAAGATCACCGCTCCGTTAACCGCCAGAGACAAGCCGATGAAGAACCAAATCGACAACGATCCACCGGATTTCATCGTTTCCTCCTACCAGAAGATGATTTGCAGAGCGATAAATGCAATCGCCACGACCGCTCCCCAGAAGAGGGGGCTATGGAACATCGATACATGCTCTTCAGGCGGCAGTGGAGTGAGGCCATAGACCAGGTCTTTCAACTCCGCCTCCGGTTTGGGCTTCGTCACCAGACTGACGATGACCGTAACGATGACGCAGATCAGCCAGCACCACAAAGCGCGAAACATGTTCTGCGCCTGATCCTGCGCTTGCGATGACAGCGCGACATACCGCACCGCACTGGGATCGACTTTGACCCAAGCGTACATGCCGACCGACGACAGGGTTCCAGCTAACAGCCCGGTCCATCCCCCCGCTGGAGTGGCGCGCTTCCACAGCATGCCGAGGATGACCGTCCCAAACAACGGAGCGATGAAGAAGCTGAAAAGCGACTGGACATAGTCCATGATGCTTTGCGCGTGCATCACCAGATAGGCCGTACCGATACTGACGATCACGCCGATGATGGTGACCCACCGCCCCATTTTGACTTTGGATTCATCGGAAGCGTTCTTATTGATCAGCGCGCCATAGATGTCATACGTCCAAACCGTGGTGAAGGCGCTAACGTTGCCCGCCATGCCAGACATGAATCCGGCGATCAACGCGGTGATGCCGAGGCCCAGCAGCCCCGGTCCGCAGTAGCGTGCCAACATCAGCGGCAGAACCTCGTCATAGCCGTGAAGTCCCTGCGCTTGCCCAGCGGGTGACCATGCCAGGTCGGCAGGAACAAGCCGCAGCAGGCTACCATTCGAGTCGCGCAACAGCGCCAGCCCAAGCAGGCCGGGGAGAATCACGATGAAGGGAACCATCATCTTGAACGCCGCTCCGATGATCGGAGCGAGCTTGGCGGAGCGCAGATCTTTCGCAGCGAGAACCCGCTGTACGACCAGAAAATCTGTCGTCCAGTAACCCATCGAGATGACCGCGCCAAGACCAAACACGATGCCGACCCAGTTGATTCCCATGGGGTTGTCGGAAAAGGAGCCCAACGTTGACCACGCGTGCGTATATGCTCCCGGATTGGCCACGTGCTGTTCCGTAAGATTCTGCAGAATCTTTGCTTTCAACCCGCTCCAGCCGCCGGCTTCGATCAATCCCATAATCGGGATGAGCAATGCTCCCGCCCAGATCAAGAAGAACTGCAGGACCTCATTGAAGATCGCGGACCGCAATCCTCCGAGAGCCACGTAGATTGCAACCGTGATTGATGAAACCAATATGCTGAAGTTCAGGTCCCATCCCAACACCACCCGCATCACCACGGCCATGGCGTACATGTTGATGCCGCTCATCAACACGGTCATGAAGGCGAATGAGACGGAAGAGATCGCCTGTGCACCCGGGCCAAAACGCAGTTTGAGATATCCCGGAACCGAATGCGTTTTGCAGATGTGGTAGAACGGCATCATCACCAGCGCAAGAAACAGCATGGCGGGAATCGCGCCAATCCAGTACCAGTGCGCCGCGAGAATGCCGTACTTGTACGAGTTCCCCGCCCAGCCCATCAGTTCGAGCGATCCCAGATTTGCCGAAAGAAACGCGAGACCCGCCACCCACGCAGTCATTTCGCGTCCGGCCATGAAGAAGTCTTCGCCCGTGTTGGCTTGCTCCTTTAGATAGAGGCCGATGGCGAGCACCAGAGCGAAGTAGAAAACAATGATGACCAAGTCGACTGGCGATAGATGCACCAGAGTGGAAGAACTCAACAGCAGCAAAGCAGGAGTCATTGAGTCTTTACCTGTCCGTAGTAGGCATTCTGGCCATGCTTGCGCAGGAAATGTTTATCGTGCAATTCGCGCGCAAGCGGCCGGGATTCGGCATTGATCGACACTGTGTGGCACGCCATCCGTGCCACATATTCCAAAATCACCGCGTTGTGCGCAGCGTCGGCTGCGCTCGTCCCCCAGCAAAAAGGGGCGTGCCCGGCAACCAGCACCGCCGGGATCGAATCAGGATTCAGATTCTTGAATGTTCGGCAAATCGCCGAGCCGGTTTCTAGTTCATAGTCTCCCGAAATTTCCGATGAACTCAAACGTTCGGTCACCGGAACTGGCCCGTGAAAATAATCGGCGTGCGTGGTTCCGAAACAAGGAATCGGCGTCTCTGCCTGCGCCCAAGCTGTGGCAAATTCTGAATGCGTGTGGGCCACGCCGCCAATATTGGGGAAGTGCTTGTACAACTCCACGTGTGTCGGCAGATCCGAGGATGGCCGAAGTTTTCCTTCAACAATCTTTCCGGTCAGGTCGGAAATCACGATCTGCTCTGGTGTCAGTTCGTCGTATGGAACGCCACTGGGCTTAATAGCGACTAATCCCTCTTGGCGATCAATCCCGCTGACATTGCCGAACGTGTAAAGGACGAGGCCGCGCCGAACCAATTCCAGGTTCGCTTCCAACACTTCTTCGCGGAGCATCTTGAGGAGCATAGGGAGAAAGAAAGGCCGACCCCAGTCGTACTATTGCGTAAACGTTTACGCACGGAACATTAAACGGGTAACCCTCTCTTTGTCAAAGACTCCACCTTATTCTTTATTCCCGGTTTCTTCAATTGCTCATCCATGGTCGGCTCAACGTACGTGGCGGAAGTTGTAGACCCATGAAAGACTGACGTAGGACTTCAGTGGCACGCCGACTGCTCGCTCGACAGGAGTTGACTCTCCGGCCAACTGCAACGTTTCCAGCGTCTGCCCCGTGTACCCATGCGCGATGAGCGAATTCAATCCCAAGTCCATCTGTCCATCGTGGAATGATCGCATCAGAGACACGCGGAACTCCCGCACCGGCGCCGCCGTGAAGCCATCTCCCAGAGGCTTTGCGCCCACGGCTTCGTACTCGCTCCGGGCTCGAAGGCCGAAGGGGAGACGGTTCATCGTTGCCGCAATATCCCAGATCAGGCGCGGGGCCTCGGGGATGTCCGCGCCGGTGGTTCGTTCCGTCGCGGTGGCTCGCGCCCACGAAGCTTCTAGAGAACCGAAAGAGAAATAGCGGCGGACTGATACGGTCAACGAGCGAGTCATCGATGGCCCAACATTTTCCTGCAAACCGGTATCGGGGTCGATCTTCGCCAGTTCTTCCGCGTTGGTCACGCGCGCGAGGGCGACGCTGAAATCGGTGCGCGCAATGTCTTTGCTGATGACGAGCTGCGCGCCGTGCGACGGAACGATGACAGGGGGCGTGCCAGTAGGAGCTCCCATGCTGTTGCCAATGCGGAGATCATTGGTGTGGAACGCTTCGCCGAAGCTGAATGCAACTTTGGGCAGGTATTTTTGTTTCGGCGGAAGGAGCGTGAACGTCCCTTTGGGCAGCGCAATTCCGTCCGTCTTGCTGAAGGAATTTGCCGGAAACATTTTGTCAACATTGCCGAGGAACACCGCTTCGCGGCGCACCCCGAGGTCATAGTGGAAGAATCGCGAGAGCGCTCCGTCGACCGATAAGAAAGGTGCAGCGAATCCCAGCGTGAGATTGTTGCTGGTGACCGGCTGAAACTCTCCGCTCTGATCGGCGCGGTCGAGATTGAGGTTGCGCGGTGCATCGCGCCGCAAGTCTAGGCCGGCGAGGATCGAAAATTCCTGGCGCGGCTTGAAGACATAGGAAGCATTCCCGCCTGCGACGGTGCGGAACTCACTCTGGCGAATCAGACCATCTCCAAAGTCGGAGCGAAGGTCCAGGCTGTAGGTGCGGAAGAAACCAGAAAAGTCGAAATGCTGCGACGAACTGATTTGCCAGGTGTCAGTCGCGAGAAGGAGTGAGTTGTGTGTCGCGTCGTGCTGGAGCGGATTGATCGTATCGCCGGGAACGGCCACCTCCGTCGGGATCAACCCGGGAATGAACGAGGAGCCGTAGTACCCGATTCCTAGAAGCCTGATGTCGTGCTCTCCAGTCTTGAAAGCGCGATAGCCATTCAGTTTGTACTGCTGGCGATGCTCGGGGCGCGCAAGGAATCCGTTCCCAATGGAAGCCTGCAGCATCAGCCAGCCGAGAGTCGCGGGATTTGCGGGACTCCATCCCGTGACCAAATCGGCGTCGTGTTGGTCCGCGGTGAACTGCGTAAACGGCAGCACACGATCGCGTAGGCCGTAAGCGACGGCAAGGTTCACGGAGTGGTTGCCTTCGCGCACATTGAAAGCTCCACCATCGGCCTCGACAGAGGCGATGCCGTTGGAGATCAGAACGTTAGGATCTGCATATCCGTTACCATGCGCGTTGGCTGAGAGATTGTTGGGGAACAGAAAATTGCCAATCTGAAAAAATTGCGCAATCGGTTCGCCGTGGTCTCCCGCAACTCCGGGAGCGAAATACTGCGGCGCCTTGATTCCTCCGGATGCCGTTTCAACCGGCAGGCCAGGGATCGAAATCGGGGCGCCGGGACGACCGGGATTCGCCTCGAGGAGTTGGTCGCGCACGAACGTGCGTTGCGAGGGATCAGGGCTCATCGAGTCTGGTGCCGCCGCTACAACCGTGATCTCTTGCAGGGAAGAGATCGTCTGGAACCGCAGTTCTTCCTGTGTGGCGCGAGCAGAAAAGATTGCAATCTCGCGAGATAAGGCTTGGAATCCGGGGCTATCAGCCGTGAGCCGGTAGACCCCGGGATCGAGCGAGACGAATTCGAAGTGGCCTTGCACATCGGTGGTAGTGTGCTGCTCCGCTGCGCTCGGCACTCTTTGCACCGATACCCGGGCCTGGCTCACCGCTGCGCCATCGGGATCCGTGACGCTCCCTGACAGCGATCCTGCTTGCTGTGCCTGAACCGGTGACGCCGCCACAACAACAGAAAAAAGGAGAGCAACGGTGACGAGAGCCGAGACTAGCGATCGCATTGTTCTCCTCCTTTCTGTGAGTGGGTGAACTGTGCTGCCGGTGGACCCGACACCGACTACTCCGTGACTTGCGATTTGCCAAAACCCGCAAGCAGCAAACGGGCCTGCTCCGATCCCGTCGCGTGCAGAGAGACCGATTGCCGAAGATAACGCTCGGCCTCTGCGCGATCTCCCAACTTCAGGGCGATCTCCCCGGCGTGGGCAAACAGCGTAGCATCGCGGATTCCTACCCGCAACGCTGTATCAAGTTGCTTGCGGGCTTCCGCATCTCGCCCGTTGGCATGCAGTGCCCATGCATAAGCATCGAGGGTGTAGATATCGTGGCGCCAGGCAAATTCCTGCTGGGCGATTGCAAGCGCCTTTGCAGGTTCCTTCGCATGGTCGGCATAGTAGAAGCCCAGTTCGCGACTCGAATTATCCTTACGAGTGGACTCCGCAAGAGACTTGGTCTCAAACTCCGCGAACGCCTTCTTCGCATCGCTGGTGCGGCCTGCAAGTTCCAACGCTTCCGCCAGGTCGTACAGATTCTCTGCGTGCGGCGCTGCCTGATACCGTTGCTGAAGCAGGATGACTGCGTCGTCATACCGTTTCTGGGCGATACGAACTCTTGCCAGATTCCCAAGCGCATAGTGATATCCGGGGAATATCGTCAGCGCCTGCTGAAGAATGTTTTCCGCATCGTCCGTTCGTCCGGCGATGAAGCGAAGATGGCCCATCTGCGCCAAAATCCAGGCGCGGTCCTCTGTTTCCGTGGGCACGGTTGACTGGTAGGCCATATCCATCAACTCGTACGCGCCGTCGACATCACCAAACAACTCGCGCAGATACGCGGCACGCGTCATCCCGGGCAGATTGCCGGGACGAAGATTCAACATCCACTGCGCTGCCTTCTCAGCGTCGTCATAGTTGCCCAACTCAGCGTTGGCGTCGGTCAAGAACCCGTAGACCAGAACGTCGTCTGGCACTTTCTTGTTCAGTGCCTTTGCCGCTTCCAGCGCACCTGGAAATTCATGGCGGCCCAGCAGCAACCACACACTGATTTTCTGGCTCTCAAAATCGTTTGGGGCGAGTTCCAACGATTTCTTCAGTGCATCTTCGGCTTGCGCATAGTAAGCAACGTCTGACGTTTCACGCGCCCGCCGCGACAGCGCAATTGCAAGGTGGTTGTAGCCGCCAAACTGTGCGGGTTTGTTTGCGATCTCTTTTCGGGCAGCGGCAATGCTCTTCTCCGCTGGAGAGAGCGCCGATGTTTCAGCAACGGGAGTCTGCGCGAACGCCACAGCGCCGAGGCTCAGAGCTAAGAGAGCGATCAATTTCTTCATGACAGTCCTCATTTCAATCTCAAGAGCGTGGCCGCCGCACGCGAAGCGACAGCGGCCACGAAGGTTAACTATGGTTAACTACTGAACGGGGCAGATCCCGTTGGTCTGTCCGTCGCAACCCGGCTGGCCGGGCCCAATGTGAACCGAATTGCGTCCACTATTAGCCGGCATGACGTAGGGGAACGTTTTGCCGTACCCTTCCGGATTGAATTGCACGCCGTCGCCAATGGCTGTCCCGTACTTAGTCGCATCGACGAGGATTCCGGCAACCGCGCGCGAAGCAATGTCGACCACATCGTCGACCGGCCTGCGGCCATTCGGGAATCCGGCAATGTCACCTGCAAGGAAGCCAAGCCGTTTCTGCTTTGCAACCGGGGTCGGAGGAATTCCCGTGTTGAGCCGCAGTAGATCAGCCACCGGGCCTGTGTCATGCGTACCGCAGCCCGGGCAAATCGGTGGCTCATACTGGGCCAGGATCAGCAGGTCGGTGCGGGGCGCGGGAGCAACAGGTATTCCAAGCGAACCGAAAACCGTTGCCAGTAGAGGGTTCAGAACGAAGCTGGCAAACTGCGCATCGTTCTTGGGATCGTCCATACTGAAGCGGTCCTTCGATCCGGTACCGATGATCAGTTCGTTGACCAGCGGATTGCCTTCCCGCTGGACCTGCTGGAACCTTCCCAAGTCTTGTTCCTTGAACGGAGAGCGCCGCACCGTGATCTCGCGACGCGACGTGCTGCCGTAGGTTCCGATCACTGCTTGCTTTTCGCCGGCGGCATGAAACTTGCCGTCCACAGTCAGCATCGCGATGGGAACTTCCAGAACGATCGAATTCACGTTGAAGCCCGCCACTGCATCGGGAGCGTAGTTGTGAGTGTCATCGGCATCTTCAGCCTCTGGAAGAACTCCACCCACACCCATGCGGAAGTTGAGCGAGTCGAACGCAGCGCCCAGATCAATGAAGAACGGATCGTCCACGGTTCCCGCGAAGACCCGGACATTGTTCGGGAGGTAGTGAACCCCCTGTTTGAACAACGCAGGATAGTCGGGCATGGTGCGCGGGCCAACGTTGGAAGGCACGGCATATAAAGTCTTGCCTTCGCTCAAGAGCGTTGATTTGCCGCCCTTGACCATCGTCACGGTATAAGTCTGCCGCAGGCTAAGACCCTCAGAACCTGGACCAGCAAGGGCCGTGATCGGCGGAATGCCGGCGATGCCGCCTACCAAACCGGTGAACAGTCCGGGCTGCCGAGTCTCGGTGGTGAAACGGAATTGAAACGTAACGTCTTCGATCCCGTCCTGGTTGTTGTCGACCTTCATTTCATAAAGCACATTGGGATCGAATGGAAAGTAATTCGGGCCGTTGGACGGCTCCAGGAATGGATCGACGTTGAGGATCATGGTGACGCGATCCGGATGGTCGTAACTGACGAAGGCGTACCAGTCAGTCACGTCCGCAGTGCGATCGAGGGCGGTGATGGGAGCCTCGCGATGGCTGGACGCAAACAGGTTGGCCGGAACCAACAGGAGCAGCGCCATGGCGAGGGCCACCATTGACTTCAATTGCTTCATGGTCTTTGCCTCTGAAAATTGGATTGAAGACGAGCCTCACAGGGATAACGCTGGACTGCACCGGGCGCGGCGCCACGCCGGTGCAGACTAGCGATTGGCTCCGTCTACAACCCCTAGTACGGAAGACGTTGAGAAATGGATTGCTGTGGAAGTTTGGGCCCGAGAATGTGGTGGCAGCCCCTCGGCTGCCTGGTCAAGCCAGGCTCGCGTGCGTGCTCTCAAGCGGCTAAATCTGGTAGTCGATGTCTTCCATGATCCTTTGGAGCGAGTCGGACAGGGGCTCGCCTTTCATTTCTGCCCCCTCAAGCTGCTGCACACGCTCGCGTAGTTTGCTGACTTCCGTCGCCACTGCAGCCAGCGCTTCGGAGAGCGGATCGTTAATCTGCTTGGGGTCGGTAATCACCACGCGCTTGCCTTCGCGGAAAATGATGTGACCCGGCACTCCGACCACTGTGGAATCCTCCGGCACACTTCGCAGGACCACAGACCCTGCGCCGATGCGGCAATTCTTTCCCACCGTGATATTCCCCAGAATCTTCGCGCCACCTCCGACCACCACGCTGTCCTCAATGGTCGGATGCCGTTTGCCTAGTTCCTTGCCCGTGCCTCCCAAAGTCACACCTTGATAGAGAGTCACGTCGTCGCCGACGATTGAAGTCTCACCGATCACGACCCCGACGCCGTGATCAATGAAAAGTCTTCGTCCAATCTTCGCTCCCGGATGGATTTCAATGCCGGTCAGAAAGCGCGCCACCTGCGACAACCAGCGCCCAATCAGAAAGAAGTGATGGTTCCACAGCACATGATTTAAGCGGTAGAACCACACGGCGTGCAGGCCGGAGTAGCACAAAAAAACTTCCAGACGAGACTTGGCCGCGGGATCGTGCTCCATCACGTTGGCCATGTCTTCGCGAATTAGCGACAACAGGTGCGGCATGAGAGATCAGGCCGGGAGCGCCGCCGTAGGAATTTGCTGCGCTTTGTCCCGTAACTCCTGAAACAGGATACTGCTCAAATAGCGCTCGCCAAAAGACGGGAGAATCACGACGATCAGCTTGCCCGCATTTTCAGCGCGCTGCGCCACTTTCAAAGCCGCAACGACTGCGGCTCCCGAAGAAATCCCGACCAGCAGTCCCTCTTCGAGTGGAAGTCTACGAGCCATGGAAATCGCTTCGTCATTCGTTACAGTGATGACTTCGTCGATGTAGTCCCTGCGCAGAATGCTCGGAACAAAGCCGGCCCCGAGTCCCTGGATCTTGTGCGGGGCGGGTTTTCCGCCAGACAGTATGGCGCTGTCAGCGGGCTCCACCGCCACGGCTCTGAACGAAGGTTTCTTCGGCTTGATGTACTGGCTGACTCCAGTGATGGTTCCACCCGTGCCCACGCCTGAAATCAGAATGTCGGCCCGCCCGTCGGTATCATTCCAAATCTCAGGGCCGGTTGTCTCGAAGTGAATCTTGGGGTTGGCTGCGTTATCGAACTGCTGCAGGATGAAGCCGCCGGGAGTGTTGGCCAGAATCTCGTTCGCTTTGGCGATCGCGCCGGGCATTCCGCGCGGACCTGGAGTAAGTACGATCTCCGCTCCAAATGCAAGCAGTAACACGCGTCGCTCAAGGCTCATGGTCTCGGGCATGGTGAGAATCAGTTTGTAGCCTTTGACGGCGGCGACAAACGCCAGGCCGATGCCCGTGTTGCCGCTGGTCGGCTCAATAAGGACCGATTTGCCGGGCTGAATTTTCCCCGAACGCTCGGCTTCCTCAATCATGCTCACGCCGATGCGGTCTTTCACGCTGTGTACGGGATTTTGGCTCTCGAGTTTCGCCACGACTTCGGCGACGCATCCGGCTGTGACTTTATTCAGCCGCACCAGCGGCGTTTGCCCGATCAATTCCGTGACATCCTTTGCGATTCTCATTGTGCGCGTCATCCTCCGTCGACACCACGAGCAGCGATCTCAGTTTGCCTCAATCCAGCAGCTAATAAACTAATTGGATGTCAGTGGCGCGGGCAAGTTGCAGACAGTTCGGTCAGGGGCGCCGATTAGACTCGCCCTGGCCGGCAGATCGGAACCCGTCGTGAGAGTTAACTAGAGTTAAGGAGCAACCGCGTTAATCGTTCCAACCAGCCCCGTGTGGACGTCCTGCACTGCGAGGCGCAACTGCCCGGGCTGCGGATCCAGATCCATGTGCAGGGTTATGCCCTGCTGCACAATTTGTTGATAGGTATTTGCGTCAAAGACTCGATCCACTTTTTGGCTCGCTTCGGCAACAATCTTTGCCCCCGAATAGATGGTCGCGTAGAAATTGAGGTTGAGCCTTTTGCCCCCAGAAACATCTTCAGCCGTAAGCGTTTTGGCGTCGACCAGATAGGAGACGCCGATCTTGCCGGGCACGGAATTAGCGGAAGGCGGCTTTACTTGCGCCTTGAACGAAATCATCGTGGAAGGGACAATGTCTCCGAGCGCCGACTTGGCTTCCTGCCTCGGATCGTACCCTTTCATCTGCGTCGGATCGATCGCATAGTATCCCTTGCGGCTCTGTACCTCCACGCCGTCGCGCTTTACCTTGATCTTAACCGTTCGGTACTTGCTGTCGTACTTCTTATTCTCCGGGTAGTAGCCAATCGTATAAGCGGCAGCCTCGTCGGCGAAAGCGCGTTCTACTCCAACCATGACTTCATTCTCATTGACATAGGCGCGTCCGCCCGTTTCGCGCGCCATCTCGCGCATTGTTTCCTGAGAATCGATGTCGGTTGAGATCGCCAATCCCCGGGCATCCACCGGATACACTGCTACTTGAGCACTGGCCAGGCGAGCCGCGGTCAGGCGGATCTCTTCCGCATGAGATTGGCGGAATGTCGCGGCGAGGTTCCCCGATGAGTGCTCCTCGACGCGCCGCGTGTTCATGCTGGGTAGGTCTTCGGCCAATTCGGCTTCGGTCATGACTCGGTCTTCTGGGATAAAGGAGAAAGGAAGATCTCCGGTGACCAAGATCAGATTTTTTCGCCCGGGAAGTCCCCCCAAGATGCGCGCCAGACTGTCGAGCGCGTTGAGAGTCATAACCGATCGCTGATCTTTGACGTAGGCCACTTGAGCGCCTTCGAAGGCCTGAATCGCTGCCAAGGCGTTGGCGATGGCAGCAGAGGCTGTCCCGCCTCTCAGCGTCGCAGACGGTGAATTATCAGTCAGCGGCCCCGTGCTGGGATCTAGGGCAGTAACAACCGTTCCCGGTGTGCTGGCGAGTTCAACGCTAGTCGCGGGTCGGTTGGAGTTCGCCATTTGCTGAGTCTGGGGTTTGTAGCGCTGCAGTGCCGCATACAGCACATTCGGATCGCTGGTGAAGTCCTGCAATACCGACAGGGAACCAGTCAATGCAAAGATAGCCATGCGGTCCGTCGGTTTGAACTGCTTCTGCACAAACCCCAGCATCTGG
>DASRRV010000220.1:0-2899 GCA_035695545.1 Candidatus Sulfotelmatobacter sp. | reverse complement strand
ATCCATCGCAGGACGCACGAGTGTCGCTCCACTGTACCCGTCATCTAAGAACTGCCGCTCCTGCAGCACCGGTAGGCCATCGGCCTGTGCTCGCTCACTGAGAGCGGTAAGTTGACTTTCGATTGTGTGCGCAGCCACCTGCTGTTCGCTGGAAACGCGCGCGTAAATTGCAGCTCGAATCGAGTTCATGTTGCCTCCTGGCCGGAGGCTGGGCGATGGCTCTAGCCGTCTAATGTAAGTGACTTCTTTCTGAAAGTGTCAAGTTTTTCAGACGGCCAGTGGAAGGGGAAAAGCTTGATAAATGAGTAGGTCCAGTTGGGCGTCAGTGCGGTCGAGAGCGCTCCGCAGCGGAAATGGTAAGACGGCGTCGTTGCCAGTGAACATGGCCATGGCCGGCCGAAATACGCGGGCCTCCAGGCGGGAGAAGAGCCGAGCGACTTTCCAGCCGTAAGGCGTCACAAAGTAGCGGTTGGTTTGAGGCGGTCGATAGATCAATCCTTTGAGCCGGAGCCTCCGCAGGTCATACGTCATCTGGTTGGGAGTGTACTCGGCTACGTTCACGCCCAGCAGGTCGGCCACATGTTGGCGCAGATCGTGGTTGCGAAACCCGTCGATCAGATGTTGGAACAGAGTCAGCGCCAGAAACAATGCCATCACGCGCGGTTGTCCGAACTTCAGACCCGGTGACTTTTGACCGTCCTCGGTGACGGTGGGCTGCACCACGCGTTGGATGCTGTCGCCGCTCAGGCCGCTGTTGTGGCTGACGCGTTCGACTTCGAGTAATCGCCGGTTGATTTGCCGGCCGATTTTCTGCAGGTACGGCAGATTGACCAGTCCTTTATTGATTCCAAAATCGTGGGAGTTGCGGAAAGTTCCTTCGGTCCGGCAACCCCGGCCTTCTTTGAAGTACTGCTTCAGGTCGAAATTCTTGTAGTTGATATGCAGGCTCGGATGCACGCCGTCCTGAATCACCCGGGTACGAAACTCTCCCGGCGTTTTCTTCGTCACCACGCGGTCAAAGACCAGTTGCACCCGATCCGGGCGGCCCAGATCCAGGTTGTCGCGGATGATCTCCTCGAAGAACTCGCGGCCCCGCAGCGGCCGGTCGAAAATCTGCGTCAGGCTGACTTCCATCTGCCAGATCGACAGATCCCAGTCGTAGCCCGCCTCCCGGTCTTCGGGCCGCAGCGGCAGTGGAATCCGACGCAACCATTTCCGGAACACCCGCTCAATCTCTTCCGGTCCCAGCGCGTCACAGATCTTCTGCAACTTCACCGGCTCGGCACAGGAAAGGAACCCGTTGTCCAATGCCTCGTAGACGATGTGACGCTTGTCGAGTTGTCGCTTGGCCCATTCGTGGCCGTTCAGGCACAACTTCATGCTCCACGGCGCGTAGCTGCAGATCTTCAGGAATAGCGGGCCGAACTCCTCGTCCTCAATGTAGAAATAGTAGTGGTTGACGTAAACCGTTTTGTCGCGATCGAACGCAAACCGTCCGTTGACCTTTTTGCCGTTAAAGGCCTGCGCCTTCTCTTGCGCCACCCCAATGAACACGATGGCGTCACGTACGTCGCGGTGGCGCCGGAAGCGATTGGCGATATCGTCTTTCCTCTCCTTGTGCCGGAACTGGTACACCGGAATGCCTTCTTGTTCCGCCATGGATTTCACCGCTTCGCGAAACTTCTCCGAGATCTGCCCCAGCACGACGGGAGACGGAATTGGTTTTCCTAGCTGATCCCGCATAAAAAACACCAGCCCCGCCCCAGTCGCCAGCTTGCCGATGTAGCCGTTCAAGTACAGCCGGTCGAGGCACTCCACTTCGAGAGTGACATGGCCCTCAAGCAATTCCGGGATGGTTGCCATCCCACGGATTCTACGCGAATGCCGGACCTTCTGCTGGTCGGTTTGAGGTCGAAGACCTCGCTAGTAAATGTAGCCGGATAGTCTGCGCGGATCACTCCGTTTCTTGCTCTGGCATCAACCTTTATGCCGCGTCGTGGAAAATGATGCCAACCGTGTGACGGTGCCCCGACAGGATTCGGCTGACGCCGTGCCGTAAGTTGACGCGATACATACCGCGCGTGCCCTGCACGGGCCGGTTATGAACCGCGAAAATAACGCCGTCACCCTGACGGAGCGGCACGACCATCGGTCGGCTCTGCATGCGCGGGCGCTGCTCCGTCATGATGAACTCGCCTCCAGTGAAGTCCGAGCCGGGGTTGGACAGCAAGATAGCTAACTGGAGCGGAAAGACATGCTCGCCATAGACGTCCTGGTGCAGACAGTTGTAGTCGTCGGCTCCATATTGAAGGAGAAGAGGCGTCGGCCGCACCTGACCCGCCTTGTGGCAACGCGCGATGAAGCAGGAATGCTGTTCCGGATAGCGCACATCGATTCTCATCGCTTCATTCCAGCGATTGGCAACCGGGACCAGATGCGGATAGACTACTGTCCGGAGTTTGCCCAGAAGATCGGGAAGCGGATAGCTGAAATACTTGTATTCCCCGCGCCCGAAACCATGCCGCCCCATGATGACTCGGCTGCGAAAAATGTCGTCATTCGGGTAAAGACTGGCGACGGCCCGGCACTCCTCCGAAGAAAGAAGCTGTTCTATCACGGCGTTGCCCTGCTGGTCCAGCTCCGTCACGATCCCCTGCCAGTCGAAGGTATCAATCCGCTCGACGACCGGTTTCACGCGGCGCCGCAACTCGGCAATTCCCTCGATCCGAATCATGCGTGCGCCTCCTTTTCGAGAAGCGCTCGTTTTCGCTCCACGCCCCAGCGGTAGCCCGACAATTTGCCATCGTTGCGTACCACCCGATGGCAGGGGATTGCCACTGCCAGCATATTGGCTCCACATGCCCGGGCGACCGCGCGTACAGAATTCGGAGAACCGATG
>DASRRV010000219.1:0-11062 GCA_035695545.1 Candidatus Sulfotelmatobacter sp. | reverse complement strand
TGGCGGTAGATTGTCTACATCCCGCATCATGGCGGCGCTTCGATTCAAAGCCGTGCTCATAGCAACTCCTCAGATGAAATCGGAATCCGGCCTGACATTCCGGTCGAAGCAGTCCGCTCTATGGGCTGCTGACCCACGCGGGCGCGCGGCGGCTGCGAGCCAGCAGGAAAAACTTGCTATTTGCCCAGATTCCACATAATGCATAGGAATCTTCAGGCGTTGAAAGATTTAATAGAAGAAGGACTCTAAACCTTTCGGCGTGTTTATAGCCTCTGCCGGTCCAGCCAAGCATTTGGTCGTAACTAATAGAAAACACGCGACACGGATGGCTCCCAATGACGCGTTTAGAGCAGTGAGAAACAATTACTGGACCATAATTGGACCATGGTTCCAGGAGCGGACCATGGCGGCGACAAACCTGATCACTCATCTCAGTTGTGGTCCTTTCATGCAGCCCTCCTCACTTTGGCGAGATGCTACTTAGCTCTCTTTTTCCCCTAGCTCAGATTTGAAGCGGCCAAAATCAACCAAACAAAACCGATTTCGTCGATACTCATCTGTCCGAAACTCCAGGCGGGATGATCAAGGGCCGTCTCACGCTAAATTGCGCCGACCTTGACGGCCATCTTTCGTTAGTGGTAGCTTACCGTAAGTGACTACTTACGGAGACCGAGTCCTCGATGCCTTGGGAGATCCTACCCGGCGGGCGGTGCTGACGCGCCTGCTCGGCTATGGACGATCCGTAGGCGAAATCGCCGAAGGGATGGCGGTGAGTCGCCCCGCAGTCTCCCAGCACTTGAAGATCCTGAAGGCAGCACGACTAGTGACTGTTCAGGCGCAGGGCACCCGACGGGTCTACGCAATTGACACCCGCGGCATGGAGTCGCTGCGGAAGTGGCTCGATCAATTCTGGGATGAGACTCTGCTCGCGTTCAAGCATGCGGCCGAACTAGAAGCCTCCCAAGAAGTATCCGGGCAAGTGACCGAAAGGCTCGAACGAAAGATAAAAGGGCAAAGGAGGAGTCTACCTAAATGAGGAATACGACTTCGACATGGATAGGTATCGTATTGCTATTGGTTACTACGACAGCAGTCTCGGCGCAAGAAGTGACGCAAGCGGAAAAAGACAGCGCGCTTCAATACTTGGAATCCACAAAGACAAATCTTCTTGAAGCTACGAGAGGCCTTTCCGAGGCGCAACGGAGCTTTAGGCCAGCGCCCGACCGTTGGTCCGTGGCACAGATAATGGAACACATCGCTACATCTGAGGATTTTGTCCGCGACAGCTTGCTCAAGGAAAAGGTTATGGCCTCGCCGCCGGGGCAGCCGGATCGCGATGTGAAGAAGATCGACGAAGCCGTAATGACGATGATTCCCGACCGAACCCACAAAGCACAGGCTCCGGACCCACTCCAACCCCGCAACCGTTTCGGTTCGCCAGATGAATCGCTCAAGCATTTTCTCGAAAGCCGCGCGACGACGGAGCAATATCTCAAGACCACAGCGGGGTTGCGGGATCATGTGATGGATGGTCCGGTGGGCAAAATGGACGGTTATGATTTCATTCTCTTCATCGCAGCGCACTGTAAGCGGCACACAAAACAGATTGAGGAAGTCAAGGCCGACCCGAATTTCCCAAAGGACTAGCGAGAATACGACTGAAAGGGACAGAACCGACGATGTCCGACAATTTTGATCCCAATAGCATACGGAAGACGGTAAGTGTTCACGCCTCTCCAGAGGTGGCATGGCGAGTATTTACCGAGAAGATGAGCACCTGGTGGCCACTGGCCGTTTACAAGATCGGTAAAGCCAATGCTGTCGACGCGGTGATCGAACCATACGTCGGGGGGCGCTGGTACGAGCGCGGTGATGATGAAAGTACCTGCGATTGGGGCCGGGTCCTGTCTTGGGAGCCACCTTCTAGGATCGTGCTCACCTGGGATGTCGGTGCCGATTGGCAATACGATCCTACCTTGAATACCGAACTCGAAGTGCGTTTCATCGATGATGGAAAGGGCGGCACGCGGGTCGAGCTTGAACACCGGCGCCTCGACCGTTATGGCGAGCACCGCGATAAGATGCGCCACATCTACGACACCGAAGGCGATTGGGGTCGGCTCTTGGAGGCGTTCGCTCGTGCGGCCGCGGCTTCGACAGGAGGCTAGATGTCGGACATCAGAGAGGCGCGAAAAGCGCTGGTGACGCGAATCTTAGAAGGAGCCGGCGAGGCGTCGCCCTCGGAGCGTCGGGCTGCCTTCGACAACAGCGGCCTCGCCGAACCACTAGATGAACTAGTCGACAAGGTCGCCAGGCATGCCGATAAGGCCACCGACGAGGATATCAACGCTGCGAAGGTATCAGGCTTCAGCGAAGACCACGTGTTTGAAATCGTGGTGTGCGCCGCGATCGGGCAAGCCACGCGGCAGCACGACGCGGCACTTGCGGCCCTTAAGGCCGCGACCGGGAAGGAATGAGCATGCGGCTTCGAATCCTCGATAGCGGTCACGGTTTGGGTACGAAGATGCTTTTCGTGCTCATTCGAACGGTTTCGCGCCAACCGGTGCTTGACGTCATCAAGTTGGTCAAGTATCGGCCTGACTTCTATGGCGGGCTGATGTCGGCAGTGACCCATGAGGCTATGCGCGGCCCCTCCAGTTGGTCAGTTGGTGATCGCGAATTGATGGCTGCGTTCATCGCGAAGACCAACCAGTGCGAGTTCTGTACGAAGGCGCACACGGCGGTGGCGCAGCGGGCATATGGCAACGGGAAAATGGTCTCCGCGTTGTTGTCCGATGCCGACACCGCGGCCATCGAGGAACCATTGCGGGCGACGCTGCACATGCTAGGCAAGCTGATGCGCGAACACACGGTGGATGCGGATGACATGCGAGCAGTCCTCGCTGCCGGCGCTTCGCGCCCACAGATCGAGGATGCCCTCGCCGTCTGTTTCTCATTCAATGTCATCAGTCGGTTAGCCGATGCCTTCGGGTTTTTCGTGCCGGGCCCTGAGGCCTTTGAGGCTGGCGCGAAATACCTGCTTGCACGCGGCTACCGCTGAGCACGTACAGTGGCAAACTGTCGTGCCCCTTTCATCCGAAATGCCCGATCGAAGTCCACTTGTTGTCAGGAGGCGCGAGGGCGCTAGTGGAGATGTGTGGATCTTGAGTTGGGCCGGCGGTGCGTGCTGGGTGGCTTTGCCTCGTCAGACGTGAGCAAATCCTTGGTAGGTGTAAGTCATAGGACGCGGCCCAGGAAGATAGTTCGTCCTTAACTCGTCAATCGCAAACCCCGCCTCCAAGAGTAGAGCATCGATCTTGCGGTTCAGGTGACATCCACCGCCAATACGCTTCCAAGCAGGAGTGAGCCGATCCTGCCAGGCCGCAACCCCGGAATCGGGAGCGCGGCCATGTTCGACAAAGATTAGTCGCCCAGTGGGTTTGAGGACTCTTTTCATCTGTCGTAGAGCGCTGCCTGGATCTGCGATGGAACAGAGGGTCCACGTGATCACGACGGTGTCGACGCTCTGGTCCGGAACAGGGAGAGGCTCCTCCGCGGATTGCGAAAGAAATTCCACTTGGATCGCTTTGCCAACAGACCTCTTGCGAGCCAACTTCTGTAGTTCGGGAGAGGGCTCGACCCCATAGATTCGGCTGACGTCTCCAGAGTAGAAAGGCAAATTCAGACCCGAGCCGATTCCGATCTCGAGTACAACTCCACGAGCACGCGGGACCCATTCCCCTCGAACCCGTGCGGTTTCCTTGTTCCTCATCGACAGATCGATGAATCGTGGCAGAACATATTTCGCGTAGACGCCCACGGCCCTCCGATGCACCTCACTCCCAGGCTATAAATCAACTGTGATTTCGCGCCGAACTCAAATTATTCCACTCGACAGTAGCAGTACAGGAATTGCTGCGTCGTGCCAAAGAGAGTCTGATGGGCTTCCTGAGCTTTCGACCAAGCGGAAGCGTGCGCCAAACTCGTCGTGTAGGGAATCGGCATCGTAACGAACAACATCCAGGCCGCTACACTTTGTCGGGCCTTCTGGCCCGAAGGTGCTCACGATGACGTACCCGCCTGATCGTACTGATCGGGCTACCTGGCGAACGTAGGCAGTACGCTGTTCCTGCGACGTCAGAAAATGAAAAACGGCCCGATCATGCCAAACGTCATACGCCCGTGGCTCCAATTCGACCTGAGTAATATCAGCAACGATCCAATGAACTCCTCTTGCTCCTACTCCCAACCGCGTTTTGTTCACCTCGATGGCAGCCTGGGACACATCCAACACCGTGATGTGCTGGAATCCTTGTTCCAGTAAGTCATCCACCAGGGTGGACTCGCCTCCGCCGACATCGATGATGGAGGCCGTTTGATCACCTGCGGCGCGTTTGATAAGTGCGAGCGAAGTCTCCAAATGAGGGCGGTACCAACTGACCTGATCAGGTGCCTTCGTACCGTAGATTTTTTCCCAGTGTGTTCTTACATCCATGTTCATCCCCCCTAACTATTTCAGGAGAAGAAAAATCGAGTCCACAAAACTCCAAGGAGTGATTGGAACCGACTCTCTATTCTACTTTGTAATAACTATGGCAGTGGTCCCGACTTCATTTAGAATTTACGCCGAGCACACCGCGACGCAACTCTCTTCGCTTAATGAGCAGGAAAAATACGGGAACAAGGATGAGAACGTGAATGGTTGATGTGATCATGCCTCCCACAATCGGAGCGGCAATTGGCTTCATCACATCCGAGCCTATGCCTGATTCCCAAAGGATGGGTGCAAGGCTAAGAATCACCGCAGTCACGGTCATCAGTTTCGGACGGAGGCGCTGGACTGCACCATCCACGGTGGCCTCCTGAATGTCTGTTTCTGTGAGCAGTTTCCCCTCTCCCAACCGATGCTGAAGGGCTTCGTGCAGGTAGACAACCATGACCACGCCGGTCTCAACCGCGATGCCAAACAACGCAATGTATCCGACCCAGACTGCCACACTGAAGTTGTAGCCCAGCGCCCATTGAAGAAGGAGCCCACCGGACATGGCGTAGAGCGTTGGGAAAATCAGTACCGCAGCTTCTGTGGCAGACTTGAAGACGAGGTAGAGCAATAGAAAGATCACAAAGAAAACGACCGGCAAGATGATCTTCAGGCGTTCTTTCGCACGCAACTCGAACTCATACTCTCCAGCCCAGCGGTAGGTGTAACTCGTCGGCAACGCCAACTTCTCTCTTAAAAGCTTCTCCGCACGGTTAACGAAGCCTCCGTAGTCGTGTGTCTTCAAATCAAGATACACGTAGCCGGTCATCGCGCCATCTTCGTCGCGGATCATCGAAGGGCCTCGCGAAAAGTACACACGGGCCACTTCATTGATTGGAATCTGGGCGCCGGACGGAGTCGCAATCAGGGCACTGCCTAGCCCTTCCGGATCATCCCGAAAATCGCGTTCGTACCGGACTGCAATCGGAAACCTCTCACGCCCTTCCACATTCTGTGCGACGCTGGCTCCGCCAATCTCGGAAGTAATCACCCGCTGTACATCAGCCACAGTGAGTCCGTAGCGTGCTGCTTCTGGTCGATTCACTTCGACGTTGAGATAGAAACCTTGGGACACGCGTTCGGCGAAAATCGAATTCGTGTCAGGCAGGCCGGAAAGAATCTGCTGAATTTGTGCTCCGAGGTCCTGGATTCGCGTCAGGTCCGGCCCTTGGATCTTGATCCCGACGGCGGTTTTGATGCCCGTCAGTTCCATGTCTAAGCGGTTCTCGACAGGCATCGTCCACGTGTTCGTGAGGCCCGGAAATTGCAGTTTGTCATCCATGTCACGTATGAGCTTCTCGTACGTCATTCCCTCCCGCCACCGCTCCCGCGGTTTCAGCATGATCGTCGTGTCATACATGTCCAATGGAGCATTGTCGGTTGCGCTATCGGAGCGACCGACCGTGCCGAATACTGTCTGGACCTCCGGAAACGAGCGGATGACCCGATCCTGTTCCTGCATAAGAGAGCTGGCTTGGGTAATCGAGATGCCTGGTAAGGCGCTGGGCATGTAAAGGGATGAACCCTCATACAGCGCGGGCATGAATTGGCTACCAAGACGGAAGTACAAAGGGATCGTAACGGCCAGAAAAATCAAGTTGATCGCAACCACCAGCTTCCAGTGTCGCAGGCACCAGCGGAGCACCGGCAGGTAAACGGCTTTTGTCATTCGCGCGGCTGGGTTCTTCGACTCGGGCCGCAGGCGCCCACGGACGAACAATGGCATGAGCGCGGGAACGAGCGTGATTGAGAGCAACGAAGAGAAGCCCAGTGCGAGCGTTTTCGTCCACGCCAACGGCCTGAACATGCGGCCTTCCTGGGCTTCCAGCAAGAACACTGGAAGAAACGAAACTACGATAATGATGAGCGAATAGAAAAGCGCCGGCCCAACTTGCTTTGCCGAGTTCACCAGGATTCTGCGGCGTTCCGATTCCTCAAGTTTGCTGGTGTGCTCACCATCCGTGAGACCGCTGCGCTCCGCGACATGCTTATAGCCGTTCTCCACCATCACAATGGCCGCGTCGATAAGCACACCAATCGCCAAGGCCAGTCCACCGAGCGACATTACATTCGAGCTGACATTGAGGTAATACATCGGGATGAATGCGGCCAAGACTGCAATCGGGAGCGCGATGATGGGCACCAGCGCCGAACGGAAGTGAAAGAGGAATGCGATGCTTACGAAGCTGACGATGATCGCTTCTGCAATCAAATCCCGTTTCAACGTCTTGATCGACTCGTTGATCAACCAGGATCGATCGTATCCGGTTACGATCTCGACTCCCGCTGGAAGCGATGGTGCGATTTCACGGAATTTCGCTTTTACGCCATCGATGACATTCAACGCGTTCATGCCGTAACGCATGACAATGATTCCGGCAACAGTTTCTCCTTCGCCTTGCCAATCCGCCGCACCTCGTCGAATGTCGGGACCGAAGGCAACGGTACCCAAATCCCTGAGCAAGACCGGTGTCCCATTCTTGGTGGCGACAGGAACATTTTCCAAGTCCGAAAGCGAACGAAGATACCCGAGCCCCCGGATCATGTATTCGGCACCATTCATCTCCAGCACGTCTCCGCCGACCTCGTTTGTGCTCGCTCGAACTCGCTCGATGACCGACGATGCCGGGATGCCGTAGGAAAAGAGCTTGTTGGGATCCAGATTCACTTGGTACTGACGAACAAATCCACCGATGGTCGCGACTTCCGCAACTCCGGGAACCGTTTCAAGTTGGTAGCGCAGGTACCAGTCCTGCAAAGCACGCAGATCGGCCAAGCTTTTTGAGTGGCTCCGGTCAACGATGGCGTATTCATAAACCCACCCGGCGCCAGTTGCATCTGGCCCAATAGCAGGATGCACATCGGCTGGCAGCCGACCGGCGATTTGTTGTAGATATTCCGTCACTCTGGAACGCGCCCAGTAAAGGTCAGTGCCGTCTTCGAAGACCACAAAAACGTAGGAATCCCCAAACATCGTCTGGGCTCGAACACCTTTGACGCGCGGAGCGGCGAGCAAAGACGAAACGATTGGATAAGTGACCTGATCTTCGATTACATTCGGAGGCTCGCCTGCCCACTCTGTGTGAATGATTACCTGCACGTCGCTGATGTCGGGAAGAGCGTCCAACGGAATGTGTCGGACGCACCATAGGCCCGCGAGGGTTAGCAGGACTGCTGCGGTAAACACAAGAAACCGGTTGCGCTCGCACCATTCAATGATTCGGGAAATCATCACATACCTCCCGTGGCGCTGACGCTGAGCTGCTTCGTGGCAATCGTTTGTCCTCCGCGTTGGACAGTGACAGTGACTTGCCACGTCCCTCCCGTTTCCAATTTCAGTGGCGCCTCGTATAGCCCATTACCCTTTTCGGCCAACGTGACGACATCCCGCATTGCTGCCATACCCATCGCTGGCATTGCGGCCATGTAGAAGGTCGCAGACACCTGTGCTCCAGTGACTGCCTTCCCGCCATTGTCGGTGAGCCTCACCCGAATAGTATTTGCGCCCTTGTGAGCGGGCGCCGGGTCGGTACTTAGATCAATCTCCACCTGTTGTGCAGGTGTATTAATCGCCGCCGCGGCACCCGCACCCAGCGGTGGCGGTGCGAAACCACCGATTGCCGCTTGAAGTTGAGCCTCCGAGTCCACGAGGAAATTGGCGGAGCTGACAATTCGCTCTCCTGCGTGCAACCCTTTGAGAACTACGACATGATCGTCAAGCCTTGGACCAATTTCGACCTCGCGAGGTTCTAGATAGCCCTGGCCGTGGTCGATAAACGCGACTTGATGCGTGCCCGCCTGCAGGACTCCCGAAGTCGGCACGATGGTCTGTCGCCCCAACGGAACAGCGATACTGACGTTCACATACATGCCCGGCTTCAGAACAACGCCAGGATTGTTGAACACGAGTCGAACACGGACAGTGCGGCTCATCGAGTCGACTTGGGGAAGAATCTGGTCTATCCGTCCGGTGAAGCGGCGTCCAGGATAGGCATCCACGGAAACCTCAGCGGCATTGCCAGGCTTCAGTCGCCCAACGACACTCTGAAACACATTGGCGTAGACCCAAGCTGTGGAAAGATCGGCAATCGTATAGAGCTTGGTATCCGGCTCGACGTACTGATTCGGCAAAGCATTGCGCTCGGTGATGTATCCAGAGGTCGGCGAGTCGACTTCAATTTCGCGTTGGATCTTGCCGTTTTGTTCCAACGCTGCGATTTCGCGCGCTGGGATGCCGAACTGACGTAGCCGGTCTGCGCCTGCCTGCAACAACCAGTCGCCCTCCTTCGCTGCCGTTCCGTGCATATCCTGGGCGAAGGCATTCTGGTTTTGCTTGGCGAGCAGATACTCCTGTTCCGTGCTTACCAATACCGGGCTGTAGATTGTGAATAGGGGTTGGCCCTTGTGTACGTATTGGTACGTCGCGTTCGCGAATACCTTCTGAATCCATCCAGGGAAGCGGGTCTGGACGTAGGACATTTGCTGCTCATTGACTTCTACATTGCCGGGCACACGCAGTTCGTCGTTGACGCTCTTAAGCTCCACTACGGCCGTTTTGACTCCGATTGCTTGCAGACGTTGAGAGGATAACTGTATTGGCATAAGGGTCGGAGCCGAGCCTTCTGTCGCTCCTTTCCCAGCCTCTGGCGGTTGGCCCGTAAGAGCCGGTCCTCTCGCAACTACCGGGTCAGTTTCCTCGACAGAGCTGGTTCTGCGATTTCCTTGAAACACGAAATAGGCAAGTGCTACAGCGAGCAGCACGCATATGACAACGCTGGCAGCGAAAGCACTCCGGTAACTGTGCCCGTTCATTGCGTCACCCCCGAGATAGATTTCTTCAAGTCATCAACTGGTGTGCCAACTGCGAATTCGAGGTCAGCCATTCGCGCCTCAAAATCAGCAAGGGCCTGGAAGTACGCCAGGTCGATATCAATCACCGTCATTTGACTGTCGAGCAGATCCAAGAATTCCGTCTTGTCGTTCTCGTAGGCGATGACGGTCGAGTGCAGGGTTGCTTCGGCCTGGGGCCGCAAGGCCTGCTGGTAAATGTTCGCGAGCTTTTGTGCAGCTCGTGCTTCCACCAAGGCTTCCTGAATTTGACCAAAGGCGCTATTACGCATTGCGGCAACCTCGGCATCCTGCTCAGAAACCTTCGCCGTGGCTTCGGCAATCTCCGCATCATGTTTTCGGTGATTCAACCAGGGCAAATTGATAGAACCTTCGATCATGTAATTGTTGCGAAACTCCGATCCCCGCGGCATAAGCATGTAACCAGCTGACACCGTGAAGTCTGGGACATAGGCTTTCTGAGCGAGCGCTTTTTCCTTTTCGCTCTTTTCGACAGCGGCTTGTGCCTGTTGAAGATCAGGTCTGGATTGAAGCGCTGCCTGTTCCAAGGTCTCCACGGGTGGCAAGAGAAAGGAGATCTCATATTCGCCGCGAACGTTAATGGGTGCGTTCGGATTGTGTCCGAGCAGCGTGTTCAGCCGTGCACGCGCTATTTCGGCATCTTGCTCGAAATGAATCAGATGCTCCGCGAGGCGCGTAACGGAAACCTGTGCTTTCAGGATGTCCTGCTGCGGCACTTTTCCAACTGCGTATTTGATCCTCGCCGCTTCGACTGCTTGCTTGGCAATGTCGAGGTGTTGATCGTGAATTCGTAGTCCATCTTCCGCCCGCAACAAATCATAAAAGGCTTTGCGAACCCGAATCCTAACGTCGAGCCTAGTTGCATCCAGCGCAACTTTTGCCTCAGTAACCTCGCTCCCAGCCACGCTCGCACGCAGGCTGCGTTTGCCGGGCCCCGGCAACGTTTGGCTGAGCATGAACATGTTCTGAGCCGCGTTGTAGTTCCACGGCTGACGAAGAGGCACCTGCCAGCCTCGATACATGAATGAGGGATCGTCGAGGGCGCCTGCCGAGGGGAGGTGCGCCTCAACTACCGCTACCCTTCTGACGGCAACTCGGATCTCAGGATTTTCGGCGAGTGCCATCCGCTCGACTTCGTCCAACGTGAGCGTGGGCCCGGGCACTTCCGAATGATGATGTTGCGGCAGCAGCGTATCGACACCGGCTAGCCTGTCGCTGTCATCTCTCGGTGACTCCGCATGACAGAAAACGGCAGAGCCAAGAAAAATGGACATGCAGATAACAACACGTAGGGCTTTCATTTACTCCTCCGTACTTGATTTCGAGAGACAAAGGCGCAGCCACCCACAACTCGTGCGCACAAGGGTGCACGGACATAGGGCGAGCCGAAATCGCAGTAAGGAAGGAGTCTAGATTCGAAGGATGGAACGACAACCCGGAGATGCTTCTGGAGGCGGCGCTTCGAGCGCCGCCAAATGCGTAGCAACTGAGCTGGGGTTGATCAGGACAATGGCTGTTTGCGGAACGACCGCCACCGCAAATGGACGTGTCGGAGGATACGTCGGGACAGGGCTAACAGCGCGTTCACCCTGATTCGACTGGCAGCATGAGTGGCTTGACGGCATCACCGACGAACCGCATTGGTGCGCCATC
>DASRRV010000218.1:0-7629 GCA_035695545.1 Candidatus Sulfotelmatobacter sp. | reverse complement strand
CGTAAATCGCAACCTTGGCTGTGACGTCGGTGAGTTCACTTCGTTGCCACGTTTCCACCTGCTTGCGCATGGGCTCAAAGTTGCGCTGCATTCGATCGACACCCACCGAGATGCAGTCGATCAGCGAGAACGACTTCGAGTGTTTCGCGAGCACCGGCGTGAAATCTCCGCCGAATGCCATGTTCGAGCACACGAATACGCGATAGCCACAGGTCATCGCCAGACGCATGCTCTTGTCATGGGAATTGCGCAAGCCAATCGAGAAGCGGCATCCTTCCATCTCGGTTGCAAGATCGAGAACGCCGAAGGCCTTCATGCCGTCCGGCGAGACTGCATATTCGTCGTGGACGACCCCGATGTGGCGAAAGCCAAGCGTCTCGACCAGGGCCTGCACAATTTCGTGATGCGGGACGGGACGATGAGTTTCCGTTGCCGCCGGTGTGGGCACCTGCGCCAGTTCTTCGCGGTCAATCGTCCGGCCGCCATAACCAATTAACGTGCTTGTTTCTGACATAACTTCTTCCTCCTTGTTGATTTGAATTAACGTTCTTGAAAGTGAGAGACACACAGCGCCGAAAGACGCTGCCCTGCTGATAAGAGTTGAGGGATTTAGGAGCGAGAGACTCGTTGCGATGCGCCGAACCGGGTCTGCGAGTTTGCCTGGCGGACGATCAGGTCAGCCTAGCTGAATCCGAATAACGACGGTTGCTCCGGGACAGGCGGCCGAGTCCTGCGCTTCCTGGATAGCGACTCCGACCTCTGTCCAAAGATGAAGACGGGAGCGCTATCGATGGCGTTCCCAACAACACCAGAAGGATCAGGCTCAGCCTCCAGCAGGATGCTTGGCACTTCGTCGAGAGTGGCATCACCGTTCGAACCACAAGTTGTCGGAAACCGCTTCTGATGTTCTGTGTTGAGCGCTTTCCATACGGCATCGGCCGTTTCCCCGATTCCATTCCTCTCGACCAATTCCCGCGCCATTGCCGAGAGCATGTCATCGTCCTCATCGATGCTCTGCAATCCTTCGCCGGCGAATTTGCCTTCCATAGTGAGAGCCACGAGGAGTTTCTTCCCCATGAGCCGCAAACACGATGTCTGCATGGTCCCTTCATAGGAAAGAAACTTCACGCGCACGGGCTGTCGCTGCCCAGTCCTCCAGGACCTGCGGCTGGCCTGGCGCAAGGTGTGCAACGAATATCCCGACTCGTAGAAGAGGATGGTCGGGAAATCCAGCAAATCGAGTCCCGTCTCGACCAGTTTGGGATGGGAAATGACAACCTGCACTCCGTCTTTCAATTGTCGGGCATACCAGGCTTCCCGCTTGAACGTATCCACGCTGGCGCGCAGCACGGCAGTGCGAATTCCCTCGTTGATCAGAATTCGCTGAATTCGTGCCGTGACATCGTGCTTCTGGGTGTAAACCGCAAAGACCTGGCACCGCCGCCCCTCTGCCAGTTCCTTCCTGATCTCTTCGAGCAGCCTGCGTTCTTTCGAATAAATCCATTTCTTGGGCAGGTTGCGAGGTTCCGCAATGACGAATCGCACCTTGCGCTTGAGTTCCGGATCGAATTCGGTGCCGTACAACGTCCCGATTCCGTAGGGGTGATCGGGATAAACCAGGAGCGAGTTGAGCATCGTGCTCAGCACCGAGCGGTTGCCGCGGTGAGCCTTGAGTGCTTTTCGAATTTCATCTTCCAGTTCGTGGTACGCCTCCCTCATGGGAGTATCCATCGGAACACTCAGGTAGGTTTCCTCGTATGGCGGCAGTTCTCCCGATATGTCCTCCAGAAACAAAAACGCGCACAGCTGCATGAGGAATTCGCCAAACAGGAGCGGCGAAGCGCCCGGCTTGCGGCGAACCGTGCTGGTTGCTTTGGCCTTGGAGCAGGCATTGTCGGCAGGCTCGACCTTCGTGATGGTCTCCAGGACTCCATAGTCCTGAATGAAAGAGCTCCGTCCTGTAGTACCCCATTCGTAGCCATGCTCTTTCATCCTCCTCGCTTCAAGGCGGTAGAGCGTGTTAAACAGATCGTCCGCATACCCGCCGAGTAGCGTGCCCGTCAAGCCAACGATACGGTCTGTGCACGAAGCCAAGGTGCCCAGGGCATTGCCCTGTGCCGTGTCTCCGGCAAGCTGGTGAATCTCGTCGCAAATGGCATAGTCAAACCAACCCGGCATGTAGCGCCCGATGAATTCGATCGGGGCCATCCGGCGGATTCTGTCAGTGTCGGCTTGCCACATGGCACTGTGGAGGCGACGGCAGGACGCCTCACCGCGGGCTTCGATGGTCTCCGAAATCTTAACCTTTTCGAAGTCGGCCACGGTCAAGCGGGATTCATCAACCATCACCGGCTTGCCAGTGTCCGCGTTGACGACGCAACCCAGATACGCGCCTGAGCGTGGCACGACATAGGCATGGCGCCAGAAGTACCCGAGCTTGGCCCGCTCGCGGCCCACGATAAATAATGATGGCTTCGTGCATAGCGACGTCCAGCGATGGCGCGACCTCGCGCATTGCTTTCGCAGTCGCATGTCGCTGAGCGTGGTGTGCAAGCCATCCCTCACAATTCGGCCCTGTTTCAATCGCACTTCGTTGACGCCATGCGGCGTATTCCCATCGCCGCCGTTCCGCAAATCGTCGATCACGAATACGCGAATTCCAGGAATGCTGAGAAACGCTTCACGAGCCCACTTCTCGACCGGGTGCGGAGGGACCATTGCCAGAGCTGTAAACGGCCGGCCTTCACTGTGGACGTCGATGGCTCCCAGCGAGATCAGTGTCTTGCCCGTTCCACATTCGGCTACGACCATGGCGGTTCTCGCCTGCTGCCAGCGCTTCACCACGCCCATGATGGCAATCATCTGCGCTGGAAACGGCCGGCGCAGCAATCGGTCAATCCGAGGCGAGAGTGGATCATCGAACCGGTGAAGGGCTGGATATTCCTGCAGGATGCGCTCTCCTAAGAGATTTGCGTTTGCCCTCATGTAGTCGTAAATGGTGCATAGTTCAGACATGGAAATCCTCAGACCTGCGGCGGGAAGAATATGGAAGAGCCAGCGGATCAACGAACCGAAGACAGGTAGCGGATCAGTCGTTAGGAGTGGAGGGTAGGAAGACTTGTTGAAGATCGAATCTCGGCCAGTGAATCGGGCCACTCGCGGCGGGAAAATGGAAGTCGCCGCCCCACACGCCATCGCTGAGCCAGGAGAGAAACTGCTCCTTATTGCCTTTCACCAATACGGGGCTACATCCAATACCCAACACCGGTACCAAAGCTTTGTGCTTTTCGAGTTGTCCCAGAAACCATTCCGCCCATTCAGGAATTCCTGGGATGCCGTGAAGCTCGGCGATGGAAGCCCAGACAAACATGGCTCCCGAATCTGCCAGCAGAGTGCGGTCTGTACCGGAAGGAATACCGCTGGCGGCAAACTCCTCGGAGACTCCGATGAGATGGCGCAGCGGTTTCTTCCGTCCCGCGAGTTGCAGCGAGCCTCTATAGCACTGCGCGTTACGCTCCAGGCAGACGCGAATCGGTTGCACTCCCGGGCCCTCCACCATGAAACGTTCTCCCATCGAGATGGCCGCGGCGACAGCTGAGATTTGCGTATCACCGCCTATCACAGACATGAGGTGAGCTTTGGCCTGTCGCGGCGGGTCTGGCAAGACCTCGCCGATGAACCGATCGAGGCGTAATCTGATGTTTGTGACGGCTTTCTCCGTGGTTTTGACATATGTAAGCCAGCCGAAGCGAAGGTGTGCGTTCTTCACGGTGAGTCCTTCTTTTCGTGAGCGAGGAGTTTCGTGTCACCATTGGCAAAGACTAGCGTCAGTTCGTGGGAGAACCGTTCCCGGTCATGGAGGATCTTGGTTCCATCTTCCTCTTGCTCTTCCCAGTGATCGGTAAACTTCACCGAGCGCCAGTGAGCAATGTGACGGTCTGCTCCTTCGCCGAATACTCCATTGAGCATTCCCGCCGTACAGAGCAAGCCAACATGTCCGCCGTGCAGCGGCGTAAGCGGCCGGCCCCCGACATCCCGTTGCTTGGGGAGAAGGACTCGGCTTGCCTGTCGGTACGCCGCCGAGTCTGGTAACAGATCCTCCACTTCATCGAGCGGAATTCCCGCATTGGTGAGCACTGCTGGCCCGGAGGCAGGAACCTCGTATCGCGTTGCCGATTGTTGGCCAAGAACTGCGATGTCAGGTTTCGTGGCCAACATTTCCAGCCAGCGAACGGAGTCCAGCAGCGCAGAGTCGCGCAGATGCTGGTATCGCTTGCGTCTCACGCCCAAGACTGCCACCTGTTTGTACTGAACACTGGCAGATTCGGTCAGCTTGAACACCGCCAGATCAGCAAAGTGCTCGCTCAAGATCCGCGCGCACACTCTCAATTGCGGCTGTGGAATGACAAACACCAGAACCCCGCCAGGCTTCAGCCAGCGATAGGTATGCTCCAGAAAAACCTGCTCCAGCCTCTGGTTGTTCGACTGACCGGCTTCAAAGTCGTACGGAGGATTGAGATACAGAAGGGACAAGGACTCGGCCGGGCAGCGCACGTCTATTGTGTTCGCGTGCATCGTGTCAATGCCTAGCCTGCCCGCTTGTTCAGCGTGGTTGGCATCAATTTCAATCCCGTAGCGACGACCTCGCGTTCCTTCAAGCAAATAAGTGAATACCACGCCGTCTCCCACGCAAGGATCAATTGCCGAGAACTCGGATGCGAAAGCGAGACAATCTCTCAGTCGCTCGGCCTCCGGCAAGGGTAACGGGAAGAAACCTAATTTGGTCTTTCCATGGGGTCTCATCTTGTAATCTCCGAAGCTCTTCTGCTGTGCTGCCGTAATCTGTCAGCCGGGAGGACATCAGTCTTGCGAGGGGAGTAATATTGGCCCAACGGGGAGACTCGCCAATTCCAATATTCGATCTGAAAGGACTCAACAGAGGACAACAATCACATGTGGCGAAACGCCTACAAATTTTGAAGAAGGAGAAACTCAATGCCCTACGTTAATGTCGGAAAGGAAAACTCCACTGAAATTGACCTCTACTATGAAGACCATGGCTCAGGCGACCCCGTAGTCTTGATTCACGGATATCCGCTCAACGGTGCCTCCTGGGAGAAGCAGGTCCCGGCGCTTCTGGCGGCGGGTCGGCGTGTTATCACCTACGACCGCAGAGGCTTCGGCAAATCCAGCCAACCAACCGTGGGCTACAACTACGACACCTTCGCCGAAGATCTGCACAAGCTCGTGACTAAGCTCAAATTACGCAACTTTGCCCTGGTTGGGTTTTCCATGGGTGGTGGCGAAGTGGCACGTTACATCGGCAAGCACGGATCGAAGGACGTGAGCCATGCCGTCTTTATTTCGTCGGTTCCGCCCTTTCTGCTGAAGACTTCGGACAATCAGGAGGGTGTGGACGGGAGCGTGTTCGAAGGCATCGAGAAAGCGGTAGCCGCCGACCGTTATGCGTTCTTCACCGAATTCTTCAAGAACTTCTACAACCAAGATGTTTTCCTGGGAAAGCGCATCAGCGAACAAGCCGTCCAGGCCAGCTGGAACGTTGCCGCCAGCGCTTCCCCCACGGCCAGTCTTGCGTGCGTACCGACCTGGCATGAAGACTTCCGCAAGGATCTGTCACGGATTGATGGTCCGACGCTGGTGATTCACGGCGATGCGGACCGGATTGTGCCGATAGCAGCATCGGGAGAGCGAACGGCTAAGCTGATCAAGGGAGCTCGCCTGGTGACAATCAAGGATGGCCCTCATGCTGTGGGCTGGACGCACGCGGAGGAAGTGAATCATGAGCTCGTGAACTTCTTGGGAAAAGGAGCTCTAAAGCAGGCAGCCTCTGAATCCCCGAGAAAAGCCGTCGCGTAAGCAAAGAGTTCTCTGACTTATCACTTTAGTAAGGGTGCCATCTTGCGATCGGCACCCTCTTTTTTTCTTTGACCCACTCTCTCTTGGCGTGCATTAATCTGTCCTCAATAATTGCCGTGCGAGCCGTTGTGTCCATTAAGCTGCCTGGGCCACCAGTGCGCCCACTGGATCTGAATCAGGTATTTCCGTCACTGCGACGAACGAGCAGAGGCCGTTCACAGGGATCGGCCGCTCATCTTCAATCGAGTAGCCGCGCTCGATGTGCTGTTGTTTTCGCGTCTCAAACAAGTCGGCCCTTGTGGTCACACGAATTCTCATGGCCATCCTCATTTCTGCTTGCTTTGGGATCAGGTTGAAATCCTTGTTAGGCGGGTTACTGAACGCGGGCACTAATCCTGGCGTGTATGCAAGCCCGTTTGCGGACTCGGAGGAGCTACCCTTGGCTCACTCTCGTTCTGCTGTCCTGGTACGAGCCTTTCCCAACGGATCGAAAATCTACGGCAGGGCTGTCCTCCGTCATAGAGTTCAAAAATGAGCTCACCGGAGACATAGAGCGCGACGGGAAGGGGAGTGACGGGAGCGCGGAGGCTTTCGGAAGGAGGCGGAGGATTGTGCTCGACCATAGACCGGATCCTCCTTTCGCGTTGCTTTGTGCCGAGAGCCCATCAATTGCGCGGATGTCAATTACAAACGTTGTGCCTCAACCGATCGATCCCTTGCTGCGAGCGTTATGGCAGAATCCGCAAGTGATTCACGCCAGTTTGGAAAAGGGTTCCGGCTCGAACTGCGAAATTCGCCGATCAACTTCCGGATCGTAGGCCGTCGACGGCAGAGCGTTTCCACCAACCGCTCCAGACCCGTTCGGTCGCCTTCGTACTACTCTTCGGGAAGCTCGGCGGCGCACGACCAAATGACATGCGCATCCATCTCTTCTGCCCGACTGAGCGTTGGCTCAAACGCATCCCATCCCATCACGCCCTCGTAAACGCAGCTGTTCGCGTATGCGCCTCGAAGGGGAGAATCCGGAAACGTCCATTCGCCGGGATTGAAGCAGTAACCCTGGTCAATAAACATGGCATCATATCGCCTACTTCGCGACGTCTTGCGCGAAAAGATCGCTTGCCGCCCGTCGGCATTGCATGTCCATTTGTCCAGGACACGAGCGCGGGCAAAGTCGGCCAAATTGCGAACGCTCGCCAGCAGTTCGCGAGGCAAGTAGTCGAAAGTCTGCCCGAAACTGTCGGAGCCGACGTAGAGCAATCCCAGTTGTTTGCCGTTTTGACACGGAATATCCATGCCCCTCAGCTGGATTCGCAAATCCGGAGTGTGCGTGATCAGCCATTCGGAGACGTCGATCACTTCGACTCGTGGCATCGGAAGACCCAGCGCCAAACCCAGCCTCGTAGCCAGCATCTCGTTCGCGAGGACGCGGACGTGTTGCGGGTTGTTCTGGAATTTGGTCACGTAGGACGCTCCGTCTGTCGCTTTGAGAAGGTGGGATTGCGATCCTCCGCGGAGTTTGCGCCCAGGTGTTGAACGGCGGAGATGCGTGTGGGCACAGGCACCTCCTAGTGGTTTTTGGCGTTGGGGATAGGGACCGATGGCAGAGGCGTCTCGTGTTTCAAATCTGGGCGCGAGTGCGCTGGGCCGCTACTCCGTCTGGCTAGGAGTCGTTCAGCCGATGAGGTGGGGAGCTATGACACTAAGGAATTCGCTGGAGGCGATGATCTTGGTGTTCTTCCAGAACCTGGG
>DASRRV010000217.1:0-4103 GCA_035695545.1 Candidatus Sulfotelmatobacter sp. | reverse complement strand
AGTCATCGCCCATCCATCCGTCCACCATCGGACTTTCCGGCGCCGCCACCTTCAACGCCGCATGCGGATGAATCAGCGCCATCACCACCGTGAATCCTTCATACGACGAGCCCAGCATCCCCACCCTGCCATTCGACTCCGGCACATTCTTCACCAGCCAGTCAATCGTGTCGTACGCGTCCGTCGTGTCGTCCGTCCCCGTCGTATTCAGCGGCCCCAGCGGCGGCGGCACCATCAAATAATTTCCCTCCGACCCATACTTCCCGCGCACATCCTGAAACACGCGAATGTACCCCGCCTGCACAAACACCTCATCACCCTGCGGCAGCTCGTCAACCATATACGGCGAATCCCCGCCACGCGGCCGCTGCGCCCGCCCCGCCGCGTTGTAAGGCGTCCGCGTCAAAATCATCGGCGCATTCTTCGCCCCATTCGGCACCACAATCACCGTATACAGCTTGACCCCGTCGCGCATCGGAATCATCTCAACGCGCTTCACATAGTCGAAGCCCGTGTCCGGCGCCTTCCACTGCGCCGCCATGTCGTTCACCCGCGCGCCATCTTGCGCGTGAGCAGGGATCGCAACAGCGGCAAGCGCAATCACTGCGAAAGCAAAGCTGAAAATGCATCTCGAAAATCTCATCGGCATCCTCTTTCGTGCATTCCGGGGCTGCAGCAACATTCGACGGCCACCGGTCCGATACGATATCACTCTTCGAGTAAGACTCGAGGCCAAGCGCGACAATCCGGTTTTGTTGCGATTAGAATCCTGATAAGCCAAGCATTTAGGGACTTAGTTTCTGAAGGGTGGTTTGCCTGCGGTGCAACGTTAAGGTGTTAATTTAGGAGGCGTCGGTTTGGAGTTACATGTTCCAACGTCGAGGATTCCAAGACGGACGTATGACCCGACAATACCAATGTTTCCAACTGCTTCGCGTACATCGAAACATGCAGCCCTTAATAAGGCTCACCCACAAACTCCTTTTCAATATCTGTACGACGCGCCCGTACTGATACGCCCCGGACGACACATCGCCAGCTATATCGTCTAATTGGCGATGGACGATATCTTCATAGTCGCCCATCTTGCTGAGCCATCCCAGGCCGAAGAGATGTTGTCGCGCCATGTGAGTGACGCCAACCTCGTTTGCATAGATTGCAAGCTTCTGGTATCCGACCTCATAAGCTTTGCTGCTACATGGTTGGTAACCAAGTACCGAGAAGCCCTCAATAAAATATTCCAGTGGAGCTTCTTCGGGAATTTGAGCCTGAGGACACCCTGAAAACCACCAGTAGTCGAGATGAGGCCACGCGTGACGATCAGTACGACCCATCGCCCACGCTATGCATTGGTACGAATCATCTGAAGCGCTGCTTATACGCCACTGGGCTGTGGCTAGATTTGGATGCCATCTACTTAAGTGCGCCAGGACTTCAGGAGCAGTTCGAAACGCGACTGCCACCTTACAGGAGTCCCTTCGCTTTTCCCCAGGTCAACCAGGCTGCGATCATCCGATCTTTCTTGCCTGCGTCAGCCGGTCTAATCGGATTGTCTTGAGAGAGATAGCTCAAAGCCCAAAACCACGGTCGACGATTTTTTTCTAGATCACGAAGTAAGAGGCTGAGAACCTCGATTTTGTGCTCAGATCCCATCCCCAGAATGGCTTGATAGCTCGGATGAACAAGTTTCTGCGTCGGAGAAGAAAGGTGTCCAGTCTCGTTTTCCCATTTTTCTGCTTGCTCACGAAATCTCTCCGCAAGCGAGTCAGGCTCAACAGCAACGGCGCAGTCTGCCAGCGGCCGCTGCCACATCTCTTCGATTATCGAGACGAGCGTATCCCGACGCGGTCGACCGTGCCACTGCACGTGCGAATGAACCTTGGACGACCACTCGTCGGCGTAAGACTCCACATCGCAAAATTCGTCTCTCGCCATTACTTGTGCTCCTTGGGAACACCGAATACTCGGAGACCGCCGAGGACCGATCTAAGATTCATTGCCTTCGCTTCAGCACGGTCGATTACCCTACGCAACTCCAGTAGATCATCCGCGTCGAGGGCCATGTAAAAGTGATGATGAGCTGAGCTGCCCTGGTGGTAGTCTATTTTTAAGAGGTGCACTACCACTGCCCCTTTCGGTCCCTCCTCGATACGAGAGCCGAACACAGGCCTTACATCAGTAAGAATTCGCGCATGACAGAAAGTCCGTTCGTCCTCAGTCGCAAGATCGAAAGCCTTCGAGACGATTGCGAAAGCTTCCGAACTGAGCAACATGAGAAGTTTTTTTCTAAACTCGTTTCGCTCCGCGTGAGGAAGCCTCAGCTCCTTGGAGTCAAGCGTCTCCATGGCGTCGCAAACCTGGTCGGCAAAAGCTTCTACATCAACGTCTCTAGCGGCTTTGGCCGAGTAGAGGCCCGCAACAGCTTCGGCGATTTGCCGAAGGTCAGCCTTATCAGTCTCCCGAGATGACTCAAGAGCAGTGACCGGTATATCGCTCGGTCGATTTGGAAGTTTCACGTCCTCGTCGGAACTAAAACCGGACACCGGCTTCTCAAGCGCAAGCTTGATCTGTTCGACGCTCGATTCGTTCAGCTCTCGTATTTTAGAGAGTCCAGCCCGAAAGCGTTCGGGAATATTCAAATTTGGCACGGGGTCCGCCCCCTTTGGGATTACAGAACAATCTTACACCGTAGGGACGATATGCTGACAGTACGGCAGATGTTGTATCACAGTAAGTTACGGCGTCCTACGGCTTCATAACCTCAACATCAGTCCAGCACTCAGCCCATGTCTGGGTGCCCCAAGCCTTCGCGCTCACTGCGAAAGTATGCTCACCTACCCTTCGTTATATAGTCTGATGCTGCATTGACCGGGAAACGTGTCCCAGGAGCACGCCAAGCTAGGCTTACCGTCCACATGCAACTAACCATTCTCGCCACGTTCTTTGAAACCTCGCCCACGGTGATCGCGATGTGCGTCGCCGGCATTCTGATTTTCTTCGTCGCGCTGTGGGCTGCCCGGGACGATATTGCGCAGGCCCGCGGGCTCGACAAAGTCGTAGCCTTGAGCAATTTGTGTTTCGCCGCCCCCTTGGCGGTCTTCGGCGCCCTGCATCTCGCGGCCGCAGAGGCCCTCAAGACCATGGTGCCCTCATACATGCCGTGGCCCCTGTTTTGGGCGTATTTCTTCGGCTTTGCGCTGCTGGCCGCGTCTTTGAGCATTGCCACAAAAATTCTGGTGCGCTGGTCCGGCCTGCTGTTCGGGATCGCGATGTTTTGTTTTGTGGCCATGATGGACATCCCGGGCGCTCTCCAAAACCCCCGAGACAGGTTTAGCTGGATCCTGGCCATCCGCGAATTGGTCTTCGGCGCCGGCGCCTGGCTTCTCGCGGCAGGCGCCATGGCCGAGTCGACGACCGAAACCGCCACCGCGAAAGTTAAAACCACGTTCCTCACCATAGGCCGCGTGGTGGTCGGGATCACCGCCATATTTTATGGTGTCGAACATTTCCTTCACCCGCAGCAAGTCCCCGGAGTCCCGCTCCAGAAAATGATCCCCGATTGGATTCCCGCGCACCTGCTCATCGACTACCTGACGGGCGCAATTCTCCTCGTCTCCGGCGCAGCCATCCTGCTGGCCAAAAAGACGCGCCTCGCCGCAACCTACCTCGGCGCCTGGATTGTCCTCCTGGTCGTGTTCATCTACGGCCCGATCCTGATCTCCGCGCTGGCCAACCCAAGCACCGAAGTCAAAATCGAAGGAATCAACTACTTCTTCGACACGCTTCTCTTCGCAGGCGTAATTCTAGCTCTCGCCAGCGCAACACCCGCCACGGATTAAAATTCCGCCCGCCGCGTGCCCACCATCGTTCCCGCTCTTTGCGAAAGACGGGCCATTTCCCTTTACGCGCGTGAGCGACAATGACTTTCGAATTACCTCTTTTGTAAACGGTACGCTTGGGGCGTATTGGATGAACCTTATTTGTTCTATGCTTTAACAAATGCCAGCCATCGAACAAGTCCCTGCGATCGCCATTCAACCGGAACTTATGTCTGGCGAAAGCATCGTGTGGGCAGCACAGCCGCAAAGTTCCGTCATATTTCA
>DASRRV010000216.1:0-3025 GCA_035695545.1 Candidatus Sulfotelmatobacter sp. | reverse complement strand
CGAATTGACGATGACTGAAGCGGAAGCGACAGAGCGGCTCTACTATCGCGATTCATTTTTGCGCGAGTTTGATGCGCAGGTGGTTTCGTGCGAGAAGGAAGGCGAGCGCTGGAAAATCGTGCTCGATCGCACGGCGTTTTATCCCACGTCGGGAGGGCAGCCCTACGATACCGGCAGGCTTGGCGACGTGCCGGTGATTGAAGTGGCCGACGCGGAGCACAAGGTGGTGCATTACGCGTCGGCCGCGATTCCAGTGGGGCCTGTTCACGGCGTGATCGACTGGCCGCGGCGCATCGAGCACATGCAGCAGCATACCGGGCAGCATCTGCTTTCGGCTGCCTTCATCGAACTGTTTGGATTTCAGACGGTTTCGTTTCACCTGGGCAAGGAGATTTCGACAATCGACCTGGACACGCCGGCGGTAAAGGCGGAGCACGTCGAACAGGCGGAGCGCCGGGTGAACGAAGTGATATTCGAGGACAAGCCGGTGGTGATTCGCTTCGGGACTGCTGAAGAGTTGGCCGAGGCGGGAATTCGCAAGAAAGTGGAACGCGAAGGAGTCCTGCGCGCGATTGAAGTGGAGGGGTTCGACCGGCAGCCCTGCGGCGGAACGCACCTCGAACGTACCGGCCAGGCCGGATTGCTGCTGATTCGGAAGCTCGAGCGGCGGAGGGATCAGTGCCGCATCGAATTTGTGTGCGGATTTCGCGCGCTTGCGACGGCGCGTGGCGATTTCGCGACGTTGACGCAAGCTGCATCGCTGCTTGGTTGCGGAATGGGGGAAGTGCCCGCGGTGCTGGGGAAGTGGATTGAACAGCGGCGCGTGCAGCACGGGGCGGTGAAGCGTTTGGAAGAGCGACTGGCGGAGCATGAGGCGCGGGAATTGTTGGCGTCGCAACAATCAACTTTATCTGGCGCGCTTCGAGTGATTGCTTCCGCGCTTGAGGATGCGACGCCCGCGTATCTCGGGCTGCTCGCGGCGAAGCTTGTTGGCGAGGCGAACGTGGTTGCGCTGCTTGGCAGTCGCGCGAGCGGTCACGTGGTATTTGCACAGACGAAGGGATTGCCGCGCGACATGGGCGCGCTGCTTCGCGATCTGCTGAAGCAATTCGGCGGCAAAGGCGGCGGAGCTAAAGACTTCGCGCAGGGCAGTGTGGCGGATGCGGCGAAGGCTGCGGACGTTGTGGCGCATGCGAAATCGTCGCTCGTGTCGTAGAAACCGCTCGCGCCGTAGAAACCACTGGAACGCAGCTGCTCGGTAACCTTCGTTGAAAGCCCTAAGTTTGCTTGATACTATCTCGCCAAATGAACGAAGGCCGTTTCCGCCACTACTTTGACGGCATTCTGGGCAAGGCTGAGGTGACCGTCTACTCGATCCTGGCGGTGTTGCTTGCGGTCACAGCCCTCGTCACGATCGCCGGCGCCGGAAAGATCCTCTGGAATGGGATCACTCACTCGTCCATTTCTACCGGCACGCTTGGCGTCTTGAACGAACTTCTCGTCGTCTTGATGCTGGTCGAGATACTGCACACGGTGCGGATCTCGATCCGGTCGCATCTTCTGGTTATCACCGAGCCGTTTCTGGTGGTCGGGTTGATTGCCTGCATTCGGCGCGTCCTTGTGGTTACGCTGGAAGCGGCCACGCTCACCAAGGCAGGGGCTTGGGCTAATGAGAGCTCGATGAGCGTCTTTCGCGGATCGCTGATGGAGCTTGGGCTGCTTGGATTTCTGATTCTCGTTCTCGTCTATTGCATCACTCTCTTGCGCCGGCACCCTCTGAATCCCAAGGATCTTGCCGACGCCTGAAGCTGCAAGAAAGCTCATGATTCGTGACACGTAACTTGTGATGCAAAGCCACTTTGGGGATGTGTTCGTCAGCCGGTGCACGATGTCTGGACCTTTGCGTGTCGGCTTCTGCACGATTCCCCGCCAAGCAAGTCGACAGAAACCGGCAAAAAACCGATACGGGCACCGTTGTTGAGTTTCCGGCCGTTCGTACCGCATAATATAAACGTTTACTCCACTTCGATTTAGACCACCGTGGGCGTGTAGCTCAGCTGGGAGAGCGCATCGTTCGCAACGATGAGGCCGGGGGTTCGATCCCCCCCACGTCCACCAACTTAACCCTCAGACGCAGGAAGGGTTTATCTCAGCAGACTTTTTTGCTCGAATCGGCAAAACAGAGGATTTGCTACTTTTGTATCATCTCTTCTTTCACTGGCAGCTTCTAAGGTAGGAGCCGACGAAAGGTTGGTACGGTGGGTCCGGTTGGCTTAGTTTTGTACTTTGACAAGGTGGCTTTTTGTTTCGAGTGTGGCGTTCAGTTTCGTTATTCAACTACAACATTCTTCGAAAGCGTCTTAAACCGTTCTCCGTTAGCCTGTACCACCGTTATGGTTACGGTTTCGGTTTTACTTTTCTTGATATCACGTACGGTCCCTGATTTACCCTCATGAGTACCGCCGATAACTTTGCACTTGGAGCCGTCTTTCAGTTTTTTATCCATATCGGGAAACTTACGTCCGCTGTTCCTGAGTGGTCAAGCACATTCTTTTCCCTTCCTTTCGTGTGTCAACTTCTAAGGTGGTAACATCCGCGTCAATGGACATCCGCTTTATCGGTATCGTAGCGGTGACCGTAGTGGTGACCGTAGTGGTGACCGTAGTGGTTCTGCTGACTCTTTTGAGGATCGAAGCCCGAACTCCGCAGGATTAGTGGCAGGCTTGAAAAAGTATTCGAACTCCTGAATGGCGAACCTGCTGGAGCACAAAGAAGGCGAGCGACCGCTTTAGGTGCGAGCAACAGCAGCGAGGCGACGGCTAGCTACTCTTCGAACGGCAAATCTTCATCGGGCAACGAGGTACGGCTCTGCTACCGCTCGATTTCGATTTCCGTGTCGCGCAGAGGAACTGGTTTTATCACTGCGGACGGAAAATTTCCCTCGCCGCCGTCTCGTTCGACGAGATCGGCGATCTGGAGGCGTAGATTGCCGGCGTTCGTCGAATAGGAGAGGCCGGTTTCGATA
>DASRRV010000215.1:0-2682 GCA_035695545.1 Candidatus Sulfotelmatobacter sp. | reverse complement strand
GCCGCCCGCGGACGCTCCGAATTGTGGCTGATTAAAGAAGGTCGAATAACCACGCGTAAAGTTCCCCGCAAATCCTAATGTCACAGTCACACGTTTATACGGCTTCCACATCATGTCAGCAAAAATGGAGTGGTCTGTACTAGAGTAGCGAGACGTCGCCCCGAGTCCTGAATCTCCCCCATTAATAATCGGACAAAGAGTTGTAGGCTGGTCCGCGACTTTGCTCGCATAGCAGATAGCAATATTCGTGAAGAAGTCAAAGTACGTATAGCCGAGATCAATAGCAAGGTTGGAGTTGGGGGACAGCGTTGTCGAGAAGCTGTAATGTCGGTCGTGCTCTAAATCATTCACCGTGAAAGCGTTGTCGCGATTTTCGTGGATATCGATTGTTCCGTCCACACTGGCCCAGGTATTCGGGCGATACGTCGCGTGAATTTTGTAGACCTGGAGATTCCGAGCATCGGGGCGCACAAATGCATTGTCATTGTAGCCGAATTGAAAGTCTCCGTTAATGCGGAGCTTCTCAATAGGCCGAGCCGTAACCCCGAGCAAAAGTGAATATTCGTGGATGTTGGTGATGTTCACTGACGTATCGTTCCCGGCTGCCGGGCCGGCTTCGGTTATTACTCCCGTCGCAGGGTTAAGGGTGCAATTCGCAGGCAGAACTCCGTTGTTAAACTCACAAACATCGCGCGCCGCGAAGAAAGCGTTGGCAGCGGTTCCTCCTGAACCGCCGGGGAGGTAAAGCTTCAAAATATCGGTTAAAGCGTTGAAATCGCCAATTTTGCGATTCGTGTAAAGGAAGCCAACCCGCGCGGTCAGGTGATTACTGAAATCACGTTCGAGCTGGATCGTATTCGATTTGGTGTCTTCGCTCAGGGTACGCAGCCACAACTGTTGGGTAATGTCCGGATCCGAACTATCGCTGTGCTGCGGACAACCGATCTGGTTGAAATTGCCGCCCGCCGTGCAAGTTGTAGCGAAGGTTGCCGGGTCAGCAAAAAACAGCGTAGATATCGGTGCGAGCATGCCAGTCGGTCCTCCTGCGGCCGCGGCTCCGGCAACGAAGGTTTCTGAGGAGCTGGTCCACGTGCCAGGAATGCGCCAATTATTAAAGCGGAATACGTCGCGAATTCGCGTTTTTTCATCTATGGAATAGATAGCCATAAAATCTGCGGTTGCCGAGTATTGTTTCGCTTTAGCCGGCCCCGCTGTCTGCGATCCCCGTTCGAGTGACTTCGGATTAAAAAAATCCTGGCTTTCTAAAAGGTCGTTAACAGTCAAATTAGCAGTGCTGTAGGCGAACGACCCGGACATTTGAAGGTTAGTGAAATAGTTCGACTGGAAGCTGATGTGTTCCGTCGGCATGAAGTTCCGCGGCCGAGCAAAGAGCGAATAACCCGGCAACGTCCCGGTGACAGCCGGAAATCCATTGTTTGCAGGGAGCGTGAGGGGGCCGTTAAAGAAGCCATTGCAGGTGGATGTCACCGTAGGAGGTGTCGTGGCTGCGGTGACGGGTGTTGAGCATGGGGAGGAGGATGTCCACACAGCCCCAAGATCTACTGGCGATCCGTTAGTAAGTTGGTATTTATTGAAGCCGGGTGGGAATAGAGGCGTAAAAGGCGTCGTAGCGCCCACCGCGTCAAAAGTAAGAGTATCTTGCTTAAAGCTCTTAAAAAACTGATCGTAAGAAATCGTTGTTTTCGGCAGGTATCGAATATCAGTGCCGAGGTGATATGCGTTCGTTGTAACCCGGTAATTCTGACTCACTATCGTTTCCTGGCCACCGTCGAACGTTGAAAGTGCGGGGCCTTCGTCCACATTGCGTGAATAGCCCAGCCGAAAGCGCAATTTTGATTCGGGGCGAAGTGTCAGGTCGAAATCTTGCATTCGGCGGACCAGATCCAAAGAATGGGGCGAAGCCGTGATCAAGACTGCATTCGGATTTGGGTTGGTTGGAAACACGGGTGGACTAGCGGGACCAGTGATTGGGGAATTCAATGGATTTGCTAGTAGCGACCAGTCCCAGAAGTTCTTGTCTCGCCGAAATAGGTACGTGAAGTCGTACCAATTGTTCTTCTGGATGCGCAAGCGCGTCACGTTGTCGGGGTCGCCGCCGTACCCGAAGTTGTAGAAATTTAGCGTGTCGAATGCGAGTCCATTATGATCCAGCGAATGCATATCCAGCGAATAGTCGAGTAAGCGTACTCCCTGGCCGAGGTTAACAAAGGTGTTGTACGTGTTTATGTTTCCGTTGATCCAGTTCAGCCGATACCCTGCTTCTATTGTCTGCTGGATGTTGTAATTGCCAGAATCGATTCCTTTTTGCACTGTGGAATCATCTTGGGCGCGTGAGGCAGGTGCCACAATCAAGATGGCCGCGAATGTCAACCAACCCGCCCATTCCTTATGCCAACGATTTTTCATGGCTCTTTTCTCCGTTTTCAGGGCACGGCCATTATTCCTGGCATAGGGGTTTCGAAGCTCACGGCCCCTCATCTATTTGAAAAAATCGTTGCTGAAATTCGAGCCGTGGATCTTTGTATGGCATAGCGTGCACGCCTGGTACTTTGCCGACTGATCGTGGAACGATGGCGTGCTGAGCGCTCCGCTAAATGTAGAATTCGTGTGGCAGGTCAAGCACAGCAGATTCACTGTGCTGTAGAGCAGCATGTGCTGATT
>DASRRV010000214.1:0-12603 GCA_035695545.1 Candidatus Sulfotelmatobacter sp. | reverse complement strand
ATTGAAGCGGCCTTAGCTGAAAGCAAGGGAAAAGTTGCTGGCCTGGACGGCGCCGCAGCGAAACTCGGAATTCCCCGTTCGACGCTGGACTCGAAAATCAAGCTGCTGAAGATTAAGAGACACAAGTTTATCTCGGAGTAGTAGCTGGCCCCTCTTCAAATTCCCCAAAACTCGGCACTTCCCAAAGTTTTGTCAACCCACTTTCGCACTAACCAGGTGTTTTCAGTGTGTCGCATGTGGCCCCCGTGTTGCACCCATCGCACCTAGCCTACGAGGTTGGAGCGGCGAGGCAACAGACCGTTCGAAGCCCTCGGACAATAGACCCACATTCGCAACAGTGCTGCAGCGGGATGGGAGTATCAAGCCTAACTCGGCCGGTGATACCAGCGGTCTAGCGGAGTCAATACGACGGTGATGCCATAGAGCCGCCCATTACGTCCGGGTTTCTTAACTACCTGCATAAGCCTCTGGATTTGCCGATTGGCTTCCGCAACCTGGTCCAGTGAAAGCCAGCCGGTCTTGCGCAAAGCCCACAATTCTCGCTTCGGCCCGGACACGCGTGCTTCACCAGCCGCAATACTGTTGCGGAAGTCGCGGATGCCCAATCGCAACATAGAGGCAATGATTGCGTTTACTTCGCTCCCGTTGCCCTTTTTCCCGAGTTCATAGCAAAGGCTCATCTCTGGGGCGACGGCGCGGAACAGGGCTTCGCGGCGTCCATTGAGCTTGCGATGGCCGACGCCGAGCACGAGGCCAACTCGTTTGAGGATACGGAGATGGTAGTAAAGCGCATCCGCAGGTCTTCCCAACGCCGTCGCGAGTTCGGCGACGGAAACAGTTCCCATGCCTGGCAGGACGTCCACGATTTCCTGCCGCGTTGAGGCGGCGAGCGAGCGCATCTGCCGCTTGCTTCGAATGACATAGTTGTCCTGTAGTGTGCTCATGGGACATAATACTGTCAGACTACTGTTGAATATTGTCAGTTTTATTCAACGACGACAAGTCAAATCAATTCCAGGACTCGATGGAGGTGGTCTGTGCGTTTTCACAAGTCTTGCTATCTGCTATTGACGCTTGTTGTGGGGCTGAGCATGGCAGCTTGGGCCCTTTCAAGCGATGCGAGAGAGGAGAATCCGTATGTGGCAAGAAATAGCGTGAAGATGCCATCTTCCTTCCGTTCGGTGCAGAAAAACGGTTCAGTTACGGAAGATGGAGCGGATCTGCAACTGAAAGAATTCCGGCTCGATGAACTCCAGGCGGCGTTGCGGATCATGCCACTAGGACCAGAACATGACTACTTCGCTGGCATGTTGGCGAACCGAACGAATCACATTTCGCAGTCCATCCAGTTGCTGAACAGTGTTCTCCCTGCCCTGCGGACCTCTCGGTCGGACCGCGCGGCAATCGCGCTGCAGGCTTTGGCGGATGACTACAACAAGAAATTCCAGTACGGCGATGCGGCGCGAGTCTATGACGACTTATTGGGCCATTTCTCGAACCAGCTAAAGCCGGAACAACTGCAAGGAACAAAGGATGATATGGGGGTCATGCGAATATTGCGCGAGGCGCCGGCCCAGACAATCACATGGAATGGAGATGTGAGGTTGAAAACTGAGCGCAATCCCATGAACTCTATGAACCTGGTACTGACGGTCAACGGAGTACGAGGACCATGGCTGCTGGATACTGGCGCCAACATTTCGGTGGTGAGCAATAGCTTCGCTGAGCGGCTAGGACTGAGATTTCTGCCGGGGATCGCGGAGGCGCAGGCTGGGATTACGGGCGTAGAAAATCCGCTGCACGTGGCGCTGCTTTCCACGCTGGAGATAGGAGGCGCCACGCTGCACAACGTCGTGGTCATGGTCCTGGAGGACGCGAACCTCAATATAAGCCTGGGCAAGTCCGCCTATCAGATTCATGGAATCATTGGCTACCCCGTATTTCAGGCGCTAGGGGCGATCAGGTTTGCCCAAGATGGTGAATTCGAAGCCGGTGACAAAGCCCGAGCGACGGGCACCGGTGCACGGATGTATATGGATCATCTTTCTCCAATCATTGAGTGCAAGGTCGAAGGAAGTAGCCTCCCCTTCAACTTTGATACAGGCGCATCGGAGACAGAACTTTTCGTTCGCTACTACCAGAGATTCCGCAGCGAGTCCGGGACCTGGAAGAGAGGTAAGACCAAGACTGCCGGTGCGGGCGGAGTCGTGAAGCAGAAGATCTACGTTCAGCCGCAACTCAACCTCGACATCGGCGATAAGATCGTGATCCTGAAGCGAGTGGCGATTCAAACCTCGCGTACTGGATCAGAAAACGAGTTCCTGTACGGAAATCTGGGCCAAGATATCGTGGTGAACTTCGAGAGCTTCACGTTGGATTTCTCAGCCATGAAGTTCACCCTTGGAGCGCCACGATCTCCAACCAAGGACTTGAAACAGTAATTTCTAATCACGCCCGGAGTGTAACCCCGAGTGACGGCAATCCGGAACTTAATCCGGGCCTGAAGTTCCGTTGGGTGAAGTGCCGAACGCCGTTTCGGGAAAACCTCGTTGTAGTTGACCCACGTGCTTCGCGGTCTGGTGGTCGGCAAACTCCTGTTCATTCGACAACTTTTCCAAGGTTATTGCGAGGGGAATCAACGTAACTTGCAACGAATTGATTTTCCATCTGGTCTCGGTCGCTCGATCTACGCCGAATCGACCCGTCGAAGAGCTGGGAGGTACGGATCGCCAGCAAAGGCCTCAGCTTAGCTCACGGAAGAAAGCGGTCAGGTCTCCTGCTACCGCCGCCGGTTCCTCAATTGGGGAAAAATGCCCGCCGTGCGGAAAGACCGTCCAGCGCTGGATGTTGTACACGCGTTCCAAATACGAGCGCGGCGGCTCGCCCTCGGAAACGGTCTCGTGTGCGAAGACACCGAATGCTGTGGGCGTGCCAACATACGTGGGGTCGACCGGGTACCGGCGATTATCCCAATAGTCGCGCATCGACGAGGTGATGGTCTGCGTGACCCAGTACAGGATGAGCGTGGCGCAGAGGAAGTCGTCGGGCGGCGTAATGTCGCTCCACGAGTGCCACTTTTCGCCCAGATAGGCGGCCAGTCCCGTCGGGGAATCGTTGAGTCCATAGCCAACGGTCTGCGGCTTGGTGGATTGGATCGAGCTGTAGCCGCGCTCCGTCGCGCTCCATCTCCGGTTCCCCGCGAGGTAAGAACGCTCGGCCTCGGACAACTCCGCGTCGTCCACCACAGGGGCGATGTCCGACTCCAGTGTGGTGAGATGAATCCCGATCACCGAATCGGGATGGTCCAGCGCAAGGATCGTCGTCACCCCAGACCCGAAGTCATAGCCGCCCGCACCATAGCGGGAATACCCAAGCTCGGACATGAGCCGGTGCCAGCGCTCCGAGACGTAGCGGTAGTTGATGCCGACCTTCGGTGGGCGCCGCGAGAATCCATACCCGGGCAGGGAAGGTATGACCACGTCGAAATCCGCGAGCATCGGCAGCACGCCCACGTAGTCGAGGAAACTGCCGGGCCAGCCGTGTGTGAGGATGAGTGGCACACCTCGACCCGATGCGGCACGCTGATGTACGAAGTGGATGCCTTCATAGGTAAATTGGTTGAGCGCGTTGAGCTTCCTCTCCCAGGCTGGCCAGTCGAACTCATGGGCCCAGTAGGACACTAGGCGCCTCAACCAGTCCAGCTCTGTACCCTGTTCCCAGCCGATGCCCGGGACCTGGTCGGGCCATCTCGTATGGCACAACCGTGCCCGCAGATCGTCGAGCACCTCATCCGCGACCTGAATTCGAAACGATTCCACTACAAAAGCTCCCTATTGGCCATGGCCAGTGGCAAACCGAATGGTTCGTTCGAAAACGAATCGACGCGGCAAGACTTAAATAAACATACTAACCAAAGTTCCACAGGTCAAAAAGCGCTCACTGGCGACTCGATGCCTCCGGCCGGCGATCACATTCGAATGAGCCGCCAATGAAACCGGACGAGGATGCTGAGGCTGGCGATAATCGAATCCATCTACCATTCCACTTCCATTGTTTGGAGGTTCCGAAGGATCGAAATTCATTGCGCCCACGAACGTAATCTTGTTAGCTGTTGCAATTGCTAGAGCTCGATTCAAGCCTGCACTCCCAGAACAGCGGGTGGAACGGTCAACCGGCTTTTAATCTTGATAGTGCGAGTCCGGAGCCATCGTCAGAAAAGGCGAAGTATATGGGCAATGCGGGGCTTCCAGTAACGTAGAACCCTTGCGTGCCGGCCGGGAAGGTTCCGATCTCGACGTTCCCTCCAACTCCCTTGCCTGTGTTGATGTCAGAAGTTGATGCAATAAGGTCTTGATTAACGTAGGCAGACCAGCCGCTCAGTAAAACCAAGATGTTCGAAATGTACCAATCATAAACACATACGCCCAATGCGTGTTTCAAAGTCGGTCTCAGACTGTTACCGTCAAACTGAGGTTACCTAACCGCGATGTTAGAAGCCGGAGAAATCGTCGAATGCCGGGCGATGAGGTTCCTTTCGGCACTATGCCCAGCGACGTGACGAAGCTCAGCTGACAAAGAAAAAGCTGGTCAAGTGCTTTCGGGAAGATTCCATGAAACGCTGCTTGCCTTTTTGCATCTTTGTACTTGCTTCGTTGCTGAACCTACCTCTCCATGCTCAAGGCCGCACGAATGCCGAGGCCCACGGCAGATCGAGGCCAAAGATTACAAACTTGAGTCCATCCTCGGGACCAGTCGGCACTTCCAGTGACCATCACGGGGAGCAATTTTGGGACCGCCGGTACAGTCACATTTAACCGCATGGCAGCGACACCCACCAGTTGGAGCGCCACCAGCATCGTGGCACCGGTACCAGCAGAAGCAACCACGGGGAACGTGGCGGTCAGCGTTGGCGGCGTGGCCAGCAATGGCGTGAGTTTTACGGTGACTTCGTCCGCTAGGGTGGTAACGGCGCCGACGTTCAACCCTGGGACTGGGACTTACGGTTCTGCGCAAACTGTGACTATTTCGTCTGCGACCAGCGGGGCGACCATCTGCTACAGCAGAGACGGATCCAACCCGGCGGCTACTACACCAGGGCTATGTTCAGCTGGCACTTCGTTGGCGAACGGAGGAACGGTTACGGTCAGCGCCTCGGAAACCCTTAAAGCCATCGGTACCGAAAGCGGCTTAACCAACAGCGTCGTGGGCAGCGCCAGTTATACGATAAATGTGGCTCCAGTGTTCACGAGCGGGAATAACACCACGTTTACAGCGGGCACGGCAGGGAGTTTCACGGTGCAAGCGACGGGATCTCCGACTCCGTCTTTGACGGAATCAGGCGCACTGCCCAGCGGCGTAACGTTCGTGAATAACGGGAACGGGACTGCGACACTGAGCGGGACGCCGGCATCGGGGACTGCCGGGACCTACACTCTTACCATCACGGCCAGCAACGGCGCGGGCACGCCTGCCGATCAAAGCTTTACATTGACGGTCAGTACTTGTGTGCAAAAGTTGGCGATTGGCAATTTTCAATTATGCGGAGAGGTCTATAACGATGTCTCTACGGGGACGAATGTAAAAGTCAATTACAGCCCGTCCCCCGGCAACGCTATCATTGCTTGGGCTACATGGTGTTTCAATTCCTCATGCAACAGTTCAATCTCCGGCGTAACTGCAACAATTGGTGACAACATCAATGCGATGGAATCGTGTTTTTTCGCAAGTCCTCATAGTCCGTTCATTACGGATGCTAACGGGGGCGGGCAAGGTAGCGGCGATTTTCAGCAGCATTACGTCTGGTATTGTCCAAGCATACCATCCGGAGTGACATCCTTCACCGTGACCCCGAGCAATCCCAACCTTAGCTACTTGCAGTTAAATATCACTGAATGGAACGCCGGATCGTTGGCGCCATCCTGTTCGTCAATCAGCGCTTGCTTTGAAAATGTGGACAATTTTGGGCAGGCCGGGAATTCAACTGGTGGAACTACAGCCACTATCACCACCAGCGGTCCAACCGTAAACGCTAATGATCTGATATTCGCTGTAACGGAGGTGCCCTGCTGTAGTTTCACCGCTAGCCCTGGCACGGGATATAGCGGAATAACCGTGGCTCCTCGTGTTACGCCAGGAATGGTTTCCGAAGCAAAAGCAGCAGCGACTACTGGAATCCAAACAGCAACGACAACGTGGACTGGAGGGAGCGCTCCTTGGTTTGGAGTGATCGTTCCGTTAGTAGGCGTCGGTAGTGTTAGTAACACCGTTGCGGCGAGTATTAGCAGCCTGAGCCCGACCACGGAACCGATGACGGGGGCGTCCAGTAACGCCGCGAACTTTACCGCACCGCTTCTTACTATGCCTTCTCAAGCACAAGTTCTGGCGGCGATAGAAAGGGTGAACGACTATTGGATCGCTAACAACGCGCCAGGTTACAGTGACTGGACTCAAGCGACATATTTCAACGGCGATCTGGCCGCTTACGACGTCACCGGACAAGTGAACTATTTGAGCTTCGCGCAATCCTGGGCCAGTGAACATCACTACAGCCTCAACGGCGGCATCAACACCACCTACGCCAACTCCCAAGCCGCGGGGGAGGTGTACATCCGACTGTATGAACTCCACAAAAATCCCTGGTATATTTCCGCAATTACGCAAAGCATAAACGCCGTGGTGAACGGCACCGTGGACAATGAATGGACCTCGATCGATGCCATCAGCATGTCCATGCCCGACTTCGCCGAACTCGGACCCATTTACAACAAGACCACCTACTACGCCAAGATGTATGCCCTCTACTCCCACACCAAGTACTCCCTGGGGCTGTTCGACTCAGAGAAGAACCTATGGTGGGAGAGCAGCACCTACGCGCATACCTCCACGTATTGGTCGCGTGGCAACGGCTGGGTCTTCGCCGCCCACGCCAAGGTGCTTTCCGTGCTTCCCACGTCGGATCCGCACTACGCCGAGTACCTGGCTACTTTCAAATCCATGGCGGCCGCTCTGGCAGCCTGTCAGCAGCCCGGCGGTTATTGGAATTCCGATCTCGGCGGGACCGACAATGCCGGGCCTGAGAGCAGCGGCACCTCCTTCTTTCTGTACGGAATTGCCTGGGGACTGAACAACGGCATCCTCGACCAGGCAACCTACCTGCCCGTCGCCGAAAACGCTTGGAATTTCCTTGCGAACACGGCTGTTCAGCCCTCGGGCCTATTAGGTTATGTACAGCCCACTGGAAGCGGTCCGGGACCAACGACGGCAACTACCACCGAGGACTTCGGCGTCGGTGCTTTCCTTCTGGCCGCGCGCCAGATGGAGCTGCTAACGCACTGAAACGCCTCTTATTCAAACAAGTTGGCTAAAGCCCAATAAACGCAACCGTTTAATCAGAGGCGAGCTCTTGGATTCTGGGCTTCCAGGAAGGCAATTCTATTGCAGTAGCAGATAACTGGTGGGGCAGACCGGTCGATGTCAAGGCACAGTTTTGTTTTCTTCTTTCCGTGAGGTTGTTCCCATTCAGCCAAGCCGCCTCTGTCGCCATCCTTCCATCCGCACTCTTTGGTGAGCGATGTTCGCTCTCGCTTCAGTAGGTTATCCAAATTTTCCTGAGACTTCCGTTTTTCAAAGGATTGTTTACAACTCGTTCATGTGTTAGAAACTCGCGTCATCGGAAGATAGCGCTAAGATAATCGGCAACGAGATTGGACTCAAGAAGCCGGCCCGACCGCCCAACGGAGGTCCCGCGTGATGCGCCTATCTCCTGACAGTCGGGTGCGCTGGTTGCCTCACATATAAGACGTTCGAGGAGCCTCCTCAATGAAGAGGACAAAGAGTGAAGTATTTGTATTTGCAGTGATACTTGCTCTGCTGGCTGTGGCATCAGCGGGCCCGTCGGTGTGGGCGCAATCGACGACGGACGGCGCAATCGGGGGGACGGTCACCGACCCATCCGGCGCCGTTGTGCCGAACGCAAGCGTCAGCACGGAAAATCTCGGGACGGGAAGCAAGGCCAGCGGCACGACGGACGATAGTGGCCGGTATCAGCTGATCCACCTGCAGCCGGGACTGTACTCGGTGGAGATTTCAGCGGACGGATTCTCGTCGTTTAAGGCGTTGAAAGTGACCGTGGAGGTCGGACGGACAACGACGATTGACGCGAAACTCAATGTGAAGGCTGCTACCGAAACGGTGGTGGCCACGACGGAAGCGCCGGTGATGGTGACGGACCGAGCTGACTTTTCGACGAACATCAACTCGACGACCATTGAAAACCTGCCAGTCAATGCGAGAAGGTGGTCGTGGTTTGCGCTGGGAACGCCCGGGGCGGTGCCGGATGGTGGATTTGGTTTAGTCAGCTTCCGCGGAATTTCGGGATTGCTAAACAACAACACGGTGGACGGAGCGGACAACAACCAGGCGTTCTTCAGCGAGGAGCGCGGGCGGACACGCATCAGCTATTCGAGCAGCGAGGCGTCGATCCAAGAGTTCCAGATCAACACCTCAAATTATTCGGCGGAATACGGACGGGCAGCGGGTGGGGTGGTAAACGCAGTGACGAGGAGCGGAACGAACCAAATTCACGGACAGGCGTTCTGGTTCGACCGGAACAGCGACTGGGGCGCAATCAACCCGTTTCAGACGCATCTTGTGAACGGCGTGGCGACACCTTTTTTGCCGGAAGATAAACGGAATCAGTTTGGAGGCGGGATTGGCGGGCCGGCGATCAAGGATAAGTTGTTCTGGTTCTTCAGCGCGGACCAGCAGTTGAGGCCGTTTCCGGCGGTGGCGAATTCGGGAATCCCGGGAGCGATTTTTGCTCCGCTGACCGCAGCAGAACAGACGACGCTGACTAACCGCGGCATATCGCCGACCAGCGCAGCAGTCACGGACGCGCTGACTTTTCTGACAGATCTGACGGGAACAGTGGGCCGCAGAGGCGACCAGTTGATTCTGCTGCCAAAGATCGATTGGAACATCAATTCGAAGAACCACGCGTCGTTCACGTACAACCGGCTGAGGTGGAATTCGCCGGAAGGAATCCAAACGGCAGCAGTGGTCAACCGAGGAATCGAGAGCTTCGGTAATGATTATGTGAAGGACGACTGGGGAGTGGCAAAGCTGATCACGACCGTCAGCTCGACGATGACCAACGAACTCCGCTTTCAATATGGGAGGGACTTCGAATTCGAGAATGGGCAGAACCCCATTGCCGGGGAACCCGTCTCGCAGTTGGGACTTTCGGCCCAGATTACCGTAAACGGTGTGGGTGGCTTTGTGTTTGGTATGCCCAACTTTCTGAACCGGCCAAAGTATCCGGAAGAAACAAGAACTCAGGTGGCGGACACGGTGGCCTGGAGCCACGATAAGCACCTTTTCAAGTTCGGATTCGATGTGAACCACGTGCACGACACGGAAGTGAACCTGTTCGAAGGATTCGGGGCGTATTCGTACGCGACCCGTGTGGACTTCATTAGTGATTTCGCGTCTGCCCAACTGGGGAGCCGGCCGGTGTGCGGCACAACAACGAAAGTTGGTTGCTATTCGAGCTTCGCGCAAGGCTTCGGGACACCGGGATTCAGCTTCTCAACGAACGACCTGGCGTTTTTTGCGCAGGATGACTGGAGAATCAAGCCGAGGCTCACGTTGAATCTGGGCCTGCGGTACGAAACCGAGCTGATGCCGTCACCGCAGCTTCCGAATTCGACGCTGCCAACGACGACCTCGTTTCCATCCGACCGCAGCGACGTTGGACCGAGGATCGGAGCGGCGTACGATCTGTTCGGCAACGGCAAAACGATCGTGCGAGGCGGATACGGTATTTTCTACGGCCGCATCATCAATTCGACGATTTTCAATGCCATTGCGAACACCGCGCTGCCCGCCGGGCAAAGCACTGTTTCTCTGCAGCCGACCGCAGCGACCGCGCCGCTTTATCCGAACGTGATCCTGCAGGGCGGCGGGACGGTGCCATTTGGCGTGACGGCGGTGGGCTTTGCTCCGAATACGAAGCTGCCTCTAGTGCAGGAGTTCGACGCGGAAGTGGAAAGGCAGCTTGCCAACAACACGGTCGTGTCGGTTTCTTACATCGGGAGCTTGGGGCAGCGGCTGCCGCGATTCGTGGATACCAATCTGCTGGATTCGACGCTGACCACCACCTATAACGTTGTAGCGCCCACAGGCACCAACAGCAGTCCGTTCGCGAACCGCGACTTCGTCGGCCAGACTTTCATTGAGCCGTATTTCGGTGTGCCGACGACCTTGTCGGGAACGCGCCGGCCGAATCCGGCATACGGCGCGATTACGAACATCAGTTACGGCGTGGATTCGAAATACAACGCGCTGGTCATCGGCCTGAACCGACGGTTCTACAAGGGCTTCCAGATCCAGTCTTCGTATACGTACTCGCACTCGACCGATTATGGGCAGAGCTCGCAAACGTTCACGGCCTCCAACAACGTCTTGAACCCCTTCAACCTGTCCGCGGAGCTTGGGAGATCGAACTTCGACATCCGGCAAAGATTCGCGGCAGGTGTGGTGTGGACGCCCGACTTCTATAAAGGCGAAAGCCGCCTTTTGCAGACTCTGGCCAACGGATACACTATCTCTCCTCAGATCAACGCCTCTTCGGGAGCCCCATTTACCCCGTTGATTTCCGGGAATGCGCCGAATCCGGCGGGATTCACCGCAGTGACGGGCGGAACGGGAGTGCTGGCCGTCGGCGGAACCAACCGCGTGCCGTGGCTGGCACCGAACTCGTTCCAGATGCCAAGAACGGCGGACGTGGACTTGCGGCTGCAGAAAGAGTTCGTGCTGCATGAGAGTTGGAAGCTATTGTTGAGCGGGGATGCTTTCAACCTGTTCAACCACAACAACGTCACGGGAGTGGACACGCAGATGTACACGATCGCCGGGACGAACCTGACGTTCAATCCGCACTTTGCAGTGCCGACGGCGTCAAGCAATACGCTGACCGCGCAGAGACAGATCCAGGTGGGCATACGGCTGAACTTCTGACGGTTGGCAAAGAAAACAGCTGGAGATTTCTACGGGCGTCTCGGGAAACCGTGCGCCGTTTTGATTTTGTTTTGCGAAGTTCCTCGCTGAGAGCGCTGGATACGGGTTGGCTATGCGTGGGGATGAGAATCATCGGTGTCCATCAGCATGCGGATGGAGGCGTGCGTGCATTTCTGGGTGGTCGAGAGGGATTGCTGGCCGAGGAGCTCAGTGCAGGTGTTCGGAATCATTCCGGGGTGACTGGGACATAGATCAACTTACCTTCACGCTGGACCTGTAACACAAAGGGCGCAAGTGGAGGGAGGGCTTTCAAGGCGGCACGCAAGCGCGCTAACGTAGTCATCGGCTGGGTATTCAAACTGCGGATCACGTCCCCGGGAACAAGAAGGTACATCGCTTTCGAACCGGTGACTCGGGCTGTCACGAAGATTCCATAAGGATCTCTAAGTCCCTGCAACATGCGAGCGGTCTTCTTGTCGATTTCCAACCCTACGATGCCAAGTTCAGGGACCAGATTTTTGTCGGAGTCTGCAAGCGAGATGAGTTGATCCACATCTGACCCTTCCTCTACCGTCCCCACGTTGTAAACGGCCTGCGTTGTCCCCCTGAGCACTTTGACTTCTACTTTCTCCGAAGAATCCCTCAGCAGGAAGTAGTAGTTGACGCTCGGTAGGTTGTCAGCAGGCTGCCCATCGAGAGACAGCAATACGTCGCCAACCATCAAGCCCGCGGCTTCAGCTGGTCCTCCAGGGAACACATCCGAAATGATGACACCGTATTTTTGACTCAATCCGAGTCCCACTGCCATTGAAGGCGTGATGGTTTGGATCCCAATACCGATCTCTTGTCGACGCAAATGTCCGAACTGCTTTAGTTGTCGGAAAACGGTTCTGACCGTCGCACAAGGGATGGCAAACCCCAGCCCCTCGTTCCCACCAGATTGCGACAGAATGAATGTATTTACTCCAACGACCTCCCCGTTCAGGTTTACGAGAGGACCTCCCGAGTTCCCAGGGTTAATCGGCGCATCTGTCTGGATATAAATCAGCGGCGAGTCGGGGTCCAATTGCCTTGCAACGGCCGAAATCAAACCGTGCGTGAGCGAATTCCGCAGTCCCTCGGGACTGCCAAAAGCGAAAACGGTGTGGCCTTGGCGCACATCGCGGTAGGACGCCAATGGAAGTGCCGGAAGTTTTGTGTTTTCAATTTTGAGAAGTGCGAGGTCCTTCTCCCGCGCCACGCCGATAATGCGAGCTGGAACGATGTCGATTCTCCCTGACAACGCCGTGGCCAGCGAACCATTTGAGGCTGGCGATGGCAGTACGACCTCAACGCGTTGCGCTCCGTTAACCACATGCGCATTCGTAACGATGTAGCCCTCTGGATCGATGACAAACCCCGAACCGCTCGCACGCTGGCGCCCGACGACAATTCCGGTGTTCCCCCGGCTACTTTCTTCGAGCGGTGCATAGGCCGTCACAATGATCTGCACGACGCTCGGTGAAACCTTTTTGATCAGTGCATCAACCGTCGCTTCAAATTGGCTGGCGGAGGTTGTTGTAGAAGGCGCCTGAGCAAGAGTTTGGG
>DASRRV010000213.1:0-3846 GCA_035695545.1 Candidatus Sulfotelmatobacter sp. | reverse complement strand
AACTGCCGAGCCGGGAGCAATCACCGACTGCGTCATAGAAGCGTGCGGCGTCCACTTGTTGCCGGTAGCGCTGAACGATTCCAACAGGCCCACCACACCGGCTGTAGTGTGGCCGCCTGCCACATAAAGTTGCCCTGATATAGCGCCATAGCAGGCAGCATTCCGCGCCGTTGCGTCCGCCGTCAGCGCGCTCCACTTGTTCGTCGAAACGTTGTATGCCTCATTGTCGCCGACGGTCCAGAAGAAGTCGTTCCATCGGCCGAGACAATGCTGGTCCCCATCAAACCTCCGGCCGGCTCCGACTTTCCTACCAGCATCGGTGCTTCTGTCGTCCAGGAGTCGGCGGACGTGTCGTATGCTTCGACGGTATTGAGTCGCAATGTGCTCCCATTCCCGCCAATCACAAAGACCCCGGTTCCAGACACAACAGCTGTCGTGCTTCCCCGGGGCGTCGGCATCGCCGTCTTCCCAGCCCGGCAATTCGCAGAAGACCTGTTTTAAAATTACGTGCTCGGTTTGGCAGGGGCACCCCAGGCGGCGGTCTCGGCCGACTCTCCTAGTGTAGAGTCACAGTCGCAGGATGAAGCTCCCACAAAGTGGCGACAGGGCCGCGATCGTGCTCGAAATCTTCGAAAGCCATCCCCACGACGTCCACTGGTAAAGCTTGTGGAAGTTCTCCTCCATGCTGCGAATCGAGGCGAAATCTATGCTTCTTGAGTTGCGCTTGCAAATTTTGACGCGCACTACAGTATTCGCTGTCTACGGGCGTTTCAACAATCATCCGGGACGAGCTTTTGTCCGCTGTTTGAGAAATCTCCATTGAGACATCGCAGTCGAGTGCGTTCACGCTGGCACTTTGCAAGAATGCGTTTGCAATATGAAAGACCTCAAGTTCGCGTCCCATTCGAGGCGCATCGGGGGGAATGAAAATATCCTGGGGCCAGGTCAGAATGATCTCGACCGAAACTTCTTGTGCAACCACGTTCGGGATCGCGACGTGTTTGGCGGTATGCCGATAATCAGCGACGTCCGGCTCAAGGGGCAGACACTTGCAGAGGTCTTCGGGCGTCGGCTGCAAAAAGCCAAAGTCCTGTCCGCTGCAGCTCAGGATAGGCAGAACTACCAGGATCGTCGTGCAAGTCAAATAAATCCGCTGAAGCCTTTTGAGTTTCGGGGTCATGCGATGGAGGGTTAGATGCTGCCTGTATCTCCGTAGCGATCAAAATATCCGCCGCGGCCTCGGCATGCGCCTCCGGTTCAAACCGCGGACTGAACCAGGAGGTCAATGGGGCGGATGCGATCATAAAAACCTGAGCCCGACCGGGTTCGGATCTCGGTTGACCTCTTTTGGTAACGAGTCTCGATTCATGCGGTTAGCCGATGACCTACGATTTACCTGCGGTGCATTGCCACCGCCGAGAAGGCTGGACTAGAAGTGTGACCTGCAACGCATCTCGTCCAGCAAGTTGAGACGCTTCCATGAGGAGTGTTCGCATGCCTTCCCGCACTTGCGCTCTGTCTTTTGCCGCCCTGCTGGCTCTCTTGTTCCTTCCCGGCTGCGGCAACAACACCCTAAACCCACTCTGCGGCAGTGCCCGGCCCGCGCCGGTCATAGGTTCACTGTCACCAAGCACGATGACTTTCTCTGAAGTGCAGGTGGGCGACACTCTCACTGTCAACGGCAGCCATTTTGTTGCCGCATCGCAGGTGGTCATCAATACCACTCCGCTTAGCGCCACAGTCGTCAGCGATAAGCAGTTGAGAGTGAAGCTTTCGAGCGACATAATCTCCGGTCCCGGAACAGTGAAGGTAAGAGTACTAACCCCCAGTGGGAACTCCGGCGACCTGGGCTGCACCAGCGGGGGGACCAGCAGTGTGCTCACGTTAACCGTCAACTAACGGTCTGACTCAACCTTCGTATTGCGGAAATCCTGTTGGATTATGGCGGAGATATGGAGCGGGCTCGCGCCCCGACATTTTCCCGCCGGCGATCATGATCGACCGCGATTGCAAGGTGCAAATTGCCTTTCCTCCCCTGGCTGCAAAAGCCGATGGAGCACTTCGTAGATGCGTTCCTTTACCTTGGTCCGCAGGAGTTTAGATTGAAGGAGCCAATGCCTGCGGACATTGCGCTGGATGCAGATTACATGACGGAGGTGCGGCGGCGAGAGTCTCTGATGGGGGAATCCTCGCAGTCGCCGAAGGACTTCAAGGACGAGACTGTGGGAGAGGCCCAAAGCCCAAAATTAGAGGGAGCACCAAAACCCTCGGACGCCAGAGACCTCGCGCAGGGCTGCCTCAGATTCTCTGGGGTTGTTGGTGAAATATCGCCATTACACTTCTCAAAATCCTCCCGCAGGGGTTTGAGTGCTATGGCCTGGTTACACAGCTACCCGAGTATGCCCTTGCACAGTAGCCTGTTTGGGCCATATGCACCCAAATATTAAAACGATTAAATAGCCCTTCTAGGAGGAACGAGTCAGCAAACGACCCTACTACGCACACGAGTCTGGTGGCACCCTTCAATTTCTGAATGATCGGTAGTTTGTCACGCTCATGTCCAGCCAACGGGGTTTAGGGACGCAAAACAGTGCTCTAGCGCAACGAAGGAACTCTTCCGTTATGCGATCCGTTTGTGTTTTGGAATCAGCAAGCTTTTGTGGACATCGAAATAGACGGAGACTACTTGCTTACCTCATCAGTCCGCGTTTTTGTGGTTGACGATCATGAACCGTTTCGGCGGGTTGTTGTGTCGATGCTGCGGAAGCAGCCAGAACTGCAGATCATTGGCGAGGCTTCGAATGGCTTAGAAGCAGTTCAAAAGGCAGAAGAACTGGAACCAGACTTAATTCTGCTGGACATCGGCCTCCCGCGGCTGAATGGAATCGAGGCGGCTCGGCGAATCCGCAAGCTTTCCCCCAAATCCAAAATAGTTTTTGTCAGCCAAGAATGTTCTGCCGACGTAGTGCAAGAAGCCCTCAGCTTGGGTGTGTTGGGCTACGTGGTCAAGACTCACGCCGGGAAAGACTTATTAGCTGCTGTTGAAGCGGTTCTTCAGGGCAGGCTATTCTTGGGTAGCGGACTCTCGGAGGGACATTTTACAGACGCGATAGCGAGTGGGAACGATGAGCAGACGCACGTTGTGCAGTTCTACACCGGCGATAAGTTTTGGCGGGACAACATCGGTAAATTTCTATGCGCGACGGTGAGTGAAGGGAAATCCGTAATCGTTTGCGCCACGCCGCCGCATGTCGCCGCAGTTCGTCAGCGAATGCACGCGCACGATATCGACGTGCAACAGCTTGAGAAGGTTGGTCGGTTCATTACTCTCGACGCGGCTGACACACTCTTGAAATTCATGAATTCCGACCTCCCGAACCAGGGCAAGTTTGAGTCGCTGCTGGGACCGGTGATCCGCCACGCAGAGGCGGCAGCCGTCGCCAAAACTGGTCGCGTGGCGATCATCGGGGAAATGGTTGCCCTGCTCTGGGCGGCAGAGAGAGTAGATGCAACCATCAAGCTCGAACAGCTATGGAATGGCCTGACGAGAACCCACTCTTTCCACTTGCGTTGTGCCTACCCTGCAAGTGGCTTCCAAGGGAAACTACTTGACCGGCCGTACGCCTCGATCTGTGCACTGCACTCAGCGATAATGCCTGTCTAACCGCACAGAAACGCAGCGCCTAAACTGTTTTAACATCCCCGTTTCACTGGAGCAGCCGATAAGGCTGTGAATCTCGTGGGGTGCAAGTCCCCACACCACTAATTGCCTGGGCGGGTGGTTAGCATATCCGATGCATGCGGAGGCAACGAAGCATGTTCTGCTCGGACGTAAAAGCCTCGGCT
>DASRRV010000212.1:0-95521 GCA_035695545.1 Candidatus Sulfotelmatobacter sp. | reverse complement strand
ACTGTTCTTGTGCTGCGCAACCGCAAACGTGGGAACGGCCGCCAACAAGGCAAAAACAACGTAGAACCGCAGGCCGATTTTCGAACCCGGCTCAACACTCAGCGTCATTGCACACTCCTCGAATCAAGATTTGCGGCAGTCGAAGTTACTGTGGGCGCGTGGGGGATCACGCACACTGCTTTCGGGTGGGTTTTTGGTCCAAGAGAGAAGACCAGCAGGCACAATCGCTTCAGCGCATCCGCACAGCCCGAAGCATCCTGCGGCGAACCACGTTATCAAAACCCGTGCGGGGGCGCAATCGTTTTTTGACAATCGAAGGTTCGCCCGCTCGAACTCTGTTACATTCCTTATCCCTGCGCCAGCGCGAACTCGAAATGTGAAATCGCGAGACCCGTGGGTGGGAGATCGTCGTTGGCCGTTAGTCCCTGCTTGATGGCGCGAGGTGGTCTCCATCGATCGGGTTGATAGGCAGAAGGAAGGTCGCACTGGGGCTAAAGCTCAGGTCTGTACGGGTCTGACGCGGCGCTAAAGCGCCGCTCTTCCACAAAATCTAACGCGCGCTGAAGCGTCCGCTTTTTCGCAAGGTATCTGACGCGCCAATAGAGGGCCGCTCATCCATATGGGACCAAGGCGTCGCCCTTCGAGTGGGATCCACGCGCGGCTAAGGCCTACTGGCCACGAGAACCATCCGTGGAAGGATTTGAAAGGCTTTAGCCGCATCTGCAATAAGGCTTGAGAGAGTTGCTCTTTAGCGGCTCTGCAAAAAAGTTTTAGTGTGAAGAGCGGCGAGCCATTCCAAATCTTCTTTCTTCCTGCCGAACCTGCGCTAATCTATTCCCTACATTTCTGGAGGAACACATTGCGCTATCTCGATCGGTTGCAACCTCTGGCTCTCCTGGTCGTCCGCCTCACGCTCGGCGCCATCATGACCGTCCACGGATATCACAAAGTGTTCGGCGGCCTGCATCAGTTCGCGCACATGGTCGGAAGCATGAGCCTTCCCTCGTGGCTGGGCTACGTCTCGGCATTCACCGAGCTGCTCGGCGGTCTGCTAATCCTTGTGGGATTCTTCACCCGCCCCGCGGCCGTTGCCATCTGCATCAACCTCTGCGTCGCCATCGGGAAGGTCCACCTGCATAACGGACTCTTGGGATCTCCCGATCACCCCGGATTCGAATTCCCCCTTGCCGCAGCCACACTGGCCTTCGCCCTGATCTTCTTTGGTGCCGGCCCGATCTCGATGGACCACGTCCTCCGCGGGGGCGCTTCCAGGTAACCGCGATGGAACCAGCGACAGCATGTGGGACAGCCGCCCTCGGCTGTCCGGCGGCCCAGGTGTATCGGGCCGCTGCCTCCGTGTGGAGCGCGAGTCCATGTGGAGGACACCCTTGTCCGCGGCGGTTGCTGTTGATCTAGCCGCTGAGGTCACTTTTTGAATCTTGCCGCCTTTCCCCCGGACCCGGGAGACCCGCCGAAGGGATGTCTGAACCACCTGTCACGCCCCTCTGACTCAAGATATTTCTCAATTCCGCTTGCACTTGCCAAACGGGTCTATAATGAATTTGTATGCGTCGCCTGATATGCATCGCGGCGTTCGCCCTCTGTCTGGCCGTTCCCGTGTGGGCGCAGCGTGGTGGAGGTCATGCCGGCGGCGGACACGCTGGTGGTTTCAGTGGTGGCCACGGTGGTGGATTCAGCGGAGGCCACGCCGGATTCGGCGGGGGCGGCCACATCTCCGGTGGAATGCGCTCCGGACCAACTGCCTCACGCGGATTCTCACACGGTCCTGCTTTCGCCCAACATAATTTCTCCCATAGCAACTTCGGAAACTCTGCCTTCCACAGCCACAACCACCACAACCACGGCCACAATTTCGTCTTCCGAACTTTCTGCAATGGCTTTGGCTGTCGTAATCGCTTCTTCTATCCATACGCCTACGCGGGCTACTACGATCCATTGTGGTGGGATTCCGGCTACTCCTACGACGAGGACTACGAGCGCGATCGGGCCGTGGCCAATGAAATGAACCAGCAAAGTCTCGAAGAGCAACGAATGCTACGCCAGGAAGAATCCGATGGCGACCAGGATGTCTACTCCCGCTCCAACTCAGCGCGTCGCTCCGATCCCCCACCGGCGTCAGTCAATGAGCAGCAGGGACCTGCGATCATGCCCGCTACGGTTCTGGTTTATCGCGACCAGCACAAACAGGAAGTCCGCAACTACGCCATCGTAGGCCAGACTCTCTGGAGCTTCGCTCCGCAACGCACCGAAAAAATTCCGTTAGCCGATCTCGATCTCTCCGCAACTGCCAAAGCCAACGACGATCAAGGCATAACCTTCCGAGTCCCCGCCACGTCCGAAGCCCAGTAGTTATCCCGGCCCGCTCACCGCAACATTCCTTCCCTTCAATGCATCCAAACATGCATTCGACCTAAGGATATTTCCTTTTTGGAAGAGAGCTAGTACATTGAAATCAAGCATTTAGGCCATGTCTAAAGTTTGTGGGGAACCTGCAGAAATACGGGGTCCAGCGGGAAACATCCGCCCCCGAATGCTAGAATAAAAGAACACCCAATATGCCTTTAAAAACACTGTTTCTAAATCCTCCTTCGTTTGAAAACTTCGACGGAGGCGCGGGCTCCAGATGGCCCGCCACCCGCGAAATCGAATCGTTCTGGTATCCGGTGTGGTTGGCTTATCCGGCTGGAATGTTGGAGGGGTCGCGGCTTTTGGATGCGCCGCCTCATCACATTTCGGCGGCGGAGACCATTGAGATCGCGAAGGGGTACGAGTTTCTCGTGCTCTTCACTTCTACGCCGGGATTCCCGGGCGACCTTGCTATTTCGCGGGCGATCAAGCAGGCGCATCCTGCCATCAAGATTGCTTTTGTGGGACCTCATGTCAGCGTGCTGCCGGAGAAGTCTCTGCGGGATTGTCCGGAGATCGACTTCATCTGCCGCAAGGAATTTGATTACGCGATTGTCGATTACGCAAAGGGCAAGCCGCTGGAAGAGATTCCGGGTGTTTCGTTCTTGAAAGACGGGAAGGTCGTACACAATCCGGATGCTCCGCAGATTCAGGATCTGGATGCGCTGCCGCACGTTACTGACGTTTACAAACGCGACCTCGACGTTACGAGATACAACGTGCCATTCCTGCTGAATCCTTACGTTTCTCTTTACACCACGCGCGGATGCCCGGCGCAGTGCACGTTCTGTTTGTGGCCGCAGACGCTGAGCGGACATCCGTGGCGCAAGCGTTCTACGGATGACGTCGCGGCGGAAATGTCGAAGGTCAAGGCCTACTGGCCGGAAGTGAAGGAATTCTTCTTCGACGACGATACCTTCAACATCCAGAAGGCGCGGACGATTGAGCTTTGCGCGAAGTTGAAGCCGCTGGGCCTGACGTGGTCCTGCACTTCGCGCGTCACGACCGACTTCGAAACGCTTAAGGCGATGAAGGAAGCGGGATGCCGGTTGCTCATCGTGGGCTATGAGTCTGGTGATCCGCAGATTCTGAAGAACATCAAGAAGGGCGCGACGGTCGAGCGGGCGCGGCAATTCACCAAGGACTGCCACAAACTCGGCCTGGTGATTCACGGCGACTTCATCATGGGACTGCCGGGTGAGACGCACGAGACGATCAACACCACGATCGCGTTCGCCAAGGAACTCGACGTCGAGACGATTCAGGTTTCGGTGGCGCATGCTTATCCTGGAACCGAACTCTACGATTACGCTGTGAAGAACGGATTCATGGTGGGCGACAACAAGATGGTGGACGAAGGCGGACACCAGTTGGCGCACATTCAGTATCCGGGATTGTCGGCAGACGAGATTCTTTCGGCGGTGCATCGTTTCTACGACGAATATTATTTCCGGCCGAAGGCTGCGTGGCGAATTGTGAGAAAGGCCATTTTCAACGGTGAGGAGCGCCGGCGCCTGTACAAAGAGGCCAATGCGTTCTGGAAACTGCGCACGGCACGCAACAAGCTGGTGAAGAAGCATGGCGAGGCGGCCGCGGCGCCGGAGCCGGTGAAGGCGTAGAGAGCAAAGTTTCAGAGTTTCAAAGTCTGAAGAGCTCGGATTTCGTCGTGTCGAAGACATCGGGGCTCGAAATGACCGTTCTTCCGTTGAAAATGTTGGAGCTTTGAAACCTTGACACTTTGAAACCTTGAAACTCTGAAACCTTGAAACTTGAAGTCCTGAAACTTTTGTCCCCGTGACCTTTCGCAAGTATCTGGTGCTGGCTGGAGTGACCGTTTTTGCAGCGGTGGGTGACTCCATGCTGTCGCACGGGATGAAGCAGACCGGCAATATTTCCCTCCATCATCTGCAAGGCGTAATTCTCGCAGTGCTCAATCCGTGGGTCGCGATCGGTATTGTGTTACTGCTGGCGTTCTTTGCGTCTTACATGAACGCGCTCTCGTGGGCTGACCTCACTTATGTGTTGCCCGCTACTTCGCTCGGATATGTCTTGCTGGCGCTGGTCGCGAGGTTCGCGTTACACGAGCAGGTGAGTCCGATGCGGTGGGTTGGGATTGGGCTGATTTCCGGCGGAGTGGGATTTGTGGCGGGAGGTCCGGCGCTTACTTCGCACGAGGATTCCAGCGATCAGCTTTCCGAATCCCCTCCCTTCGAAAAGGTCGCGAAGGATGGGGCACCCGGGGTCGATGAAATACCTGCAGTTTCTGGCGGGGTGAAACGATGAAGCACGTCTACACCTGGGCGGCGATCCTGGCAGTAGCATTCGCTTCGGTGGTGGGTGACGTTCTGCTGGCGCGCGCCATGAAGCAGGTCGGGGATGTGCATGCGCTGTTGCGCCGCTCCGGACTGTGGATTGTGGTCGGGCGCATCCTGTCGAATTCGAATTTCTTTCTGGGCGTCACCGCGATGGCGGTTGCATTTTTCAGTTTGTTGTTCGCGCTCTCCTGGGGAGAAGTAAGCCTGGTCGCTCCTGCGGCCGCGTCACTGACCTTCATCGGCAATGCCTTTGCCGCGAAAGTATTCCTGCATGAAAAAGTGGACCGGCGGCGATGGATCGCGGCGGTGCTGGTAGCGGCGGGAGTTACACTGCTCGCGGGGTGATCTCCCGGTCCAGGGCTCACCCCAGCTGTAACAATTCTCTTCCGCAATGTCAGCGAAATCAGACCTGGTTCAACATTTACTACCAAATGCCCTTACTGCGGGCGCCATGGGGTTGTCCGGATACGAACATCGACTTGCCAGTTTCGAACGAGGTTTGCTGACCGAGTCCGTTCCCCGGTGAATAAGATCAAGGGGTTAGGCCGCCTTCGTCTGGCATTGAACGTGCATTCGAGCTCGGCAGAGGAAGCATGCACTCTCTTGTCCAAGACCTCCGATACGGGTTGCGCCTCTTTCTGAGAATGCCCGGGTTCACAGTCGTGGCAGTCCTTACGCTGGCCATCGGCATTGGGGCAAATACCGCCATATTCAGCGTGGTGGACGCCGTGTTGCTGCGGCAGCTGGCCATGGTTAAACCTCAGCGTGTGATGCTGATTCAGGAGAGTTGGAAAGGTGTAGGTGGAGGTGGGCTGTCCGCGGGCAACTTCTCTGATCTTCGCGCCAGCACCAGAGTGCTCCAGAATGTCTCTGCGTCCCATTCGGCCAGCTTCAATCTTGCTACCGAGAGTGCTCCGGAGCGCATCGAGGGCGAGCTAGCGACTTCTGATTACTTTGCCGCGTTCGGCGTGCAGCCTATCCTCGGTCGTGTGTTCAGAGCCGACGAGGACCAGCCCGGGAGCGCTCAGGTGGCGATATTGAGCGAGCGCCTTTGGCGGACACACTTTCATTCCGACCCCGCCGTTGTCGGCCGCACGATAACAATTAACGCTCTTCCCTATGTAGTTCTCGGCATCATGCCAAGCTCATTTGACCCGCTGCTCAGTGATACCGAAATCTGGGTTCCCCAAGCATTCACGGAGGGGCAGCTCGCCGACCACGACAATCACTACTTGAATACCTTCGGCCGGCTCAAACCAGCCGTCTCACCGTCGGCAGCACGCGCCGAGCTCAACCTTTTTGCGGGACGGCAACAGCGTCTTTTTCCGATAGACGATAAGGACCGCGGCTTCACTGCCACGCCTCTACCGGATGCTCTGCTTGGCGACCAGCGACTGACGCTCTTTACGATGTTAGGCGCCGTAGGATTCGTGCTGCTCATTGCATGCGCCAATATCGCCAACCTGCAACTGGCGCGGGCACGAGCGCGCACGAAAGAGATTGCAGCCCGGGTCGCACTGGGGGCGAGCCCGCGCCGAATCGTGCGGCAGTTACTGGTGGAGAACATACTGTTGGGCGCGGCCGGCGCGTTGGGCGGCGTGCTGCTGGCCTACTTCGGAGTGGGCTGGCTGGTGGCCAATGCGCCTGCGGGTGTGCCACGGATCGGCCAATCGCGGGTGGACGGCATGGCGCTCCTATTCGCATGTGGGGCGGCTGTTTTTTCCGGGCTGCTGTTTGGGCTGGCACCGGCATTGCGTGCCGCTTCGGTCCGCTTAAACGAGGCGTTCAATGAAAGTTCTGGCCGTACCAGCCCCGCGCGCGATCGGGTACGCAGCTTGCTGGTAGTTGCCGAGGTGGCGCTCGCCCTCATGCTCCTGGTGGGCGCGGGCTTGCTGATTCGCAGCGCTCTGCGGGTGGCCAAGCTTGATCCCGGCTTCGACACTTCCAACCTTGTGGTCGGGCGCATCGGGCTTCCCGACGTCGGGTATCGTGACCCGCTGGTGGCCAGGCAGACGTTCGAAAGGATTATGCAAAATATGCAGGCGTTGCCTGGAGTGCAGTCTGCCGCGATCGTGTCACGCGCACCGATGACCTTCGGCAACAACAGCAACGGATTATTGCCCGAGGGCATGCCGTTTGACCCTTCCAATCTGGTGGACGCCCAATTGCGTGCCATCTCGCCGGGATATCTGTCCGTAACACACGTCGCCTTGACGGCTGGGCGCGAGTTCAGCGCCGAGGACACGCGGCAGACACCGCTTGTCGCGCTCGTAAACGAGACACTCGCCCGAACCATGTGGCCGGGGCAAAACCCCATTGGAAAGCGATTCCAGTGCTGTGAGCAGGGGCCCAAGGGTCGGCTTGACCCGGTGTGGCATGAGGTGGTGGGAGTAGTTTCCGATGTGCGCGCCTGGGGACTCGACCAGCGGATTCTGCCCGAGTTTTACATTCCCTTCGCCCAGATGCCTTCCGCCGCCTGGGACTGGATTGGGCGAACCATGGACTTGGTGGTGCGTACACACGGCGGACCGGTGCCCGTGCGGGAGTTGCAGAATTCAGTGGCGACCGTCGCTCCAGGCGTGCCCATCTACAGCGTGTCGATGATGCAGGAGAAGATCTCAAGCCGGCTGCAAGAGTCGCACTTCGATACTTTCTTGCTGGCTCTATTTGCGACGACGGCCCTTCTGCTGGCGGCGGTCGGAGTGTATGGTGTGCTCTCTTACGTGGTGGCCCAGCGCACGCGCGACATCGGGATCCGCCTTGCTCTGGGTGCGCCCCGCAACTACGTTTTGCGCCAGGTGCTGCTGCAAGGTATGCGTCTGGTGGGCGTCGGCTTGCTCATCGGCATATTGGGGGCACTGCTCGGTTCACGGTTGCTTTCCACCCTGCTGTTCCAACTTCCCGTCACCGATACGATCACTTACGTTGTGGTCTCGTCGCTGCTGGTCGGCGTGGCATTGTTGGCCAGCTATCTGCCTGCCCGCCACGCTAGTCGCGTTGATCCCGTGATAGCCCTGCGCTTCGAGTAGACCGACTCTGAAGTCGTTTTACCTTCGCGACGCGAAGCCGTTGGACACGGCTTTGGGCCGAACCTGACCATTGGGTCTTTTTGCTGTGCTGCCGTAGAATGTCACCGTCCCTCGCGAAATCAGGTATACCACGAAACACGATGATGCTCCCGCGTTGCCGATCAGCCCGATTACTTTGATATGCCCCTTCTGCGGCGCGAAACCGGGTAGAGACTGTGTCACATCGACCGAAGGATTCTCGGCTCTCCACGTTGCTCGCATTAAAGCCGCTGCCCAAAAGACGCGATCAATAGGCAGCAACACAGGCTTTAAGGCAGTACCAAAGCGTGAAATCGGCTGATTTGAACAGTTAAGCCGAGCACCGCAAGAATGAGCACTCGTGTTCCACTAAGAAACTGAAGATGTCACTTAGACGACAGCCTGAAGCGGCTCGAATTCTACCAGGGGAGCTCCATTTACAATCGGGATACTGGCAGAAACCGTTGTCCCCGAACCATTAGATTCGATCTTCATTGCGCCATGAAATCGGCGCAGCCGTTCTCGGATTCCGCCGATGCCGACGCCGGAGCCTTGCATCTGGATTTTCGCTAAACGTTCGGGCGAGATGCCCTTGCCCTCATCCCGTACTTCGATGCAAACACTCGCTTTTTCACGACTGACTCGAATGCAGGCGGTTTTGCTCTCAGCGTGACGGTGCATGTTTGTTAGACACTCCTGCACGACGCGAAAGATCGTAAGCTCCATGTCCGCAGGAAGTCTCCCGAAATCCTCGGAGATGTTGAAGTCAATCGCGATCCCGCTGCGTTCCGCAACACCCTGCACGTACCAGCCTCCTGTTGCAGCGTGCGCCCGACGAAATCCAACCAACCCTTGTTGAAGTAGAAGCAAAGCTTGTCCGTACCAGACATCCAAATCATGACAGGCGAAGTATCGGTGACCGCTTGATAACGCTGTTCGCTCTCGTGCAATGCTTGCTCGGATCGCTTTTGGGCAGTGATGTCGCGTGCTACTTTGGACGCCCCGATTACGCGCCCGGCCGAATCCCGCACAGGCGAAATGGTGACCGACACATCGAGCAGTGCGCCGTCTTTGCGCTGGCGCGCCGTCTGAAAATGGTCGATGCGTTCGCCCTGACCAATGCAGACTAGAATATTGTTCTCTTCGTCTTTGCGATCAGGTGGGATGATTAGAGTGATATGTTGGCCAATGGCCTCGATTGCTGTGTAACCAAAATTCGTTCGGCGGCTTTGTTCCAACTGGTGATGATACCGTCGAGATTCTTGGACACGATCGCATCATCGGACGATTCGACAATGGCGGCAAGTCGATTTTGTGCTTCCTGAGCTCGGTTAGCCTCGGTAATGTCACGATTGGATTCAAGAATTGAACGAATATTGCCGGACCCATCGCGATCAACCACCCAGCGAGTAGACGCCCGTCGAGCAAGTGTGTATAAGCTCTCGGGCCCACTGACCGTCTTTGAACAATCTCTCTTTGATCGACTTGAGCGGCTCAGGAAATTCAGAACGAAACAAATCGTGACTCACTCGGCCGATTGCTTCTTCCCGACTGAAGCCATACATATCCGTCGCGCCTTTATTCCAAAAGGTAATTCGATCTGAAGCGTCCCGCTCGAGGATCGCGTCGTTGGTCAAATCGAGCAACCGCGCTCGCTCTTCTAAGGGCTTCTCTATGTGTTTTGTGGGCTCTAATCATGATGTGGTCCGCCCCAAGAGAATCGACACACGCACGACCATGAGCTGCGATGCTAGTGACCTCGGTCGGCACAACTGGTTTCGCTATCTTAGATGTTTTTGCCGCATAGGAATTCGCATACAGTGAACACTGTATAGGCGTGGGCTCGACCTTGCGCAGAGGGCCAAAGGGATCGGCCTGGGCGTGTGGGGGGCGGTCGAAACGTTTCAGCGGTTGGCGTCGGCGACCCTCGTTCGCGATTAAACGTTAGGCTCTGAGGCGACGCGGTATCGGAGAAAAAGCCTCACCCTTCGACGGCGCTCAGGGCAGGCTTTCTCCCAAACGAGGCGAGAAGTGGGGCACCCGGGTTGGGTCAGTAAATGGTCCAGACACCTGGGGTCACTACTTCTAGGAGATGGCCGTCGGGATCGCGGAAGTAGAGGGCTTGGCCTCCGTATTTCCAGGTTTTGCGCTCCTCGATGGAGATGCCTTGATCTGCCAACCAGCGTTCCCAGGTAATCAAGTCAGGACGAGCTATTCCAAAGGCGATGTGAATTGCGCCGGTGGCGTCGGTGTCAGGCGTAGCGCCTTTCTTGAACAGCAGCAAGACGCTGCGGTCACCCGCACGCATTGGGCATAGCCGCGTTTCATCGTTGAGCGGTTCGCTGGGTTCTAACGGCTCAAAACCGAAGACGCGTTGGTAGAACTCAGCGGAGCGAGCCGCGCTCTTAACGTACAAAGATGTTTCCAGGATTCCGTTGACGCGGGGAGGAATGGGATCAGGTTTGGGCATCAGTGTTTCACAACTTTCGCAGGAGGCGCCGCATTAAAAAAGGGACGCCCTTCGCGGCAGGTTTCGAGTGTGAACATTCCAGTGTGAACCGGAAACCCCACCGAAAAGGACGCCCCTTCTGCGAACTCAGGCCAGGTCGTAGCGATCCAGGTTCATGACCTTGTTCCAGGCAGCCGCGAAGTCCTTCACGAACGACTTCTTCGCATCGTCACTGGCATAGACTTCAGCGATGGCTCGGAGCTGGGAGTTTGAGCCGAAGATCAGATCGGTACGGGTGCCGGTCCACTTGATTTTTCCCGTGGCGCGATCGTGCCCGTCAAACACGCCTTCCGACGCAGTCGATGCCTTCCACTCCGTATTCATGCTGAGCAGGTTGACGAAGAAATCGTTCGTCAGCCTCTGCGGCTTGTTCGTGAAGACGCCGTGTTTGGACTTTCCGGCATTCGTGCCCAGAACGCGCAAGCCGCCGACGAGAACCGTCATTTCGGGAGCGGTCAGAGTCAGCAACTGCGCGCGATCGACGAGCAACTCCTCAGCCGACAGGTGCTGTCCGCTTCGAAGGTAATTGCGGAACCCGTCTGCGGCCGGTTCCATTACGGCGAACGAGTGCACATCGGTCTGCTCCTGCGATGCATCCGTGCGTCCCGGCGAGAAGGGAATCTTCACGTCGTGCCCGGCTTTTTTCGCAGCTTCTTCGACGGCCGCGTTGCCGCCGAGAACGATCAAGTCAGCGAGGGAAACCTTCTTCCCCTTGTTGCCATTGGACTTCGCTGCGGACTCGGTTCCGGATTGCGAGCCGTTGAACTCTTTTTGGATCGCCGCCAGCTTCTTGAGCACCTTGGCCAGTTCCGCCGGCTGGTTTACCTCCCAGTCCTTTTGCGGCGCGAGGCGAATTCGCGCGCCATTCGCGCCACCACGCTTGTCGGATCCGCGGAACGACGCCGCCGACGCCCAAGCCGTGGTGACCAACTGGGAAATCGAGAGTCCGGATGCGAGGATCTTCGCCTTCAGAGCAGCGACGTCCTTTTCGCGGAGCAGTTTGTGGTCGACGGCGGGAACGGGATCTTGCCAGATCTGGGGCTCCTTCGGAACGAGTGGGCCGAGGTAGCGGGGGATCGGCCCCATGTCGCGGTGCGTCAGCTTGAACCACGCCTTGGCGAAGGCATCGGCGAACTGATCGGGATGCTCGTAAAAGCGCCGAGAGATTTTTTCGTAGGCGGGGTCCAAGCGCAAGGCGAGGTCCGTGGTAAGCATGGAAGGGGAGTGATGCTTCGACGGATCGTGCGCATCGGGCACCGAACCGTTGCCTGCGCCATTCTTTGGCCTCCACTGGTTCGCACCAGCGGGACTCTTTGTCAGTTCCCATTCGTAGCTGAACAGGTTGGTGAAGAAGTTGTTGCTCCACTTCCTAGGCGTGGTGGTCCAGATGACTTCGAGACCGCTGCCGATCGCGTCCCCGCCCTTGCCGGTGCGGAAACTGCTTTTCCAGCCGAGGCCCTGCTCCTCGATGGTAGCGGCTTCGGGCTCTGCGCCGACCAGTTTGGCGTCGCCAGCACCGTGAGTCTTGCCGAAGGTGTGACCGCCGGCAATGAGCGCGACCGTTTCTTCGTCGTTCATTGCCATACGCGCGAAGGTTTCGCGAATATCTTTAGCCGCCGCTAGGGGATCGGGCTTGCCGTTCGGGCCTTCGGGATTCACGTAGATGAGGCCCATTTGCACGGCAGCGAGCGGATTCAGAAGATCTCGGTCGCCGCTGTAGCGCTCGTCCGCCAGCCACTTGCCTTCGGGGCCCCAGAAAATATCCTCTTCGGGCTCCCAAACATCGGGACGGCCGCCGCCAAAACCGAACGTCTTGAAGCCCATCGACTCGAGTGCGACGTTGCCGGCAAGAATCATGAGGTCGGCCCAGGAAATTTTCCGTCCGTATTTTTGTTTGATGGGCCAGAGCAGCCGGCGCGCCTTGTCGAGGTTCACGTTATCAGGCCAGCTGTTGAGGGGCGCAAAACGCTGTTGGCCAGAGCCGGCACCGCCGCGGCCGTCACCGATGCGATAGGTGCCTGCGCTGTGCCACGCCATGCGAATAAAGAGCGGGCCGTAGTGCCCAAAATCGGCGGGCCACCAGTCCTGCGAGTCCGTCATCAAGGCGTTGAGATCCTTGATCACCGCATTCAGGTTGAGGCTCTTGAATTCTTCGGCGTAGTTAAACTTCTCGTCCATGGGATCGGACTGAGGAGAGTGCTGGTGAAGAATCTTCAGGTTCAGCTGATTTGGCCACCACTCCGCATTTCCAGAGGCTCCGGCTGCTGTGTGTCTGTGAGCGCCATGGGCTACCGGGCATTTGGATTCGGTTGACATGTTTTTCTCGTTGTTACCGGGGCCGGGAATGCCGGCCAGTACTTCCTTCGTGTCAGACATAATTCCTCACTCCTCTTTCGCTTATGAAGTTGTCTTTACGTTTTTGCCACTACAGCGTCGACAGAGGCCAAAGACCTCGATCAGCGGCTGCGTTAAATTAAAGCCGCCCGGCGCCAGCCGAGCGAGTCGTTTGAAGTCAACGAAGTCACCTTTTATGTCCTGCACAGATTTGCAGCGCGTGCAGACCAGGTGATGATGGGATTCGAGATTGCCGTCCACGCGCAGGGTTGAGGCGTGGGGCGTTACTTCCCGCAACAGTCCCTTTTCCACGAACACGCGCAAATTGTTGTAGATGGTGGCGAGAGAAACCGAGGGGATGAGCCGTTTGACGACTGAGTAAATTTGTTCGGGCGAGTAGTGTCCGGGAGCGGCCACAACGGCTTCAAATATCACCTTGCGCTGGTGCGTGGCCGCCATGCCATGCTTCCAGGCAAGTTCCCGGAACTGCTCATGACTCAAATGCATGACCGTTAGGTAAGAATAATTATCAAACAATCTATTTTATTTGGCAATTGAGGGCTGGGTAGAGCGGGCGCAGCAGTAGGGATTGTGGTTACAGCAACAAGCGTTCGGAGTCTGGAAGTGGAGTCCACCAACGTTTGTGTGTTTGCAGTCACTGACTTGCACCCTTGCGACGGGTAAAACTGTGCGCAGGGAGGCGCCCATGCAAAGCCAACGAGTTTCGCTCGAGACCATTGAGGACTTCCTGGCGCAGAAACGAATTGCGATGGTGGGGATTTCGCGCGAGCCGAAGGGTTTCAGTGGGATGTTGTTTGAGGAGTTTTGCCGGCGCGGGTACGATGTGGTTCCGGTGAATCCTTACTTGCCGCAGATGTTAGGGCGGCGGTGTTTCCTGCGCGTGCAGGAGATTGACCCTCCGGTGGATGCGGCGATTCTGATGACTTCTCCGGCGGTGACCGACACGGTGGTACGCGACTGCGCGGAGGCGGGCATTCGACGGGTTTGGATGTACCGTGCGCGTGGGCAGGGCGCGGTCAGCGAGAAGGCTGTGGAGTTCTGCCGGGAGCATGGGATTCAGGTGGTACCTGGAGAGTGTCCGTACATGTTCTGGAATGACTCCGGCCTGGGACATCGCCTGCATGGGGTTGTTTTGAAGATTGTTGGGCGTTACCCTCGCCGATTCCATGTCCACGCTGCCTAGCTCTCCGGAGAGCTAGGTTCGGTCTGAGTCATCGGGTTGCCAATTCGTTCAGCTTGACATCCGTCGGGTTATCGGCGATATTCCCGACATTACCCCCCTCGCAGCAGGGCCCATGGGCCGAACACACATCACATCTTCCCGGAGAGGCAGCATGAAGCCCGCATTCTCACGAGGCCGTACACAAACGTCCCATTTTTCGTTCGGTCTCCGTAAAGACGAGACCAGCATCGCTGTTATTTTGGCACTGGCGGTCGTGCTAGCGGCGCCCGCGCTGGCGCGCAGCCAGACCTTTACAGTCCTGACCTCATTTCAGGCGGGTGGATTCGAAGCGAATTCCACTTTGGTTCGGGATCAGGAAGGGAACCTATACGGCGCCGCATATTATGGCGGCAATGTCAGCAGCACTTGTGGCGGCAAATGCGGAACCGTATTTCGGATCGACAAGCATGGCAAACAAACCGCGCTTCACAAGTTCTCCGGACCCGACGGGGACTATGTCCCTGCGCGTCTTCTGCGCGACGGGCGCGGAAATATTTTTGGAACCACGGTGCAGGGCGGCGCCTTCGGCTTTGGCACGGTCTTCATGTTGGATGCCGTTGGCAATGAAAAACTGCTTTACAGTTTCAAGGGCGGAACCGACGGGTTCCAGCCGCTGAGCGGATTAGTCACCGACGGTCGTGGCTACCTCTACGGCACGACCCAGTCCGGCGGCAATAGTTCCTGCGGCAAAGGTTGCGGCACGATATTCAAAGTTGACCGCGACGGCAACGAAACTGTCCTGTATCGCTTCACGGGACAAAATGACGGAGCTTTTCCCGGCGGCCGGATCGTGCTCGATGGAGCGGGCAATCTGTACGGAATTGGGCAGGCGGGAGAAAGTGGCTGCACCGAGGGCTGCGTGTACAAACTTGATCCTGCCGGCGAGCTGACTGTGCTCCACGCCTTTACCGGTTCGCCCGACGGCGCCTACCCGACCGGTGGACTAATTCGCGACAGTTCAGGCAATCTCTACGGCACGACCGAGGTTGGCGGCGATTCGTCTGCCTGCACCAGCGGCTGCGGAACCGTATTCATGGTGGATGCTGCTGGGCATGAGACCGTACTTCACGCATTCAACGACGCCGACGGATCGATCCCCTACGCGACCGTAATCCGCGATAAGGTTGGCAATCTCTATGGCACCACCCTTAGCGGCGGCGGCATCAGTTGTAAGCCGTCGGCAACGGAATGCGGGGTGGTGTTCAAGTTGGACGCCAGCGGCAATGAGACCGTGCTCCATCGCTTCCATGGATCCGATGGCTTCTACCCCATGGCGGGCCTGATCCTGACGGCGGCCGGGGATTTATTCGGAGTTACTGAGTTTGGCGGTAACACAGGTGGTGGCGGCGTAGCATTCAAAATTCACCTGTGAGTACCGCGTCAGCTTCACGGCCCCGGTGCGAAGAAGTAATAATCTGCCGCGTAGCTGCTCTTTGTCTCGTCTCCCTTGCGCGAGTCGTCGCAGCCGGCGGCGGGAGGTTTGCCGCCGTGGGTGTGAACGCGCTGAATCACGTTCACTTTTGCCAGCGCGCCCTTTCCTGAATTGTTCACAACATTGACCAGCAGCCACGGGATGGAGTCTTCGTCGAGTGCGTCGACGTGGGCTGCGGCTTTTCCGGTGACTTCGCTGCCATCTTTGAGCTTCCAGGTTGGTCCGGCTAGATGCTGGCCGATCACTTTATCTTTTCTGTCGGTCAGGTCGGCCTCGGGAGCTTTGAGGGTCCAGGCAAATTTGCCGTCCGCGCCGGCCTGGCATCTATAGATTTGCGATCCTTTGGCGCGAGTGAACAGGACGACCTGCTCGCCTGCAGGGAGTGCGATCGCGTCGGGGACGTCGGGGGCAGATTCTTGCTGTGGGGCGTCTTTCTGGGCGCGGGCTAGCGAGAGCGCGAATGGGATCAGGAGGAGCAGTGCGAGGCTCGCTCGGGAACGCAGAGGGCTGGTCATGAGGGCGATTGTAGCAACGAGAATTCGTCGCGGGAAGTCAGGTGAAGAGGCGCATGAATCCGGTGGCGGGCAGGTCGGGGGAGAGGAAGCGGGCGCGCTTGATTCCGGCGGCGCGGGCTAGAGCTTCGGCGGCGAGATATCCGCTGCGGACTGCGCCTTCCATGGTGGCGGGCCATCCAGTGGCGGTCCAGTCGCCGGCGAGAAAAACGCGATGCCATGCCGTGGGGGCGCTCGGGCGATGCGCGTCGATTCCGGGACGCGGAGAGTAGGTGGCGTTCACTTCTTTGATGACGGTGGATTTGACGAGCGTGGCTTCACGGGCGGCAGGGAAGAATTCGCGGACTTCGGCGAGAGCGAGGTCGACGATTTCGGAGCGTGATTTGTCGATCAGAGCCTTTGAGGAGCTGACGACCAGTTCGATGTAGCTGCCCTCAGGGGCTGAATCTCCTTTCTTATCGTTGTCGCTAACGCGGCCCTGAAGGGCCGCTCTTTCACGATTCTGCAGGCGGGATTTGTGGAACATCCATTGAATCGTGCGGTCGAGAAGGACGGCGTGGTCGAGATCGGAGATTTGACGATCGAACCAGAGGTGGATGCCGGTGATGGGAGAGTTCTCGAAATGAGTGATCTGACTTCGAAGGGGCGCGCTCTCGGGAGTTTGCGGGAGAATTTTGTTGAGCGCATCGAAGGGGAGCGCCAGAATCAGGAAGTCAAAATCCCCACTTCTGCCAACACCGTGCAGAAATGGGGCACTCTCGGGGGTGTTCTGTTGAGTGTTTTCTTGATTGCGGAGTTGCAGGTGGATTTGCGATGAGTCGGCGGTGAACGCTTCGAGAGGCTGGCGGAAATTGATAACTCCGCCGCGAGCGCGGATGTAGTCGCCGGCGCGGTTGTAGAGATCGGTCAGGGGGACGGTGGGAACTCCCATGTGACGGGCGGCGGGAGATTTCATCGACTCGCGGACGACTTGTGCTGCGGCGGAGATAGAGATTAGGTCGAGTTCTTCGCTGAGAGCGCTGACCAGAATCGGGCGCCAGAAGCGGTCGACGGCTTGTTTGGTTTGACCGTGGGCGTCGAGCCAGTGCTGGAAGGATTGTCCGGTGTCGGGCTGGGCGGTGAGCGTTAGGGGCGCGAGGGCACGGGAGACGGAGAGCTTGTCGGAGATGCTCAGGAATTTGAAGCCGAAGAACGATGGCGCGGTGTGCAGCGGGGCGGGGAGCGGCGAGGATTTCATCGTCGAGATGCGTCCGCCGGGTTCGATGAACGTCATCTGGTCGTACCAGCGGATTTCGTCGGCGACTCCGATGCGGTGATAGAACTCGACTAAGTTGGTACAGACGCGGAAGAGAACGTGTTGACAGTTGTCGACGACTTCGTTGGTGCCGGGATGTTCCCAGGAGGAGGCGCGGCCTCCGAGGAAGGGGCGCTTCTCGAAGAGGGTGACGCGAAAACCGGCGTCGGAGAGCGCGCAGGCAGCGGCGAGTCCGGCGAGGCCGCCTCCGGCGACGGCTACTGTGGGTTGGGGAGTTGTGGGCATTACGTGTGGTCAGCAAATCGCCGTTTCTTGCGCAAAGAACGCGCGAGAAATAGGGACCCAGGTCAGGTTAGGCGCTTGACGAAACCTTTCCCTAGAATGCGGAGCTTCTCCCACGTGCTCAGAGATACTTTGGCGGTGAAGACGTCGTATTGTTTCTCGCCGATGCGTTCGAGGAGACGGCGGTAGATCGTTACTAAGACCCACAGGGCGGGTTGGCTATCTTCGGCTACGTAGGGAATGAGAGCGTCGCCTGCGCCGTAGAATTCGCGGGCCCGCTCGGCTTCGAGGGCCAGGAGTGGGCGGAAGCGGGCTGGGTCCGGAGTGGTCAGCAGTTCTTGCGCGGTCAGGCTGAACTTTGCGAGATCTTCTTCGGGGAGATAGATGCGTCCCATGGACGCGTCTTCTTTCACGTCGCGAATGATGTTGGTGAGTTGGAAGGCGAGGCCGCAGTGCTCAGCGAGTGGTTCGGCTTCCGGGTTGCGATAGCCGAAGACGTGGATGCAGACGAGGCCCACGACTGACGCAACACGATAGCAGTAGAGGCGGAGATCTTCGAACGTCTTGTACTGGATGGTGAGGCCCGGAGCGCTGGTGGTTTGGGCGGAGGCTTCTTCCTCCTCGATGTCCATGGCGGTGCCGTGGGCGAGTTCGTCGAGAAGTCCGGCAGGAATCTGGAAGCGGCGCTGAGCGTCGGTGAGAGCGAGGAGAATCGCGTCGTCGGTTGGGTGGCCCTGCTGGGCGCGGTGGAGCGCGTCGAGCCAGATATCGAGTTTCTGGCGGCGTTCAGGGAGGCTCAGCGAGGAGTCGTCGGCGATGTCGTCGCACTTGCGCATGAAGGCGTAGACGGCGCAGAGGGCTTCGCGCTTGCGCCGGGGGAGAACGAGGAACGCGTAGTAGAAATTCTTCGCGGCAGTGCGGGTGATGCCGCGGCAGACGGAATATGCCATAACGAGCTGGCGGGGAGCGGGCGTCCATGCAGCGACGGCGGCGGCGGGTTGGATTCCAGCGCTCATGGGGCAGTAATTTGGTACACAAAACTTTCCCGGCCCTCAGCGTCGGTTCGTGATCCTACCCGAACTCCGCCTATTTTTTCGACCGCTTTTTGGGAGCGCAAATTCTGCGGGCCGATTAAAAAGACCACTCGGTCTACAAAGGTGAAGGCATGGCGCAGCATGAGCTGTTTCATTTCTCCATTGTAGATACCGCCCCAGTGGGATCTGGCCAAAAACGTCCAACCGATCTCGACTTCTTTTTTGTCGCGATCGTATCCGTGGAATCGTGACGATCCGATTACCTGGCCGCTCTTGGAATCAACGGCGATCAGCGCTCCTCCGGATTGCAAGGCATCTTGAAAGAATATCTTGAAGACGTCTTCCTTATAGCGATCGCTGGCCGGATGCTGCTCCCAAATGAGGGGATCGGAAGCGACGGCGTAGAGGACAGCGAAGTCGTCTTGCCGAAGCGGCCGGAGCGTGAGGAGCTTGCCTCGCAGAGTGGGCTGAAGATCAACGGGCTTTGTGGAATCGGTCCGCGAGCGAGGAGCCAGCAACTTTCCCATCGCCGCGCGGGCGACTAGCGCGAGCTTGCGCGGTTTGGAAATCGAAGGGCGATTTGCGAGGACTGCGTAGTCTTGCTTTTCGATGGCGTTGAGGATTTCCATGCCGCCGCGGCTGAAGAGATCAAGATCGATGGCTAGTTCGTGATCGACTTGTTTGATCAGGGGCAGGCCTTGGCGGAACCAGTCACGGGCTCGTTCGACTTCGAACTTCATCAGGGCGCGGAAGGCCGGCGTGTTCTCGTTTTGGGCGATGTCCTGCTCAGTGACGTTGAAGCGGCGCAGACTTTCCAGCGGGAGATAGATACGGCCCTTGGCGTAGTCGACCGTGACGTCTTGCCAGAAGTTGGCGAGTTGCAGCGCGGTGCAGGTGAAATCGGAAAGACGCTGGCGTTCGGGGTCGCGATATCCGCAGAGATAGAGCACGAGATGGCCGACGGGATTCGCGGAGTAATGGCAATAGGCCAGGACATCGTTGAAGGTTTCGAAGCGGGGGATGGTTTGATCCTGGCGGAAGGCGATGAGCAGGTCAGAGAATTCGTGCTTGGGAATATCGAATTCGCGGACCGTTTCTTTCAGCGCGACGAAGACCGGGTGCTTTGGAGTGCCTTCATAGCAGGCGTCGAGTTCGAGTTGCCACTGGTCGAGGAGTTCGAGGGACGCGGAGGTGTCGCCGACTTCGTCGCCGAGATCGTCGGAGATGCGGCAGTAGGCGTAGACGTTGAAGAAATGCTGGCGCAGTCGGCTGGGAAGAAACCAGCTGGCGACCGAAAAGTTTTCGTAGTGCGTGCGGGCGAGGCGGGCGCAGTAGGCGCGGGCTTCGTCGAGCGTCGGAGGAGTCGAGGGGATGGCGTAATTCGCGGGGAGTCGGCTCCATCCTTCAGCGGAGAGAGCGGAGGGCGGGTTTTGGGTGGCCAGTTGAGTCACGGGTTATCGACGTTCGGGCGAGCGTTCCGGCCCACACAGAATCAGTATTTCTTCTTTCGCCCCTCCGGGCCTTGCCTGTATTTCTAGGCCCTACCCACGGCTTACGCCCCTTCGACACGCTCAGGGCAGGCTGTGGGCTGCACGCTTTCGCCGCTTCTCGGCTGGGCTCGTCTTGCTACGGGCAGTGCAGGGGTCCTTCGACTGCGTAACTGGTTCGCTTCGCGAGCCAGTTACTTCGCTCAGGATGACAATTCAAAAAACTAAATCTCAGTGGCCGGGGATGATTGCGGTTTTGATGTCGCCGCCGCGGTTCAGCATGTGACGCAGAACCTGCTGCAGACGCGACAATGGCGCCTCCCCGGTGATGTAGTCGGTGGGACGAATTTTCTTGGCCGCGATCAGTCCGAAGGCGCGACGAACGGTTTCCGGCGTGTGATGGAATGTGGCCTTCAGAGTGATTTCGGAATAGTGCAGGCGATTGGTTTCGAGCTGCACTTTGGTTCCGCTGGCGCATCCTCCGAAGAAATTCACGGTGCCGCCTTTGCGGACCATGTCCACGGCCCATTCCCACGCTTCGGGCTTGCCTACGGCTTCAATGACGACGTCGCATCCGCGCTTCTGCGGAGAGAGCGCGCGAACGGCTTCGACCACGTTCGGAACTTTTGTGGTCTGGATGATTTCGTGTGCGCCCATCTGTTTGGCGGCATCGACTTGACCGTCGCGTTTGACCACCGAGATTACGTTGCAGCCGATGGCGCGGGCGACTTGTACGAACATGAGGCCGATGGGGCCGCCGCCGAGAATGGTGACGGTGTCGCCGATCTCGACTCCGGTCTCGTGAAGGCCGCGAAGAACGCAGGCCAGAGGCTCGGTCATGGCGGCGTCTTCGAAGGTCACGTTCGGCGGGATGATCAGCATGTTGGCTTCAACGATGCGGCGCGGCACGCGAATGTATTCGGCGTAGGCTCCGTTGTTGAAGAGCAGATCTTCGCAGAGATTTTCTTGGTGCTTGGAGCAGTAGAAGCACATCTGGCAGGGAGCGGAGTTGAGCGCGACGACACGCATCCCTTTCTTGAAGCTGTTGACTCCGGCCCCGACTTCCTCAATGACTCCGGCCAGCTCATGGCCGAAGAGGGCAGGGGGGACGATCATGCGGGCGTGATAGCCACGCTGGTAGACCTTGAGGTCTGTACCGCAGGTCAGGGCGACTTGGACCTTGACCAGAACCTCACCCTCGCTCACGCGCGGGATGGGTACTTTTTCAATCTTCAGATCTTCTTTGCCGTACAGGACGGCAGCAGTCATTTTTCCATTCACTGCGGACTTCCTTCCCTACCAGTACCGGGCTGAATCATGATCTTCATTGATGAGGGTTGGGGATGGGCGGCTAAATCCAACGCTTGCGTGCTCTCAGCGAGCGGAAAGCGATGGCTGACCAGGTGTTCCAGATCCATTTCACGGTTCATGACAAAGCGGATTGATTCTTCCTGCAGGTCGACCGACGCGCTGTAGGACCCCACCAGAGTTTTCTCATCGACACAGATGGCTGCAGGATCGATCACGGCCTCTCCGTGCTGCGTTTGCGCAAACAACAAAACCCGCCCGCCGGGACGGGCAGCATCCATCGCGGTGCGAATCAGGACGTTGCCGCCGACAGCAAGGATGACCGCGTCGGCGCCTCGCCCCCCGGTTAACTCGCGGACACGCTCAACCACGTTTGCCCGCGATGCATCAATTGTGAGCTCTAACCCGAAACTTGATCCTATTCTAAGCCTCTCGGGATACAAATCGGAAGTAATTAAGGTGGCCCCTGCCAGGTGGGCCAATACACTCAATATGATGCCGATGGGACCCTGTCCGATGGCCAAGACGGTTTCACCCCGCTTCAGGCGTAGGGCGTCGATGCCTTTCATGCAGGTGTTGACCGGCTCGACGAAGCAGGCCTGATCGAACGAGACAGCGTCCGGGATACGGACGGTGCCGTGTTCAACGATCCAATCCATGACGCGGACGTATTCGGCAAAACCCCCGCCAGACGGCTCAAATCCGGCGGTGCAACCGACTTTCTTGTACGTGGCGCACTGAGCGAATGTCTTGTTTTGGCAGTAGAAACACTCGCGGCACGGAATGTGGTGGAAGACTACGACGCGGTCGCCGGGGCGATAGTTCGTGACGCCTTCGCCGACTGCCGCCACGACGCCGGATGTTTCGTGTCCGAAGATGCGCGGGGCGGAGTGGGAGCCTGTGGAAATCTTTTTGAGGTCGGTACCGCAAACTCCACAGGAGTGGACGCGTACCAGCATTTCGCCCGCACCGATGGTGGGGACCGGGACGGTTTCTAGGCGGACGTCGTTAATGCCGCGATAGACCGCAGCCAGCATGGTCGAAGGGACTGAGTGCGGACGGCTTTCGACCGCGAACTGCCCGGCAATGGCCATACCTCATTTTAGATGATACGCAGCCGCGGCGCGGTGCATTTCGGGGTCTGAGGAAACCGAGGGTAACGCCGGGGCCGGGGCTGGCACGGATCAGGATGCCGGCAGCTTTTTCTTCAGGACGGCAGCGGAAATCAGCGTGATGACGAGTCCGACCGGGAAGGGCTCTATAAACGTCATGGCGGCATTGAAGAACGGGTTTTTGTACATCTCTTTATATTTCTTCACTTGCTCAATCTGCGTCTGGATGGCTGCTGCGCTCGCGCCCTGGGCCTGGAGCTTCTCCACCATGTGAGCGCCATATTTGTCCCAGAAATTGTGCATGAAGTTGTAATAGAGAACTTCCCAACTCACGACATAGCAAACGCACGAAATCAGGGTGATGCCGATCCCGACGGCAAAACCTTTCGCGAAGGTAATCTGGCCGTGGCCGATGTTGTCGCGGTAGGACCGGATGCCGAAGAACACGAGCAAGAACGAGAGCACAATGGTCGTGTACCCAATGACCGCGCCCCGCTCCATGCCAATCCTGTCGGCGGCGAGCATAGTGACGATCATCATCAGCGCGGAAATGGCTCCAGAAATCAGTCCGAAGATGATTACGGTCTTCTTCATTAGGTGTCTCCTGTGAGTGCCAACTTTGAATGCAGACGCACCATAAAGTATCAGTCAGGGTCTTTGTCGTCATCCTTTCGGGTGATTTTGGCGGTCGAGGAGAAAAATCATTCGTTCGAAGGATGAATTCCATAGTTTGACAACTCCTCTGCGGGGAAAAGAGGGGCCGTCAGGGGGACAGGCCAAGGGGAGGTGGAACCATGGTTACAAACCTAACCCGGCTCGATGTCAATTCGGAGCGCTCCGGAACTAGCATTCGTCGACCTGTCAAGCTCTACAGTTCTGTTTGCTTCCCCCGATTTGTTTAATTCACATCGCGCAGCCATCGATTTAACGGTCGCGTGCTTACCTGAGAAAGGGATCAACTGTGGCTGTGAAGAAATCAAAAAGAGGAGATCGGCATATGCCAGGCAAGGTCAGCAAGGTTTCAAACAAGCCGAACATTCTCGTGATCTGGGGGATGACATCGGCATCAGCAACCTGAGTTGTACACCCTCGGTTTGATGGGGTATAGGACCCCCAACATTGATCGCCTCGCCACAGAGGGCATGATCTTCACCGATTCCTATGGCGAGCAGGGTTGCACTGCCGGACCGCCTCATTCATCACCGGGCAGAGTGGCTTCCGCACAAGCCTGACCAAAGTCGGTATTCCGGGCTCGACCGTGGGTCTATCAGCCGAGGATCCCACCATCGCGGAGTTGCTGAAACCCTTAGGTTATGCGACGGGTCAATTCGGAAAAAATCATCTCGGCGACCGCGATGAATTCTTGCCGACATTGCATGGCTTCGACGAGTTCTTTGGCAACCTTTACCATTTGAACGCCCAGGAAGACCCGGAAGACTCGGATTACCCGAGTGCGAAGGAATTTCCCGAGTTCAACGAGAAGCTCTCTCCCCGAGGCGTACTCCATTGCTGGGCAACTGGCAAGGATGATCCAAAGGTCGATACTCGATTCGGCCGGATCGGCAAACAAAAGATCAAAGACACCGGTCCGCTCAACCGGAAGCGTATGGAAACCTGCGATGACGAGTTCGTGGCCGCCGCCAAGGACTTTATCAAGCGGCAGCACGAGGCCGGTACACCGTTCTTCGTTTGGCTAAACACCACCCACGTGCACGCCAGGACCCACACCAAGCCCGACAGCCTCGGACAGGCGGGCAGGTGGCAGTCACCCTACCATGACACGATGGTCGATCACGATAAAAACGTTGGCGAAGTGTTGGATTGCCTGGACGAACTTGGTATCGCGGAAAACACATTCGTTGTATACAGCACTGACAACGGTCCGCATATGAACACCTGGCCTGACGGCGGCATGACGCCTTTTCGCAGCCAGAAAGACACCAACTGGGAAGGAGCATTTCGCGTTCCTGAGCTGGTTCGATGGCCGGGCAAGATTCCAGCAGGGACGGTCTCGAACGAGATTGTGCAGCATCACGACTGGCTGCCCACGTTCCTTGTTTTAGCGGGCGAACCGGACATCGTGGAAAAGTGCAAAAAGGGATACAAAGCAGGCGACAAGACCTACCGGGGTTCACATTGACGGTTACAACCTGCTGCCTGATTTGACCGGCAAAGAAAAGAAGAGCCCACGCCAGGGCATGATCTACTTTGATGATGACGGCAACCTGGTCGCATTGCGATTTGACAACTGGAAGGTCGTCTTCATGGAGCAAAGGTGTCAGGGGACCCTGCAACTCTGGGCAGAACCCTTCACGGTATTGCGGCTTCCCGAGTTGTACAACTTGCGCACCGATCCTTACGAGTTCGCTGATGTCACCTCGAATACATATTGGGACTGGGTTTTCGAGAAGGGCTACATGGCACTCGCGGGGACCACGATTGCGACTGAGTTCGCCAAAACATTCAGGGATTATCCGCCACGTCAGAAGGCAGCGTCGTTCACCACTGACGACGCGCGGGAAAAAATGGCATCGCCCGCAGCCGGTGGCAAGCCCGCTGTGCAAGTGAAGGTGGCATGACGCCAGAAGCGGTCCGCAGCCCTGGGAGACTTTTCCGGTAAGGCGCAACCACCGGACGTTGACAACAAACATCCGTGATTGATCTTTTTCGTCGCAACTTTTCGCTCCATCACGATGTTTCCGGTTTCATCCAGCGCGCAGTGCCAGCTGGAACGGTCCCCCAGAATGAAGACGTCGTCTATGTTATTGATCAGGCTGAGCGTACTGCCTTTCTGCGCCTAACCAACGACGAGGAACGCAACAAGTTCATTGAGCAGTTCTGGGAACACCGCAACCCGACGCCTGGCACGCCCACCAACAAGTTCAAGGAGGAACATTATCGTCGTGTTGTCTATGCCAATGGGCATTTCGCCGCTGGGTGAGGTGCCGGGCTGGCAAACGGATCGCGGCCATATTTACATTCTCTACGGACCACCCGACGCGCTTGAAGTTTACCCACATGTCGCGGAGACCTGGCTATATCGCCATGTGGAGGGCGTCGGCGAGAACGCCACCATCAGCTTCGTGCATCGTACCGGGCAAGGCGATCTTCGACTTTCACCGGGTATACCGCTCGTGCAGAAATGGCCTGGGCCTGAAGGGAAACAACGGTAGTCCGGCCTGCTAAATAACAGTTGCGTACTGGAACCAAGACTTCGGCAAAGAAACGTAGAGTTGATTTCAGATCGGAAGTTCGATCCCGGGCCCCGTACAGCCAAGCACTCGCATCGAAGCTTACTTTCCCTTTGGAGTTTAGGGACATTCCTTTCCCCCGAACTAACGCGGAATCGAGGCCTACTTCAGCGCCGATTTCACGCCCGCGTCAGTGAGCGCGCCATCAATTTGCTTCCACGTTTGCTGCTCCGGATAACTTCCATCGATATCGACGATCTTGGCCTTGGGGAAATAGTACGGAATCGCATCCATCTCGCGGTGGTAGTCCTTGATCCGTTGTTCGAGAATCTCCGGTCGATCAATCTGACGCCCTGCTCCTTTAGCTCGTTTGCGGATCGTGTCGTCCGGCACTTGTAATCGAAGTGCAACCAGTTTCATCTTTGAATCCGCAAACATCTTGGCTAGATCCTCGGCCTGGAAGAGTGTCGCCGGATAACCATCCAGCGTGAGCCCGTGACTTAGGTCTGTATTCTTTAATCGCTCCCGCAAGAATCGGCTTATAGCCGGGTCATAGCGCATGTCGGCCAGCGACATTCCTTCGCCTTTCAGCTTGTCGAGTTCGCCCGCGTTGTCCCGGATCAGATCCTCGATCGAGATACTCGGAATTCCGTAAGTGTGTACTATCTCTTCCGCGAAAGTAGTTTTTCCGCTGAGCGGTGGGCCGATCAGAACGATTAGGGGCGCGGAAGGGGCGGAAGGCGTTGCGGGGTTCGTCGTCTGCGCGCTCATGCAAGTCAGCAGGATTAGGAGTATCGCAATGTGTTGCAGCATGGAAAGGTCCACCAACAACAACGAAACACCGTCCCCAAGGATGCTGCCACTGGGAAAATCGCCAGTTCGGATCTTGCGCTCCGGGCATCGCCATTCGCTCCCGCAGCGGGTAGCTCTCACGATCGGAAGACTAGACTTCTCGAAGGGATTGCAAATCGCGCCGCCGAGTGGCTGACTTGTGCTGCCCAACCATTGCAAAATCCCCGGAGTAGGTTTTTTGGTGGCGACATTGACGAGTTGGGAATCGCTTCCCGGTCCTCTCACTTTGCACACCTCGGGGTGGCCGCGCGGTGTGACAGATCCAACCCTACCGCTCCCAAAACCGACACCTCCGGAACCGGCCTCTCCCAAGCCCTCTGCGAGGTCTAGTCGGGTTTCAGGGAAGCAGGCCGAATTCTTTGCCGAGTTGCACGGCTTGGGTCCGGCGCCGGGCGCCTAGTTTGTCGAAGACACGGCTGGAGTGGGTCTTGACCGTGTTCTCGCTGACGAAGAGTTTCTCGGCGATCTCACGGTTGCTCAGGCCGCGGGCGATCAGTTCGAGGACTTCTAGTTCGCGGCGGGTGATGCTGAGGTCTTCGCGTTTTTGCTCGTTGAGGATGAATGGATCCGCGGTCGGCGCGGCCGCCTCCTTCACGATGCTGGTCTGCTGCGCTTTGGTGAGCTTGAGGCCGAGCCAGATGCCGAGGAGGGCGAAGGTGGCGGCGATTAGTCCGCCGTAGATCTCGAGGGAATGCTCGATTACCAGGAACCGGTACTCGGTCCACTTCAGCACGGTGATCAGGATGCCACCGAGCAGGCCGTAGATCAGGACGTGGCGCTTCATGGTTCCGGGAAAATTTCGGAACAAGATTATCCCGACGTGGACGGTGGCAGCAAGAGCCCTTTCACCTTGGATTTCTGCGGAGAGGAAACGCCGTAGGGACCTCGAAAGCCGCGCGGGGCGACGGCGGTTTCGTGCTATGCTGCGCAAAACTTCTGTTTCCAGGATGCCATGTGCTGATTGAAATGCGGCTCGAGAACTACGCGGTGATCGACAACCTGGCGGTGGAGTTCGGGCAGGGATTGAATCTGCTGACGGGCGAAACCGGGGCGGGGAAGTCGATCCTGGTGGATGCGCTGGCACTGCTGCTGGGGGATAAGGCCTCAAGTGACGTGATTCGTGCTGGGGCGGAGCGTGCCGTGGTAGCAGCCGTTTTCGAGGCGGAGCGAGCAGCGGAGAAACCGCTGGCGAAGATTCTGGAATCGAACGGACTGGACGAGTCAGACGACGGGTCGCTGATTCTGCGGAGAGAGATTGCGTCCGGCGGCAAGGGGCGGGTGTTTGTGAACAATCAGCCGGCTACGGTGGCGGTGCTGCGGCAACTGGCGCCGCATCTGGCGACGATTCATGCGCAGAATGAATCCATTCTGGCGTTTGATGGCCCAGCGCGACTGGGGCTGCTGGATACGTTTGCCGGCAGTACTCTCGATGCTGTCGAGGCCGCCTTTGCAGCGTGGAAAGAGGTTCGCACGCGTATCGACGAATTAGAGCGGGGAGAGCAAGACCGGCTGCGTCTGGTGGATTTGTGGGCGTTTCAGAAGCGTGAGATTGAGGATGCGCGGCTGCAAAGCGGGGAAGACGAGCGGCTGGAAGCGGAGAAGCGCGTGCTCGCCAACGCAGAGAAGATCTACAACGCGGCGATGAATGCGTTCGATCTTCTGTATGAGGGCAACGGGTCTACTGCGTCTTCGCTGCGCGCGGCGCAGAAGCAGGTGGAGGAGTTGGTCCGGTACGAGCCCAAGTTTCAGGAAGCACTCGCGGCCTTGGAGACGGCGCGAATCAGTGTGGAGGATGTTGGGGCGACCGTCCGGGACTATGCCGGAGGGATTCACGCTTCGCCGGAGCATCTGGCGCAGGTGGAAGACCGGCTGGCTCTGATCGATCGGTTGAAGCGCAAGTACGGTCCGACGCTGGAGGAAGTGATTGCGTTTGGACAAGACGTCGCCCGGAAGTTGTCGGAGGTCGAGAACAAGGACGAGATCCTGCGGGGGTTGCGAAAAGAACTCGCGACGGCGGGTGCGGAATATCTGCGGGCCGCGCGGACGTTGTCGAAGAAGCGGGCGGAGGCGGCGCAACGGCTGGAAAAGTTGGTCGAGTCGGAGATCAACGATCTGGCGATGAAGTCGGCTTTCCGGATCGAGATCACGACATCAGAAGACGATGGGAATTGGAGTGAAACGGGAATCGATCAGGTCGTGTACATGATTTCGACGAATCCAGGGGAGCCGTTGCGGCAGCTGGAACATATCGCTTCTGGAGGAGAGTTATCGCGGGTGATGCTGGCGCTGAAGGCTAGCGTGGAGTCGGGGAGTGACGCCGCTTCTCCCACTCCTCGCAAAGGAAGCGAGAAGTGGGCCACCCAGGATTTGTCTCGTAAGAAACGAGAACGAGCGCAAAGGACGCTAGTGTTTGATGAGGTTGACACGGGGATTGGGGGGCGGGCGGCGGAAGCGGTGGGAAAGAAATTGAAGTCGCTGGCGCGGTCGAATCAGGTTTTGTGCGTCACACATCTGCCGCAAATTGCGACGTTCGGCGATCATCACTTCGTGATCGAGAAAAAGGAATCTGGCGGGCGGACGCGCACTGGTATTCGCGCCGTTACAGGCGAAGAGCGCACCGAGGAAGTGGCGCGCATGTTGAGCGGAGCGAAGCTGACGGAGACTTCGCGAAAACATGCCGAGCAGATGATTAAGGCTAACGGTTGAGGATTCGGATGTCGTCGGCGCGGCTCTCGGCCAGGGTGGTCTTGGTTGCGCCGTCCGCTACGTTGATGGAGAAGTTGACCGTGATCCGGGCCTTGGATTCGACGGCTTGACCGTTCTGGATAATCGGCTTGAAGCGCCACTCGCGAACGGCCTGCTGCGCGGCCGCGGTCAGAATGCCGGGGCCACTCAGCACGCGAAGATTTTCGATGATGCCGTCGGCGCCGATCACTGCCTGCAATACAACCGATCCTTGCACTTTCATGTGCTGCGCCAGCAGCGGGTAGGACGGGTCTGACGGAATCGAGGCTGCGGCCAGCGACTCGCGCTCGGCCGCGTTGGTCGTTGCTGGCGTCGAATCGGTCTGAGCGGCAGAGGCCGCGTTGCTGATATCAAGCTTCGAAGCGTTGCTGCCGGGGTGAACCTTGCGATGATTGTCGCCCGCTACGACTTCAACGTCCAGCGGTGGCAGCACGGTGCGGGTGGTCGCCATAGCGGGTGTTTCCGCAGGCACCGGATCGGAGCTCTTGACCGCGAGAATCTGTTTCCTTACAGAAGCTGCTCGCTTTGCAGCCGGGACCGGATTCGGAACCGACCCGGCTACGGTCTGGTGAGCGACTTCGGACATAGCGGAATCCGCGTCCTCGAGTTCGCCGTTACCGAACCAGAACTGACGATCCCTAACAAGCACGCCTGCCAGAGCCACTAATAGCAGAACCAGTGCCAACAGCAGCCTGCGGGGCTGCTTGCCCTCGAAGGTTCCGCGAGAGGCAACCGCTATCGGCTTGGGCTGTAGATCCAACATTTTCGGAAGTCGCTGACCTGGACGGTCCGGCGAACGCTGATAGCTTGCGTCAGACGGCAAAAACTCGCAATGGCAACCGGGTGGGGGGAGGGGGCACGACCGGGCTATATCGGGGGTGATATCGGCTAAAACCGGGGTGATTCCGGGAGATTATCGGGCGTGATTCCTGTCACTGCCAAGTCCACTCAAATCCCATATATCCATAAGGATGAGCAGAAAAGAGAATCAGGGCAGGGCGGCGTGGATGCAGGGGCCCTCCTCAAAATGCGAGGCCGAGCCGAAGGGGGAGAAGAAAGCCTGGAGGCTGGTATTGCTGGGTGCGCCGGGCGTGGGTAAGGGGACCCAAGCGGATCTGCTGAACCGGCGGTTGCATGCCTGTCACCTTTCGACAGGGGACGTTTTCCGGGCGGCGGGGAGCCGGCCCGAGTGCGACCAGAGCCCGGCGATGCGGGAAGCTCTGGGATACATGCGGCGCGGGGACCTGGTGCCCGACACTACCGTTTGGGAGATGGTGCGAGAGCGGAGTGAGTGTCTGAGGTGCGGAGGCGGCTTCATCCTGGATGGATTTCCGCGGACTTTGGGCCAGGCCGAGTCGTTGCAAGATCTGATGGATCGCGAGGGCCTGGCTCTGAGCACGGTGGTGAGCTACGAACTGCCGTTCAATGAAATCGTCGCGCGACTTGGCGGACGCCGAACTTGTGAGAAATGCAAGGCGGTGTACCACGTGACGGAACGTCCTTCGACGGTTGCGGGAAGTTGCGATCGTTGCGACGGAAACCTGTTTCAGCGGGAAGATGACCGGCCGGAGTCGATCAAGGTGAGGTTGGAGGCTTATGACCGGAGCACGGCGCCGCTGATCGAGTTCTACAAGAGTCTTGGGCTGCTGGTTCAGGTGGCGGTAGTTGGGGCGCCGGACGAGATTTTTGAGAGGACGATCAACGAGTTGGAGGTGCATCGGACTCGAGTATCGGCCCACAAACTCTGGAACGCTTCCGAGAATCGCCGCTAGTCGTGGAATACAAGCTCGGGCCGCGCCATCCGGTGGTAATGGGTTTAGGCGCCCGCCCTGGCCGCTCTAACCAGGTGCTGCGGATAAACGGTTTCTGTCATCCAACTGAAGTACAACGCATAGGAGCGGTGGATTCCGTACATCACGGGAAACATCGCGAGGGCGAGTCCCCAGCCCATGTGAGAGTTGACGGTTTGCATCATGGAAGCAACCCCGGCGCTGACCAGGTAGTACGGGAATGAGAGTTGCGCCAGATTCCACCAGATTTGCGGGGCCGCCGTTCCTTCACTGAGTGCGACGACTGCAGCTACCGGCGCGGTTTGTGCTAGGAAAAGGGTTGCGGTCGCGAGCACTAGCCCCAACGTGCTCGAGTTGGTGGGGCGCAGCCACTGGGAATGAAATATCAGGCAGGCCAGGCAACCGGCCAAGGCCATCATACTGACGTTAAAGATCATTTGCTGAGGATTGATCCTCGCGTTTTTTCTCGGCCAGCATTGGACAGCCGTGGAAGCGCACGTGATGAGAATGGCTTCGGCTGCGCTGAGATTCACAACCGCGGTCAGCAGGAAGGGCAGATTGACCGACATGTTGCCGTGGACTCCCGGCAACTTTACTTTCATGCGCGAGGTCACCGTAGCCAATGCGAGGACCGCCATCGCGAGGTAGGGGTGCAGCGCGTGGCTTCCCAATCCCGCGTATGCGGAGGCGCTGACAGCGGCCAGCGCCATGGTGCCGATGAACATTCGAGTTCGCTGTGTGGGGTTCAATGGGGTCTCTTTCTTACTTATTTTTGTTCCACTGCACGCAGCGAATTATTGTTCGTCATCGGTGGCGGAAAATGCCCCGTTCGTGTCCAGCAGGGAAGAACCCCAGACGACGCTGCTGCCGGCAACATCGGTGGAGGCGCCCCAAACTACGCTAAAGCCGCTGGTGACGCTGCTGCCCCAAACAACCGACGTGCCCCACACGACGGAACTGCCGGAGACGTTGGTGCCCCACACAACGGAGGAGCCCCAGACAACGGAAGTGCCCCACACAACCGAAGATGGTGCGATCGCGCCGTTACCGTTCGACAGCGTGACCGTACCGGTCGAAGAGTGGTAAGTCGCGGAAGGAGACAATGCCGAGCCCACCGTTGCGGGTGCGAGGTCGTTGCTGGCGAGGGCTGCCGCTAAGTCCACGTAACCTGCGCCCACGGTGAATAGATCGTAGTACGACGTATACGTTTGGCCAGTCGTGGTGTCGACGGCAGTCGTCGAGGCAGGGAAAGTCTTGGACGCAGTCTTCATCAGGCGCGCCTTGATCTGGTCGGGAGTCAGCGAAGGATTCTGCTGCAGCAGCAAAGCTGCGCCCCCGGCCACTGCTGGAGTCGCCATGCTGGTGCCGCTCAGGGTGAAGTAGTCGTGGCTGGTGTGGCTACCGGCAACTTCGTTTCCCGGGAACTCAGTCTCCAGGGTGCTTCCGTGAGCGTCAACCGAGACCACCATGTTCCCCGGCGCAACTACGTCCGGTTTCACCACGTGATCATAAGTGGTAGGGCCTTTCGAACTGTAACTCGCGATCTGATCGTCAGTGCGCGAATACGTTCCCAGGGACTTCATAGCGCCGACGGTCAGCACCAAAGGATCGTTGCCCGGCGCAGCCACCGTTCCATATCCGTTGGAACCATTCACACTGATGCGCCCAAAATTGCCAGCCGCAGCCACCACAACGATGCCGCTCTTCCAGGCCGATTCAACCGCCTGGCATAGCGGGTCCCGCGCGTACCCCACGAAGATTCCGCGGCCCAGCGACAGGTTGATAACTTTGATGTTGTAGGTACTCTTTAGTGCAATCGCCTGCTGAATTGCAGCGATTACCATGCTGTCGCTGCCCGCGCCATTGGCATCCAGGACGCGAAGATCGATCAAGTTGACCTTCGGTGCAACACCCGCCAAACGTCCAGCGGACTTATTGCCATTTCCGCCGATAATTCCGGCAACGTGTGTGCCGTGACCGTAAAGATCCCATACCTGTTTGTTGCCCTGAGTGGTGGCCGTTCCGGTGAAGTCCTGGTGATAGACGACGCGGGACGTGCTCTTTCCACTGATCCACAGATCGGAGTGGGTGTCGTTGATGCCGCTGTCGATTACGGCCACGCCGATGCCGGTTCCGTCGTAGCCTGCGCTCCAAGCAGCGCTGGCGTTCATGGCGGAGTCGGTGTAGTCGTCCATGCCCTGCAATGGGTGGTCAACGCTCACGAACGCGACGTCAGGATCATTCGCCAGAGCCGCGAGCGAACGGGCGGGAACTGCGAGTGCTGCGCCGTTGACCAGGCCCAGGTGGTTCGAAATGCGCCCACCAAGATTCTGCACACGCGCCATGGCAGACGACTTCGGCGCCTGCTTGTATTGCACGATGACCTTTACCGTCTGATTGGAGGCGGTGCCTCGCAAATTCATCCAACGAGTCAGGTCCGGCGCAAAGGCGCGGACGGCGACCTGTGGGCGTTGGGCACTAGGACCGGGGCCTTGCCCATATGCGATTGCCGTTACGAGGAGCAGCACGAACGATAGGCGTTTGCCCCAGGTTGCGCTGTTTCGCTCTTCCCGCTTCGGTCTGCGGACCATGAAATCTCACCCTTTTCTTTTCTCGTCTGGGTAAAGGCCGAGGTACTACCCGATTGCTTGGTTGCACGCGGGAAGCCAACGGCCAGTTTGGTAAGTGATTGAAGCTATTCGAACGGAATCGTTGACGGCGGCCGGCTTGGGCCACTCTGTCCCGTCTTCAGGGGCGGTGGACAATCTGTCCCAATGCTGCTTACCGGAGGCGAGCCTGAAATCTCTGGCCGATCAGGAGAGTATGTAGAACCCGGTGAACGAGTGCCAGCTATCAGCCGTTCAGGATGCTGGTTTCCCCTTTCGCTGCTAATCCCCGCTGTTTCTATGCCTTACGTTGACCATCCCGGTACTTTCCGGTAGTTTATTAGTACCGCCACAATGGGAATCGTGTACCCTAAAGATAAGGATTCTGTGGGGCGGATGGCATCTAAACGTTTGTGAATAACGACGGAAAAGCAGGTTCCTCGGTCTGTTGAGAATGACAGGCGGCGGAAACTGGGGAGCAGGCGCATATCGTGGGCAGCATTCTAGCGAAGACTGACGGGAAAACCTTACTGTTGCTCAAGCCGCGGGGGTTCTGCGCGGGCGTGGTGCGGGCGATCGATGTGGTTCGCATTGCACTCGAGGCATTTGGGCCGCCGATCTACGTCCGCAAGGAGATCGTCCACAACAGCTTTGTAGTGGAGGAACTGCGGGGCAAGGGCGCGATCTTCGTCGACAGCGAAGACGAAGTGCCCAACGGCGAGCGTGTGATTTACAGCGCGCACGGAGTTTCTCCGGAGGTGCGCGAACACAGCGCGCGGCGCGGGCTGCGCGTGATCGATGCGACCTGCCCTCTGGTGACGAAGGTCCACGTGGAAGCGGTGAAGTTCGCCAAAGAAGGATTTTCGCTGATTCTAATCGGGCATAAAGATCACGACGAGGTTGTCGGGACGCTGGGCGAAGCTCCGCTGGTGACGCAGGTCGTGGGATCGCCGGAGCAGGTGAAGAATCTTTCGGTGCCGGATCCGGACCGCGTTGCGTATCTGACTCAGACGACGCTGAGTCTCGATGAGACAAAGGACATTATCGCGGCGCTGAAACAGAAGTTCCCCAACATCAAGGGACCGGCTGCGCAGGACATTTGCTACGCCACTGAAAACCGGCAGGTTGCGGTGAAACAGGTTGCCTCGGAAGCGGATTTGCTTCTGGTTGTGGGATCGGAGAACAGTTCGAACTCCAACCGGTTGGTGGAGGTTGCGCGCAATCTGGGCACGAACGCGCATCTGATTGATAGCTGCAACGACATTGAGGCGGAGTGGCTGCAGGATGTGAAAACGATTGCGTTGACCGCCGGGGCCTCGGCTCCGGAATGCCTGGTGGAAGAGACCGTGGCGTTCCTGCGCGACAAGGGCTTTGACAATATGCAGGAGCTTGAAGTGATGCCCGAAAATGTCCGCTTCGGGCTGCCGCCGGAGATTGTTGAGGCGATCGCGGCCGCTCCGTCTACGGCGGGCGCGGATTAGGGCTGTCAGGGCCTAAAGCCCTTGCGTTTGTTGCGTTTTAACGGCACGACTGAAGTCGTGCCCTTCCCGATTGTTGGCCGACATTTGGCCGGCGAAGGAGCAGTGAACTGATGAATATTGACTCCCCCGATTCTGATTTAGCTTCTGCAGGTCTCGGTTCTAACCCACAGCTTCGCTTCGGAAAAATTGAGGAACTGGCCAGCCGCGTCGGCGCGGCGGTTGCGGCTGCGCGCAAGTTTCTTTTCTCGCAGCAGCACGAGGACGGGTACTGGTGCGGGGAACTCGAAGCAGATACCACGCTCGAGTCCGATTACATTCTGCTGCACACCCTGCTGGGAACGGGGAACCAGGAGCGTTTTCAGAAAGCGGCGAACTGGATTCTGCATCATCAGAATGAAGACGGGGGCTGGAGTATTTATGCCGCTGGGCCGTCGAACGTTTCCGCTTCGGTGAAGGCCTATTTTGGTTTGAAGCTGGCGGGGTATGCGGCGGATCATCCCGCCCTAGTGCGCGCCCGCAAGAAGATTCTGGAGATGGGCGGCGTCACCGAAGTGAATACATTCACCAAAATATATCTGTGTTTCTTCGGGCAGTACGACTATGACGCAGTTCCGGCGATTCCACCGGAGATCGTCCTGTTTCCGAACTGGTTCTGGTTCAACATCTACGAGATTTCATCGTGGTCGCGGGCCATCTTGGTTCCGCTGTCGATCTGCTATGCCAAGAAGCCATTCAAGAAGATTCCGCGCGAAATGGGCGTGGAGGAATTGTTCGTCGGTGGAATGCAGAAATCGCGCATGCACTTGCACTGGGCGAAAAAGCTGGTTTCGTGGCGGAACTTCTTTCTTGTGCTGGATCGCATGACGCATTGGCTGGAGCGGGTTCACGTGCGGCCTTTGCGTTCGATCGCGTTGAAGAGCGCTGAGAAGTGGATGCTCGAGCGGTTTGAGATGAGCGACGGGCTGGGAGCGATTTATCCATCGATGATGAACGCCATCATCGCGCTGCGCTGCCTGGGATACTCGCTGGATGATCCGCAGGTGATTCGCGCGTTGGATGAGTTCGAGAAGTTGGGGATTGAGGAGGAAGACACGTTCCGCATGCAGCCTTGCATGTCGCCGGTGTGGGACACGGCTTATGCGCTGTTCGCTTTGGGTGAAGCCGGCGTCCCATCAAACGATCCGCGGATGGTCAAGTGCGCTGACTGGATCCTGCAGAAGCAGGTGCGGAATGTGGGCGACTGGAAGGTCAAGAATCAGCAGGGCCAGCCGGGTGGATGGTACTTCGAGTTCAATAATGAGTTTTATCCGGATGTCGATGACAGCGCGATGGTTTGCCTGGGGCTGAGCCGCGTGGAACATCCCAACGGGCGCTACCAGCATGAGTCGGTGCAACGGGCGATCGAGTGGATCTTCTCCATGCAGTGCAAGAACGGCGGATGGGCGTCCTTCGACAAAGACAACGACAAGATGGTGTTTCAATATATTCCGTTCGCGGATCACAACGCCATGCTCGATCCGCCAACCGTGGATATTACCGGCCGCATTCTCGAGATGCTGGCGACGTATGGGTACGACAAGAATCATCCGGCGGTCAAGCGGGCGATCTCCTTTATTAGAAAAGAGCAGGAGCCGGACGGGAGTTGGTTCGGCCGCTGGGGCGTGAATTACATCTACGGTACGGCTCTGGTGTTGCGCGGGCTGGAGGCCATCGGCATGGATCTGCATGAGCCGTGCGTGCAGCAGGCAGCGGAGTGGCTGCGCATGGTGCAGAACGCGGACGGCGGCTGGGGCGAGACGGTGGGATCGTATGACGATCCGAGCCTGCGGGGGCAGGGCGAAAGTACGCCGTCGCAGACTGCCTGGGCAATCCTGGGATTACTGGCAGCCAACGACACGCGCAGCGACTCGGTAGCGCGGGGAATTGCGTATTTGCTGCGAACGCAGAATAAGGACGGATCGTGGGATGAGGAGTTCTTCACCGGGACGGGATTCCCGCGTGTGTTCTATCTGATGTATCACCTTTACCGGGAGTACTTCCCGCTGCTGGCGCTGACGACGTATGGCAAGGTGATGGAGAAAGCGGCAAGCTAGTTCGTTGATTGTGAGTGGTGACTGGTGACTGGGCAGATTCTAGAGACGGTGCTGAAGCGTTTTGAAGAGCCCGATGAGGTGCGAACTTTTGAAAAGGGAAAGTTTGAACTCGTTCGCATCGGCGGCATGACCATCGGCCGCGCCACGTATCAGCCGGGATGGAAGTGGTCGGCTCATGTAGGGCCAAGCGTAGGAGCATCGCGCTGCAACGTCGAGCATGTCGGACTGGTGCTGTCCGGTTGTGCCACGGCTGCGATGGAGGATGGCACTGTCCACGAACTCAAGGCAGGGATGCTGTTTTTCATTCCGCCCGGCCCTCCAGGTCACGACAGTTGGGTCGTGGGCGATGCACCGTACGTGTCACTGCATTTTCTCGGGGCGGAGCACTACCCAAACAAGTAGCCATCCCGCCGCATTCGACAAGACACAGGCGCGCGGCCGCTGGTAGCACTCCGAGGTCGCGATCTGGACCCAACTGACAGCTGAGAAATCCTTGAAAGCTTTCGTCACAGGCGCCACCGGATTCTTAGGTTCCCACGTCGCACGCGTGCTTGCCGATCAGGGCGCGGAGTTGCGGTTGCTGGTGCGGCCTACCAGCAATCTGCGCAATCTGGAAGGCCTAAAAGCCGAGACCGCTGCCGGAGATCTGCGTGACGCTCCGTCTCTCGAAAAGGCGATGTCGGGCTGCGACACGGTGTTTCACGTGGCGGCGGACTACCGGCTCTGGGTGCGGGATCCAGGGGAAATGTACCGGTCGAATGTCGACGGGACACGGGCCATTCTCGACGCGGCGCGAAAAAATGGCGTGCAACGTATGGTCTATACATCGAGCGTGGCGACCATGGGATTTACCGACGATGGACATCCCGCGGATGAAGATTCTCCAGTTTCACTGGCGGACATGATTGGACCGTACAAGCGGTCGAAATTCATGGCGGAGCAGATCGCGCTGGAAGCTGGCCGCAGTGGGATGCATGTGGTCACGGTGAATCCGACGACGCCCGTAGGCGAGCAAGATGTGAAGCCGACGCCGACGGGACGCATCGTTGTCGATTTTCTCAAGCGCAAGTTTCCTGCCTATGTAGAGACCGGATTGAATCTGGTGGATGTGCGGGAGTGTGCGCAGGGCCACGTGGCGGCTCTGGAAAAAGGGAAGCCGGGCGAGCGCTACATTCTTGGTGGAGAGAATCTGACGTTGAAGCAGATTCTCGACACGCTTGGAAAAATTACGGGACTGCCTTCACCAAAAGTGAAACTGCCATATTTTTTTGCTTACATGACTGGCGTGGTCGACGAGGCGATTACCGGCCGAATGCTGAAACGCGAGCCTCGGGCTACGGTCGATACGGTGCGCATGGGAAAGAAGAAGATGTTCGCCAGTTCCGACAAAGCCGAGCGTGAGCTAGGCTGGAAGGTCGTTCCGGTCGAAGGCGCATTGCGCCGCGCGGTGGAGTGGTTCCGATTGAATGGATACGTCTAACGGATATGTCTAGAGTCGCCATCGTTGCCGCGCTGGAGCGTGAGGTCCGGCCTCTCGTGAAGGGGTGGCACGTCCGCGAACGGGAGTATGCCGGCCGGCATTTTCGTTTCTTCGAGAATGGCGAATTGGTGCTCGTGTGCGGAGGGATTGGAGCCGAGGCGGCGCGGCGAGCGGCGGAAGCAGTGATCTCCAGCTATTCGCCTGCAGTGGTCTATTCTGCGGGGTTCGCAGGCGCGCTAGACCCCGGGCTGAGAGTTGGCAATGTGCTGCGACCACGTCGGGTAATCAATTCCAGCGACGGAAGCAGCGTAGGCTTGGATCACGGCGAGGGCGTACTGGTTAGCTTTGGAGCGGTGGCGGATCCTGCGCAGAAAGAGAAACTGAGGGAATCGTTTGCGGCGCAGGCCGTCGACATGGAAGCTGCGGCGGTGGCGCGCGCGGCCGAGGTGAGAGGAATAGGATTCGGAGTAGTGAAAGTGATCTCGGACGAATCCGATTTCGCGTTTCCGTCGATGGAGCGATTTGTCGATTCCGAAGGACGGTTTCCGGAAGCGCGGTTTGCGGTGTTTGCCGCCGTCAGGCCGTGGCTGTGGCCCAAGGTGGCGCGGTTGGCACGGAATAGCAACCGTGCGTCTCGGGTCCTGTGCGATGAGTTGAGAAAAATCAGTGCGAACCCGAGTCCCAATGCTGTCGAATCCCCGAGCTTGGAGGCTGTCGACCGGCGATGAAGCGCCTACTTCTACCCGTTCTCGGGCTGATCCTGTCCGCAGCGTGCCTGTGGGCTCAGAGTGAGTCGCCGACAATCTATGGGGAGAGCTTTCGCAAGGGAGCCACGCGTATCACCGAAGACCGCTTCGACGCCAAGCTGACTCCCGACAACGCCATCTACCGCGAGCGCATCAAGGATTCTCTGGGCAACGATCGCTACGAACTGACGATCACGCCGCAAGGGCCGGAGGGCGACGAGAGGATTACATCCTGGCGCGTGAAGCTGCGGGACCTCCGGCACAGCATCTACAGCAACATTTTGCTGGTCGATCAAGAACCGACGCCGGACCCGAAGAACAACCTGTGGTGGCTGAACCCGAACCGGTTCGGTCCGGTCCCGATCCGCGCGAAGCGAATCATGAAAGTGGACGGCTTCTATGTGGCGTTTCAGGTCAAGGACCTTCACTTCACGCCCCTGGACTCGCCCTATCTGGATTCTCTGGACGTGCAGTTTACGTTCACCAATAGCGATCCAAGAGCGAGCCGGTGAAGTTGAGCTGAAATTGACTCGTCAAAACGTCCTTGTTAACCCGTTCCGACACTGTGATCGACGCAAAGATTTCATTGCCGGATCGGATACGTGAGGGAAGGCGCGCGCCTTGATTCATCTATAATTAAAAGCAGGTATTCACCTAAATCCAATGCACTTATTGCCCTTGCCAGTAGTGTTCGTCGGCGGCGAAATCGTCGACATGATCTCCAACAGTGGGGCGATTGCCAAGCTGATTCTGCTTACGCTCTTGGCGTTCAGCCTGATCTCGTGGTCCATCATTCTGACAAAATGGAGCCTGCTGCGGCGGGCGCGCGCCCAGAGCGGGCGCTTCGTGCGGGCGTTCCGCAAAGCGCAGCGGCTGCAGGACATTGCCGCGGTGGCGGAACAATTCAAGCCCAGCCCGCTGGTTGGAGTTTTTGAAGGCGGGTACGAAGAATACAAGCGGCAGACAGCGACATCAGGAATGCTGCGAAGTCTGACCGCGATTCAGCGCGGGATGCAGATTGGAGCTTCGGAAGAAGTCACACGCCTCGAGCGGAATGTGCCGTGGCTGGCCATTACGGCGGCTGTTACACCCTTCGTCGGTCTGTTTGGGACCGTATGGGGCATCATCGACGCGTTCCACGGCCTGGGAACCGCCGGCGCGGCAACGTTGCGCGCAGTGGCGCCGGGCATTTCAGAAGCTTTGATTACGACTGCCGCCGGACTGGGAGCGGCCATTCCCGCTGTGATTGCCTATAACTTAATCGGCGCATCGATCCGCGAATTCGCGGCGCGCAGCGACGACTTCGCCCTCGAAGTACTGAACGCAGTGGAACACAGCCAGGCGCAGGCCCCTGCCTCTAGCACGGCCGAGATGAGGCGCTAATGGCCTTCACTGCCTCGAACGGCCGCACGCAGACCTCAATGGCCGACATCAACATCACTCCGCTCGTCGATGTGGTGCTGGTGTTGCTGATCATCTTCATGGTGACGGCGCCGGTGCTGCAGTCGGGTATCGACGTCAGCGTGCCGAAGACGCGCACGGTGAAGCAGATTACGGAAGAGCGGCTCGTCATCACCATCAACAAAGATCAACGCGTTTTCCTCGGCAACGACTCCATCAATATCAACGAGATCGGCAGCAGGTTGCGGCAGAAGATTCGCGATCCGCGCAACCAGTTCATTTTTGTGCGGGCGGATGAGAACGTTCCCTTCGGCGCCTTTGCCACCGTGATGGACGCCGTAAAGCAAGCGGGAATCACCAACGTAAGTATCGTGACCCAACCTCTCGAGCAAAATGGCAGCAAACGCTGAAATCTATTTCGAGCACGACGGCTGGGGACGCTCGCTGGCGTGGTCGGCAGGCCTGCACGTTGGGGTCGTGGTGCTCCTTCTGGTGTACTCCGCCGTCTTCTACGGGACGAACGGGGAATCCTGGGGCGCGGGCGGTGGCGGCGAGGCCATTGGAGCGACTCTGGTGAGTAATGTACCGATCGCAGCGACTCCTACGGACTCTAAGAACGTGCTGGCCAACGAGTCGAAGGGCCTGACGAAATCCCTGCCCAAGATAGAGGAGAAAGAGCCCGACGCGATCGAAATCCAGGGCAAGAACGCCAAAATCAAGCCGAAGAAGACGGAGACAGCCTCCAAGGACAAGCCCAAGCCGGAACCAGAGGAAGAGACGAACCAGGTGGCGTTCGGAGAAGGTGGTCCGGTCAGCGGGCCCTATGGGACGTTCAGCGCTGCGGGCGCGAAAGGCGGATTTGGCTTTACCGGGGGAGGCGGCGATTTCGGGACGCGCTTCGCCTGGTACGTGCAGGGAGTGCAGCGGATCGTCTCGCAGAACTGGCTGAAGTACGAGATCGACCCGCGAATCACGAGCGCACAGCGAGTCTACATCACGTTTGATATTACGCACGATGGGCGTCCGGGGAATGTTCAAGTGGAACAGTCGAGCGGTGTACCGTCTCTGGATATTTCCGCGGTGCGGGCGATTCAGAGGATTGATACTTTCGGACCGTTGCCTCCGGAGTATTCCGGGAGCAAAGTATCTGTAGAGTTCTGGTTCGACTACAAGCGATGAGGGCGGCGAGCAGGTTCCGGAATCGGATGGGATCGGTAATCAACCGGGTACGCCAGCAACATTCTGTCGACAGAAAAGAGCACAATAAGATTTTTGGGCCGGGAAAGAAGAGCAGCGATTGAGGGACAAGACCTTGCCAAGGAATAAGTATCGGATTACGATATTGTCGTATGGCGTATGTTTTTCCAGAAGCCGGATGAACCCACGCGTAAGACCTAACCCACGGCTATTGCCCATATTATTGACGGCGCTTTTGCTGGTCGCCTTCGGGTTCGCCTCCTCGGCGGTCGCGCAGGACTGGGTCAAGACCGGCACGAGCCTGGGCGTCGACAAAGTGCGATTGGCGCTTCCCGACTTCAAGCCTTCCACGACCGATCCGCAAAATACCGCCCTACTGAAAGCCTTCAACGACACGCTGTGGAACGATCTTGACGTGTCCGGCGTGGTGGAACTGGTTTCGAAGAGCTTCTATCCCCTACAAGTACCGGGCCAACCGACCGAGGTGAATTTCCTGGCGTGGAACGCTCCGCCTCCGAATGCCGCCATGCTGGCCTTTGGAAGCCTGGGAGTGGCGAGCGGCAAGCTTACCGTCCAAGGCTGGCTGTATGACGTGAAGAACATCCAGTCACCGCAGGTTCTAGGCAAGCAATATGCAGATACCGCGAGCGACGCCGCCGCGCGCCTGATGGCGCACAAGTTTGCCGACGAGATCATTTTTCGGCTGGGCGGCGGCCTTACGGGCATTGCCGAAACCCAGATTTATTTTGTCAGCGACCGAAGCGGGCACAAGGAAATCTGGGCGATGGACTACGACGGATCGAACCAGCACCAGATTACCCATTTGAATTCGATCTCGCTTTCGCCCCGTATTTCACCTGACGGATCGCGCCTGGCATTCAGTTCCATCACCAAGAGCGGGTGGGAGATCATGATGTACTCGCTCGAGCTCAATCGTCCCGTCAACTTTCCGCACCTGGGTGGAACGAATCTTTCCCCGGCCTGGTCGGGCGACGGAACGAAGCTGGCGTTTTCGGCGTCGCGCAGCGGGGCGCCCGAAATTTGCGTGACCGACAATTCGGGCGGGAATCTGCATTGCGTGACCACGGCAAAGGGACCGGACGTTTCTCCGGTGTGGAACCGGAAAACAAATTCACAGATTGCCTTTGTCAGCGGGCGTACCGGCCTACCGCAGATTTACACGATGGAGGCCGACGGCACCAACCTGCAGCGGATGACCGATCAGGGTTACGCGGTTTCGCCTAACTGGGCGCCGAATGGGCAGTTTCTGACTTTCGCCTGGGTGAGGAAATATGGGCCGGGAGAACCGGGCGCGTCCGACCTCTACCTGATGGACATCGCCAGCAAACAATGGGTGCAGATGACGCATGATGGCGGGCGCAACGACTTTCCGTCGTGGTCGCCGGATGGAAGACACATAGTGTTTCAGTCGAGCCGGTCAGGCAAGGAAGAAATCTGGTCGATGCTGGCCGACGGCAGCAAATTGCAACAACTGACTTTTACTGGACGCAACACCCAACCGAACTGGAGTTGGAAATAAAACATACTTCGTCTGGCCTCGCAATCATAGAGGTCCGCAAGGAGGAATACAGTGAAGCAACGCAACATGAAATGGTTCCTGCTGACGGTCGCACTAGGCGCGCTTATGATGTTCAGCGCTTGTGGAAAGAAAAAGGCTCCGGCGCCACCGCCCCCTCCGCCGCCAGCACCAGCGGCTCCAACAGCCTCGATTTCGGTGAACCCGAATACCATTCAGCCGGGCCAGTCGGCCTCGCTGACCTGGCAGACCACGAACGCCACCGACGTTTCGATCGACGGGATTGGCGCGGTCCAGGCAAACGGGTCGCAGTCGATATCGCCCACGGATTCCACCACGTACCACCTGACAGCAAAAGGTGCGGGCGGAACGCAAGAGGCCAGTGCGCGAGTCACCGTGACGCAGCCACCGCCGCCACCAACGCCTCCGCTGTCTGCCTCGGATCAGGAGTTGTTCAGCCAGAACGTCAAAGACGTTTATTTCGACTATGACAAGGCTGACATTCGCGGCGACCAGCAGGGATCCATTCAAGCTGATGTGACATTCCTCAACGCGCATCCGAATGTGAACTTCACCGTTGAAGGACACTGCGACGAGCGCGGCTCGACAGAGTACAACATCGCCCTGGGCGACAAGCGCGCGACTGCCGTCAAGAGCGCTCTGGTCGCGGCCGGCGTCAATGCCAGCCGGATCAAGACGATCAGCTACGGCAAGGAAAAACCGTTCTGCTCAGAGAGCAACGAAGCTTGCTGGCAGCAGAATCGGCGGGGGCACTTCGTCTATCAGCAGTGAGATTTAAGGGGCGCGGGTTCGGCCCGCGCCCCCTGTCACTTTCATGACCGGCGCCGGTATTGGTGTGCGCGAGCGTTGCCACGCATGAACCTCGATGCTTGAACGGCGACGAATCGCTCAAGTGGGCAATAGTCAAACGGTCGAGGGTCGTTGAGAGTTCCGGTACCAGGCTCTCCATTGCACTGCCGAAATCGTCCCAACCTGTGGGATACTCAAGGCATCGAAACAATCTGTTCCTCAGGAAATTTATGATGAAACTACATCGTGGTTCTGCGTATTTCGCGTTGCTGTCGATTGTCTGGGCGGTGGCGACGCCCGCTTGGGGCGTAAGCAAGGAGATGGTTCAGCTGCAAACGCAGGTGGAACAACTGCAACAGCAGATGACGGCCATGCAGCGCAGCTTTGACGAGCGCATGGGCGTCATGAAGAACCTGGTCGAGCAGGATACGGACGCTGTGAACAAGGTGGCAGCCGCCCTGAACGGGCTGCAGGTCACTCTGCAGAAGCAGCAGACCGAGGGAGGTTCGAAGAACGACCAACTCTCGGGCCAGATTCAGGCGCTGAACGACACCATGGATGAGATCAAGGTGCGCCTGGCCAAAGTCGCCAAGCAACTCGAGGACATGCAGGCGGCGCAGCAGAGCTTGGCAGCGCAGCAGGCTACGACTCAAGCGCAGCAGCAGGCTCAGGCGCAAGCTCCGCCGCCCGATGTGCTCTACAACAACGGGCTACGCGACTTCAACGGCGGAAAGAACGATCTGGCGCTGCAGGAATTCTCGGACTACGTGAAGTTCTATCCCAACACCGACCTGGCAGGGAATTGCTACTTCTACCTGGGAGAGATCCAATTCAAGCAGGCGAACTACCAGCAGGCTGCACAGAGTTACGACCAGGTATTGCAGAATTTTCCCAGCGGGAACAAAGCGGCGTCAGCGCAGCTGAAGAAAGGCTTCGCGCTCATCGAACTGGGAAAGCAGGATGACGGGGTCGGCGAGTTGCGGCACTTGATCCAGCGTTACCCGCACTCTCCGGAGGCTGTTCAGGCGCGCGACCGAATGCGGAAGCTGGGAGTTCCGGCTGCGGGCCGGTAAGACCTGTCTCCTACTGGAGGTTAGACGGTCCGGTAGTGTCGTTTCGGATGGTGATGCTTTCCCGCGCGGTGTGCGCGGTGCCGGTGGGTTGGTTGGTGAGTTGCCCGTACCGGTGTGAGCGTGCCTTGGGGAACGGATGCCAAGGCGAATCCGCTCGCCAATACGCACATCATCAGCACTGAGAGAAGACGCTTCATAGGAGTTCCTTCCAACGATTGGCAGTATCGTAAGTCATTCCTGCCACCGCCGCAATTGGTTTCTGCAGTTCCTTGCCCACAGGGCTCGCTTCCGGATCGCTTTCGTGTCGCGATCGCTCGCCCCATGCACTTTTGAGAGCATCTGCTGTTAATTACGGATATCTTTTAGGGGGATCTCCAGTGATAAAGTGATCTCCCACGGGACGGTTTCATTTTCAGCTTCTTCAGCTTTGCCGCCCGATTTATGCACGAGGTGGAATCATGCCGCACGATACACAGGATCAAGACACTGCGAAAGGCGCCATAGAGACCGAAGATCACAAAGTTGCCGGGAACATCGGCATGCAGGAGCAACTCGGGCACCGCGATCAGGATCCGATGCTCAAAGACGCTGACAGCGATTTCCCCGAGCCCGGACAGAATCCAGAGCACACTGGCGGGCCACAGCGGAAGACCGCATAACTCAATCTTCTGCTACGAATTTCTGCCGTAAATCGGAAGGCGCGTTCTACTGCAGCTCTGCCATCACGGCGTCGAGCACTTCCTTGCCCGGGCGAGTCATCGAGTCGGGTAGAGTCGCCAGTGGCTGATCGACGACGTTCAGCATGTCGATGAAGCTGGGCGCCTTGGGATTCACGTAGAACACTCCCGTCAGAACCTCGCCTTTGTCGTGCGCTTCGGTGAGACGCGTGATCGCACGAATCTTGTCGGTCGGATCGTAGTCTTCTTCCAGCTTGCGCAGGTGCAGGCGCGAGCCGTCGTGCATGGTGACTTCCACGGTCGATCCGGGATCGTATTCGACAGCGATGTCTTCGAAGTGCGGGACGAAGCTGACGTCCTGCAAAGTCTCTTCGTGCTCTTTGACGTACTTGTAGGACTTGGTCGAGCCCTCGTGATCGTTGAACGTCACGCAGGGCGAGACCACATCGAGCATGACCGTGCCACTGTGCGCGATGGCCGCCTTCAGCATGGCGCTGAGTTGCTTCTTGTCGCCCGAGAACGAGCGGCCAACGAGAGTTGCACCCAGTTGAATCGCGAGCGCGCAGGTGTCGATGGGCGGAAGGTCGTTGACAACGCCGGTCTTCAGCTTCGAGCCGAGGTCGGCCGTGGCCGAGAACTGGCCTTTGGTCAGGCCGTAAACGCCGTTGTCTTCGATGATGTAGATGATCGGCAAATTGCGGCGCATGAGGTGCACGAACTGTCCGATGCCGATGGAGGCTGTATCGCCATCGCCGCTGACGCCAATGCAGACCAGCTTACGATTTGCCAGTATGGCTCCGGTGGCGATCGATGGCATGCGGCCATGCACGGCATTGAAGCTGTGCGAGCGGCTCATGAAGTACGCGGGCGTCTTCGAGGAACAGCCGATGCCGCTGGGCTTGATGAGCAACTCGGGCTGCACGCCCATCTCGTACATCGATTCGATAATACGTTCGGAGATCGCGTTGTGGCCGCATCCGGCGCACAGCGTGGTCTTTCCGCCCTTGTAGTCCATGACGGTGAGGCCGATGCGGTTCGTCTTCGGCGCTGGTGCGGCTGCGCTAGGCTCAACGGGAGTCGTTGCCATCTAGTTGCCCTCCATGCTGGTCAGTTCGTCGGTAATGGACCTCGCATCGAGCGGCAGTCCGTTGATGTGGGCGATGCTGCGCAAGCGGCCGATCAACTCGGGCTTGAGGTCGAGTTTGAGCAGGCTGAGCATCTGCGCGTCGCGGTTCTGCTCGACGACGTAGATGTGCTCGTGCTGCTCGATGAACTCGTGGACTTCGCGGGTGAAGGGATACGCCTTCAGCCGCAAATAGTCGGTTTCGACGTGGTATTCGTCGCGGAGTTGATCGCGGCTTTCGGTGATACCCCAGTGGGAGGTGCCGTAGCCGATGATGCCGATTTTCGCGTCTTTGCCCTTGGTGATTTCGGGGCGGGGAACGAAGGAGCGCGCTGTCTCGAACTTGCGGTTCAGGCGCTCCATGTTGTTTTCGAAGTCGTCGGCGCGCTCGCTATACTGGGATTTTTCGTTGTGACCACTGCCGCGCGAGAAGTAGGCGGCTGCCGGATGGTTCGTCCCCGGCAAGGTGCGGTAGCCGATGCCGTCTCCATCGACATCTTTGTAGCGGGCAAAGCTGCCGAGGCGGTCGAGATCTTCCTTGCTGAGCACCTTGCCGCGGTTGATCGGCGTCGTGGGATACTCGAACGGATCGGACATCCAGTTGTTCATGCCGAGATCGAGATCGGACATGACGAACACCAGCGTCTGAAATTGTTCCGCGAGGTTGAACGCTTCGGGCGCCATGCTGAAACACTCAGAGACGGAGCTGGGAAACAGCATGATGTTCTTGGTGTCGCCGTGCGAGAGAACCGCTGTCGACAGGATATCGCCCTGAGACGTGCGCGTGGGAAGACCCGTGGACGGGCCGACGCGCTGAATGTCCCAAATCACGCCAGGAACCTCAACGTAATAGGCCAGTCCGGCGAACTCCGACATCAGCGAGATGCCCGGGCCGGCGGTTGCCGTCATGCTGCGTGCGCCCGCCCAGCCGGCGCCGATCACCATGCCAATCGCAGCCAACTCATCTTCTGCTTGCACGATGGCGAAGGTCGCTTTGCCGTCGGGACCGATGCGGTATTCCTTCATGTACTCGATCATCGTTTCGACCAGCGACGATGACGGCGTGATCGGATACCAGGTCACAACCGTGCATCCCGCGAACATGCAGCCGAGAGCGGCGGCCGAGTTTCCGTCGATGATGATCTTGCCGGCAGTTTTGTTCATGCGCTCGATGTAGAAGACGCCGAGCTTTTTCAGGTTTGCCTTGGCATATTCGAAGCCGGCTTGCGCCGCGGCCAGGTTCAGATTGGCCGCCTTCACTTTGTTGGCGAACTGTTTGCGGATCGCCTTCTCCACCTCGCCCATCTCAACGGTGAGCAGTTGGGCCACGACGCCCACGTACACCATGTTCTTGACCAACTTGCGCAGCTTGGCCTCTGGGCACACGGCCGCCACCAGTTTGTCGTAAGGAACGGCGTAGAAGAGCAGATCGTCGCGCAACTTGTGCAGAGCCAGCGGTTCGTCGTAGAGCACGGAAGCGCCGGGAGCCAGCGACATGGTGTCTTCAACCGCCGTCTCCGGATTCATCGCGACGAGGAAATCGATCTCCTTCTTGCGGCCGATGTATCCGTTCTTGTTGGCGCGGATCGTGTACCAGGTGGGAAGGCCGGCAATGTTCGACGGGAACATGTTTTTGCCGGAAACCGGTACGCCCATCTGGAAAATGCTGCGTAGAAGAACTGTATTTGAACTCTGCGAACCGGAGCCATTGACCGTCGCGACCTGAATGCTCATGTCGTTGACGATGCGCTTGTGCCCCACGCCTCCGGCGGATTCCCGGGGCACGACATCCGTAGTGGCCATCCCAACACCTTCCTTCAGTTTGCGGGCAGAACCCTGTCGCCCATGATTTGTTGATTACGGAAGAGGAAACATTCCATTATACGGCGCGCTCCCTGCCTCGTCGCGGCAAATCGCCCGCCTGTGGCCCGGAGGAACCTGCTTTGAAAACGAGAGGGAAGTCCACGGACTCAGGATTCGATCTTGTAGAACTGGGCGATGTTGCGGAACTTATTATATCGTGACACGAGCAATTCCGCAGGGGGAGTCTTCTTCAACTCGCCGTAGTGCTTCTGCAGCCTGGCGTCGAGCAGATTGGCGGCCGCCTCGTGGTCGCGGTGCGCTCCGCCTTCGGGCTCGGGCACGATGCCGTCGATACAGCCGAGCTCACTCAGATCTGTAGCGGTGATGCGCATGGCCTCGGCGGCGAGTTCCTTCTTGGTGGCGTCGCGCCACATAATGGCCGCACAACCTTCCGGGGAAATCACCGAGTAGATCGAGTTTTCCATCATCAGTACACGGTCGGCAACGGCAATTGCCAGGGCGCCGCCGCTTCCGCCCACGCCGATCACGGTGGCAATGATAGGTACTTCGAGCCGCGCCATCTCGCGCAGGTTGTAGGCGATGGCCTCAGCCTGTCCGCGTTCTTCGGCATGGATTCCGGGGTAAGCGCCATCAGTGTCGACCAGCGTGAAGATGGGCCGGCGGAATTTCTCGGCGAACTGCATAATGCGGATGGCCTTGCGATACCCCTCGGGATGCGGCGTCCCGAAGTTCCGGTAGACGCGCTGCTTCATGTCGCGGCCCTTCTGGGTGGCCACGATCAACACTTCATCGCCGTGAAAACGGGCCATGCCGCAGATGATGGCAGCGTCATCGCCGAAGCCGCGGTCGCCGTGAACCTCGCTGAAATCCGTGAAGATGCGCTCGATGTAGTCGAGCGACTGTGGACGCTGTGGATGCCGCGCCAGTTCGGTTTTCTGCCAGGCGGTCGGCGGCGCGTTCATCTCTTGGCGCAACATTTCTATGCGCTCCTGGAGTTGGATGATCTCTCGCCGCGTCGCGTCATCCGGGACTGCGGACTCCATCTCGGCGACTTGCCGCTCGATCTGCTCCAGTTCCTGCTGCGCTTTTTCGGTCGCGGCCATTGGGTGATTAAGAATACTGTGACTAGCTGATCACGCGGACGCTGCCGCGCCCGCACAACTGCTCGACGCGAGTAATGAAGCTTCGGTCCGGAAGGACATTATAGCCCGACGCTTCCATCACCACCATGAAATCGCCCTGGCGTTCCACGTCAAACAACACCTTGGCTTCGCCTTTGCGCTCCTGAAACAGAGTGTGCAGGTCGTCGATCGTGGTGTCGCCGGAAGTTTCGAGCGGGATGCGAATGCGGATCGCGCGTGGCAACGGCACCTTGGCGTCCTCGAGTGGCATGATTTCAGCGGCCGTAATCTTGGGATTTGCGCCTTCCTCGATGCGCACACCCCCCTTTACCAGCACGGGCACTTCAAGTTTCACCTTTTCGCCAATGCGCTTGTAGGCCTCAGGGAAGACGATCATGTCAATCGACCCGGACATATCTTCGAGCGTGGACTGAGCGTAGAAGTCGCCTCGCTTGGACTTGAGTGCGCGAACGTTGCTGATGATGCCGGCGGTTGTGATGGTTTCGTCTTTGCCAGTCGATTTTGTCATCGCCGCAATTTCTTCAACGGTCAACGCCTGTAAGTCCTGCAACTTGTCTTTGTACTTCTCCAGCGGGTGGCCGGTAATGAAGAAACCCAGAATTTCTTTTTCGGCCGAGAGACGGGTGTGCTCGTCCCAGTCCGGAATGTTGGGTAGTTTGTCATTGTGCGACTCGGCGTCTTCCTGCTGAAACACGCCAAACAGGCCGTGCTGGCCCGATTCGGCGTCGCGCTGCGCTTTCTGCGCCTGTTCCATCGCCTTGTCGAGAACGGCCATCAGTTGAGCGCGGCGGCCGAGAGAATCCATGGCGCCGCTCTTGATCAGAGACTCCAGCACGCGCTTGTTTAGCAAACGCAGGTCGACGTTTTCGCAAAATTCGAAGATGGACTTAAAACTTCCAAGCTTCTGGCGCGCTGCGACAATCGATTCAATCGCGTTGCCGCCGACGTTCTTGACCGCGGCCAAACCGAAGCGGATCGATGCTCCCTGCGGCGTGAAATTGGCATGCGAAATGTTGATGTCGGGCGCGTCCACCTTAATGCCCATCTCGCGGCATTCGTTGATGTACTTGACGACATCGTCTGTCGAACCCGTCACCGACGTCAGCAACGCCGCCATGAACTCCACTGGATAGTGCGTCTTCAGATACGCCGTGTGATATGCGAGCAGGGCATAGGCAGCCGAGTGAGATTTATTGAATCCGTATCCTGCGAACTGAGCCATGAGATCGAAAATCTTCTCGATCTTCTTCGCCGGATACTTGCGCTGCGCGGCGCCTTCCACAAAGCGCTCGCGCTGCTGCGCCATTTCTTCGGCCTTCTTCTTGCCCATGGCGCGCCGCAGCAGATCGGCTTCACCCAGGGAGTAGCCTGCCAGGCGGTTCGCGATCTGCATCACCTGCTCCTGATACACGATCACGCCCAGCGTCTCCTGTAGAATCTGCTGCAGTTCCGGCAATTCGTATTCGACCTTCTTGCGGCCATGCTTGCGATCGATAAAATCATCGATCATGCCGCCCTGAATCGGTCCCGGACGGTACAGCGCGTTCAACGCCGTCAGGTCCTCGATAGAGTTTGGCTGGTACTTCCGCAGCACGTCGCGCATGCCGTGCGATTCAAACTGGAATACGCCCGACGTGAGCCCCTTGTAAAAGACTTTTTCGTAAGTCTCTTTGTCGTCCAGCGGAATCTGTTCGAGATTAATGTTGATGCCGCGCGTCTGTGCGATGAGTTTCAATGCGTCGGTGAGAATCGTGAGCGTGGTCAGGCCGAGAAAGTCCATCTTCAGCAAGCCCAGCTTGTCGATGGCGACCATGTCAAACGCGGTCACGATTTCATCGTTCTTGGTGCGGTGCAGTGGAACCAGGTCGGTCAGCGGAACCGGCGAGATTACAACGCCCGCGGCATGAACGCCTGAATTGCGCACCAACCCTTCCAGCTTTCTCGCGGTCTCGAACAGCTCGCGAATCTGGCCGTCTTTCTCGATGGCTTCGCGCAGCTGCGGAGAATCTTCGATGGCCTGCTCCAGCGTAATGTTCAGCTGGGTGGGCACCATCTTGGCGATGCGGTCGACATCGGCGTAGGGAATGTCCATGGCGCGGCCCACGTCTTTGATGGCGGCCTTGGCGGCCATGGTGCCGAAAGTGATGATCTGGGCCACGTTATCGCGGCCGTATTTCTGCGTGACGTACTGGATGACCTCGCCGCGGCGGTTCATGCAGAAATCGATGTCGATATCGGGCATGGACACGCGCTCGGGATTCAGAAACCGCTCGAACAGCAACTCGTGCTGCAGCGGGTCAATGTCCGTAATACCCAGCGCATAGGAGACGAGGGAACCAGCGGCCGATCCGCGTCCGGGGCCTACGGGGATATCGTGCTCGCGCGCATAGCGAATAAAGTCCCAGACAATCAGAAAATAGCCGGGAAACTTCATCTGCTGGATAATGCCCAGCTCACGCTCCAGGCGCTGCTCGTAGTCAGCGATCGAATGCTTCAGCTTCGATTGTTCGTGGAGCGGGCGCAGCACTTCCAGCCGGCGGGCAAAGCCTTCGCGGGTTACATGGACGAAGTAGCTGTCAATCGTGTATCCCGGGGGGACTTCGAACTGCGGAAACGGAGTCGCGATTTTTTCCAGGCGCAGGCTGCAGCGGTTGGCAATGTCCAGCGTCCGGTTCAGGACGTCGGGCGAGTCTTTGAACACGCGTTGCATTTCGTCGAAGTTCTTGACGAAAAACTGATTGCCTTCGAACTTCATGCGCGCCGTGTCGCGCAGCGACTTGCCGGTCTGGATGCAGACCATGGTGTCTTGCGCGTGCGCATCGTCTTCGCATAGATAGTGGCTGTCATTGGTGGCGACGAGCGGCAGTCCGAGGTCTTTTTCCAGTTGGAACAGGCCAGGATGGATGCGGTGCTCCATCTCCAGACCCTGATCCTGAATCTCAAGGTAGAAGTTCTCTTTTCCGAAAATGTCGCAGAAGGTGCCGGCCGCGGCGCGCGCGGCGTCGTAGTTGTTCTCGGTAAGCCGTTCGGCGATTTCGCCCTTCAGGCACCCGGAGAGGCCAATCAAACCCCGCGAGTGCTCCGCCAGAAACTTCTTGCTGATGCGCGGCTTGTAGTAGAAGCCGTGCAGCGAAGCCTCAGAGGTGATCTTGACCAGATTGCGGTAGCCTTCATCGTTCTCGGCCAGCACCAGCAGGTGGTTGTAGGTGTCGCCTTCGGGCGGCGTGCGGTCGGTGTTGTGGTCGTCCTTTTTGCAGACGTAAAGCTCGCAGCCGACGATGGGTTTTACGCCGTGCTTGTGCGCCGCATTGACGAAGTGCACCGCGCCAAAAATGTTGCCGTGGTCGGTCATCGCCACGGCCGGCATGCCAAGTTCACTTACGCGCTGGCAGAGCTTGTCGACATCGCAGGCGCCGTCCAGCAGGGAATAGTCCGTGTGCAGATGCAGGTGGACGAATTGAGACATGGGTCTGTGAGTAGTCTAACGCAAGGAGAGGCGTGGAAAGGTGTGGAGGGCTGTGCGTTTCGGGGATGGAACCTAACCTGGTAGTTGGATCCCTGCCTCACCGAGATGGGCCGTAAGGCGCCCTTCAAACGACGCAGGTCATTTTGAAATATAATCGCGGCGCCTCCGTTATGCGTATCGCCGCACTCCTGTTTTTGTATACCGCAGCAATCAGCGTGGGGTCTGGCCAGGCTGTTCAAGAGAAATCAGTCAGCCCAGATACTACTTACAGCCTTTTCAATAACCGATTGAAAGCCCTCTCCTTCCTACGAGGACCGGCGAGCGATTGCAGTGCAAGTTTCGCGGCGTATGGCTCGGTCGGCGAGTGCGCAAGGAAACAACTGCAGGATCACAAATCATTCTTTCTCAGCTATCCCGGCTTCGGTAACAGAGCCTCCACATTCGCCTATGGCTTGGCCGGTGACGCGAAGGGCAACGTATTCTCTGTCTCCTACCAAGGGCAAGGATTCCCTCCCGTGGCTCTGAGCCGTCATATGCGACTCACGGACGACAACCATACGAGGGTGGTTGAGTGCATAAAGCCTGTCAGTTTGCAGGAGACGCCACAAGGTTTAACGGTGTGCGTACCTCCGGTTAATCAGAAGCAATCCGAGCTTCTTGCCCGTCGACCGCCTGTCGAGACGACGGTGTGCGCAGTCCTTGCGAATCCAGCTGCCTTCAATAACCGGCTGGTGAGGATTCGCGCTTACTATCGGGGAGATTTCGAAAACTCTGCTCTGCACGACAATCGATGTCGCGGATCACTCTGGTTGGGCTATGGCCGCGGTGTACCACCCGGCGTAGTTGCATACGTCTCCACCGGAAAAACGCCAGGTTCTGAGGACTCGAAAGGGAGACGAATTCTATCCATTCCGGTGTCTTTTATTCGGGACTCAAGGTTTGAGCGATTCGAAACACTCGTCAGAATGAACCCAGAACCTGTGGTCCCCCTCATTGGGGACCCGATTCAGCATGTGACCGCCGCCTTCATTGGAAGGGTTGACGCTGTGTCCACTCAAGTCCACGAATTCCTATAAGTGCCATCACCCAAAAGCTGGGGATTGGGGTTCGGCCATTTGGGTGGGTCCGAAGCTCAACTTATATTGCAGTCTGTGGCAGACGACGCTACCGTAGAATGAGACTTTAGTTGTGAGCAAGAGCGATTGGAGGAGTTTGTGCTTGTGGGCAAACTTCAGTCCGCGCCCGCTCCCGCGGCCTGTGCTTTCTGCAGCAACTTGCGGGTCTGAGCAATGAGTTCCGCAACTTCGCAGGGCTTTACCAGATACGGAACATTGTTTCCCTGCAGGAAATTTCGGGCGTCGCTCGGGTCCACTCCGCTGGCGAAGGTGAAGAGAACGTGGCCTTCCATCCCCGAGCAATTCGTCTTCAACCACGTATAGGATTCCTTGGCGCTCCACTCACCCGGCATCTTGCCGTTCATGATCACGGCGTCGAAGTGTTCCGAGAGCAGGCGAGTCATTACGTCTTCTCTGGTTCTCGCGGTCACGACATCCGCGCCGGCGCCGGCGAGCACGTCCCGCTCAAATTCCAGAACGGATTCCTCTTCTTCCACCAGCAGCACCCGACCGCTGACCGCTCCCCCATGCTGCCGCGAGATTGTCCGCGGCGCTTCGGGCTCCAGTGTGGCCGTGGCGGCGGCCGGTAAGCGGACTTCGATGACTGCGCCGCCCTCTGGATTGTTATTGGCCGTAATGTCGCCGCCGTGTTCCTTCACAATGCCGTAGCAGATGCTCAATCCCAGGCCGGTACCTTTACCCACGCTTTTCGTGGTGTAGAAAGGATCGAAAATGCGCTTGGGATCTTTCAGGCCGGGGCCGTCGTCAGAGAATTTCGTGCAGACGTGACCGTTTTGCCGGTAGACGCGCATCCTGACCTTGCCCGTACGTCCGGTCTCGAGAATGGCATCGACTGCGTTGTTGATGATGTTCAGGAATACCTGCTCGATCTGATGAGGATCGGCCACCACGACGGCAGGTTCCGAAGGAGCCTCGAGTTCCACGCGGATGTTGTTGGTCTTCAGGTCGTAATCGCGCAACGCCAGAGTTTCGTCGAGCACTCTGCGGATGTCCACTTCCTCGCGTTGCGGCTTGCGCTGCCGGGCGAACGATAACAGGTTCTGCACCACGCGATGGGTGCGCTGCGCCTGCTTGAACAGCTTGCTGACATAATCCTGAGCGCGGGAGTTGAGGCCTTCACTCTCCAGAAGTTCCGCATAGCCGAGGATCGCCGTCAGCGGGTTATTCAGTTCATGCGCGACGCCGGCAATCAACTGTCCGACGGCCGACATTTTCTCGCTCTGCAAGAGTTGTTCCTGCGTCTTGCGCAGGTCCTCGTAGGCGCGGCAGGTTTCTTCGTAGAGACGAACTTTCTCGATAGTGGTGGCGAGTTGCCGGCTGATGGCGACCAGAAGATTCTCGTCGTTGCTGGAGTACTCGTATCCCAGATTGCTGCACAGGCCCATGATGCCCACCGGAGCGTCTTTGCCCCAGAACAGCACCCAGATCCAGGAGCGGTCCTCATCCGAACGCAGGAACTCGGCGACCATCGGAGGCAGGTGCGGCATATATTCCGCCGTGACTACTTCGGCGCGCGAGCGCATGACCAGATCACCGAAGCCATCCGGGAATGACATTTCCGCCGCGCGGACTCCGTCGCGGCTCCGCGGACCCCAGGCGGCGCGCCGGCGGTAGGTGGTGTTGTCGGAATCGGACAGGTAGACGGTGCCGCTCTCGCCTCCGAACAGGGTTACGACCTGGCGCAGCGTCAGGTTCAAGATTTCGTCTAAGTCGAACGATTGCGCGGCGACCACGGCCATCGCATTCAGTGCGTTCAGCTCGCGGTTGCGGCGCCGCATCTCGTCTTCGGCGCGCCGCTTCTCCGTCATGTCGAGCACGAAGCCCTGGTAGCGCTCGATGTCGCCGGTTATGTCACGCTTGGCGAAGCTGCTTTCGACAGCAAGCAGAATCGTGCCGTCTTTGCGGCGCAACGTGACTTCGAAGTTGCGCACGTAATTATGGGTTTCGATTTCGCGCCGGAAGTTCTCGCGCTGCTTGGGGTCGACACAGATTTCCGAATCCAGGTTCAGAACCAGCAACTCTTCTCGCGTGGCGTAGCCCAGCATGTGCACGAACGCGTCGTTGCAGTCGATAATCCGGCCTGCGGGCGTGGCAACGTATACGCCCTCCTGCACTTGCTCAAACAGCAGGCGGTATTTCTCTTCCGCCGAGCGCCGCTCGGTAATATCGCGTACGACGTGAATGATTCCTTGTTGCGGATTCCCCTGCTCGGAATACGATGAAGTGGAAACCACAGAGAAGCCGCCAAAGCAGGGGTCGGCTCCCTCCGTGAATTCTTCGTCTGCCCCTAGGGCGCAGTAGGGGCAACCAGTCCACTGTCCAAAGGAATGCGGTAAGGTCGCTTCGCAGGTGCTGCCAATAACGTCGGCGGGCGCCTTCCCCAGGTTTCCGAGAAGAACCTGATTGGCTTTGACGATGCGGAAATCGGCATCGTGCGCCAGGATGATGTCGTGGATGGAGTCAAACGTGTTCATCCACTGGCGCTGCGATCGCAGCACTTGCTCGAGCAGTCGGAAGTTCTCTACCGCAACCGCCAACTGTCGCGCGCAGGTCTGCAGGAACTCCAGTTCCTCCGTGGTCCAGCGCCGGCTACTCGAATTACCGAGCAGCAGCAGTCCGATTGGCGCTTTCTTGCCGACCACGGGGAGCATCACCAACTGGTGAATCTTTTCGGCATTGAGGCACTCAACCGTCTCGGGCGTCGCTCCATCACTTGTCGCGACTTTCGGCTCGGCTTTCTCCAGGATCTTCGAGAGATCCTCGGTGACCTCGGCGAATCCGGCATCGCGCAGAAAATCCTGCGAAACGCCAACCGCGTGAGTCGCCACCAGGCGGCCGCCTTCGAGCAACCGGAACCATGACGCACGAACCTTTGTGAGCCGCTGCAATTCGTCGACTGCCGACTGCACCATGCTGCCGTACTGCTGCGCGGTCACCACGTTGCCGGCAAGGGCCTGAACGACGGCGAGTCTTTTGGTGCGGGCCCGCGCTTCATCAAATACAACCAGCAATATTGCAAGGCCCAGCGCAATTTCAGCCGCTACGAATGCCTCTGCCGGAACCCGATCGGTGAAAGGGACCCAGGAAAGATGCAGCAATGGCAGGCACAAGGCGAGTAACCAGGACGAAGGCTCCCAACGCCCACGACGCGCGCGCAGCAGAACAATGGAAGCGGTCAGCAGGATGATCCGGTAGCCAACTTCCACGGCGACGCGCAGCGGCAGGGAATCGGGCCACAACAGCACTCTGGCTCCGGCAAAGCCGACTAGGACGGGAGTGATCACCGTTAATGGAACAATCAGGTCTCGCGCACGCGCATAGAGCAGAACGGCCCCCGCGAGCAGACCAGCCGCCAGCACAAACGACGCCTGAACTGCGACTTGGTCGAAAGGCGCCGGTATCCGCGAGGCAAGCGCGTGCTCGGCGAGGCGCGAGCCTGCAAAGGCTGCCCAGCCCACCACCCAAAGTTTGAGATAGTTCTCACGAAAGGCGCGGAGCGCGAGCAGGGAAGCGCCCAGCAGAATCAACAACGACACTTCTGCCATCGTGGGCTTGTCAATTCCAAGCCGTGCCGCCGAGTTCCAGATCGACAACAGAGAAGCGCTCATGCGTTGCGGACGTACTTATTCCTTGCTTTTGAATATCACGGGCGGAGAGTTTCTCGATGCAGTTTCCGGACCTCAATGATTACTTTCGGAATCTCGCGAAAGGATTACAATCGCCGATAGACTTTCGTGTATTCGCATGCCAGACCGCATTCTTGTCGTTGACGACGAAGAGCCGATTCGAGAAATCATCGACTCGATGCTCACGGCTGCCGGATATGCCTGTAAACAAGCAGGTTCCGGTCTGGAAGCTCTTGCCGTTCTGACCTCCGGAGAAGAGTTCGAACTGATGCTCTCGGACCTGATGATGGCCGAACTAGACGGCATTGGACTGTTAGAGCGCACTAAGGAACGCTATCCTGACATGCCGGTTGTGATGGTTACCGCCGTGCACGATATCTCCGTGGCTCTGGCGGCCATCCGCAATGGCGCCTACGACTATCTGTTGAAGCCTTTCGAGCGTGAGCAATTGCTCAACACCGTGAGCCGTGCGCTCGAAAACCGCCGGCTCAAAGTGGAGAACCGGACTTACCAGACCAATCTCGAATCATTGGTCAAGGCACGTACCGATCAATTGCAGGCCGCGAACCGGGAATTGATCGGATCTTACGACATTACGCTGCAGGCGCTAGGCGATGCGCTTGATCTCAAAGATCGAGAGACGGAAGGCCACTCTCGTCGCGTGACTGCTTTCACCATGGCGATCGCTCGCGCCATGGGGCTGCCGGCTGATCAGGTGGCTACCATCGCCCGCGGCGCGTTCCTGCACGACATCGGGAAGATGGCCATCCCCGACAACATTCTGAATAAGCCCGCGAAGCTCACTCCCGAAGAAACCGCGATCATGCGCGAGCATTGCTTCAAGGGATACCAGATCGTCAAAAAGATTCCGTTCCTGAAAGAGGCTTGTGACATCGTCTATTCGCATCAGGAGCGCTTCGACGGTTCGGGCTATCCCCGCGGCCTGAAAGGAAACGAGATTCCGCTTGGGGCACGAATCTTTTCGGTGGCCGATACCCTCGATGCCATCATCAATGACCGCCCCTATCGCGCCGCCCAATCTTTGCAAGCTGCGCGCGTGGAAATCGCGAAGTGGTCGGGCCGCCAGTTTGATCCGGAAGTGGTCGAGGTGTTTCAGCAGATGCCGGACGATATCTTTGAAGAACTGCGGCGTGCCATCGCCGCACAGAACGATCCTCTCGCCTACACCGCAGGCGCCAGAGACTGACCCACGGGGCGTTAAGCGAGAGAAACGGGCCTAAGTAGTCGGAAATCCCTGAGAGCATACATTTGAATCCTTTGCGACATCCGAAGCTGTGGGTTGCCACTACCCTCGTTTTCACGGCGTTGCTGGCGATCGCTTCTGCGGTGCTCCCCAAAGGGTTGGCGCTGGCGGCGGTGAGCGACATTGTGAGCGCCGGCCTCATGCTCTCAGCTTTGCTCGTCTTCGCCGCGAACGGTGTCGCCAGCAAGGGTCGCATGCGCTGGTTCTGGATGCTTCAGTCCGCCGGCTGGGCCTTGTGGCTCGGAGACCAGATGGTCTGGATCACGTTCGATCTGATCCTCCAGCGAAAAGTGCCCCAGATGTATCCTGCCGATGCTCTGCTGTTTCTGGCGGGCGCGCCCATGCTGGCCGGCCTGCTGCTTCGCCCGCACCGGCAACCCAGCGAACGCAGCGCGCGTTTGGGAATTCTGGACTTCTCTCTCCTGTTCCTGTGGTGGCTCTACCTTTACGTGTCGTTCGTGGTGTGTTGGCAGTACGTATGGCCCGACGAGGCGTCGTACAACCAGAACTTTGACCTGCTCTCGATCGCGGAGGCGATCATCCTCTCGGGCGTCACGATTGTGTTCTGGCTGCAGACTTCGGGGCGATGGAAGACGTTTTATGCGTGCCTCTGCGGGGCTGTGGTGTTTAACAGCGTCACGTTCTACGTTCTGAATCGCGCGATTGAAAAGGATGTCTACTTTACCGGCAGCTGGTACGACATCCCTTACTCGGGATCCTTTGCCTTGTTCACCGCGGTCGCCGTCGTGGGACAGCGTCTATCGGCGACACCCGAGACCGCCGGCGATGGACCGTACAACGATTGGATGGCGAACCTCGCCATGCTGTCCGTGCTTTCGTTGCCGGTCATTGCGTTCTACGCTCTCATTGATCCGCGCCTGCCGCCTCAGGCTTCGCATTTTCGCGTATTGGTGACCCTCGCCACCGTGTTTTTGATGGCGTTCCTGCTTTTCATCCAGCACCATCGCCTGAACCAGGAGTTGCGGCGAACGAATGTTGTGCTGGAGGAGGCTTCGCTCACCGATCCGCTGACGGGGCTGCGCAACCGCCGCTATTTCTCGGCGACCATTGAGTCCGATGTCAGCCAGGCCCTGCGCTCGCACGCTGATTGTCATGACGCGCACACGCGCGACCTGGTTTTCTACTTGATCGATGCAGACAATTTCAAAGAAATAAACGACCGCTACGGGCACGATGTGGGCGACAAAGTTTTACTGGAAATGGCACGCCGTCTCAGTTCTTCCATTCGCCACTCCGATGTGCTGGTGCGCTGGGGTGGAGAGGAATTTCTCATCGTTTCACGCTACACCGACCGCAGCGAGGCAGAACTGCTGGCACAGCGCGCGCTTTCGGCAGTCGCAGACGCGCCCTTCACCGTAAGTGCGTCGGGGGAAACGCTTTACCGAACGTGTTCCATGGGGTGGGCGGCCTTTCCGTGGTTCTCCCACGATCCCCGCGCGGTGAGCTATGAGGAAGTTCTCACGCTTGCCGATCGCGCCCTAAATCGTGCCAAACAAACCGGAAAGAACCGTGCTGTCGGAATGCTTCCAGCCGCCGGAAAGGTGCCCGCGACAACAGTGGAAGGATTGCACTCGACGGGACTTCAGGTCGACGTATTGGCGACTGCCGGGCCGCGCACCGGAGCCTGAAGATTCGGGACTGAAATATCTATTGTACGTACCATAATGTACGTATGATCGTGTACATGGCTGCGGTCCATGAAGGTCAGCCCTCGAAATAGTGATGTCCAATACCACCCAGGATGCCATTTCCTGAGCCGGAAACCGCCCTGCCAGCGACGATCATCGCGCCACCCGACCTGAACCTCGTCCGAGAGAAAATTCGCGTTCTGCGGGGCTCTAAACGCGCGCTACGAATTTTCAATCACTTACACGCTGCTTCAATAACTTAGCGTTGTGCGACCCTCCCAGGGCCGCAAGACCTGCCGGAACTCGCGTTCTTTCAGAGTGCAGCTTTCGGAAAAGTAACTACCTGCCCGATAATCGTTGCGGAGGTTCACCATGAAGTGCGCCCGTCGTTTCCTGCTGTTCGTTCTTCTTGCGGCACCAATTGCCTTTAGCCAGGAGCATCCTACCGTAACAGCGCAGGCAAACACCGTTTACGTGGGAGCGGATGGGAAGTTTGAGGCTGGGCCCGACACGGCGCAGATCCAATTCAATGTCTCCGTGCAAGACGACACATCACAAGTGGCCTTCGAGCGTGCATCGAAAAATGTGGACCAAGTGCGGCAAGTGCTCCGCGCGAATGGAGTCGATCCTAAGGCCGCGACTTTCGGGTTCCTATCCGTTCAACCCATGTACGACTACAAGAATCCGAAACAGAGAGTCGTCGGATATCGGGTTACGACCGACGTCACGCTGAAGTTGAAAGACTTTTCGAAGGTCGGCCCGATCACGCAGCAAGTGGCCGACGCCAACGTCAGTGAGACTCAGACACTCAGCTACACGCTGGAAAATATGGACGAGGCCAAGAACAAGGCTGTGGAAGACGCTTACCGGCGCGCCCGCAACTCAGCGGACACGATCGCTCGCGCCAGCGGGCGGGCACTTGGAGACCTTTCCTACGCCTCCGTCGATACGTTCGAGAACCCACGCATTATGATGCCGCGGATGGCGCGCCCCATGGCTGCCATAGCGAATGCGGCACCAGCGCCAACCGAAGAATTCACGCCGCAGGGAGTTACTGTGACGGCGCATGTGAATGCGCTGTTCAATCTGAAGTAGGAAAACTGTCTTGATCGCCGGAATTCGCTTGGGTTCCGCTGGGCTTCGCCTGCGCGGGACAGCCGAGGCGGCTGTCGCTACATGGTCTTACAGAGCTGCGGGCGCCGCGTTCATCGGTGGCGGAGTTGCGCCGAGCGGGTCGACCTCGACTGTCAAGCCCTCCACCTTGCGCACGACCACCAGTTGTCCCACAGGCACGGGCGAAGAAGAGACGGCATCCCAAAGTTCGCCGTGGACGAAGACCTTGCCTTGCGGAGAAAGCGCTGTCTGCGCCACTCCGGTTTCGCCGATCAGACCTTGCGCTCCGGTGACGACTTTGTTGCGGCGTGCTTTGAGGGCGATCGTCATGAGGAATGCGGTGATGATGCCCAGCGGGACGCTGACCGCCAGTGCGGTCCAAAAGTGGACACGCATTTCGGGGATGGGCGAGTCCACCAGCAGCAGGCCGCCGATCGTGAGAAGGACGATTCCCCCAATGGTGGCTACACCGTGCGTGGCGAACTTGGCTTCCGCCGCAAAGAGTGCGAAAGCTCCGAGCATCAGTCCCAAGGCGGCGAAGCGGATGGGCAGAAGATTCAACCCAAAGGCAGCCAGCAGAATGAACACCACGCCGACTGTCCCGGGCACGACCGCCCCCGGATGGTTGAATTCAACGTAGAGCGCGAGCGCGCCGATGGCGAGAAGGATGAAGGCAACGTCGGGATCAACCAGGTGGTTCAGAATCTTTTCCTTCAGCGTCATTTCAAACAGAGAAACGGGCTGTCCGGAGAGTTTGAGCGTGACGTCCCGTCCATTGAAGCGCTTGAAACTCTTGCCATCCACCTGATGAAGAAGATCCTCGTCGCTGGAAGCAACGTAGTCGATGAGGTGCTGCGTGAGAGCCTCCTGCTCGGTAAACGACTTCGACTGGCGCACCGTGCTTTCGGCGACATCGACGTTGCGCCCGCGACGGGAGGCGACGGAGCGCATGAGGGCGGCGGCGTCATTCTCCATTTTTTCTTTCATGACGTCGTCCATTTTGCCGCCGCCAAGGATCACCGGGTGAGCTGCGCCCGTGTTCGTGCCGGGGGCCATCGCCGCAACGTCAGCGGATTCGAGGATGAAGAATCCCGCGGAAGCGGCGCGGCTCCCGCTGGGCGTGACGTAGATGATTACGGGAACGGCGGAAGTCGTGATGTGCTCGATGATCTGGCGCGTCGAATCCACCAGGCCTCCGGGCGTGTTGATCTCGATCAACACAGCCTGGTCGTTGCGGCGGCGGGCTTCATCGATCGCGCGGGCGATATATTCCTCGCTGATAGGCTGGATGGTGTCGTTGACGACAACCTTGAGGATCTCGGCGGAGGCTGGGGTCAAACCAGCAGCGATGCTCCCGAGGATGAGAATGACACGCAGGATCAGACTGTTCTTCATGGTCAAGGTGGCGAGAGAGTGCATGGGTCCTTCGGTTCGCTCAGGATGACACAGGTTACGCTGGCCTTGGTCGAGCGCTTGAAGCAAGGCTTACCGTTATTGTCGCTCTATTTCGCGACGGCGGTGGGAATTTCTTGCAGCTCGGACTTGCTCGATTCATGCTCTTCGGGAGTCTTGTCGGCCCACCCGGGCAAGTAGGTGCTGCCCGTGATCAAACGCGCACTCCGCTCGTAAGTCACATAGGACCAGGCCCACTGAATGAATACGAGCAGGCGATTGCGGAAACCGATCAGGAAGAGAATGTGGACGAAGAGCCAGGAAAGCCAGGCGATGAAGCCTGAGATGTGAATCTTTCCGAAATCGGCGACCGCGGCGGCGCGTCCGATGGTGGCGAGGCTGCCCTTGTCCCAGTAGTGGAAGGTTGGGCGGGGGGCAGCATCTCCGCCCGCTCGCGAAGAGCGCGAGAAGGACGGGGCAGCCGTATGGTTTGCACCTCTTTTCAGTTCTCTGCGAATCAGCTTTGCAACGAATCGGCCTTGTTGGATCGCGACCGGCGCAACGCCGGGGAGGAATTTGCCTAGCCCGTTCTTGGCTGCCGCGAGATCGCCGATGACGAAAACCTCCGGATGGTTTGGAATGCTCAAGTCCGGTTGCACCAGCACACGGCCGGCGCGGTCGGTAGGTGTGCCTAACTTCTTGCCGAGTGGAGAGGCCGCTACGCCGGCGGCCCACAGAACCACAGCGGCATCGATGTGCGTCTCGCCCACATGTACGGCTCCAGGTTCAACGCGAGTCACCGTGGTTGAGGTACGGACCTCTACGCCTAAACGATTGAGTTGCTCCTCCGCGCTGCGGGAAAGATCGTCGGGGTAAGCGGCAAGTACCCGCGGGCCTCCCTCGATCAACAGGATGTGTGCGCGTGCGGGATCGATGGAACGGAATTCACGCGCGAGCGCGTGGCGGCAGATTTCAGCCAGTGTTCCGGCCAGTTCGACTCCGGTAGGCCCACCTCCCACGACGATGAAGTTGACGGGGTGCGCGGCTTCTCCGCCGGCAGCCTGGCGCTCCGCGAGTTCGAAGGCAAGGAGCACGCGACGGCGGATTTCAAGTGCGTCTTCAATGGTCTTAAGTCCGGGAGCGAGCGACTCCCAGTCGTCGTGTCCGAAATAGGAGTGGCGCGCTCCGGCGGCGACAATCAGGTAATCGTAAGGAATTTCTCCATCAGGAGTCTCTACGGAGCGGCCGTCGAGGTTGAATCCCGTGACCTCGGCCATCAGCACTTCGACATTCTTGTGGCCGCGGAATATCGAGCGAATGGGCGCGGCGATTTCTCCGGGAGAAAGTCCGGCGGTCGCGACCTGGTAGAGGAGAGGCTGAAACGTGTGGTGATTCTTGCGGTCGATGATGGTGATTTGCACCGGAGCGTTGACCAGCGAGCGGGCGGCATTCAGGCCTCCGAAGCCAGCGCCCACGATCACAAATCGAGGTGTCCCCTGATCGGTCATCTTGCTGTTGTTACCCCACATCTATAAGATTCAGCGCGATGGCAGACGGTTCCAGAAGTTCTCGGGAAACAGCGGCAACGCCGGCGTGGGTGCGAGTGGCCATGCCTTCAGTGGCCGATTTGATCTTTGTGGCGCTGCTGGGCGTTCTGGTGTTTACGCCGCTTTCCATGCGCTTGCTGGGAGATGCGGGAATCGGATGGCACATTCGCACCGGGCAGCAGATTCTGGCCACGCACGCCATTCCTCGCGTGGATTCGTTTTCCTCGACCGTGGATGGCAAGACGTGGTTCGCCTGGGAGTGGCTGTATGACGTGGTTGTAGGCCGGTTGGAAGGTAGCCTGGGGCGCAATGGTGTGGTGTGGTTGACGGCGGTCGTGATTGCAGCGGTGTTCGCGTGGACGTTCCGCTTGTTGATCCAACATGGCACGAATGTTTTGCTCGCGGTGGGTCTCGTTTTGCTCGCCGTCTCAGCGTCGATGATTCACTTTCTGGCGCGGCCGCACGTGATGAGTTGGTTGTTTACTCTCGCCTGGTTCTGGATATTGGATTCATCCGAGCGAGATTGCCTGGAAGGGCAAGCCGGTTCTTCGGAAAGACGGCTGTGGCTCTTGCCACTCCTCATGCTGGCATGGGTCAATGTGCACGGAGGATTTCTCGTTGGGATCGTTCTGCTGGGGATTTTCTCGTTGGGGGCGCTGTGGAACTGGTTCCGGGCGAGACTTGGCCGAATCGAGGAGTTGGTCCAGAAGTTCGCCTCGGTGAAGCGGGCGCAGAGTTTGGTTTTTGTGGGACTGCTTTCACTGCTGGCGAGTCTGGTGAATCCGCATGGTTGGAAGCTGTACGCACATGTCCAATCCTACCTTTCCAATCGTTTTCTGATGGATCACATCGACGAGTTTCAGTCGCCGAACTTTCATGGCGTGGCGCAGAAGTGTTTCGCGTTATTGATTCTCATTGCGATGGCCGCGCTGGCGGTGCGTGGTCGCAAGCTGCGGATGAGCCAGGGACTGACGGTGCTGTTTGCCGTGTATGCGGGGCTGTATGCGTCGCGGAATATTCCGGTGTCCGCTGTGCTCCTGGTGATAATTGTTGGGCCGCTTTTGTGGGGGACGAAGACGGCGGAACTGAGATCGGACGAGCAGCCGAGAACGGCTGCCTTCACTAGATTCATGGCGCGAATGACCGCGATTGAAACGGGCCAGCGTGGGCACCTTTGGCCTGCAGTCGCCCTGTTGACAACTCTGTTGATTGCCATGAACGGAGGCCGGGTCGGAGCCAATCTGCTGATGGATGCGCACTTCGATCCGAAGCGGATGCCTGTTGCAGCGGTGAACTACCTTGAGCACAGCGGCGTGAAGGGGCCGGTGCTCAGTCCAGATTACTGGGGCGGATATTTGATCTATCGGCTTGCGCCAAAAACGCAGGTCGTTGTGGATGACCGGCACGATTTGTACGGGGAGGCATTCTTCAAGTCTTACTTGAAGATGATCCGTGTCGAGCCGGGGTGGGAAGATTTCCTGCGCGATCATTCGAGTGGGTGCCTACTGCTTCCTAAGGATTCGCCTCTGGCTCAGGTTCTCATCGAGAACCATGCGTGGAAGCCAGTTTATGTCGACGACCTGGCGATTGTTTTCGTGCGGAGCTCCGTGAATCAGTAGCGGAAACCCTCAACACAGAGGACACAGGGAAACACAGAGTAAGACGGCCGCTGCGCAAAACCCTTCCCATTGACACGGTTCGAGCGGGCGGGATATGTTCCAGCGATACTTTGGCAACTACGGAGTGTGGTTGCTCAATGTATTTGCCTTCGAATCTGTCGTCTTTGCCCTTCTGAGGAATACTCCGAATGAATCCGTATGGTTCTACCGCTACACGCGGGAAGATTTTCTCTGCCCTTCTGGCGCTCTGTCTTGCATCCCCAACTTCAGTCTATGCGCAGACCAGTGTCACCCTGACCAGGATCAGTTCCGATCCTTTCTCGGTAGGCCCGGGGCAGCACGCCACTGAAGTCGAGCCGCATATGCTGGCCTTCGGATCGACGTTGGTGGCGGCGTTTCAGGTGGGACGCATCGCTCCCGGCGGATCAACCGACATCGGCTGGGCGACTTCAACGAATGGCGGCGTGCACTGGAGCCATGGCTTTCTACCGGGGCTGACCAAGGGTGAGGGAACCGGCCCGTACGACGCGGCCAGCGATCCTGCGGTCGCGTATGACGCGAAGCACGGAGTGTGGATGATCGCGTCGCTGCCGATTTCAAACACGTCGCTGACGCCTGCCGTGGTGGTGAGCCGGTCGACCGATGGCGGCTTCACGTGGGAAAAGCCGGTCAGCGTTGAACCGCGCGCGGCAAGCTCCGACAAGAACTGGATTGTCTGCGACAGTTGGAGCGCGAGCCCACACTATGGAAATTGCTACGTCGAGTGGGATGATCCCAGCACAGGCGAGATTTTGATGAGCCGGTCGACGGACGGCGGGCAGACCTGGGCGCCGGCGATCGCGACCGCGAGCCGGGCCAGCGGCATTGGAGGACAACCGTTGGTGCAGCCCAGCGGAACCGTGATTGTGCCCATCGAGTCGAACTTCATGTCGGCGTTCCGGTCGACGGATGGCGGCACGAGCTGGTCGGGGCTGTCGGCGATCGCAGTGATTCAAAGTCACCTCGATGCTGGAGGCATTCGCAGCGGGCCGCTTCCTTCGGCAGCAATCGATGGCACAGGAACAGTCTGGGTCGTCTGGGAGGATTGCCGGTTCCGCGTGCAGTGCACAACGAACGACCTGGTCTACAGCACGTCCACAGACGGAACGCACTGGAGCAAAGTCACTCGCATTCCCATCGATCCGGTCACAAGCGGGGTGGATCATTTCATTCCGGGAATTGGCATCGATCCGGCCACTTCCGGCACGACCGCGCATGTGGGAGTTCACTACTATTACTATCCGCAGGGCAACTGCAACGTCTTGAGCTGCCGCCTTTATGTGGGCTACATTTCTTCGCCCAACGGAGGTGCTACCTGGACTCCGCATGTGAGGCTGGCAGGCCCGGCGACACTCAATTTGCTTCCTAACTCACAAAATGGGTGGATGGTGGGAGACTACATTGCGACCGCGTTTACCAATGGCGTTCCGCACGGAGTGTTCGCGGTGGCGCGGGCCAAGTTGGGCACAGCCTATAACGAAGCAATGTTTACAGCTCAGGGGCTCACCGTCCCGGCGGAAGGCGCGGTGTTATCTTCCGCTGGAGACAAGCCGTTGCACACACTCTCGGATAAGATCGAGAAGGAGCGTCCGGAAAAGGGTGTCGTCCCGCCGACGCGCCTTGCAGCGGCCAAGCGGAGTGCAAAGTAAGGCAATTGAAATTTGAAGGGAAGCCGCCGATGATGAGGTCGGCGGCTTTCAATTTCCATCCCAGACGATGCCCGCTCGATACCGATGAATATCCGTATGATGACGAAACGAAGATGATGACGCATTCTCTCTGTGGACGCTCCCTGACGGCATTCCTGGTGGCGTCGCTCTCGTTGGCGCTGGCTGGATGTTCGAGTTCGTCATCCTCTCTTGAGCAAACTCCTCCTCCGATGGGGCCAACTCTGACTCAGGTGAGTTCGGATCCGTATTCCGTGGCTCCGGGACAACATGCGACGGAAGTTGAGCCTCACATGATTTCGAACGGGTCGACGCTGGTGGCGGCATTTCAAGTGGGCCGCATTATTCCCGGGGGCGGAACTAATATTGGCTGGGCCACATCGACGGACGGCGGCACCACATGGACCCACGGGTTCCTTCCGGGACTGACCAAGGGAGAAGGAACCGGTCCGTATGACGCGGCCAGCGATCCGGCGGTGGCGTACGACGCCAGCCACGGTGTTTGGATGATCTCTTCTTTGCCGCTATCGAACACCTCGCAAACTCCGGCGGTTGCAGTGAGCCGTTCGACAGACGGCGGGCTTACCTGGCAGAGTCCGGTGAGCGTTGATGCGACGGCGGTGAGTTCCGACAAGAACTGGATCGTGTGCGACAGTTGGTCGTCCAGTCCGCACTACGGAAACTGCTACATAGAGTGGGACGATCCCAGCGCTTTCGATGAAATCCTGATGAGCACTTCGACCGACGGCGGTCTCAGTTGGGGCACGGCGACTCCGACAGCCGGGCAGGCGCAGGGAATCGGCGGGCAGCCCTTAGTGCAGCCCAACGGAACTGTGGTCGTTCCGATTCTTACGAACGAAATGTCGGCATTCAGTTCGAGCGACGGAGGTGCGAGTTGGAGTGCGCCCGTCACCGTCGCCAATGTGCAGACGCACGTCGACGCGGGAGGAATCCGCAGCGGGCCACTGCCTTCCGCGGCGGTAGACGGCGCGGGTGTCGTGTGGACGGTTTGGGAAGATTGCCGGTTCCGCACGGGATGCTCGACCAACGATTTGGTGTACAGCACTTCGACCGACGGAGTGACCTGGAGCGCAGTCTCGCGCCTTCCGATCGATGACGCCACGAGCACCGTGGATCATTTCATCCCGGGGATCGGCATTGATCCGGCGACCTCGGGCAGTGGCGCGCACGTCGCGATTCACTATTACTCCTATGCGCAGAGCAATTGCACGCAGGCTACATGCCAGCTGAGCGTGGGCTATATTTCGTCGGCCAACGGAGGCGCGACGTGGAATTCGCCAGTCGGGGTGGCCGGTCCGATGCAACTCGGGTGGCTGCCAAAGTCGCAGAACGGGCTGATGGTCGGAGACTACATTGCGACCGCATTTACCAACGGCGCGCCGCATGGAGTGTTTGTGGTGGCAGCGGCGAATTCCGGAACGACGTTCAACGAGGCGATGTATACGGCGCAGGGCATGACAGTGGCGGCGCTGGGGCGGCAGCTGTCCTCAGCAGGGGATCGTCCACGACACAAACTGTCAGACAAGATCGAACACGAGCGGCCAGAGAAGGGTGCGATTCCACCGCTGCGGCGCAAGGCCAGGCGGAGCGCGAAATAGTTGAGCTTGCGTTTTGACGTGCGGGGCGAAGTTAGTTTTCGCCAAGAAGCGGTTAGAAGCGGTCGTTGGTATCGATGCCGAAACCCAGGATTGCGGTGACTTCCACGGGTTGAGTGCCGCGCATGGCGGGCCGAAATTTCCAGCTGCGAAGGGCCGCGATCACTTTGGCAGTCATTTCCGCGGGGCCGGCCTCGAGCACGCGTACATCCTTCAGATTACCGGCAGCGTCGAGCGTACATGCAACCACCAGGCGCGCATGGGGGAGGCCGTCGGGAAGATCGGTTCGGATCTGCTGCGGAGCGGTGAGTGTTCCGCCGTAAGGATGGCTAGTCGCTGCTTCATCCGCGAATTCCATCACAGAGGTGCCCAGCGAAGTATCGAAATAGGTGGTGTATTTCTCTCCGGGGAGAAGGTTCTTGTAGGGCTCGAAGGCTCCTCCAGAAGTACCTGTGGCAACAATGGTTACACCGAGCGCCTGTTGCGGCTGCTTGACGTTGGAACGAGCGGGAAGTTTGGGATCGCCCGCAGGATCGTCGCCGAAACTTCCGAGATTGACCACCGAACTCCCGCCGCTAACGGAGACTCCGGGGACAGGTGGAGTGCCACTGGTGGCGTTTCCGGCGCCGCCGGGTCCGGGATTGGGAGAGATTCCGCTGTGGGCGTTGGGATCGGAGCCGCGACCGGTACCGGTCTTACCGGCACCCGTGGCGACACCCTTCGTGCCGCTGCCTGAGCCATCTCCGCGGCCAATACTGGTGCCGGCTCCGGCGCCGCCGAGTCCGGGCTTGTCTCCGCCGGAGGGCGACATGGAGAGCGAGCCGGTGCCGCCGGTAGTGGGCAATCCCACTTTAGAGCCGGGTTGGCTTGAAATCACTGCGCCGGAGGTGCCGCTACCGCCGCCAGTGGATGGAGAAAGCGAGGAGCCAATGTCCATGGGAGCGCCAAGTCCCGTGCCCTTGCGGCTCAGACCGGAGCCACTGCTGCCGGATCCCCCGCCGAGCGACGGTGGCGGTGGGACGATATTGTTTGCGAGCAGTGTGCCTCCGGTAGTACCCGCGCCACCGCCGCTGGTGCCCGTTCCTCCTCCGGTGCCCGACAGCGACGGTGGAGGAGGAACCACCGTGGGGACGCCCAGCGCGGGCGCGGCAGACGTAGCCAGAGAGCGTGTTCCGGTCCCTCCGGAAACTCCGGCCGACGGCGGCGGAGCGATCACGGGTGAACCGAGCGCGGTCCCCATGCCGTCGCGCGTGCCTCGCGGATTTCCTCCGGAAGCGCTGGCCCCCACTGCGGTGGGTGGTGGAGTTACATTCGCGGGCAAAGATGATGTCACGGTTCCGCCGGAACTCCCAGTTGCGTTGACTGTCGGTGGCGGAGGAACAACTTCTGCGGCTCCAAAGATCTTTCCTACCAGGCTGCTCATAAACGACCCGCCGCCCGTTTGTGTGGGTGGAAGCGGAACCACGGCCTTTGAGGGATCGGGAACATTGCCGTTGGCGAGGCGATGCAGATCGCGCGAGACGTCCGTCGACGGCGGTGGCGCTACGACCGAGGGCGCGGGCAACGCGAGCATGGGATCGCGGTGGATCGTACGTTCTGGCGCCGAGACCGGTGGAGGCACGACGGCAACATTTGCCATCTGCACTGGAGCGCTGGAGATTTCGCGGCTTACCGCAGCCGGAGCGGGCTGAATGACACTAGCGGCAAGGGTTGGGGCAGGGCGTGCTCCGTCGCGACTGACGTTGGGGGCAGGCGCTGCCACGGAGGCATTGAGCGATGGTGCTACAAGCGGGCGATCTCGCGTCACGCTTGGCCCCGGGGCGACAAGGGTAGGTACCAGCGCCGGAGCCACGAGCGGATGGTCGTGGGAAACGTTAGGGGCGGGCGGAGCCACCGAGGCGCTGAAATTTGGGGCCATCAGGGGATCGTGAGAAACCGAAGGAGCGGGAGCGATCACCGCTCCCTTCAGCGCAACGCCGTTGCGGGTGTAGTCGCGAATGGCGTCTGGAGCGGGAGCGATCAGAGCGGCGGGAACTTTAGGAACTCCGCGATTCGATCGCAGTCCCTCCGAGGGAGGCGGCCCGGGATTCGGTCGGACGGCCAACAGGTTCGCTACGGCGTCGTGGGATGAAGGAAGTTTGAGGTTTGGCGCGTCGACGACCTTGGGGACAAGCGAACCGCCGCGCGCAATCTTGATGGTTTGCGTGCGATGGTGAGCTTCGTCTCCTCCAGCGCGGCCGGTGGTTCCTGCCTCAGCGCTGCCGAGATCCTCGGTGCGCGGAAGTTCGTCGCCGGAGTAGTAGATCACGTCGTGGCTGGAGAGCTTGGGCGCCACATAAGGACGAAGTTGAGCAAGCTTCACCGGAATGATAATCGCGGCAAAAATCAGGAAGGCTTCGAGTAGGAAGGTGGGGATTGTAATGCGATAGGGAACCAGCCCGAAAGGAGCTTCGCCCGCGAGGCGTGCTTCGGAGCGCGACAGCGCAGGACCGATCGAAGTGACGAACTCCTGCCAGCGCGAGGACCACTCGACCAGGAACTTGGGCGCTCGGTCGAGTTCGACGACTTCTTCGAGTTGGAGCGTTTCAATCACGCGGGCGGTACTCTACCATCCCTTCCAGTCGTTATTTCAATTCTATCCCCCACTGCGGTTCCTGTTTCGACAGCGGCGCTGCAAGGCAATTCCAGCACTGAAGCCGCCTGCATACGGACCGGAGCAAATCGCCAGGGCTGCAACCCGCTCTGAATGTGGACCACCGTCAGGGACCGGTCCAGGTAAACAACATCCAGAGGGAACCTCATCCCCAGAGTATGAACGCCGTGGCAGGGGACAATCCAGATGCCGTAGCCATTACGGAAGTCACCCGGGGCGAGGCCGAGCAGGCCGCGCAGGCGCGTCCAGTGCGTGTCGGCCACGGCTAAGGCCGTCGCAAGGTACGCCTCGCGAGTCCGGTTGAAGGCCTGTCCCTGCGAGGAAAAAACGGGCATGAATGTTAAAACTCCTGGTCTTGTCGGCATCGCCAGCGCCGGCATAGCCGACGTTGCGCCTCTCTAACGCCCCACAAGAGATCGGTATGCCTGAATCAAGGCTGGACCGACCGTCACGAAGAGGAAGGGGACTAGGACGAACACGACCAGGGGAGGAACCATCTTGATTGTGGTCTTGGCCGCTTGTTCTTCAGCACGCTGGCGCCGGGCTGTACGTAGCGAATCGGAATGCACGCGCAAAGCCTGGGCCACGCTGGTGCCGAAGCGATCCGTCTGAATCAGTGTACCAACCAGCGCGCGGATATCGTCAACCCCGGTGCGGTCCACCAGATTGCGGAGAGCTTCGGCACGGGGTTTGCCGGCGCGCATCTCGAGCGTCAGCAGATGAAATTCATCGCTCAGATCGACGTGAGCGTGGTGCAGATCCTGTCCGACTCGCATCAATGCCTGGTCGAGCGCCAGTCCGGCTTCCACGCAGATGACGGTGAGATCGATGGCATCGGGCAGGCCGAGCCGGATGCGTTGCTGGCGGTCTTTGATCATGCGCTTCAAAATGAAGCGCGGAAGGAAGAAACCGAGGCCGGGAATGCCGGCGAGCAGCATGACGTTATCGAAACCGGAGACCAGTGCAACCGCTGCGAAGCCGATGCCGGCCAGGAGAAGGCGAGCGCCGAAATAATAGTTAACGTGGATGGCGTCGCGATAGCCTGCCTGAATCAGCCAGCCTCGCGTCCGGGATACATCCGACGGAGAAAGTGGAATGGCCTTGCTCAGCGGATCGATTGCCTGCTCGATGCGCTCGCGGAAGGCGGGCTTGGTTTCCACTGGCTGTTGCTGACCGCCCAAAGCGCGGAGCCGCGCGCCCAGAACCGAGCTGGGGGTCACCGCAGCAGCGCCGAACGAAACCACGACCAGCGCGACCGTCACGAACACGACAATGGCTAAGATGATGGGCAGCATCGCTACACCTGAATCTTGATAATCCTTTTGATGACAAAATATCCGATGGTTTGCAGGGTTATTCCAGAGACGAGCAACACGTGGCCGATCGGGTCAGAGAACAAAGGTCGCACGAATTCGGGACTCATCATTACCAGCAAACCGACGACGAGCGGCGGCATCAGCATGAGGAAGAGCATCGTGAGGCGCCCCTGGGCGGTGTAGACGCGCACTTGCCGTTGGATCTTGAAACGCTCGCGAATGACATAGGAGAGGTTGTCGAGGATCTCGGCGAGATTGCCGCCGGTTTCGCGCTGCAGCATGACGGCGGTGACGAAGAACTTCACATCAACCAGCGGCATGCGCTCCGTGAGATTCATGAGAGCATCGCGGACGGGCATACCGAACTTTTGCTCTTCATAGAGCTGGCGGAACTCACCGGCTACGGGCTCGGCAACTTCGTTCGTAATCATTTCAAGCGCGGTGGTAAACGCATGTCCGGCGCGGACGGCGCGGGCCAGAGTGTCGATGGCCTCAGGAAAAAGCTCCTCAAATTTCTCGAAGCGCTTGGTGCGCTTCATTGTCGCGTAAAAGTATGGACCGAGAAAACCAACCAACAACCCGACCCAGGCCAACTCGACGCGCTTGCTCATACCGTAGAAAACGATGGCGGCGACGATCCCGGCCAGAGCCGAAATTCCGAGCAAGTTGCCGGCGCGCATCGTCATGCCAGCCTGGGCCAGAGTTTTTTGTATATCGGAGACTCGTTCCGAACGCCGCAACAGGTTGTCGAGAGCTGGAATCTGGCTCAGTTGCTCGTCCCGCAGCAGAGCAAGTTCTTCCTCGGGCGCGCGTTCCGGAGTTTTGCGCTCGCTGGCGAGACGTTCCTTGAGAAGACGAGCTTTGGCGCTGCGTTGGTCGATAAGGCTGACGAAAGCGAATACCGCGATCGCGACCACCACGAAGACGACAAAGGCCATCACAGCCGCCGTCATAGCTATTTAGACCTCCGTTCTCGATTCAAACAGCGCGGGACGCAAGCGGGCTCCCCCCGTCGCAAGCCGGTCGGCAAACTGCGGGCGGACACCAGTCGCGTGGAACATGCCTCGGACTTTTCCGCTTTCGTCGATGCCGGTGCGGTCAAAGCTAAAGATGTCCTGCATTCCGATTGAGTCTTCCGTCATGCCGGTGATCTCGGTAACGGTGATGACCTTGCGGGTACCGTCGGACAGGCGGGCGATCTGAATGACGGCATGAACTGCGGAAGCGATCTGGTGGCGCACGGCTCGCTCGGGAATGTTGAGGTTCGCCATCGAAACCATATTCTCGATGCGGGACATGGCATCTCGCGGGGAGTTGGCGTGCACCGTGGTCAACGAACCTTCGTGGCCCGTGTTCATGGCCTGCAACATGTCGAAGGCCTCCTCGCCGCGCACCTCGCCTACCACGATGCGGTCGGGCCGCATACGCAAACTGTTGATGACGAGTTGCCGCTGCCTTACTGCGCCCTTTCCTTCGATGTTGGGTGGGCGGGTTTCCAGGCGGACCACGTGTTCCTGCTTAAGCTGGAGTTCGGCGGCATCTTCGATGGTGACGATGCGGTCGGAGTTGGGGATATATCCCGAGAGCACGTTCAACAGCGTCGTCTTGCCGGCGCCGGTTCCGCCGGAGACGAGGATGTTGAGCCGTCCCTTGACCATGGCGGAGAGCAACTCGAGCATCGACTCGGTGATGCTCTGGTTCTCGATCATCTGCCGTGCGGTAACGGGATCGCGTCCGAAACGGCGGATGGAGAGGCAGGGGCCATCGATGGCCAGCGGAGGAATGATGGCGTTGACGCGCGATCCGTCAGCGAGGCGCGCATCCACCATGGGCGAGGATTCGTCCACGCGGCGTCCGACGCGCGATACGATGCGCTCGATGATCTGCATCAAATGCGAATTGTCTTTGAAGGACAGGCCGGTCAGTTCCAGCTTGCCGGCGCGCTCAATGTAGACGCGGTCAAAACGGTTGACAAGGATATCGGATACGGTTGGATCTTTGAGCAGGGGCTCTAGAGGACCGAGCCCGAAAATTTCGTCGAGAATTTCGCGCGACAGGCGTTCGCGTTCGGCAAAGCTGAGGGGGACAACCTCGGAGTTAACAGCATTGCGAATGACGACGAGCACTTCGTCGCGCGCCGAATCGCCCGACGCCTTGCCCAACTTTTCCAGATCCAGGCGGTCGAGGATCTTGCGGTGCAGGTCGGCTTTTACCTGCTGGTAATCGGTACGCTCGAACGATTGCAGATTGGCCATTGGGTCCTAAAAATGTTCCCTAAATCCGTTCCCTTAGTTCGTCCCTAAATCCTAAACCGACTTGAATAGCGACCATGTCGCTCGCTTCACGTCGACGTCATTGCGCGTCAATTCCTGCGCCAGCCCAGAGAAACAGCGGGCGATTTCGGTGTTGCGCTGCTCCATCAGGGGTGTGCCGCGATCGATTGCACCAGACACCGCGAAATACTGGTTCGGTACCCGCCACAGCAACTTTGCGCCGACAGCCGCTTCTGCATCGGACTCGCTGAAGCCAGGCACTTTGCGAAAGCGGTTCAGAACCAGGCGTACGCGTTCGCGGCTTCCGGCCTCACCCAGATACTGCTGGACCCGGGCCGCACTCCAAAGCGACGCTACATCGGTGCAAGCAACCAGCAGCACGGTCTCGGAGAGACTTGCGATCAAGCGGCTGGCTGCGTCGAAGCGCGAAGAAGCATCGACAACAACATAGCGGTAGTGCGTCACCAGCATGTCAAACAAGCGGACAAATTCTGCGGTCGAAGGATCGCCGGCCGCCGGCACGTTGGTTCCAGCCAGCAACTGCAGCCCGCCATTGTGGCGCGTCATAAAGCTTTCGAGCAGGGAAGCGTCCATGCGGTGAAGATTGCGTGTCGCATCGGCCACATTGAAAACGGGCTTCAGATTCAGGTGCAGAGCGGCATGGCCCAGAGGCGCGAGGTCCACGAGGGCAGACTGGCCATGTGCGGACTGCAATGCCATCGCGAGATTGACGGCCACCGTGGTGGCGCCGTTTCCACCCTTGGCATTGATCACCGAGAACACTTTGCCGCGCGGACCCTCCTGACGCACGCGGCGCTGCGCGGTGGTGAGGCGAACGAAAGCTTCCAGCAGGTCGGTGGTATTCGTCGGCCGCTCGATGAACTCGCGGGCTCCGGCCCGCATGGCGTTGACGATGGTTTGAGGCTGGTTGAGATTGCCAATGGCGAAGATCGCCAATTCGGGCATCTCTTGATGCAAGAGTTCGATGGCTCTCAAGGCCAGCGGAGGATTCTCTGTCGGGATGTCGACCAACGTGACGTCGGGGTTTGCCGCACGCACGCGCCGCGTAATCGGATCGGAAGCTGACCCCGGAAAACTGGCACAGGCGTGAACCGTACGCGCCACACTGGTACCGTCGACGAGCACCTGCAGCACGGCTCGCTGCTCGTTGTCGGTGGCGACGATGACGACTGAAAGCTCTGGCATGACTACCTTGCGATTTCCCTAATACTCGCCCCAAAATCCCGGTTCCTGTAACCCGGGGCGGGTTCGATCACGAGCGCGCTACATTTGCGGCTTGTCGAACTTGCTGTTGTCCATAAACGGCTTCGGATTCGTCGGAGTTGGCGGCTCTTGCGCGCTCGGCGAAATACGCTTCACGGTACACAAGACCATCAGTTCCGAATTGCTCTTCTGCAGACTCTTGCTGCGGAAGAAATTCCCCAGAATCGGAATATCGCCGAGACCGGGAATCTTGTTGTAAATGTCAGTGACGCGGTTGTCCATAAGGCCCGCGATTACGAAACTCTGCCCATCCTGCAGCTCGAATTCGGTTTCTGCTTTGCGGGTGCTCAGGGCCGGTACCGTGAACCCTGAAATCGTGAGCGCATTGGCGAAGTCCAAGGTGCTGACCTCAGGGGCGACCTTCAAGTGAATATTTCCGTTGGGCATGATGACCGGGGTGAACTGCAGTCTCACGCCAAACTCCTTGAATGAAATCGTAACTGCCGTGAATCCGGCGCCCGGCTGCACGATCGGAAAAGGAAATTGACCTCCGGCAAGAAAGCTGGCTTCTTTACCGTTCAGCGCGATCAGATTCGGCTCGGCGAGAATCTGCAGCAGATTCTTGGTCTCAAGGGCCTGGATCGTGACCCCGAAGTTTATGTCGGTACGAAAAAGAAAGAGATTCAGGACGTTGTTGATCGTTTGAGTCGCGGTGCTTGTTGTGGTGGTGCCGTTGGCGGTGGTGGTCGTCGTAGGAGGCTGGCCCAACGTTTGCGACCCAAAACCGCCGAACTGGCCCGTGGTGATTGTGCCGAGAGTGTTGCCTGCGCCAGTCGAAATGAAGTTGATCCCCAACTGAGTGAGAGCGGAACGGTCGACCTCCGCGAACTTCACCTGCAACAGAACTTCCTGGGCGCCGACTGGTCCAAAGGTGAGCACGTTGACGACTTTTGGCGAATAAGCGCTGGCGAGGTCTCCGGCGCGCTTGGCGACATCTTCAGTAGTGACGTGTCCGGAGAGAACAATCGCGGCGCGCGAAGGAGTGACCGTGATCTGCTCGTCCGGAAATACGCGGTGTTCTTCTTCGGCGCAAGCGCTGACGTCCACATCCACACGCAGGTCGAAGCTGCGTGAGCGCTCCAGTTCGTCCCAGATGAGCAGCGAGACTTCCCCCGGCGTCTTTCCGTGAACCAGAATCTGCGTCGGCGTAATCACGCGGGCGGAAGCGATGGCATCATCCGTAATAGAAATCCGCTTCAGGCGTTCGGTGGTGTTAATGAGCAAAGACTTGCCCACCATGACGCGCAACGGTGCGGACCCTTGGGGCTGCGATTGCGGTGCAAGGGTCGTGGTCTGGGTACCAGACGGCGCCTGAGCCTGAGGCTGCGGGGCAGTGTCGGCCTGTTGCCTCATCTCCGAAAACGCCGGAAGGGCGAGCATAGCCACCAACAGCGAACACCCGAGCAATGACGTGCGAACTTTCATTTTCAGATTCCGCTCCCTGGGAGGAAACTTGCTGGTCTGTAAGGACACATTGTGCAAGATCAAAGCTTTTCCGGTCACTTGGCCTCGGGATTCTCGTCTGGGAATTTAACGACGTCGGGCTTCTTGTCTCCCTGATAGACCTCAACACTTACGCCGGTGGGTGTTAATGGCGGCGGTGTAACAACGGGCTTTGGAGCTGAGTGACGCACGACCGGAGCCTGCGTTGGCGCAGCAGGAAGGCCACGGTAAAGACCTCGGGCGCTCGCCGACGCTACTTCATCCTGCTTGGTATCGAGAGGATTCCGCAATGCCAACTGAATGCGCCCCTCCGAACTGGCAAGGGTGAGCCGCTGAGCATCATCGGGAGAAACCAGCAGCGTGATGACGGCCGTGTTCTGGGCCTCACCAGTTGAACTTCTCTCCAAAGTGTGACCCGAAGCCAGGACCGCGACATTCTGTAGAACTGTCGTGGTCTGCTGTTCGCCGGCGGAGCCGGGTGTTCCTGTCAGCAGAACATCGACGCGAGTTCCAGGCGTAACAAAGCCCGCCACAGAAACGACTTCATTCACCCGCACCGACACAGCCCGCATACCCGGAGGAATCAGGGAAGGCAGACCCGACCCGGCATTTTCGCCGGCAAGGCGGTTGGGCAGAATGAATTCACCCTTGGCGATGGGGATGATCACACCGTGGCCGATCACATCGGCTCGGCGTCTGGGCGCACCGGGCGGTAGATCGGAAGCTGGAATCCGGATCACCCGGATGTCGTGTTCTTCCACTCGCGTCCCGACTTGCAGATCGTCCGCGGCGACAATCACATCCATCCCCGGTTCGGTGCTGCCCCCGCTTCCTTTTTGCAAGTTCTTGTAGACATACACACTTGCAAAAAAGCCAAGCGCGAGAGCTAGAACTCCTATCATCAACAAACGCGTGCGGTTCATGATGCTCCCTTAGAAGCTGAAACTCCTGCCGCCTGCCTGAACAAGAGGCAGCGGTCCATTGTCCCTCGCTCGATCTTGACGTTACTGAATGGAACTGGCAACGGAGGAAAAGACGTTATTCGCATTGGACCCGATCAACCGGACGGTTCCAACGACAATGACCAGAATCACCGCCAGCATGACCGCATATTCCGCAATATCCTGCCCTTCCTCATGGCTCCATAGCCTGCGTACAAGCTCCATAGATGCTCCTCGTTTTCTGATTTTTCGAGATCGAGTGGAAAGCCCTTGCTCATGCACAAGTTGGGCGCTCACCCAACTTGCGGTGCACCCAGGGTGACGGCTTCAACGAATCTGTCGAGCCCCGCCCCCTCGAACACGGTAATCATACCCTGCAAAATAGACAAAAGGTCGTAATTTGTTGCATACCTGGGCAAAAAGCGATTACTACTGTGTAGCTTTCCTCACGGCGATCCAAAAGTATAAACCTCTGGGTTTGTTGGCCTTGTCGGATGGGCTACGGGCGTTAGGGTTCGGGAATGGAGGGCTGGGGTTCGCCTGATTTTGCACCGTCCCGTATCAGCCAGCTCAGAGCCAAGAGGACGGCCAAGGGGACCAGTGGGCTGGTGTACAGAGGAACTTCCCAGAAGCGAAGGAGGTTCGCTGTGGGGTACACAACGGCGGCAAGGAACAAGCCGACGGCGGCAATCCACGGCCAAGCTAGCAACATCCAGCCTGCGCTTCGGAAGGTCCGCGTGAATCGGCTTGGGGTCCACCGAAAGTTGGGACTGCGCAGCAGGCACAGGAAGCCGGGCAGCAGTAAAAGCTGCGCATGCGGTGCCAGGGTGGGGATCACCACCACGGTCGCAGCCAGGATCAAACTAGTGGCAACAAGGAACTTAGGCGAACTCGGAGACTCGGATCGGTGGGGCCGGCACAGCGTCAGGGCGGCCACGAGCAGGAGGGCCGACGCCACGCTCCCAATCCCTGGAGTGAACCAAACATCGAGCACAGAGTGGCCGTAGGTGTAATGGCGGTAAGCGCGAATGACCGTCAGAAACGAGGCCATCCAGCCAGGGACCAGCCATGCGCTGACTGCACCGAGCAATAACATCGTGGCGAGAAAACTCCAGGCCAGGGAGCGGCGCCGGCGCCAGTCCGCAATCGTCCAGAGCGCTAGCCAGGGGATCAACGCGACCGTGAATTGCGGTTTAAAGGTGCAGATCGACAAGAAAATGCCGGCGCTGATGAAATGACCGCTCGAGAGACAGCACAGCGTGAGCGCGATCAGAGCCGCGGCAATGAGACTTGGGTTTTGCAGCTTGAACGCCTGTAACGCGGGGAAACTGCCTAGCGTAAAAATAGTCACGGAGAGCCACAGGAGTGGCAAGCGGCGGAACCCCAATGCATCCATCCAAATCGTAAGGCTCAGTAGCGTTCCCAGGAGGGAAACGCATAGAAATACTTTCTGTGCCGAGGGAAATGTCAGGTAGACCAAGGGCCAGAACAGGATCGCAGCGTGCGGTGGATAGGCAAATCCACCTCCGATGCCGGTGGGATCTTCTGGTGAAGGGTCGACTGGGGTACCGTAGATACCCGTCTGAATCTCGTGGGAAATAGCGGAGGAATACGGGTCGCGGCCGTGGAGAAGCAGTTCGTGAGCTGCCCACCAGCTAGCGTAGAGATCGGAGAATCCGGCGGGCTGATTTGCGGCCCAAATTTTGACGGTATAGAACTCCGTACTCAATGCTGAAAGCATGGCGAGCACGAGCCAGAGCGCAGGCTTCGAGAGTTGGGATGGCTTCATCGAGAGAACCCCGATCCAGTAGATCCCTTGCGCACGGAGTTATCCCGTAACGGGCCGCCCGTGATCGCGATGGCGAGCGCAGCAACAATCAGACCGACCAGAAAGTCGATCACGTAATGCATCTCAAGCAAGAGAACGGCGGCGACAAGAAGAACGTCGTATGCAGCCAGTGCGATCACCATTCCCCTCCATCGTCGCAGGAACCACAGGACGATGAGCGGCTGCACGATGTGCATGCAGGGGAATCCGATGAAATAGTCGGTTGAAATGCGCGACAGGGGTTCATGGTGCCAGAGCGCCAGCGCGCGCGGGATCAGCGTCTTTTGAATGGTGTAGGACTGAAGGCTGGCAGGAAAGCGCGAGAAATGCTCGGGGCAAAGATAGTACGGTCCCTGCGCGGGCCAGATGTAGAAAATCGCGAGGGCGAGGTAGTAGGACATCAGGATGGTCCCAACGAACTGCAGTGCGCGCGCGCGTCCATCGCAGAGAGCGACGAGGACGATTGTCGCGCCGATCTGCGGAAACATTCCGAAGTAGATGAACTCCAGAACGCGGAAAAATGAAAGCGGGAATGCTTGGACGGCCCAGTGCGTGAGGTCCCAAACCGAATGGCCATGCAGAATCCAGCGATCGATGGCGGCCAGCGCCGGGTCGGTCGCGAAGTTGTAGCGAACGGAGACGATCGCGCAGTTGTATGCGAGGACCATCAGAAATCCGAAGAACAGGTAGGCCGCGGCCGGGAGCATTGAGGTCACAGCGCGCCGCAGCCCATGTGCCCTTTGACGCTCGTGGAGTTCGAGCAGGGCTATGGTATCGACCGTCAGCACGAGAGCCCTCACGCTAGTCGTTACCCAAGCCAATATCGCGAAGTAGAAAAGTAATGCCACAACGCGCAGGGGACTCCGTCGATAGCGCGCGAAGAACGGTTTCCGCGCCTGCTGGCGCGGCAAGCCAATCACTAATAAGAGTGCTGCCACGAAAATCGCCTGCGCCGCCAGCAGAATCCAATACGCAACGCTGAGGGTGATCCAATCGAACTTGAGCGGTAGATGCTGGCTGCGCAGCACCGGGACGAGGGCCACAACCAAGAACAGGCTGATCCAGCAGTGCCAGTAACGAGGTGTTATCGGGCTGCGGGTTTCGATGTCCACTGAGGAGGCATTGCAGTCTAAACAATCCTACCAACGTCAGACAACAGGTTCCGGTACTGGTACGTTGGCCTCCCGCTTTCGCAGCAATACCACCGCGAGCATCGGCAGATAAAGAAAGATCACCGTCCAGCGTCCCACTTCGGTGAAGCTGAGCGGAATGTGATACCAGCGCCAGATTCCCGCTCCCCAACTGAAGAAGACCGTCCAGATGATTTCGCGCGGTGCCTGCGGGATGAGCCACAAGATGAAGCTGTCGAAGAACCAGCGTTGCGGCATGACCGCCGCCAGACCCAGAAGCTGCGCATCTCGATCGCGGAAGCGGAGCAGCGCGAGCAGGAGGAGCGGTCCAGCAGGAAGAACGAGCAGCGGAATGAAATGCTGGTAATTTCCAACTTGCCTTAACCACATCAGCGGCCAGGTCGGCTTGACCACGAGGCTGATGAGGGCCACGACAGCGCACGCCACCACGCCCCGCCGGCTCATTCCTGTGAGAAAAACGGGCAATCCAACTTGAGGTTTGGCCATCGTTACGGGCAACAGCAGCGGGAAGAAGGAACTTGCCGCTATGATCGGAGACCACTGCACCGTCAGGATTCCCGCCCAGTACGGATAAGCAAGGAAGATCAGCAGTCTCGTATAACCGTGTCGCGTGAGACCAAAGGCGAGGAGAAAGGAGCTGATTCCCCAGAAGACTCCAGCGGCAAGTTCCGGTTGCAGACGGACGAACGGAAGAGCGAACAGAGCAGCGGTCAGCGGATATTGTTCGAGTGGCGTATCGTAAGGCACTTGCTGTGCCAGAAGACGGTGCGCGAGATGGAGGGCCCAACGGAAGTCGGCAGCATCCTGATGAAAGTGCTTCATCAGGAACCAGCAGAATGCGCCACTCGCGAAGCCGATTGCGGCCGAGACTGCGATGCGCCATCGCATGAGATGGGTAGTGGTCCACACAGTTGTAACATGAAGCGGATTGAATCTACCTTTGCTAAAACGCCCACCACTCGCCGTTGCTCTCGTCCTAGCCATCCTGGCCTCGGCGAGCACTTGGCTTTACGTCGATCGGATTCTGCGGGCGCAGCAGATTGCCGATGCGGCAGTTCACGACCGGCCTCGCGGCAACTTGTCGGACCTCTACCCGCGATGGCTCGGGGCGCGCGAACTGTTGTTGCGCGGACGCAATCCCTATAGCAATGAGCTAACGCGTGAAATTCAGCAGGGATACTATGGCCGTCCCCTCGATCCGTCGCGCCCCGACGATCCAAAGGATCAGCAGGGGTTCGCTTATCCGGTGTACGTCGTGTTTCTTCTGGCGTCGACCGTAAGACTCCCCTTCGATATTGTGCAGACCGCCTTCCGTTGGCTGCTCTTTGGGCTAGCGGCGGGGAGCGTTTTGTTCTGGCTCCGGATACTCGGTTGGAGGGTGGCGTGCGGCACGAAAATCATCTTCATCCTGCTGATGTTGGGCTGGTGGCCGATGGTGCAGGCCATCAAGCTGCAACAGTTGACTTTGCTAGTCGCGGGCCTTCTAGCCGCATGCGGCGCGTGCCTGACGGGTGGATGGCTCTTGTGTGCAGGCGGGTTGCTGGCGCTGGCAACCATCAAGCCACAACTAACGTGGCCTCTCGTCCTGTGGCTACTGCTGTGGGCGGGAACCGAGTGGCGTTCTCGATGGCGCTTTCTGTTTGGATTCGTGCTAGCCATGTCGATGCTGCTCGGCGGAGCAGAATTCATATTGCCGGGATGGTTGAGGATGTTCGTCCATGCGATTAGCCAATATCACCAGTACACGCAGAACCAATCCGTCCTTGTCTGGTTGTTTGGCTGGATAGCTGGGCGCACTCTCGAAGTCGTGAGCGTGCTGGCCTGCGGGCTTTGCGTCTGGCAAAGTCGCCGAGAACCTGTGACCAGCGCAGCGTTTGGACGAGCCTTTGCCCTGGTGCTCGCGCTAACGGTGGTGATCGTTCCCATGTTTGCGCCTTACAATCAGGTGCTACTGATCCCAGCGATTCTGGCCTTGATCCTCAGCGAAGGCTCCGCCGAGCCAATCCTGCCAGCAATCAGGCTGGCTCGCGCGGTCGGAGCACTGCTCTTCGCCTGGCCCTGGATTGCTACTCTGGCATTGAGCGCCGCATATCTCTGGCTGACCCCGGAAGTCAGACAGAAAGTCTGGGCCCTGCCGTTTTACTCGAATTTTGTGATGCCCGTATTCGTCTTCGGACTTGCGCTGCTGGACGTAGGGATGAACTCCGCGCGCAACTTGCGAGACGGCGCGCCCACAGAGTAGTCTGGTGCTGCAAGAACTGCCGCGGCTGAGCCGCGGCTTTTCAGCGCTGGCGACGGCGAACGGCGCTGCGATTTGCCATTCATGACCCTGAACAGCATCAGTCATCACGGCTCCGGTTCCGGAGTGTTTCCCGCCCTCGTCTTCGTGCAGGGGAGTGAGCAAAAGAACATCGTGCTGAACCGTATCCCGTTCAGCGTGGGACGGAAAGTCGACAAGGATCTGGTGATCGCCGACCCGCGCGTCTCGCGAGACCACGCGCAGATCATGCAGGAAGGCCAGGATTTCTTCCTGGTCGACCTGGGCAGCAAGCACGGCACCTTCGTCAACGGAGAGCGCATCCAGCGTCAGAAGCTGGAACGCGGCGACCGGCTGGAGTTTGGCGCGCGTGACTCCGCCTACATTCTGTTCAATCCGGCGCACGCCACTTCAAATACGGCGCGAGAATTCCTCAGCCAAATTTCCGGCATTCAGATCAAGCAGGAAGCGACCGACCTTGAAAAGCTCACACTTTTCCTCGAAGCCGCCCGCAAACTAAATACGGCCGGAGTGCTCGACGAGATTTTGATGACCATGCTCGACGTCACTCTGCAGCTGACCCGAGCCGAACGCGGCTATGTTTTTCTGAAGGACGAAGAAGGGAAGCTTCGCCTCGCCGCCGGTCGCAACTCGAAAAAAGAGCCTCTGCTCGACGACAAGACGATTTCGCACTCGATCCTCGAAGAATCGATGCGGTCGAACTCCGAATTTCTTTTGACCGATACCAGCCAGTCGCTCGATCTTGCCGGCCGGCAGAGCATTGTCGCCTACGATCTGCGAACCGTGGTCTGCATTCCGCTGCGCAAGATGCAGGTGCAGGCGACGCGCGACGCGCAAACGCCCATTCTGGCCGCCGGTTCCGCCGAGGCCATGGGAGTCCTCTACGTCGATTCGCGCTTCGCTTCGCGCGACATCGGTGGTGTGGGCCACGACATTCTCCACGTGATCGCGACTGAAGCGGCGTCGCTCATCGAAAACGCGCGGCTGGTGCAAGCCGAAGAAGAAGCGCGCCGGTACCAACAGGAGTTGAGCATTGCCGCCAGCATCCAGCAGCGTCTGATGCAGGTGAAGATTCCAGAAGTGCCCTTCGCCCGCCTGCGCGGCAAGAACCTTTCTTGTAAGGAAATTGGGGGAGACTTCTTTGACGCGGTCAACACTAAGGAAGGTCTCGCCGTCGTGCTGGCTGATGTCAGCGGCAAGGGAGTCTCGGCCGCCCTACTCGCCTCCACGCTGCAGGGGATGATCTATTCGCATCTGAGTTCCGGCATGCCGCTGCTCGACGTAGTGGCAGCCGTCAATCGTTTCTTCACCGAGAAACTCGTCGGTGAAAAATATGCCACGGTGTTGCTGGTGCGCCTGCGCAAGGACGGTGAACTCGAGTACGTAAACTGCGGCCACGTTCCGCCTCTTCTGGTGTGCGCGGGAGAAGTGATGCGGCCGCCGCACGGAAACGTGCCCGTCGGTCTTCTGCCGGACGCGACTTTTGAAAGCGCCAGTTGCCAGATGAAATCCGGCGATCGCTTTATTCTGGTGACCGACGGCGTCACTGAAGCTGAAAACGCCCTGGGAGATTTCTTCGAGGACTCGCGACTGGAAGCGGCTGCCTGCAAGTCTCCTACGCTGGAAGGGATTTTTTCTGCCGTCTCTGATTTTTGTGCCGGCACTCCTCTGAGCGACGATTGCACAGTCGTAGAACTCTGCTATACCTGCCCTGAAGCCTGAGTCGCAGCTTCCGGTGCTTTTGCCCGACCGCTACTTCATCCGCCTAGCCGTTCTCCACAGTCACGCTGTAATCCGTGCCTTCCCATCGATTCTCTGTTGGCCAGAAGAACGTGAACGAGACCTGGCCTCCGGGAGGCATGGAGGCTGTGGGCAGGTCGAGCGTGTAGATGCCAAGGCCAGTGTCGCCCGCGTCCGTGTCGTGGTACGTCTTCCAACCGTCGACGCTCCAATGCACGCGGCCAGGGGTGAGCAGCACGATGCGCAGCGTCTTGTTGCGAGGCACGGTGCGCGTCTTGTTGTTGAACCTCCACCCGAAGACTTGTCGCACATGCTTATCCACCAGGTAGCGCTTCACGGTCTGCGGAGGCTGGTCAAAAATCCTGCCGTCGCGAATGGAACGGCGGAGCTTGATGTACTCGGAATGAGCCCAGACTAGGGGACAAGCTGAGCCTGAGGGCTTCCCGCGGAACAGTTCCAGTGCAGGGATGTCCGCCGCGTCCCAGACTTGCTCAGGTAGAAGGCGGCTGTGTCCGGCGGTTGAATTTTCGATGACCGAGAGTAGGGCCTCCGCCTCATCGCGATGGCCTCCCGCCAAGCAGAAATGCGCACGCTCGCCCGCGAGCAGCGGCCATGCGCGCCCAATTCCGGTTCCATCGAACGCGGACCCGTCTTTGTGTTCGCCGTATCCGTCGCCGTTGTAGCGATACCAGCAAGGTCCCTGGGGCAACTCGACGGAAAGCAGGGCGTCGATGGCGCACAGCGTATTCATGATGCGGGGATCATCTGCGGCGCGCAGGCCGAAACGCACAAGCGCGAGGGCGTCAGGGCTAATGATGTGATAGGCGCGGTATCCGTCCTGTCCCGGCGGCCGGTTCTTAATCGGAACAAAGCCCTGCGTAGGCGACGCGGCCCCGTCGTTGTCGGGTGGGGCAATGCGTACGTAGTAACCATCGATGCCCAGTTGCTGCGCGAGATCTCCTCCTGATGCATACACCCAGCGCTCGATGTTGTCATTCCAGGCGTCCGCCGTGTCGCGCATGGTCTGGGCCTGCTCGCTGTGCCCGGTGAGATCCGCAATGTCAGCCGCAGCTAATAAAGCTGATATTTCTGCCGCGAGAGTGAACGGTGAATAGCCTCCGTCCTCCTCCCACCGATCCTGTTGCGTCACAGGGCCGTTCCGCACGATGAAGCTGACCGCCTTGCGCACCATGGGCCACCAGCGCTCAAGTCTTCCCAGGGAGCCAGGAGCCTCGCGCCGCAATAGATCGAGCAGTAGGATGGGGAAGGCTGTTTCGTCCATCTGAATACCGCCCCAATACGGGCGGCCATCGAGCCAGAGATTCTGCGCCCAGTTTCCCTCCGCCTCCTGCGTGGCCTCCAGATAGCGCATCACTCTCACCGCGTCGGTTGTCGCCCCGGCGGCGAGCAGCGCCCCCGCCGTCTCCACCAGATCGCGCGGCCAGACGAGGTGGTACCCGCCCAGGTCCTCGTCGCCTTTGTTGAAACCCCACGGAATGGAGAGGCTGGCAATAATTCCGCCGAGAAAATCTTTCGACTCGTGCGTGCGCAGAACCGCGACCGATGTCCGGTACAGATCATATTGACGCTCAGGTTCGTCGAGTTTGAGCAACTTGCTTTGCCAAGTGTCCCATTGCGTGACGTAGTGTTGCCGAATCTCCGCGTAGTCCTCGAGCAGCGTGGACCGTGCCTGCTGTCCCGCCTCGTTCCACATGGAGCCGAATCCCAGCGCCAGCCGGAACTCGCCATTGCACGCCGCCAGATCGATTTCGCCGGTGAAGGCGATGTTTCCGTTCTCGGCGCGGTCATATTCCCACTCCATCTCAAAGTGCTCCGACAGGTCCTGCCATCCGTCGGACGCCCCGACGAATCCCACCGACACCTTCTTCCACGGAGCCGACGACGCCAGGCTCAGAGTGGTTCCATCGCGCTCGGCGAAGAACATGGGGATACCTTTGTAATTCCCGGTCCAACCCGTGTTGCCATTTCCGAAATTGGCGAGGTGCGGGGATAGCAGCGCGTAGAGACGGTAGTCAGAGAGCGATCCTTGCAGAGGCTCGAAGCGGATCTTCTGCAGAACAACGTTGCGATAGGGGTCGGTGAGAATTTCCTTGTGAATGCGATAACGTCCGCCATCGCAGGTGTTGGTCAGCTCAAACACAGGAATTCCGGGTTCGAAGGGACGATTCTCAAACCTGCAATGGCGCTTCTCCTCGGAGAAAAAGTCGCGGCCATTCGTCACGATAAAACCCATGTCGCGGGTGCAGGCCTGGTCGACTCGCGGAAAGTAGACTTCGTTGAGGATGCCGTGGCTCAGAGTGAACCAGACTTTGCTGTGCTGGTTGAGCGCAGTTCCAACGCCGGTCTTGGCGCTCGAGGTCCAACGCGGCGGAATGCCCGGCCAGCCGGGAGCATAGCGAATGTTCGGATCAGTCATGAAGGCTTGTCCTCTGAGTAGAAGATCCCCCACAATTTACAAACGTTTTACAGATCGGGAATCGTGCTCTTGCAGGTGGCGTCATCAGAATAGGTAGCGCCCCTGTTAAAGATGCAAATTGAAGCGGCGCGAATCAACGATAATAGTCCAACATCGGTGCTTGGCACATGGTCAAAACATCAGATGCGCGAGCCTGGATGATCGTAGCAGTGAAGGTCGGGGCAGCGACGATCGAAGCGGCGACGATCGAAGCAGCGAAGACCGCGGCGGTGACGATCGCGGCCGTGTTATGCGCGTGCTGCGCCCTGTCTGCGCCGGTTGCAGCGGAGGACCTTCCACAGGTGTCGTTGGTCTCGCCCCTCGACCGCGGATTTTCCGGACTCTACAATCTCGATTTCGCCGGCGCACAGAAGGATTTTGTGCAGTGGGAGACCATGCACCCGGATGATCCCATGGGCCCGGTCAGCGAGGCGGCCGGATTCCTGTTTTCCGAATTCAACCGCCTGGGAGTGCTCGAGGCACAGTTCTTCGAGAACGACGACGCCTTTGTGGACCGGCCGAAGCTTACGCCCGATCCTGAACTGCGCGACCGGTTCCATGCAGCCATCGGGCGGGCAGAAAATCTGGCTCGTGCTCGCCTGACGAAAGACTCCAAAGATCGCGATGCGCTCTTCGCCATGACTCTGTCGTCAGGATTGCAAGCCGACTATGCCGCGCTCATCGAAAAGCGGAATCTGGCATCTCTGCATTTCACCAAGGAAGCGTCCGTCTGGGCGCAGCAGTTGCTTGCCGTTTGCCCTGATTGCTACGACGCGCTGCTCGCCACCGGATTCAGCAAGTACGTCATCGGCAGCATGGCTGCGCCGGTGCGGTGGATTCTTCGCGTGGGTGGGTTGCCCGCCGACAAGCAAGGCGGCATTGCCGATCTGCAAACCACAGCCGAGCACGGACACTACCTCGCGCCTTTCGCTCGAATCCTGTTGGCAATCGCGTACGTGCGCGAAAAAGACAAGCCCCGAGCCCTACAACTCCTGACAGGCTTGCGCACAGAATTTCCGGGCAACACTTTGTTTACACGCGAGATTGCGCGACTGCAACCGGCGCACTAGAGCATCGCAACATCCCTCGCAGTCGGTACTTCGACGCAAATTACACACGCTCTCCTGCGAAAGTTCATTCATCAGAAATTCACCCGTTTGTAACCGTCCTGTAACACTGCGCCGATAGAACGGGACATATTCCAAAGGAGGAATGATCGAGTGATGCGCAAAATCGTGCTGCTGTTGGTGTGCGTCCTTCTGGCGATGCCTTTAGTGGGGCAGACCACGCTGAACGGAGCCGGCGCCACCTTTCCCAACCCGATGTACTCGAAGTGGTTCAGCGAGTACCACAAGATTCATGGCGATGTTCAAATCAACTATCAGCCCATTGGCAGCGGCGGCGGCATTCGCCAAGTTACGGCTGGCACCGTAGATTTCGGCGCGAGCGATATGCCCATGACCGATAAGCAACTGCAGGACGTCAAGGGAAAGATTCTCAACATTCCAACCGTTCTCGGCGCAGTCGTGCCCGCTTACAATATTCCCGGAGTCAGCGGCGAAGTGAAGTTCACGCCGGAAGCTCTGGCCGGAATTTTCCTGGGCAAGATCTCCAAGTGGAACGATCCCGTTCTCGCCAAGGCGAACCCAGGAGTGAATTTCCCCAACCAGGACATCATCGTCGTGCATCGTTCCGACGGCAGCGGCACCAGTTTCATCTGGACCGATTACCTTTCGAAAGTCAGTCCGGAATGGAAGAGCCAGGTCGGCAGCGACACGTCGGTAAAATGGCCAATCGGACTCGGAGGTAAAGGAAACGAAGGCGTCGCCGGATCGATTCGGCAACTGCCCGGCTCGATCGGATACGTTGAATTGATTTATGCTCTGCAGAACAACATTCCGTACGGTAGCGTAAGAAATTCGGCGGGCACCTTCCTGAAGGCTTCGCTCGAAGGTGTAACCGCAGCGGCCGCTTCGGCTCCGAAAATGCCGGCGGACTTCCGTGTGTCGATCACCAACGCCCCAGGGAAAGATGCGTATCCGATTTCTAGTTTCACTTGGCTGCTGATTCCCGAGCAATCGAAGGACGGCGCCAAGGGCAAGATTCTGGCCGATTTTCTAAACTGGATGGTGAGCGACGGCCAGAAAATGACCAACGCGCTGAGCTATGCACCGCTGCCTGATAACGTGGCTGCTAAGGTGAAAGAAGCGATCAAGCAAGTCAAATAAGGGGCCCCATCAGCACAGGGATTCTCATTGATAGCGAAAAAGGAGAGGATAATGAAGTCTGCGTGGAAGGTGTGTGCGATTCTGTTTCTGGCGACAGCGCTGGTCGGGCAAACCAGCACCGCGGCTAAACCCAAGAAAGCCAAAGCTGCCGCGGCAACACTGACCGCGGCTGACGTGCAGTCGCTGAAAGATGCGATCGCTGCGCAGCAGGCCGCGCTGGCCCAGCAGCAGCAACAACTTCAGGAACTGCGCGACGAACTGCACCGCAAAGATCAGAGCCTGCAGCAGGCTCAGACCGCCGCAACTGACGCCGCGAGCAAAGCGGACGCGGCTCAAGCCCAAGCTGCGCAGCAGCAGCAGACCGTCACCGATCTGAAGAGCAGCGTGACCGACCTGCAATCTGGCATGACCAACACTGTGGTGGCTCTGCAGGATGCCCAGAAGACGATCTCAGAGCCGCCGACCGTGCTCCACGTGAAAGGCATCACGATCACGCCGGGTGGCTTCATCGCGGCAGAAACGGTGCGCCGGTCGCGCGCTCTCGCTTCTGACGTCAACACACCCTTCAATAATGTGACTATGCCCGGTGCTTCGCAAAACACCATGTCGGAATTCTTCGGATCGGGCCGCCAGTCGCGCATCTCTTTGCTCGCGGAGGGCCGGCTAAAGAGCGTAAAGTTGGCTGGTTTTATAGAGTCCGATTTCCTGTCCGCCGGCATTACCTCCAATAACAACCAGAGCAACAGCTACACCATGCGGCAACGTCAGGCTTGGGGTCAGGCGGCCTTTGACAACGGTTGGACCTTTACTGGTGGCCAGATGTGGAGCCTCGTCACCGAAACGAAGAAGGGCGTGGAAAACCGCAGTGAAGCCTTGCCCATGACCATCGACGCGCAATACACCGTCGGTTTCAGTTGGGCCCGGCAATTCGGCCTGCGAGTAGCAAAGAACCTCGGCCCCAAGACTTGGCTCGCCTTCTCCATGGAAAATTCTCAGGAGACGCTCACGGCGCACGGGAACAGCGCCAACTTCGTGGTGGGTTCAGCGGGAGCGGGCGGTGGACTCTACAATTCCGGCATCACCACCTGCACCACGAGCACGGTCAACGGGAACCCGGTTACGACTTGTTCGAACGCGGCCAACTATTCCTTCAACCCAACTCCGGATTTTATTGCCAAGCTGGCGTTTGAGCCGGGATTTGGACATTACGAAATCTTCGGGGTGTTCAGCCGTTTCCGCGACCGGGTGTTTCCCTGCGGAGAAGCTTCCGCAACGGTCCCGTGCGTGGCGAATGGCGCCACGGCGCCCAGTGCGGCAGGGGCCTACAACAGTTCGAGGAACGGTGGCGGCTTCGGCGCCAATGCCCGCTGGTCCTTCGATCACAAGCACCTTGACTTCGGACTGCATGGCTTCGGGGGCAGCGGCATCGGCCGCTACGGCTCGGGCGGTCTCGCTGACGCCTCGGCCTATGCGAACGGCACACTGCATCTCGTCAAGAGCTTGCAGGGCCTGACTACCCTGGAGTGGCACGGACCGAAGATTGATATTTATCTGAACGCGGGCGCGGAGTACGCCAGCCGTGCGGCGGACTTCGATGCCATCACCGGCAAGTATGTCGGGTATGGCGCTCCGCAATTCAGCAACTCGGGTTGCTACTCCGAGACCGTGCCCAGCGGCGCCGGAGGCTTTCTGCCCGGTGGCCTTTCCAGCTGTACGGCCGACACGCGCGCGCTGATCGAAGGCACCGCCGGATTCTGGTTCAAGTTGTATGACGGCTCAAGAGAAAAGGTGAATCGGGGCCGCATTCAGTTCGGACCGCAGTTCTCCTACGTCGATCGTGAAGTCTGGTCGGGTGCCAGCGGCTACGAGCCCCACGGTCTCGACAGCATGATCTTCACCTCGTTCCGGTACTACTTGCCCTAATCTGTGTCGCTGGAGCCGGATGGCTTCAGTTCTGCGAGTCTCACGCCGGCGCCTGAACAAAGTACGAGTTGTTCAGGCGCCGGTTTTTCCGTACAAAACGGGCAGTGCATCCCTTGAGTCAAGGTCCGGCTATGGAATGGTGGATGCTTTATACTAGGTCTCCCGAATAGGTTCTTTGAACCGTAAACGCGCGTCGTCATGGCTCGTATTTCGCTCGACCATCCTCAGCACTTTCTCAACCGCGATACTTCCTGGCTCGCGTTCAACCGGCGTGTGCTCGAAGAGGCAGAGGACGAAGGCAACCCGCTTCTGGAGCGGTTGAAGTTCCTGTCGATCTCGGCCAGCAACCTGGATGAATTCTTCGAAGTTCGCATCGCGGCGATGATGCAGCAGATTGAGGACGGCTACAACGAAGCGGGTCCGGATGGCGTGACCCTGACTGCAAAGCGCGACCTGCTGAACAGGCTGACCCATGAGTTTGTCGACGATCAGTATGACTGCTGGAATGCGCGGCTGCGCCCGGCGCTCTCGCAGAACGGAATTCGCGTCCTGGGCTTGCACGAACTAGACGCGGCTGCTCAGCGTTTCGTCGACGAGTATTGCGAGAAGGAACTGGACCCGCTGCTCACTCCGGTAACCGTCGACCCGGCACATCCTTTTCCTCGAGTGATTAATAAGGCGCTCTGCGTGGGTTTCCTGCTGCGCCGACGCCGGCGTTCGGCACTGACCTACACGGGGGTGGTGTCAGTTCCACGCGCACTGCCCCGGTTGGTACGCTTGCCGTCGGAGGGTACGGCCGATTTCATTTTCCTTGCCGATCTGGTCGCGCACCATGCCGTGCGCATGTATCACGGTTACGATATCGTATCCTCCGCTCCCTTCCGTGTGACGCGCAACAGCAATCTTTATCTGGCGGAGGAAGAAGCACGCAGTTTGCTGGAGTCTGTTCGCGCCGAACTCCATAACCGCCGCAAGGGCGATGCCGTGCGCATGGAGATCGAAGCCGACGCCGATCCCGAAATCATTGACCGGCTCCGCACCGTGTTTGAGCTTGATCCCTGGCAGGTGTTTCCCGTCAATGGGCCGGTAAATCTTTCTCGTTTATTCAATGTCTACGAGCAGGTCAATCGCCCCGACCTGAAGTACCGCAGCTTTTCGCCGCGGGAGTTGCGCCTGACCTCGAAATCGAAAGACTTGTTCGAGGAATTACGCGGGCATGACATTCTGCTGCATCACCCGTTTGACTCGTACGACGCGGTCGTTTCGTTCATCGAATCTGCTGCCGAAGACGAGAAGGTTCTTTCGATCAAGCAGACTCTTTACCGCACCAGCGAACACTCGCTCATTGTTCCTTCGCTGATCGATGCAGCCTCGCGGAAGGAAGTAACGGCCGTTGTCGAATTGAAGGCGCGCTTCGATGAAGCGTCGAACATTCGCTGGGCCCGCGACCTGGAAGATGCCGGTGTGCAGGTGTTTCACGGTCTCGTAGGGCTGAAGACCCATTGCAAGCTGTCGCTGCTGGTCAGGCGCGATCCCGACGGTGTAACTCGCAGCTACGCGCACATTGGCACCGGTAACTACAACGCTACAACGGCACGAATTTATACTGACTTGAGTTTGTTCACTGCGAATCCAGAGGTCACTCGGGCAGTGCACGACGTCTTCAGTTTCCTGACCGCCTACGCCGAGAATCCGAGCTATGAACCGCTTCTCGTAGCACCACTCGATCTTGCCGAGAAGTGCATCGCGTTGATCGATCGGGAAGCCGAGCACGCGCGGCAAGGAAAG